>DATATE010000247.1:0-116323 GCA_036268955.1 Pseudonocardiaceae bacterium
AGTCCTTCGGGCGAAGATCACTTTGGCGAGCGTTCTTCTACCAGGGACTCCACGCCTGTCTTCACATCGGCCCCTCGGCCACCACAGGTCCAGCGCCGTCGGGCCCGACACGACCCGATCTTGGTGAGATCACCTCATTCGGCGGAAAACCGGCTTCGTGAGCCGGGAACGACATCAGCTGTCGTTCCCGGCTTTTTTGTTGGCAAAAGATCTTCAGGTACAGTCTCTGTCATACGGCACAGACTGCCATCATGATGACGCACAGCCAACCGTTGCGCGCTAGGAGTTGCCGCCATGCCACCCTCCCCCTCCCAGCTCTTCGCCCAGATCAGCAGCACCGAGCGGCCGAAACACGGCGGTGCCCGACTCCGCAGGGCCGTCGTGCTCGGTGCGAGCATGGCCGGCCTGATGGCCGCCAGGGTGCTCGCCGACCATGCCGACGAGGTACTGATCGTCGAGCGGGACGACTCACCCGCCGACGGCGCCCCGCGATCGGGCGTGCCGCAGGGCACCCAGGTGCACGCCCTGCTGGCGGCGGGCGCCATGCAGCTCGACCGCTGGTTTCCTGGTTTCTCCGCCGAGGCGATCGCGGCCGGTTCGATCGTGCCGCCGCGCGACGGGTCGAGGGACCAGATGTTCATCAACGGCCGGCCGAGGCCCACGCCGAGCCAGCCGGATCTGCCGGTGCTGATCAGCACCCGGCCGTTCCTGGAGACCCTGGTCCGGAAAAAGACCGTGGCGGTGCCCAACATCAGCCTGGTCACCGGGCGCGTCGAGGGTCTGGTGTTCGACGGCGAGGTCGTGCGCGGCGCGCGGTATCTGCCAGCGGGCGCCGATGAGCTGGTCACCGCGCCTGCCGATCTCGTCGTCGACGCGATGGGCCGCTCCAGCCGCCTGAGCGACTGGTTGGCCGACGAGGGCTGGCCGCGCCCGCCGATGCGGCGGATGCCGATCAAGCTCAACTACGCGACCGCGATGTTCACATACGACGAGGCCGTCACCGAGCTGTGGTCCTCGGTGTCCAGCGCGGGCGCCGACCCGAAGGCCGGCACCCCGGCCCGCACCGGCGGGTTCCTGCTCGTCGAGGGCGAGCGGACGATCATGCTGATCTCCGGCTACAACGACGACAAGCCCAGCCGCGACTTCGCCGACTACCAGACTCGCTGCCGGCGCGACTTCCCCAAGGTGTACGGGGACATCGCGGAGAACGGGCAGCTGATCGGCGAGGTGATCACCTACCACCAGGCCGACAGCAGGCGCCGCGACTTCGACGAGCTGACCCGCTTCCCGGCCGGCCTGATCGCCGCTGGCGACGCGGTCGCCTCGTTCAACCCGGTCTACGGCCAGGGCATGACCTCGGCGACCCTGCACGCCTCCTGCCTGTCCGCCTACCTGCAGGAGAACCCGCCGTTGGACAAGCCCGCCAGGTCCTACTTCGACCGGGTCCGGGTGATCGTGGACGTGGCCTGGCAGATCTCCACCTTCGCCGACCTCGAACTGCCGCACGTCGACGGGCCCTACCCGCGCGGCTACCGGCTGCTGAAGTGGTTCACCGGCCTGATGTTCAACGCGGCCGCGATCGACCCGGAGATCAACGAGGCGATGGCGCGCACCACGCAGATGATGGCGCACCCGAACTCGTTGGCCCAGCCCGGTCTTGTGCTGCGCGCGATCTGGCTGAACCTGATCAGGGCGAAGCCGAAGGCCGCCGCGTCCACGAGCTGAGAACGGTAGCGGCGTCGCGCACACTCGGTTGACGGCCGGCCAACGCCCGGAGTTGGCTGGCCGTACCGCCGATTCGCGACGAGGGGAGCCGAAGGTGCAGTACCGCAGGTTGGGCAGCAGTGGCACGGTCGTGTCGGGCCTTGCCCTTGGCACCATGACCTTTGGCGCGGCAACCTCGCAGGAGACCGCCTTCGACCAACTGGACGCCTTCCTCGCCGCCGGCGGCACCTTCATCGACACCGCCGACGTGTACATCGGCGGGGAGTCCGAGCGGATCGTCGGCCGCTGGCTCGCGGCGCGGTCGAGCGAGATCACCGACCGGGTGGTGCTGGCCACCAAGGGCCGCTTCCCCACCGCGGAAGACCCCAACGGTGTCGGCCTGTCCCGCCGGCACCTGACCCGCGCCCTCGACGCGTCCCTGCACCGGCTCGGCGTCGAGGTCATCGATCTGTACCAGGTGCACGCCTGGGATCCGGTCACGCCGATCGCGGAAACCCTTGCCTTCCTTGACGATGCGGTGCACGCCGGCAAGATCCAGCACATCGGGCTGTCCAACTTCACCGGTTGGCAGCTGCAGAAAACCGTTGACCTCGCGGAGTTCCGTGGCCTGAGCGCACCGATCACCCTTCAGCCGCAGTACAACCTGCTGGCCAGGGACCTGGAGTGGGAGATCGTGCCGGCGGCGCAGGACAACGGGCTCGGGCTGCTGCCCTGGTCGCCGTTGGGCGGCGGGCTGCTGACCGGCAAGTACCAGCAGGGTGCCGAACCCGAGGGCGGCACGCGGTTCGGTGACCGCACCTCGCCGAGCCAGGTGGTGTTCCATCGGCGCAGCGCGGCGGAGCGGACCTGGCAGATCATCGAGGCGCTGGGCACCATCGCCGAGAAGCGCGGCGTGTCACGGGCGCAGATCGCGCTGGCCTGGGTCGCCGGGCGGCCCGCGGTCAGCTCGGTGATTCTCGGTGCGCGCACCGTCGAGCAGCTCGCCGACAACCTGGCGGCGGCCGATCTGGTGCTCGACGAGACGGAGACGCAGACCCTGGACGAGGTCAGCGACCCGGAACCGGCCGACTACCCCTACGGCCGGTTCGGCACCTTCCAGCGGTCCCGGCCGATCAGCGGCGGCCGTCCCCCGCTGTCCTGACTCCATCTGGCCTGACTCCCCACTGGCCTGACTCCCCACTCGCCTGACCGCCGCTGTCCTCAGGGCAGCGGCAGCGGGCGGCGCGGGATCGGGGTGCCGACCACGACCGAGGTGGTGGTCTGGCCGTAGAGCAGGAACCGGTCGAGCAGGTCGGCGAGCTGGTCGAGGGCCGGCACCTGCATCTTCAGCAGGAAGCAGTCCTCGCCGGTGATCCGATAGCACTCGACGACCTCGGGCACGGTCCTGGCGAACTCGGTGAACCGGTCCAGCCGGCCGGTGGCAGCTCAGCGGACCAGCCGACCGAGCAGGGCCGATGCCACGCTGATCATCACGCCGGAGGCCACGATCAGCACGATGAAGTCGACGCCGATGCTCGCCGGGGTACCGATCAGCAGGCCGCGCAGGGCATCCACCTCGTAGCCGAGCGGATTGATCTTGTTGATCACCTTCAGCCAGCCCGGCATGATGTTCACCGGGTAGAGCGCGTTGGAGGCGAAGAACAGCGGCATGGTGATCGCCTGGCCGATGCCCATCAGCCGGTCGCGGGAGAGCACCAGGCCGGCGATGGTGATGGACAGGCAGCAGAAGAACGCCGAGCCGAGGATCACCACGACCGCCATGGCGAGCAGCTTCAGCGGGTTCGCGGTGAGACCGACGCCGAGGATGGCCGACAGGACCAGCACCACGAGTGCCTGCACCAACGCGCGGATACCGGAGGCGAAGGACTTGCCGGCGACCAGCGCGATCCTCGGGGTCGGGGTGACCAGCAGCTTCGCCAGCACGCCCGCGTCGCGTTCCCAGATGATCTGGATGCCGTAGAAGATCGCGATGAACAGCGCGGACTGGGCGAGGATGCCGGGCGCGAGGTAGTCGAGATAGGGCACGTTGCCGGTGGGGATGGCCCGCAGCCGGGTGAAGGTCTCGCCGAAGATCAGCAGCCACAGCGCGGGCTGGATCGCCCTGGTGACCAGCTCGGTCCGGTCGTGCCGCAGCTTCTGCAGCTCGACGAGGCACATCGTGCCGGCACGGGAGGCGACGAGCCGGATCGGTCCTTTTCGGACGGACTCAGCCGAGCCGATTGGCAGTGCGTCGAGCTGAGCGGACATTGCTCATCCTTTCTCCTGAACCGGACCCGGCTACTTCGAGGTCGTCGCCGGTGGTCACCCTGAACACGTCGTCGAGGGTGGCCTCGGCGCCGACGCCGGCCTTGAGCTCGGCCGGGGTGCCCTCGGCGCGGATCTGGCCACGGTGCATCAGGGCGATCCGGTCGCAGTGCTGATCGGCCTCGTCCATGTAGTGCGTGGTCACCAGGACGGTCATCCCGGTCTGCGCGGCGACCTCGCCGATCCGCTCCCAGACGCTGGCCCGGCCGATCGGGTCGAGGCCGATGGTCGGCTCGTCGAGGATGAGCAGCTTCGGCGCGTTCACCAGGGCCTGGGCCAGTTCCAGCCGGCGGATCATGCCGCCGGAGTAGGTGGCGGCGGTGCGGTTGGCCACGTCGGCGAGGCCGACCGACTCCAGCGCCGCGTCGACCGTGGCGCGCCGTTTGCCGCGCGGCACGTCGAAAAGGCGGGCGAACAGCGAGACGTTCTCCCGGCCGGTCAGCGCGGAGTCCGCGGAAAGCTGTTGTGGCACATAGCCGATCAGCCTGCGGACCTCGAGCTTGTGTTTGGCGACATCGACGCCGAGCACCTGGATCGAGCCGACCGGAGCCGGCAGCAGGGTGGTGATCATCCTGATCGTGGTGGTCTTGCCGGCCCCGTTCGGGCCGAGCAGGCCGAACACGCTGCCGGTGGCCACGTCGAGGTCGATGCCGTCGACCGCGACCGTCTCCCCGAAGCTGTGCCGCAGGCCCACGCAGTGCACCGCCAACCCGCTCGGCGCCGGTCCGGTCGATTCCGTTGTCCCCGTTGTCCCTGTTGTCCTGGCCATTCAGCCTTCCTCCAACTGGGCCATCAAGGCCCGGATCGCGGGCAGTGCCCTGGCAATGGCCTGCTGATCGGCGGTGGAGAGCTTGGCGACCCCGGCGCCGACGAAGACCGCCTTGGCCCGGCTCCACTCGTCGAGCCGGGTGGCCGCGGTCTCGGTCAACCTCAGCCGGATCGCCCGCCGGTCGTCGGCGTCGGTCTCGCGCAGCAGCAGTCCCTCGTCGGCGAGCTGGTTGACCAGGGTGCTCACCGAGTTCGCGGCCAGCCGCAGCACCTTCGCCGCGGCAGCGACCCCGATCCCCGGCTGCTCCTCGACCACCCGCAGCAGCTCGATCTGGGCGCCGCGCAGGCGCGGGCCGGGAATCGAGGGCGGCGGCGTGATCTGCCGACGGACCAGGCGGCGCAGGGCCGCGTTGGTTCGCATCAGCTCGTCGCCGAGTTCGTCGGGGTCGGGCACCGAACCAGGGTAGCTCTCAATCAGAGCTGTTCTCAATAGGAGCTTCCTGGGAGTTCACCCGATGGTTCACCGGGAGGGCCGATCGGAGCCGGGGCACGATCAATGGCGGCGAATCGCAATGTCAACCGCGCATTCGATCGGAACTGGGTAGGGCTTACCTCACTGCGCTTTATCGGTATTTGCCAAGGCTTCCCTAATCACCCGGAAGGGGCGTGCCAAGTCACTTTTCGGCGCCCCAGCAGAGGAAACGGTATGTTGGCGAACATGTCTGTCAGCGCCAAGAAAATTGTTGGAAAAGCTTCCGCATTTCATGCATTGCTGCAAGAGCAGGTGCAGAACGAGCTGACCGCCGCGCAGCAGTATCTCGCGGTCGCGGTGTGGTTCGACCGCAACGACTTCCCCCGGCTGGCCGCCCACTTCTACCGGCAGTCCCTGGAAGAACGCAACCACGCCATGATGATCGTGCAGTTCCTGATGGACAACGACATCGCGGTGACCATCCCCGGCGTCGACGCGGTCCGCAACGAGTTCACCGAGGCCGCCGAGGTCGTCGCGCTGGCCCTACAGCAGGAGCGCGACGTCGCCGAGGAGGTCAACGCGCTGGTGAAGGCCGCGCGCGAGGAGTCCGACTACACCGGCGAGCAGTTCATGCAGTGGTTCCTCGCCGAACAGGTCGAGGAGATCGCGCAGATGTCCAGCCTGCTCAACGTGGTCAAACGCTCCAAGGGCAACCTGTTCGACGTGGAGAACTTCCTGGCCCGCGAGCAGCTCACCGCGGGCGGCCCGAGCACCAGCGGCCCCCGCGTGGCCGGCGGCGCGCTCTGAGCCGCACTCGACTCATTCCCGTTGGGGCGTCCACAATGGACGCCCCAACGGCTGTCCTCAGTTCGGACAGGTCGAGCCGGTGACGGTCAGGTAGACCGCCGTGACGGTATCCTTCGCATCCACCAGAAACCGGTACTGGGCCTGGGAATTCGTCGGCACGCCGATGACGATCACGCCCTCGCGCGGGATGGCGGTCGCGTTCGGATAGTCGGCCCTGATCTCCTCGGCCGTCGAGCCGACCCCGATCCCCTCCGGGGTCGTCACGCCGCTGGGCGCGCTGATCGCCTGGATTCCGGTCGGCTGCTCGCGCGTGCTGATGTACACGTCGTAGGGCCCCGGTTCACCGGACACCGCAGGCCGCGACGCCTGGGCCGCCGTGTACTGGTAGTCGTAGCAACCGTTGATCGTCCGGGTCCTGGCGTTGATCATCTTGGTGGCCAGGGCGCGCGGCAGGCTCATGCCCAGCGTCAGGCTGCCGTAACCGTCCGGGCCGAGGACGGCCGGCCGGCTCCCCGGACCGCCGCCCTGGTCGGACGGGACCGGTCCGGCCTGGTCGGGACCTGGTGCGGTGGTCCGCGCGAGGCTGGTCGTGGCGAGCCCACCGCCGGGGCCCGCGGTCTGCGCCGTGTTGCCGGGCACCAGGTGGCCGGCGACCAGTCCACCGGCCAGCAGCACCGCCGCGACACCGAGCGCGCCGCCGGTGGCCATCGCCACGGTGCGTCGCCGACGCCGCCGGCCCGCTCCGGCCACCACCGAGCTGACCGCGTCCTGGCCGACCGGCAGGGTCAGCCGCTCATCGGCGAACATGGCGCGCAGGTCGGCGGCCACGTCGTCGTCATCGTCGTGATCGGGGTTTCTCATGCCGACCTCCCTTCGGCCAGTTCCGCTCGTCGGGTGCGCAGGGTCGCCAATGCCTTGCTCGCCTGGGACTTCACCGTTCCGGTGCTGATGCCCAGGCTCGTGGCGATCTCCGCTTCGGACAGGCCGTCGTAGTAGCGCAGCACGATCACCGCGCGCTGCCTCGGCGGCAGTTCGCGAAGGGCCTGCCACAGCGGTTCGGACTCGAACCGGTCGGCCTGGTAGACGGCGTTGCTCTCGGGGGTCTCGGCGACCAGCCGTTCCATCCGGTGCCGGCGCCAGCGGCTGATGTTCGCGTTCGCCATCGCCCGCCGGGTGTAGGCCAGCGGATCGCCGGTCTTGCGCACCACCGAACTCCACCGCGAACCGATCTTCTCCAGCACGGTCTGCACCAGGTCGGCGGCGTCGTGCGGATTACCGGTCAGGGCGTGCCCGTAGCGCAGCAGTCCGGGCATGGCGGCGCGCACGAACTCGGTGAAGTCCGCCGTGCCGGCCATCGGCCCATCTCCCGATATCTCGCCAGCGCGCGGCACGTCCACTGCGGGTGCCGGAGCTGGCATGGCGCCTCCCTGCTGCCGCCGGTCCGCGCTTCGCGCACGGACCGGACCAACGACCTCGACAGCAGGTACACGCTCGGCGCGGCGGTCAGGTTGCCTCGAAGCTGACAAGTGACGCGGGTAAGGCGAAGCCGCCGTCCGGGTTGGGCGGGTAGTCGTGCGCCGCGACCACGGCCGAGACCGGGATCGGGCCGAAGACGTGCGGGAACCACGGGCCTGCCGGGTCGGCGTCGCCCGGCTCCCAGCGCAGCGGCACCCCGAGCCGGGTCGGGTCGATCTCCAACAGCAGCAGATCGATCCGGCCCGCGTAGAGGGCACCGGCCGGCAGGTGCACGGTGCCGGGGTCGGAGCAGTGCACGAAGCCCACGGTGGCCAGCGACGGCGCGGTGACCTGGCCGGCCGCCCGCGCGGCTGCCCAGTCCTCCCGGCTGATGATGTGCAGGATCACCTCGTACCCCCTCTGTGGACAACTCTGTGGACAAACCGGGGACAGGCTGTGGACAACCAGCTCGGCGACAACCAGCCCAGCGACAGTCAGCTCAGCGACAGTCAGCTCAGCGCAGCGTGACCTGACGACCGCGCAGGCCGTCGCGGGCGCGGCGCTCGGCCTCGGTGATCGGCTCGCTCTCCAGCGAGGCCAGGGCCTTGTCCAGCCGCTCGCCGAGGGCCGTTGCGGGTTCGTCCCATTCCCGCGCGTGCATCTCGCGGTCGAGGTCCCAGACCGGGACGAGGACACCGTGGGCGCGGAAGGAACCGGCGAACCGGGACCCCTCACCGAGGTCGAGTTCACCACGGGCCGCCAGGCGGGCCATGGCGGCGAGCAGTTGCTCCTCCGGCTCCGGCCGCACCCAGCGCAGATGCGCCTTCTGGCCGGCGTCCACCCAGTACGCGGCGGTCACGTCGGCTCCACGCAGCCGATCGGTCGGCAGGATCGCGGCGTTGGCCCGTTCCAGCGACAGCGCGACCTCACCGGTCGGCTCCGGGTTGTCCGCCGGCATCCACCAGGTGAAGTCGGGGTGCAGTTCGGGCGCGAGCTGCGCGGTCGGGTCGAGCAGGTCGACGAGCTGCTCGGCCTTGGCCGTCTCCTCGGCGTCCTCGTCGAGCGACGGGAGCACGGAGAGCACGTCGCCGGGATTCGCGGTCAGCGCCCAGCGGATGCTGCGCGCGACGTCCCTGCCGACGTCGTTGGAGTGCACCTGGACCTGCATACCGACGAACGCCCTGCCGTCCGAGCGGACCAGCGCGGCAGCGGCCACCGGCAGCACGGTGGCGAGGGTGACCTCGCGTTCCGGCGAACCGAGCAGCGGCAGCGGCGCGGTCGCCGATGGCACGAACTCGCGCAGCGCCACCAGCTCGCATTCGGCGGCGAGGCCACCGAACGGGCGGGCGACGAGCACCTCGGGCGGGCCACCGGCCGCACCGTGGCAGGCCTTGTAGCGCCGACCCGAACCGCACGGGCAGGGCTGCCGTGGGTTGAGGCCGTCCCGCTCCTTGGGCGCGTGCTTGACCGCCGTCCGCTTGGACACCTGGGGTCTCCTTCGAGATGTGGCGAGATATGCCTGGTTCCGCTTGCTGGGAACGAGGTTAGCCGGCAAGCTGCCGGCGAGTTGCCACCGGGGAGTTGGTGGCCAGGTAGCGCACGCCCAGCCGCCGGCACAGCTCGATGTCCGCAGGCGCGTCGACGGTCCAGCAGTAGGTCGCGATGCCGTGCGAGGCGGCCCGCTCGACGTAGCCGGGATCGGCACGCAGCAGGTGGATGCCGGGGCCGGTGACATCCGCCCAGGGCGGCAGCG
The DNA here is from genome assembly GCA_036268955.1 of Pseudonocardiaceae bacterium. Taxonomy (GTDB): domain Bacteria; phylum Actinomycetota; class Actinomycetes; order Mycobacteriales; family Pseudonocardiaceae; genus CAJCJE01. The sequence goes on from DATATE010000247.1 coordinate 9,285, forward strand.
AGCCGTCCTTGCGTGGCGGGCTGATCGAGTTGAGCAGCAGCACCGTGGGCAGTGCGGGCGCGTAGCGGTGCATCCGGCGGACCGCGCGGGCGGAGAAGGACATCATCAGCACCGGGGAGTCCTGTTTGCGCGCCGGCCTGGCCAGCCCGTGCCGGGCAAGCGCGGCCACCAGCTTCGCCTCGACAAGGCCGCTGTAGCGGACCGGATGCTTGGTCTCCACGAACAGCGTGACCGGCCGGGGTGCGTCCATGACAAGACCGAGCAGATCGGTGAAGGTGAGCAGGCCGCGCTCGGTGGGCTGGGCCGATGGCGCGGCCACCGGTTCGCGGATCAGGTCGTCGGCGGAGTCGGGCAGCTCGTCGTGCCACCCGCCGAAGTCGAGGCGGGCCAACTCGGCCAGCGCCAGTTCGCTGACCACGCCGTGACCGGTCGAGGTTCGGTTCACCCGACGGTCGTGCACGCAGACCAGATGCCCGTCACGGCTGAGCCGGACATCGCATTCCAGCCCGTCCGCGCCTTGTTCGATGGCCAGGGCGTAGGCGGCGAGGGTGTGTTCGGCGCGATGGGCCGATGCGCCGCGGTGCGCGACGACGACAGGCTGCACGCCGACGATTGTGACAACCGGGTCGGACGATCGCCTCAGCGGAGGGCGCCGGCCGGCCGGGACGGACGAAGCCGCGGCTCCGGTGCGTCACGCACCGCGATCAGCCGCCCCAGCCGCACCGTCGGGCTACCGGTCGGCGCGAGCAGGCCGGTGATCAGCCGCAGCACCGCGACGGTCACCACGACCACCACGACCGCGACCAGGTCGGTCGCGGCGTGCCAGAGCACGTCGTCGGCCTTGGCCTGTAGGCCGCTGCGCAGGCCGAGCAGCAGGGTGCCGATGGCGAGCACCTCGCTGACCGCCCAGGCCGCCCACCAGTACCGGACCAGCCGGGAGGGTTTCGGCCGGTCGGTGGCCGGGGCGCCGAGCGCGGCGTGTTCCAGCTCGGCCAGCGCGCTGCCGGCGACGAACAGGTTCAGCACCGGCAGCAGGATGCCCAGCAGCAGCTGCCAGGTCGGCCGACCGGGGGTGTAACCGGCGAACTCGCCGGCCAGTTCAACCGCGGTCAGCAGCCAGCGCAGGGTCAGCACGAGCGCGGCGAGGCCGAGGCAGACCGCGAGCAGCGCGGTGGTCAGCACCAGGGCGTCGGACGCCGCGACCACCCCTGCCGAGAGCGCCTCGTCGCGGCCGAGCACCAGCAGCGTGTAGCGCCAGATCTCGCCGCCGCCGGCCAGCAGCGCACTGATCCCGACCGCCCAGAGGATGACCGTGGCCAGCCGGGCGTGCCGGATCAGCGCACCGGCGTCGGCCGGCACCCGCGCCACCGCGCCGGGGACGGCGGTGGTGGCGCGCCAGGCCAGCCGGGGCAGACCCCAGCGCGGCGCGGCCGGATAGGCGGGCGGCCCGAGGTAGGGCGCCGGCCTCGGCCTCGGCCGGGGGCCGACGGCGACACCGGGCGGCGGGGTCGCCACCCAGGTCATCCGAAACGGCGCGCCGTACCGGTACTGGTACTGGTGTCCCACCGGATTGTTCATGCCGGCGGTCAGATGACCGTCGGTTCGGCGCCGGGCGTCTCACCGACGAGCGGACGGCCCTCGGCCTGCCAGGACTTCATGCCGCCGTCGACGTTGGTGGCCTCCCAGCCGTTGGCGTTGAGGTAGGCCGTGGCGCGGGCGGAGCGGCCGCCGGCGCGACAGACGACGTAGAGCGGCTGCTCGGCGGGCAGTTCGGCCAACCGGCCTGCCAGTTCACCGAGCGGAATGTGCTGGGCGGTCGGCGCGTGCCCGGCAGCCCATTCGTCGTCCTCCCGGACATCGAGCAGGGTGACGCCGGCCGGCAGCTCGCCGGCCAGGTCGGACACGGTGACGCTGGGCACGGTTTGTGGGTTCACAACCACGATGTTGCCACGTCCGCCGCGCCGCGCCCACTCCACCTCGACTCCGCCGACCGCACCACCTCCACGCGCGATCGCGTGCTACCCGGATCTCGCGGCGACCTGCAGGGCGACCGAGATCAGCTGGTCGGCGACCAGCGGCCCCACGGTGCGGTAGGTGCTCGCCCCTGTCGCGGTCGGCTTCCCGATGACCGAGGTCGGCGGGACGCCGGCAGCGTCGGTCAGCTCGGTGACGTCGTAGCGCTCCCCCTGCTGGGTGTAGAGCCGCACCCGCTGGTAGGTCGAGCCGCCCTCGACGCCCTCGGTGTAGAGGTTGGCCACCATGCCGTTGCCGAGGTCGAGCTGCTCGACCTTGCCGCCGCAGTTCTGTGCCGGCTCCTCGTACTGCTTGACGTCGGTGATCGCGGCCTCGGCCGGCGCCCCGGCGAACACACCGCGCTGGAGGGTGACGGTGCTGTCGAGCTGGTCGGACGCGGCGGCCATGATCCGCACACCGAAGCTGCCTGGGCCGGTCTTCTCGGCGAGGGTCGAGTCGTTCACCTGGACGACGGTGACCTGGGCGTCGGCGGCCATGGCCCGCACCTCGGTGAAGAAGATCTGCTGCTGGACGACGGTCGCCGGCAGCGACTTGGCCCCGTTGCCGTCCACCAGTTCCGGGAACACGCACAGCCCGGACTCGGCGGTCATGGTCGGGGTCGGCGGGGCGAGCTGGCTGGTGACCGTCAGCGGCGGCTGCCCGGCCGCGGTGCTCACCTTGCCGGGGCCGGCCAGCCTGCCCAGTGCGGTGGCACCGACGGCGATCCCGGCGATCACCGCGACCGCGGTGACCGACGCGGCCAGCACCTGCATCCTGGCCCTGCGTCTGCCCCGGTGGACGATCTCGGCAAGATCGGTCTTCACCGGGGGCACCTGCTGTACGTCAACGGCGGCCAGTAGCGCGTCGCGCACCCGATCCTCGTCCGCCAACAGCTCCGCCAGCTCGTCGTCTTCCAGCATGTCTCCGGTTCACCCCGTTCTTTCGACGACTCGTAGTTCCAACGGCTGCCCGGCCAGTGCCTGGTAGGCGGTCCGCAGCGCGGCGAGGCCGCGGGAGGTCTGGCTCTTCACCGTGCCCGTCGAGCAGCGCAGCGTCTGTGCCACCTGCTCGATGGACATGTCCTGCACGAACCGCAGCACCAGTACCGCCCGCTGCCCTTCGGGCACCTTGTGCAGGGCGGCGAACAGCGCGTGCCGCTCGTCGACCTGCGCCTCACCGGAGGCGACCGGGGAGTCCGGTACCTCGGCGACGGCCTGTTCCCTGGCCCTGCCCCGACGCCGAGTGTCCAGAAACGTCCTGGTCACAACGGTACGTAGATAGGCCTCGGCGGTTTCCGGTCGGACCCGGTTCCAGTGCGCGTACATCCGCACGAACGCGGTCTGGGCGATCTCCTCGGCCTCGTTCCAGTTACCGCACAGGGCGTAGGCGATCCGCCGCGCCGGCATGAACCAGGCCGCGAAGAAGTCCGCGAACTCCTCGGACCTGGCCGGCTTGGCCGATCCCCTGGTACGGGACACCGTCGAGGAAGCCGACCCTCGACCAGCGGCCCACCTGCTCATGCATTCCTCCGCCCGCACCCTGCGCCCGCACTTGTTAATACGCGCGGGTAGGGCAGGAGGTTGCTCGGTGCGCCGAAGTTTTACCGGCGGTGCTTGCCGTCGGCGAGGCCGGCCGGTTCCTCGGCGGGGCCGAACCGGACGATGTCGCGGTCGCGGATGAAGCCCAGCGGGTCCGGCGCGTGCATCCGCAACAGCAGCCTGCTCACGTCGGCCGGTTTCTTGCTCTGCGTCGCCTTGCTGACCAGGTACACCGTGACGAACGCGGCCGGCACGCTGACCAGCGCGGGCTGCACCACCAGCCAGGGCGCCCAGCCGCCGGAGTACTCGCTGGCGATGTTCAGGATCAGCGAGACGAGCACCAGCCCGCCGCCGACCACGATGCCGGCCGCCGCGCCGACCCAGGTCAGCTTGGACCACCAGATACCCAGCAGCAGCACCGGGCAGAAGGTGGACGCGGCGAGCGCGAAGGACATCCCGACGCTCAGCGACACCTCGGTCGAGGGCAGCACGATCGCCAGCACCAGCGGGAAGGCCGCGGCGACCACGGTGGCCACCCGGAAGTCGCGCACCCGGCCGGGCAGCATCTCGGTGGACAGCACTCCGGCGATGCTCACGATCAGCCCGGAGGACACCGAGAGGAACGCGGCGAACGCGCCGGCCACGATGATCGCGGCCAGGATCTCGCCGGCCGGGCCGGGCAACATCGTGGTCGGCAGCAGCAGGATCGCCGCGTCGGTCTGGTTGTTCACCAGCAACTGCGGCACGTACAGCCGGGACAGCACGCCGAGCGCGGTCGGGAACAGGTAGAACAGGCCCAGCAGCAGCAGGACGTGCAGGGTGGTGCGGCGGGCGGCCTTGCCGTTGGGGTTGGTGTAGAAGCGGACCAGCACGTGCGGCAGGCCCATGGTGCCCAGGAACAGCGCGAGGATCAGCGAATAGGTGGTCAGCAGGGCGGAGACGCCGCCGTCCTGCGGGCGCAGCCACAGCGAGTTGGTCGCGGGCGCGCCGACGATGTTGGGCACCGCGGAACCCTTGGTGAAGCTCAGCCTGGTGCCCTTGGCGACCGTGTGGTTCTGGCCGACGTACCAGGTGACCATGCCCTTGGCCGGTGCGCCGTCGATGCGGCCCTGCGCGGTGAAGGTGACCGGGGTGTGCGCCTGTAGCTGCACCGGGGTCTGCACGGCGACCGTCATGTTCTGCGGGAACACCGGCGGGGCGTTGCTGCTCAGCCCCGGCTGGCCGTCGTGGCCGGTCAGGAAGACACCGATGAGCACGAAGGTGGGCACCAGCAGGGCGAAGAGCTTCACCCAGTACTGGAAGGCCTGCACAACGGTGATCGAGCGCATCCCGCCGCCGAACACGTTGATGGTCACCAGCGCGACCACCACGGCCTGGCCGACCCAGGTGGGCACCGGCATGATCGTGGCCAGCGTCAGTCCGGCCGCCTGCAACTGCGGGACCAGGTAGAAGATGCCGATGATGATGACGAACCAGGTGCACAGCGTGCGCAGGCCCGACGAGCCGAGGCGACCCTCGGCGAAGTCGGGCACGGTGTAGGCGCCGGACCGGCGCAGCGGCGCCGCGACGAACAGCAGCAGCGCGAGGAAGCCCGCGGTGAAGCCGACGCCGTACCAGAGCGAGTCGACGCCGTCGGAGAAGATCAGCCCGGCGATACCGAGGAACGAGGCTGCCGAGATGTACTCACCGGTGATCGCGGCCGCGTTGCGCCGGGACCGCACGATCCGCCGCGCGAGCAGGAAGTCCGCAGTGGTGTTGGCCTGCCGGGCGCTGTGGAAGCCGAGGTAGAACGTGACGGCACCGATCACGACGATGCCGCCGATGGCCCACAGGTTCAGTTCCACGGATCCGCTTCTACCGGGCAGGGTGGTCGAGTCAGCTCTCGACCATGTTCACGAAGTCCCTCTCGTGCCGCTCGGCCAGCCGGTTGTACCAGAGGCCGACCAGGAACAGCACAGGGAAGGGTAGGACGCCGAGCAGCAACCACGGTAGCCGCAGGCCGAGAACGGACAGGTTGGCGAAGGTCGGCGAGAGGTAGAACGCCAGCGGCAGCCCGGCCAGCGGCACACCGACCAGCGCGGCCAACCCGAGCGCCATCTTCAGCTGGGCCCTGACCAGGTTGCGCACCAGCGCCTCACCGACGCTGGTCTGTTCCTCCAGTTCGGTGATGGTGCGCAGCACGGTGACCGGGTTGCGGGAGTCGTTGAGCACCACCCGTTTGCGGCGCGGCGGCTTCGTGACCGCGGCTTCCCGTGCCGGTTCGGTCTCCTTGGAGCTGCCGCTGGCGTGCTTGCTCATCGGTGCCTCATCGATCGGTACGACCTCATCAGCACCGGCCCACTCGATACCGGCCCGCTCGGTACTGGCCCGCTCGATACGGGCCCACTCCATCCAAGGCCGCTCGTCCGTTCATCGTGCTACCAGCCGTTCTTCGGCGACCGGACCAGCCGGTCCTTGAGCTGGCGGGTGTGCCGGCGGCTGACCGGGAGTTCGCGCTCGTTGTCGCCGATGACCACGGTGTAGCCGGAGGGGCCCATCCGCAGCTCGGTGATGAGCGAGACGGCGACGAGGAAGGACCGGTGGATGCGCACGAACCCGGCCTCGGTCCAGCGTTCCTCCAGCTGCGCGAGGGGAATCCGGACCAGGTGCGAACCGTCCGCGGTGTGCAGCCGGGCGTAGTCGCCCTGCGCCTCGACCCACCGCACCGCGGCGCGCGGGATGAGCTTCGTGGTGCCGGCCAACTCGACCGGGATCACCTCGTCGTCGGTGGGGTCCAGGATCGGCGCGCCGTTGGCCGACTCGCGCGGCACCCACTTGGCCAGCACCCGATCCACGGCCTTGTCGAGGCGTTCCCTGGTCAGCGGCTTGAGGATGTAGTCGACGGCGCCGAGGTCGAAGGCCTCCACCGCGACATCCCCGACCCCGGTGACGAACACCAGCGCGGGCGGCGGCTTCATCGCGGCCACCAGCTTGGCCAGCTCCACCCCGGAAAGGCCGGGCATGTTCACGTCGATGAAGACCGCGTCGACCGGGGCCAGCCTGGCCCGCTTGCGCACGGCGACCTCCGGATCGCCGCCGCCGATGACACCGAGCGCGTCCGCGGCATCCCCGGCGGAGAGGGCGCGCCGGATGTTCGGGTTCTGCTCCAGCATGAAGACGAGTTCGGCCAGGCCATGCGGCTCGTCGTCAACGGCCAGCACGACAAGACCTGGGGTGCCATCCTGAGTACTCACTGTGACGCGAATCTTGCCTACTCACGGGCCTGCCTGTCCACCGTCAATCGACCCCCAGGCGGGTGACGCTGCCGGTCTCGGGTGAGATACGCGCCCTTTGGGCTGGTTGGCTCCCTGGGGTGTCCGACCGGTCGGATTCTCAGAGACCGAACCGTGACCAGACGGCCCGCTGCTCCAGTGCGTCCAGGCCGGCGAACAGGGCATCGACCGGCGAAGATCCGAGGCCGATGCGGGCCGCGGCGCCGCCGACGCCGAGCCGGGTCAGCAGCGAGCGGCGCGGTTCCGCGGTCAGGATGTGCGCGTCGCCGTAGCGCTTGGCCAGTACCCCGCGCAGCGTGCCGAGCCCGTCGACGAGGCCGAGTTCCAGTGCCTTCGCGCCGGTCCACACCTCACCGGAGAACAGCTGCTCGTCGGTGCCGCTGAGCTTGTCGCCGCGCCTGGACCGGACCAGGTCGATGAACTGCTCGTGCAGTTCGGCATGCAGCCCGCCGAGCCATTCGACGTCCTCGGGGGACTCCGGGCTGAACGGGTCGAGGCGCACCTTGTGCTCCCCGGCGGCGTGCACCCTGCGCTGCACGCCGAAGCGTTCCAGCAGGCCGGTGAAGCCGAACCCGGCACTGACCACGCCGATCGAGCCGACCATCGAGGTGGAGTGCGCGTAGATCTCGTCGGCGGCGCAGGCCAGCCAGTACCCGCCGGAGGCCGCGACGTCCTCGCAGAAGGCCAGCACCGGTACGTGCTTGTCGGCGGCCAGCTGGCGAATCCGCTCGGTGACCAGCGCGGACTGGGTCGGCGCCCCACCGGGTGAGTTGATCGCCAGCGCCACCGCGAGCAGCCGCTCCTGCTCGAAGGCGCGCTTGAGCGCGGACTCCACCGTGTTGAGGTTGATCGTGCCACGACTGACCGGTGACGGATTGGGGCTGATCACGCCCTGCAACTTCACCACCGCGACCACCGGCCGCCGATCCACCCGGTCGCTGAGCATCGGCAGCTTGGCCGTCAGCCTGTCGGTCAGCTTGTCCGTCATGTTCATACAGTTGACCTTACGGTCTGACCGAGGGTGCCGGTTGCGCCATCGGGACGCCGGCCAGGTCAACCCGGCCGGCTCATTCGGCCGGAAGGCTCAGCCGACGGCGGGCAACTCGCCGGTCGCGTGCGCGCCGAGGGACGGCTGCTGACCGGTCCGCTCGGCGATCCGCTCCCCGGCTTCGGTGTTCTCCGCATCGCTCGGGTTGTAGCCGGGCATCACCGCGCGCACGTTCGGGCTGAACTTCGGCACCCGCAGCACGACCTTCATCCCGGCGCCCGGCGCGGTCTCCACCATCAGCGCGTACTCCTCGCCGTAGACCGAGCGCATCCGCTGGTTGATGTTGCCGATGCCGACGTGCGCCCCGGTGCGGTGCGCGTCGCGCAGGTCCTCCAGCCGGTCGGCGTCCATGCCGACCCCGTCGTCCTCGACGCTGATCAGCGCCTCGGTGCCGTGGTCCTGGGCGATCACGGTGACGGTCCCGCCGCCGAGCTTGGGCGCGAGGCCGTGCCGGACCGCGTTCTCCACCAGCGGCTGCAACACCAGGAACGGGATGGTCACCGAGAGCACCTCGGGCGCGATCCTCAGCCGCACCTGCAACCGCGTCGGCCCGTACCGGGCGCTCTCCAGGGTCAGGTAGCGGTCGATGTTGCGCAGCTCCTCGGCCAGGGTGGTGAACAGGCCGCTGGTGCGGAAGGAGTACCGGGTGAACGCGGCGAACTCCATCAGCAGCTCGCGGGCCCGCTCCGGGTCGGTGCGGATCAGCGAGGAGATGGTGTTGAGCGCATTGGCCACGAAGTGCGGGGAGATCTGCGCGCGCAGCGCCCGCACCTCGGCCTGGGCCAACTGCTGGCGGGAGTCGTCGAGCTTGGCCAGTTCGAGCTGGGTGCGCACGAACCGGGCGATCTCGTCGGCCATCTTGATCAGCCGCTTGCCGCCCACCCCGCCGACGACCACCAGCACGCCCTCGATGCTGCCCTCGACCAGCAGCGGCACGATCACCGCGGTGCGCATCGGACAGTTGCCGCGCCGTTGGCAGCCGAGCTTGTCGTGGTCGACGTGCTCGCGGCGGAAACTGGTGACCGACTTGCCGATCGCGTCGATCAGGTCCTCGTAGTGCTCGGCGGCCTCGCCGTCCCAGGACAGCAGCCGGCCTGCCGGGTCGGCGATACCCACCGCGACGCAGCGCAACAGCTCGCGCAGGTGCGGGGTGGCGCGGTTGGCGGCGTCCTCGGTGAGGCCGGCGCGCAGGTCAGGGGTGGCCTTGGAGATGCGCTGCAGCGCGGCAAGAGTCGCGTCGTCGACCGACGAGCTGCTCCGCCGGGTCTTGCAGAGCACAAGGAAGGACACCAGCACCGCGAGGGTGGCGATAACCCCCAGCACGGTGCGCTCGGTCAGCAGTGCCGCCACGCTGCCATGCTCCGCTGTCCTCGGTGGGGATGGCAAGTGCACCGGCGATTACCGGGGGCATCCGCTCGACTACCTGTCACCTCTGCTGGCCTACCTGCCGCGCTCGTGCCGATGGGAATGTTCCTGCCGGTGGGAATGAAGGATTTTCACTTGAGGAGTCGGGACAGTCGCCGGTCGGCCAGCGGTTTCCCGCCGGTCTGGCAGGTCGCACAGTACTGCAGTGACTTGTCCGCGAAGGACACCTCGCGCACCGTATCGCCACAGACCGGACACGGCAGCCCGGTCCTGGCATGAACCCGCAGGCCGGCCCGCTTCTCGCCCTTGAGCAGCGCGGCATGCTGGCCGACCGAGCGTCCCACCGCGTCGGTGAGGATCGACTGGACGGCCGCGTGCAGCGAGTCCAGCGCGGCGGCCGACAACCGGCCGGCGACCGCGAACGGGGACAGTTTGGCCAGGTGCAGGATCTCGTCGGAGTAGGCGTTGCCGATCCCGGCGATCAACGACTGGTCGGTCAGCGCGGTCTTGAGCCGTTCGGTGTGTCCGGCCAGCAGCTCACCGAGCTGCGCGCGGTCGATGCCCAGCGCGTCCGGACCGAGCTTGGCGATGCCGGGCACCTGCTGTGGATCCGCGACGATCCAGACCGCGAGGCCCTTCTTGGTGCCGGCCTCGGTCAGGTCGAATCCGGGTCCGCTGCCCGGTGGGCCGAGGTGCACGCGCAGCGCGAGCGGCCCCTTGCCGGGCTTGGGCGGGGCCACGGCGAGCGTCTCGCCCCAGCGCAGCCAGCCGGCCCGCGCCAGGTGCACGATCAGGTGCAGCGGCGCCTCCTCGGAGCCGGCCGGCCCGGCCAGGACCAGGTCGAGGTACTTGCCGTGCCGGGTCGCGCCGGAGACCTCCCGGCCGGCCAGCGCGGTCCACGGCGGGGACACCGTCTTGAGTACGGACAGCGAGGCGACATCGACCCTGGCGACCGTACGGCCGAGGGCGTGTTCACGCAGGTGCTGGGCGAGCGCCTCAACTTCCGGAAGTTCCGGCATAACTGCATCTTCACCCAGTCGGCCGGCCACGTCGACCTTTGTCGGGGCGGGTGCTAGTCCACCATCTGCAGGGGGCCGTCGGCATTGGGCGCCGAGTACACCTGGATGTCCCTGGTCACCTTCGCGGTGACCTGCCGGATGGTGACGAAGCCGTGCACCACACCGACCCAGCGCTCCGCGGAATGTTCCTCCTGGCTGCCGGGTGTCTTCGCGCTCAGCGTCCACGGCCGGCGGATCAGCCAGCGCACCGGGAAGAACAGCACGGCGATGAGCAGGATCAGCAGGAACCAGCTGGGAACCACCACCGGCGAGGGCCGCCAGATGAACAGCCCGATGACCAGCGCGGCCAACATCGCGAGCAGCACGATGCCCGGTGCGTTGTTCGCGGCGACATCGTGTTCGAAGTCATCGGCAAGGACAGGCACTGACCATTCCATCTTCCGACGGAGAGTCCACATCCGTCCGTCCGCGCCACGCACAGGTTTCATCATCGCCGCCTCCAGGACCTTCCCTATGGATCATCGCAGGCATGATCCACGACCCGGCACCGTACGTTTTCCAACGGTACCGCGCGGTCGTTAGGCCCAGCGGGTGAAATCGCTTACGCTGGCGGTCTAGCCGAGTGATTGCCTCCGATCACCTTACGTAGTCAAAGCTCGGTCGGCTCAGGTTCGGTGCCTTGGCCCCTGCGCTCATTTTCCGGGCGGGGCGGCACCGTTCTGCCAGGTCCAGACCCATTTCGTGATCCACACCGTGGTCCCGTCGGTGGTGTACTCGGTACTCCACACGGTGGGATTCCCCTGACCCGTCGCGGTGGCCGGATCGACCGTCGGCGTCACGGTCGGGGTGAGTGCGTTGCGGGTCACACCGTTGGGCGAGTCCGCCTGCGAGGTTCTGGTCTGGCCGGGGTTGAGATCCTGCACCGATGCGCTGGTCACCCCGGAACCCTGCGCCTTGTTCCCCGAGGTCGATCCGGACCGGCCGGTGTTCTGGCCGCCGGCCTGCCCCGGCGCCCCGGCCGAGTTCCGCGAGGGCATCCCGGCCGGGTCGGACGCGGCCGGCCTGTTCTGGTCCGCCCGCGGCCCGGTGATCGCGGTACCGGTCGAGCGCTGCGCGTCCGGCCCGAACGGCCGGACGCCGACCCCGGCCGAGCCGGAGGTCAGCGCGTTGGGTATCACCGGGAGCTGCTGCACGGTGCCCCGGTCGGCGTCGAGATGGCCGGTGAGCTTCAGCAGCAGCGGACCGGCGGTGATCCCGAGCCCGCCGACCACCACGACCGACATGGTCGCGACGGCCAGCTTGAACCGAATCCCGAACGCCGCAGCCTTGCCCAGCGCCGTCATCTTGCCCCCGGCCGCAGCCTTGCCCGCAGCCGCTTTGCCCGCCGCGGCCTTGCCCACTGTCACGCTGGCCGCCGCCGCTTTGCCGGCGGTCGCCTTGCCGGCCAGCGCGGCGGCCTTACCGGCCTGCGCGGTCGCGGCAAGTGAGGGCTGGTGCGAGGCGATCGGGGCCATGATCGGCAGCGGCAGCGCGCCGGCGTAGCGACGCAGGCCGGCGCAGACATCCGCCAGCTCGGCATGCACCGAGCGGCAGGAGGCGCAGCCGGCAAGGTGCGCCACGATCCGCCGCGCCTCGGAACCGCGGACAAGGCCGGCGGTGTAGGCGCCCAACTTGTCGATCACGGCCTGACAGGCCGAGGACGCCTTGGCCGACGGCACATGCGCCTGGAGGTACGCCGCGCGAAGGCCTTCCCTGGCCCGCCGCGCCAACGCGGCCGTCGCATTAGGACTCAACCCGAAGGCTGGCGCGACCACGGCAGGCCGCTCGCCCTCCACCTCGACCTGCCAGAGCACGCGGCGCCAACGCTGCGGCAAACTCGTGAACGCGCGGGCGATCAGGTGCGCCTCGGCGCGGGTACCGGCCTGGTCGGCGTCGGGATCGACCCGGCGACCGAGTTCCTCGTCGGACACCGGCACATCCCGCCGCCGGGTGCGCCATTCAGCGGCCAACCGGCGGATCACCGTCAACAGGTAGCCGCGCACGTTGTCATCGGGGCCGGAACCGCGGCGAACGGCCTGGAGCACCCGGAAGAACGCCTCCGCGGCGATGTCCTCGGCCTCGGCGACGTCGTTGGCGTAGCGCATCGCGTAACTTCGTGCCACGGCGGCGTGCCGGGAGAACAGCTCGGCGAACGCGGCGTCCTGCCCGCCGCGCACCCTGCGCAGCAGCTCGCCGTCGTCGGCATCGAGAAACTGGGTGTCGGCGACATGGCCACGGGCACCATTTACGCCGTTTACCGGGGGCTTTCGTTCGGCGGTGGGCGACAACAATGGGCCGACATCATCGATACAGCCATCGGCGTCGGCAATCCCGCGAACCAGCTCGCCCGGCACCAGCGGGTCGTCGATTCGGTCCATCCCAGTCACCCCGCTGGGTACCTCCTCCCCGCGACGCACTGTGTGGACATACAGCACGCCGTTCTGGACAACATGCCACAGCCAAAGCGATAGTGGCAGCCCTTTCACCTTCGGTGACGAGAAGTATCGAGTTGGTCACAGCCAGACGTCGATGCTGGCGACGATGCGTTGCTCGGGCCGTTTCGACAGTACTGTCTAGCCGCGTGGCCGAGTGGAAGAACAAAGCGCTGGAGCTGTTGCCCGCGCTCCGCACGGTCGTCGAGCACGACTGGTCCTGTCACGTGTTCCTCGGCGAACTGCTGCCCCTGGTGTGGGACGCACACCGCAGCGCGGACGAGGACGCCCTCGAACGGATCTACGGCTTCGTCCGCTGGTGTTTCCGCCAACCGGGCCAGTTCCTGGCCAACGCGGCGGTGGTCAGCTTCTACGAACTCGTCTTCGACGAGTGGGAACTGCGCCACCAGATCGCCCGCCGACTGCCCGCCGAGGTCATCGAACGAGTCCATCCGCTGTGGGAATGGCGCCTGCCCGGCCCCAGGATGGCCGAGGTCGACCGCCTCCTCGCCGTACCGGCCGCCGCCGGTTCCCCCGCCGCGCCCGAGGTCGGGGTCCCACCGGCACACGCCGACGTGCAGGTCGTCGAGGTTCGACTGGTCGAACCTCGCCAAGCCGAGCCCTGTGTCCGCGACCCCCGCGACTTCGGCTAAGATGTTTCTCGGTCGTTCAGTTGTTCGTTCGTTGACACGACCATGCGGACGTAGCGCAGTTGGTAGCGCATCACCTTGCCAAGGTGAGGGTCGCGGGTTCGAATCCCGTCGTCCGCTCGCTTTGGGCGAGCCTTGCTCCGGAAGAACTGGAGCTTAGGGCTTGCAGATCATTAACACGCTGTTTTGGTTTTGACGATGAGGTTCGCCAGATTTTCGGGTGAAGCCACAGGCTCGATTACAATGCCGTGCTGGTCAAGAAGCTGACTGGTGTGCTTGAGCATGCGGTTCATGGTGCTGCGGCCGCAGCCGAACAGCACGGCCAGAGTGTCGTAGGGCAGGGACAGCCGCCGATTCAGGATGGTGGCCACGACCTGGTCGGAGAATGCCAGCCGCGTGGGGCGGCCGGAGCGTGGGGCGTGTTCACGCTGCCCGTGCTCGACACGCTGTTGCTGGCGTTGCCGGTGGCGGTCCTGGTCACGGTCACAGCGCAGCGCGTCCAGTGCTGTAGTCAGAGTGTCCAAATCGGGGCGGGATAAGCCGGTGAGTGAGGGGTGAGACAGAGTGGCAGCGTCGTACGAGGTGGGTGGGATCGGGTCGGATTCGCTTGTCTGACAACCGGATTCGACAGTGCTGGGTGTTGGGTTCAGGGTGTAGTTCCATTCACCGTGAAACGCGTGCCGGGTGATGGGTAACTCGGCCATCTGGGCGTTGCTGATCTCGACTCCGAGCGGATAGGTGTCGGTGTCCAGTTCGGAGTGGACTGTCAGCCCGGTGCGGGTGGTGGTTGCTGCGATCGTGTTGATCACGACCTCGTGGCTGGTCAGCGGCCTGCCTCGCCAGTTCATGGTGATGTGGCAGAACAGTCGATGCTCGATCCGGTTCCACTTCGAGGTGCCGGGCGGGAAGTGACAGACCGTGATGGCCAGGCCGGTCTGGGCCGCCAGCGTCGCGAGTTCGGTTTTCCAGGCGCGGGTGCGGTAACTGTTGGAGCCACCAGCGTCAGCGGTGATCAGCAGCCGGCTGGCGTTCGGGTAAGTAGCGTGTCCGGCGCTGTTCCACCAGCGGCGGATGGACTCCACGGCGAACGCGGCGGTGTCGTGGTCGGTGCCAACGTTGACCCAGCCGGTGTTGGCCGCCAGGTCGTAGATGCCGTAGGGCACGGCTTTGCCCAGTTCTTTGTCCGGGAAGTCGTGGGTGCTGACCTCGACTGGCTCACCACGGGGGTGCCACTCGCGGCCGGTGTTCTTGAACTGTCCGATGATCTCCTTTTTCTTGGTGTCCACGCTGATCACCGGTTGCCCGTCGGCCTGATGGGTCTTGACCTGCTCGTTGAGGTAGCGGAACTGGGCGTCCCGGTCAGGGTTCTGCTTACCTTCCACCGTTTTGGCGTTGCCTTGCAGGCTGAAGCCTTCCTGGCGTAACAGGTCCGCGACCGTGTCAGCGGAGATCCGATGTCCCTGGGCGGTGAGTTCGGTTGCCAGGTGACGGGTGGATTTCGTGGTCCACCGCAGTGGCGACATGGGATCGCCGCGCATGTCTGGTTCCACGAGGGCCAGTAACGCCGGGCGCAGTCCGGAGTCCAGGTCGGCCACCCGTTTGCGTCCCCCACCGGGGCGGCGAATCCGTCCCAGCGGAGCCTGGCCGGACTCCAGTTCGGTGACTCCGGTGGAGACCGTGGCCTCGCGCACCCCGGCAGCGCGGGCCACGAGTCTGATCCCGCCGTGGCCCAGTGCTCGTGCTTCCGCGCCCATCAGCAACCGCCGTTGCCGTTCGTCCAGGTGCGGGAACACCGCCGCGAACTTAGCCGCCAACCACGCTTGGGTGTCCTCGGGCACGCGCATACCACCAGCATCGCAGCTCAATCTCAAAACCACGAGTTATTCTTCGGCAAGCCCTTAGGCGCTCGCCATAATTTGTGGGGGTCGAACCCCCACACCCCCGGCCAGGAGGGGCTTCGCCCCCCTGGGCCCCCCTGCTCTTGCGGTTGGGGGAGCTGCGCTCTGGGAGAGCTGGAGCTTTAGTGCTCGCCGTATTTTTGTGGGGCTGAGCCCACACTCGCCAGGAGGCTTCGCCCCTGGACCCCCGCTCTTGAAGAGGTCGGGGCTGCGCCTCTTTTCAGTTTTTTAGTTATCGCTCTTGGCGGACTTACGCATTAGGTATCGCAATGGGGCGGTGATTCGCCATGATGTGGACTTTTCCAATGACGTCACGCGGAGTTGCAGGTGGTGCGCGGCGTGTTCGGCCAGTTCGGCGCGGTGTTGGGCCTGGTGTATTTGCGCCAGTAGGGCCGGGTCCGGGGGTTGGGGTTGGGTTTCGCGCAGCGAGGCTTCGTACAGCTCGGCTAGGCGGGTGACGGAGCCGGGTGGGAGCAGCAGGGGGCGGCTGTCGAGGTGGTGGCGGACCCATTGGCGGGCGGTGTCCCAGCTCCATTGTGGAACGGTGTGCAGGGACGCGACCTTGTGCCAGCGGTTGTACACGGTGGTGACCGCGCCGGTATCCGTTACGCCGCACCACAATGCGCAGCGGAGCAGGAAGTCCCAGTCCTCACAGGTGAGCAGTTCGTCGTTCCACCGGACGTTCAGCTCGGTGACGACGGTCCGTGGTACCGCGAAGCAGTGCAGCGGCGTGCGGTTTTCGTAGAGGTGCTGGACAAGGTCGAACTCGGTGGTGAAGGTCGGCCGCAGGCCGCTTTTTGTCTGGTACGGCGCGCGATCGTGGTCGGTGCCGGCCGGTTCGACGTCGCGGTCGACGCCGAAGGACCTGACGATGGAGCCTGCGTGCTTGGTCGCGGTGGCCTGGAAGGTCTCGACCCAGTCGGCGGTCACGAAGTCGTCGTCGTCGAGGAAGGCGACGTAGGAGCCGGTGGCCAGTTCGAGGCCGCGGTTGGCGGGGCGGGCACGGCCGCCGCCGGTGACCGAGGTGAGCCTGATCCGGGAGCGCAGTTCGCCGTCGAAGTCGTCGACGAGGGCGCGGACCTCGGCAAGACGGTCGGCGTCGCCGTGCACGGCGATGATCAGTTCCCAGTCGGTGACGGTCTGACCGCCGAGGCAGCACAGGGCTTCGATCATCGAGTCCGGTTTGGCACCCTGGGTGCGCATGACGATCGACAGGAACGGTCCGGGCTCCGGTTCGGGTTCCTCGGCCGGGACGGGGCCTGCGAGGTAGGCGCGGACGAACTGGTTGACGTCGCCGAACTCGTCGGCCTGGGCGCGGAGCAGGCGTAGTTCCTCGGCGAGCAGCGCGCCGGGGGCCAGGGCCGGGTGATTCACCGGGAAGTGCTGGTCGGAGGCGGCCAGCCGGAAGTCGCGGCGGTCGATCTCGTGCCAGCCCGCCGCGCGCAGCACCTGGTCGAGGCGTCCGCTGGTGAAGAACCGCAGATGGGTCTCGTCGAGCAGGCCGGTCGGGGTGACGTCCCAGCGGCCGGTCAGCAGTTTGCCGCCCAGGTCGATGTGGGTGACGTTGGGCACACTGAGCAGGAGCGCGGTCCGTGCCTCGACGACGTGTTCGTGCAGTTGGCGCAGCAGGGCGGCCGGGTCGACGAGGTGCTCCAGCACGTCCAGCGCCAGCACCGCGGCCACCCGCCGATCGCCGACGACCTTGTTCAGCGCGATACCGGCGTCCGGGCCGGACAGGTCGACCACATGCGACTCGATGCCGCGCTCGGCGGCGAGGGCGACCGAGTCCGGGTCGACATCGACGCCGACATAGGTCGCGCCCAGTTCGCGGACGACCTCGGCCATCGGGCAGTTGCCGCAACCGAGATCGACGACCAGTCCACCGTCCACAGTGAACCGCGACAGCAGTTGGCGCACCGCGGCGTAGGTCGAGGAGTCGGCATAGGAGAAGTCGTACTGCACGTCAGAACCTCCTCGGCCCGTAGTCGCCGTCCCGGAAATCCGCGACCGTGCTGCCACCTTTGACCGGTTTCGGCAGCGAACCGGCCGCCGCGAGGGCGTGGTAGTCGTTCAGGGCCCTGCGGTGTTGCGGCAGCGTTGTGTCGGCCAACCGCTGCTCCAGCTCGCGCACCACATCGGGGCGGCCGTACTTGTGCGCCAACAGGAATCGGGCCAGCAGGCCCTGGTGCAGCTCGGTGCCGGTGGGAACCACCTCGGCCCGTTCGGTCAGCCGCTTGTCATGGAAGACAACGGCTCGGGGTACGTGCACGACCCGGTAACCGCGCAGCCGCAGCCGCCAGGACAGGTCGACATCGTTGCCGTAGGTGAAAAAGATCCGGTCGAAGCCGTCCACCTCCTCGAACGCGGAGCGCCGCACGGCCAGGAAGAATCCGCTCGCCCAGCTCTGTTCGCCGGTGTCGGCGAAGTACTCCTTGGGGTGCTCGCACGGAATCTGGCGGGCGTCCGCCGCAGCCGACCACGGATCGGCAAGGGCCGTGACGAGGTGGCCGATGGCGTTCGGCGCGCAGTAGGTGTCCGGGTTGACGAACAGCAGCACGTCGGCCTGGGCGCCACGGGCCAGCTCGTTGCAGCCGAGGCTGTGCCCGAGGTTGGCGTTGAAGGGGCGGTAGCCGAAGGAGACGCCCTTGTCCTCGGCGTAGCGGTGGAGGTCGGCAGCGGCCTCGGTGCCCAGCACCGGCTCCGGCGAACAGTCCCCGAGCGCGATACCGGCGTCCGCCAGCTGGCCGGACTCCTTGGCCAGGTGCAGCGACTGCACCAGCGGACGGAACGCGCGCCACACCTGTTCGAGACTCTGCTGGTGGAGCACCATCGCGGCCAACACCACATCGGTTCGTGCGCTGCTCACTGTGCTGCTGCCTCCCCGGCCGTGGTCGCTTCCGGCATCGCCGGGAACCCCTCGGCTCCCACCGGAGCCCCGGCGGGCCCGCAATGCCGGCCACGGCGATCGTATCCAGGCAGCTGGCCTGCGGCCCGAGCAGGAGCACCTGCGCGGCGCGCACCATGTCACAACTTGGGTGTTGGCTACTTGTCACTTGGTCAGATTGGGCACAATGGGCCCCATCAATGGCCCACCTCGTGGGGATCACGTACGTGTTGGAGGGATGTCGGGTGGCCTGGCAGCAAGATCTGCATCAGCTGGAACAGGATCTGGCTGCGGGACGACTCTCCGCCGAGGACTACCGCAGGCGCAGGGACGAGCTGCTCGCGGCGGCCAACGGCGAGCAGACCCAGTCCGCCAACCCGCCGGGGCAACAGCAGCAACAGCAGCCCGGCGCCGCACCGCAGACCCCGTTCCCGCCCGCTTTCCGGTGGGGCAGTCAACCACCGACCGGCAATCCACCGACGGGCAATCCACCGACCGACAAGCCGCAGACCGGCAACGAAGTCCCCGCGGTGGAGCGCACCCAGACCATTCGCCCGGTCGGCCAGCAGCCGGCCTCGGCGGGCCAGTCGGGCAATCCCGGCGAGGCGACCCAGGTCGTGTCCGGGGTCGGCAGGCCGCAGGACGCCGAGCGCACCCAGGTGGTGCGCAACACCCCGGCCGGCGGATTCCCCCCGCCACCGGGCGCGCCGGTCCCGCCCTGGCAGACCTCCACCCCGCAGCAGGGTGGCGGATACACCGACTCCACCACGGACAACGCGCCGAACTGGGCGGTCAACGACGCCTTCGGCGACTGGCCGAGGCAGGGGCCGGAGGTCTTCGCCTCCTCCGGTTCGGGTGGTGGCGGCGGTGGTGGCAAGCGGATCGCGTTGATCGCGTTGATCGTGGTGGTCGTCGCCGGCCTCGGCGTCGGCGGCTGGCTGCTGTTCGGCCGGGGCGGCTCGTCGCAGGCCGGCCAGACCAACCCGACGGCGACGACGTCCGCACCGCCAACCACCCCGCCGCCCCGCGCGGAGATCGGCTCGTTGGCCTTCGCGCCCGGTATCCCCAGCGCGCAGTCCTTCACCCCGGCCCAGCTGGTCGAGCAGAAGAAGCTGCCCCAGCCCGACCTGGACATCCTGGCCAACACGACGCTGACCAAGGCCGACTCGGTGCTGTCCACCGACGGCAGCACCGTGATCGACCTGTGGGCCTTCACCGTGCAGGACTCGGCCGCCGCGCAGGGCCTCGCCAAGGCCTTCGACACCGACCAGCTGCGGTTCAGCTTCACGCCGACGAACATCAAGACCAGCGACGGCCAGTACATGGCCTACACCTCGCAGCAGCCGGCCGCGTCCGGGGCGACCAACGTCGTGTACCGGCTGCACTACGTGGTCGGCAACCAGGTCATCCGGGTGGAGGCGTTCGGCCCGGACGGCGCCAAGGCGCGCGCGGACTTCCTGAAGGTGCTCAGCCTGCAGACCAAGCTGACCCCGCCGAGCCAGTAGTCGACTTTCTCGCCGTTCGCGGTCGCCGGCCCGCTGCTGGCTGGGTGAGTCAGTGCAGCGGATGGGCGGCGACCGCCGCGGTGACGGCGTCGACGAACGCGTCGCTGGTGATCGGGCTGACGCCGCTGATCAGGTTGCGCTCCACCACCTCGAACACCACCACGTTGTTGGCGACGATGCGGTTGGCCTCGTCGTCGGTGTAGCTGGCCACGTTCTCGATGTTGGTGAAGGTCAGGTTCGCGAACGTGGCCGCGAGCAGCGGCGCCCCGTACTGGGTGAACGAGTCGCCGACCATCGTGGTGTTCGTGGTGATCATTCCGGTGACCGGGTTCGCGGTGTGCATGGTGACCGGCGCGAAGCCGTCGGTGTTGATCCGCTGCTGATCGCGGTTGGCCCCACCGTTCGGGGCAAGATGGTAGATGTTGCTGGTGTTCGTGCCTTTTTCCGCGATCATCGGCGGTAGGTCCGACGGTGCGGTGCGGACGGGTCCCTTGGTGACCTTCCAGGTCGCGGAGACTCCCGGCTGGATCCGTTCGGCGAGTTCCCGAGTCATGATCAGGCCGCCGTCGTAGTCCCAGTGGGTGTCCTGCGGGAAGTAGATCGGCTGCCCGGACTGCTTGCTGGCATTGTCGATGGCCTGCCGGGGGTCGATCGCGCCGAGCCCGTCCATCGCCTGCCAGAACTGCTTGTCAGCGGCACTCGCGCAGGACTTGCCGACATAGTTCGGCGGCAGATGCTGTGGTTCGACGCTCGACTTGTCCGGCGGAACGTACAGAACGAAGGTCCGCCCGGATGCCTCGATCGCCGACTTGAGCCGGTTGAGGTTGGTGACGATCGTGCTCAACGGCTGCGCGGGCTCACATTTGCCCTGGATGTCGTAGCCGAAGTACATCCAGCCGCCGGAGCCGAGAATCACCTCGGGATAGCCGTCGGAGGTCTGGTCCTGCTGCGGCTGCGGTGGGATCGCCTGGCTGTTCACCGGCGCGTTGCCGCCGGGCAGCGGGCCGACGTCCTGGTTGCCCTGCCCGAACTGAGCCGGCTCGCCGAAGACGTCCTGGCTGATGCCGTCCGCGAGCTTGATCGCGCCCTCCCGGAAGGACAGGTTGTCCACCGCCCACGGGCCGAGACCGGTGAAGAAGCCCCAGCCCTGGGACAAACTCGGGAACGGCGCCTTCGGATGGTTCTCCAGTGCCGGCGCCGGCCCGAAGACCAGGAGTCCGGCCAGCGGAGCGACGAAGAAGACCACCGCGCAGATCCGCGCGGCCCGCTGCCGGCCGCTGTGCCGAGGGCGGTAGAGCGCATGCTCCCGAGGCAGCCACGACTCGTGCACCGACACATCCACCCGCTTGGGCGCCGGCCCGCGCCGGCCCGGTTCTCCGCGCGTCACGTCCACTCCCTGCCAGTTCCCGTGTCAGTCTGTGCCGGTCCAGCCCGGTCCGCGCTGGTCGAGGCCACGGCCACGATGCGAGGAAGATGTCCGGCATGCGGCGGGCCGGTGCCCAAGATACGCAGTCGGCACGACCTCGGCGGGCAGGTCGGCAACATCCGAACCCGCCGGCACCGGGTTCATCCTGCCCGCCTCGGCGTGGCTTGGCCGCTGGTGGGCTTGTCGGTCGCACCATGGTCGGGTCAGGACGGCCACCGAACCGAGGTCCTCGGTCCGGTCGAGGGGCGATTTCGGTCCGCCGGTCGGCGCCGCCGGCCAACCTCGGCCACCGCTCGCGCGTCGTAGTAGGTACCCGAACCGCTTCGCGGACCGGCGCAGGTTCCGGCGCGACGAGGCGGGCCGAGTGGAGCGGGCGCAAGCCCATCCATCACCGGAAGGACCGGCAATGTCGGTGCAGGTGCTGTTGTTGATCGCGGTCGGCGTCGTGTTCGTCGCCCGCCTGGCCTGGACGCTGTCCGGGCACGCCAACCGCAGGACCGGTGGCCGTTAGCGCCGGTTGGGGGTGACAAGGCCCGACTCGTAGGCGAGCACCACCAGCTGAGCGCGGTCCCGTGCCTGTAGCTTCGTCATGATCCGGCTGACGTGGGTGCGCGAGGTGGCCGGGCTGATCACCAGGTGCGCCGCGATCTCGTCGTTGGACATTCCGCCCGCGACCAGCGCGAGCACCTCTCGCTCCCGGTCGGTCAGCTGGCCGAAGACGTCCGGCGCCGGACGGCGGTGTTCCGGGCGCGCGACGAACTCGGCGATCAGCCGCCGGGTGATGGTCGGCGCGAGCAGCGCCTCACCGGCCGCGACCACCCGCAGCGCGCGCAGCAGCTCGACCGGTTCGGTGTCCTTGAGCAGAAAGCCGCTCGCCCCGCAGCGCAGCGCGTCGAACACGTACTCGTCGATGTCGAAGGTGGTCAGCACCAGCACTCGCACCCCGGACAGGTCCGGATCGGCGGTGATCTGCTTGGTCGCGGCCAGCCCGTCGACACCGGGCATCCGGATGTCCATCACCACGACGTCGGGCCGGGTTCGCCGGGCCGCCGAGACGGCCTCGGCGCCGTCCGCGGCCTCACCGACGACCTCGAAACCGTCCTCGGTGTCCAGCAAGACCCGGAAGCCGGCGCGGACGAGGGCCTGGTCGTCGGCGAGCACGACCCGGATCGGCTGCTCCTGCTCCTGCTGCGGTTCAGTCATGGTGAGCGCCTCCAATGGGGTTCACCGGAAGTCTGGCGTACACGGTGAACCCGCCGTTGTCCGCAGGGCCGGCCGTGGCCCCGCCGCCGAGCGCCTGAGCGCGTTCGGCCATGCCGCGCAGGCCGTTCCCGCCGGTCGTGGGGTTGGTGTTGGCCGGGCCGCGACCGTTGTCACGGACCTCGATCCGCAGCTCGTCGGCGGTGCGGGTGAAGCCGATGTGCACGGTGTCGGCACCGTCGGCATGCCGCACGACATTGGTCAGCGACTCCTGCACGATCCGGTACGCGGCGACATCGACCGGTGCCGGCAACCCGTCGGTGTCACCGTCGGTGACGACCCTGAGGCCGGCGGCGGCCGCGGTGGCGACCAGTTCGGGCAGCAGCTGCAGGCCGGGGGTCGGGGCGCGACCTTCGCCGGAGCGCAGCACATTGAGGGTGGCGCGCAGGTCGGTGAGTGCGATCCGGCTGGCTTCCTTGATCGCCAGAAGGGCCTCTTTCGCCTGTTCAGGACGCCGGTCGGCGACGTGGGCGGCGACCCCGGCCTGCACGTTGATCATGGCGAGGCTGTGTGCGACGACGTCATGCACCTCGCGGGCGATCCGAAGCCGCTCCTCCTCGATCCGCCGCCGGTCCTCGGACTCGGCGCGGGCCCTTGTCGCGAGCCGGGCCGAGCGCTGGGTTCGGCCCGCGGTGCCGACCGCCACCGCGGCGAGCGCCAGGACGAGGGTGCCGAAGATGCTGGGGTCGGTCAGCCCGTGATCGCTGTTGACCAGCGCCAACACGAAAACGGCGAGCCAGGCGGCCGTACCCGCGCCGCCTGCGACGACCGGTCCCCGGAAGAAGGCGAGGGAGACCAGCAGCAGCACCGGCACGGCCGCGCTCGGTCCGTCCGGATAGCCGGAGGAGTAGTAGCTGATCACCAGCGCCGCGCTGACCAGGAAGGCCAGCAGTGGGAACGCGCGGCGCTGCAACACGGGCAGTACGCCGGCGATCAACCAGATGATCGCGCCGATGCCGATACCAGGGCCGGCGGCCGGGTCCACCGAATCGTGCCAGTGCGCAAGGCCCGAGGTGGCACCGACCACGAAGCCGGTGAGCACGATCGTGGCAACCACGTCCAGCGGCGCTGGCAGCAGACGACGAAACGCCGTGGATCGCGACATACCCAAAACGCTACGACATCGCCGAGCACGGCGCGTACGTCGAAAAGCGCCACTTCCGCCTACGTAGAACCTCTCAGCGGAAGACTCCCGGCACGTCCGGTGATGTGGGCAACTCGGGGCATCACCTATCGGTTCGGGCGATAAATGTCAGCCGAATCATTCATTGGACAGTAGAATCGGCCGGACTCAGAATGGATTCATGGGTTCGACTCGTCGAGTTGTCGCGGTCATGGCCTTCGCCACCGGCGCGGTGGTCGCCAATCTCTACTACGCACAGCCGCTTGAGGACACCCTCGCCTCGGCCTTCCATGCCTCGACCGGTGCCGTCGGCCTTGTCATCACGCTCATCCAGATCAGCTACGCCATCGGGCTGGCCACTCTCGTCCCGCTCGGCGACCTGCTGGAGCGACGGAAACTGCTGGTCAGCCTGTTGAGCGTGACCGTGGTCGGCCTGATCGTGATGGCGCTGGCCCCCGGCCTCGCGGTGCTCGGTTCGGCGGCCGTGCTGGTCGGGATCACCTCGGTAGCCGCGCAGGTTGTGGTGCCCTTCGCCGCGCACATCGCCGAGGAGGGCCAGCAGGGCCGGGTGGTCGGCACGGTGATGAGCGGGTTGCTGATCGGCGTCCTGATCTCCCGCACCGTCTCCGGCCTCGTCGCCCAGGCCGCGAGCTGGCGGGCGGTGTTCGGGCTGGGCGCCGTGTTGACCGCACTGGTCGCGGTGCTGCTCTGGCGCGAACTGCCGACCCTGGAGCCGACCACCCGGTTGCGGTATCCGACGCTGTTGGCCTCGGTTCTGCGGCTGGTTCGGGAGGAACCCGCGCTGCGCCTGCGGATGATCTTCGGTGGCTTGGCCTTCGCCTCGTTCAGCGTGTTCTGGACCAGCTCCGGGTTCCTGTTGGCCAGGACCTACCACTGGAACGACGCGGCGATCGGCGCGTTCGCGCTGGTCGGGGCGGCAGGTGCGGTCGCGGCCCGGTTCGGTGGCAAGCTGGCCGACCGAGGCCACGCCCGTCTCGCGACGGGTGGGTTCCTCGCGATCGCCGCGCTGTCCTACGCGCTGATCGCGCTCGGCGGCCACTCGGTGATCGCACTCGCGATCGGCGTCGCAGCGCTCGACCTCGGCGTGCAGGGCGCGCAGATCAGCAACCAGAGCATCATCTACCGGTTGCGCGAGGACGCCCGCAGCAGGCTGAACACCGCATACATGACCTGTTACTTCGTGTTCGGCGCGATCGGCAGCGGGCTGTCGGCCGCGGTCTATGCCGGCGCCGGTTGGGGGGCGGTGTGTCTGCTCGGTGCCGCGTTCCCGGTCGTCGCCTGCGTGATCTGGGCGGTGGAGATGCTCCTGCACAGGAGGTCCGGGACTTCGGCGGCGGTTGATGAGCCGACCACCGAGGCGGTGTGCGGCGCGGACAGGGCGGCCTGAGCCGGCGAGCGGTCGGCCACGACACGCATCCTGGCCGAGCGCGCGCCGAGGAGTCCCGGTCACCGGCCGACGGCGTAGCCCTGCATACCGCGGGCATTGGCGGCAGCGTGCAGCAGTCCGGTGCGAGAATCCCTTGCCACACAGGACATACGGCCCAGTGTCCAGGCACCGCCGTCGGTCACCAGGTGTCCGCGCCCGCGCAGCTCCGCGATCGTGTCCGTACCCAGCCGCGATTCGACCACCAGCGCGCCCGGCTCCCAGGACCTCGGATAGAACGAGCTGGGGAAGGCCGCGGTGTGCCAGGCCGGCGCGTCGATCGCGGCCTGCAGGTCGAGCCCGCCGACGGTGTGCGCCAACCAGAAACACAGCTGCCACTGGTCCTGCTGATCGCCACCGGGCGTACCGAAGGCCAGTGTGGGAACGCCCTCGCGCAGGGCCAGGGTCGGCGAGAGGGTGGTCCTCGGCCGTTTGCCGGGGGCCAGCGAGTTCGGCAGGCCGGGTTCCAGCCAGAACATCTGCGCCCTGGTACCGAGGCAGAAGCCGAGTTCGGGAATGGTCGGCGAGGACTGCAACCAACCGCCCGAGGGCGTCGCCGAGATGATGTTGCCCCGCGCGTCGACGACGTCGACGTGCACGGTGTCGCCTCGGGTGCTGCCGTTGCGGTTGACCGTCGGATCGCCGAGGGCGCCGAGCGCCGCGCCTTCCGCCCCACCGATTCCGTGCCCCTGTGCGACGAACGCCGGTAGGACAGGAGACAGGCCGGCCGGGGCACCGGGGCGCAGTTCGAGGCTGGCGGACCGGCCGACGAGTACCCGCCGAGCGGCCGCGTAGTCGGCCGAGAGCAGTTGCCGCAGCGGAACCCCGGGATCGTCGCCGTAGTACGCCTCGCGGTCGGCGAACGCGAGCTTGGCGCATTCGGTGGCAAGGTGCACGGTGGCCGCGGTGGGCTTTCCGTCCACATAGTCCAGTTCGTCGGCGAAACCGTTGAGCAGCAACAGCTGCTGGCCCAGTACCGGCCCCTGGCTCCACGGTCCGCATTTGGCGATCGTCCACTCGCCGAGGTCGACGGTGGTCGCGTCCTCGACGCTCGCCTGCCAGCCCGCCAGGTCGGCACCGGTCAGCACACCGGCATGGTCGGCGCCGGAGTCGTCGCGGAAGGCCTTGCGGCAGAAGGCATCGATGGCCTCGGCGACGAAGCCCTCGGACCAGGCGCGGCGGGCCGCGTCGAGCTGCGCCTCCCGATTTCCGCCGACGCTCTCGGCTTCGGCGAGCAGCCGTTCCCAGGTGCCGGCGAGCACCGGATTCGACGCGCGGCCGGTAACCGCGTGCCCGTCCGGCAACCACAGCGCCGCCGAGGTCGGCCAGTGCTCGGTGAACAGCTCGGCGACGGTGTCGATGGTCGCGGTGATCCGCTCGACGACCGGATAACCGTTGCGCGCGTATCCGATCGCATAGCCGAGCACCTCGCGCAGCGACCTGGTTCCGTAGTCGCGCAACAGAGTCAGCCAACCGTCCCAGGCGCCGGGCACGGTCGCGGCGAGCAATCCCGTGCCAGGAACCAGATCCAGCCCCTCGGACCCGTAGTGCTCGATGGTGGCGCCTGCCGGGGCGATGCCCTGTCCACAGAGCACTCGTGGCGTCGGATCGGTGGCGGTGGCGAACACCGCGGGTACCTCACCGCCCGGCCCGTTCAGATGCGGTTCGACAACTTGCAGGACGAAACCTGCTGCTACGGCCGCGTCGAAGGCGTTCCCGCCATGTTCGAGGACGGCCATCCCGGCCGAGGAGGCCAACCAGTGGGTGGAGGCCACCATGCCGAAAGTGCCGGCCAGCTCTGGACGCGTTGTGAACAAGAACACCACCTCAGGCGTGATCATCTCCGACCTTCCGATTCACCCTCCCCCACTGAGCGTGCGTTCTGCTACCCACGTCGGTCGGTTTTCTCGGGTAACCGGGTGACTGGATACCTCCGCAAGGTAACGTCTGGGTTCCAATCCGCGAATGCAGCATCAACAGCATCGGTCCAAGGCATACCTGCGGGGAGCAGGCGATGGGGGCCGAGGCCGGGGAGGCATCGGAATGGTGAAGGGGTTGTCAGACGCGGTGATCGGCATGCGGAGCCGGCCTGGGGGCTGGCGGGCACGGCGGGCTCTTGCTGCCGCGAACATGTTGGACGAGGTGGTGGACAGCCAACTCGCTCTGCTTGCCGGGCTGCCCGAACGCAGCCGTCGGCGCTCGGCGAACTATCTTGCCGAGCTGGTCATGCTGGCCCAGACCTATCGGCACTACGCGGCTGGTTGGCTGGACCGCAGGGAACTCGACCGCCGCAGCCAGCTGACCATGCGCAAGCTGAACAACTTCCGCCATCCGCATCCGTCGACGGCGCAGTTCACCGAACAGGACTGACCACGCGAGGGGCCCTCCGAGCGCGGACGAGCCGCCTTCCGGACGTCCCCGATATGCGCGACCGACCGTCCTTGCTTGCCGCCCTCCTCCGGCCCCTTCGCCGACATCGTCGCTGTTCCGGATGTTGTCGCCATGTCTGCGGCCAACCGACTTGCCATCGGCGACGGCTCGTGCTTCGCTAACTTACTACTGGTAGGTAACCGGGGTGAGGGAGGCGAGGAGTCGATGTTGGCCTACGAACGCATCGGTTCGGGTCCACCGCTGGTGTTGCTACACGGTGTCGGGCACCGTCGACAGGCCTGGTACCCGATCATCGATCTGCTCGCCGACCAGCGGGAACTCGTCCTGGTCGATCTGCCGGGCCATGGCGAGTCCGATCCGTTCGTGCCGGCCGGGCGACCGGTCGTCGACGCACTGCGCGACGAGCTGACCGCCTTCCTCGACCAACAGCGCCTCGACCGGCCGCACATGGCCGGGAACTCGCTCGGCGGCCGGATAGCGTTGGAGGCCGGTTCGCTCGGCCTTGCCCGTTCGGTGACCGCGCTCTCGCCGGCCGGGTTCTGGCGCTCGGCGGCGGCGTTCACCTACACCCGGAGTCTGTTCCGGACCGTCGAGGCGCTCGGTCACCGGCTCGCGCCCTACGCCCCTCGGCTGGCCAGATCCAGGTCCGGCCGGGCGATGATGTTCGGCTGGATCACCTCCCGGCCGGGCAACCTGTCCGAGGAGCGAGCCCTGGGCGACTTCCTCGGCTTCAACCGGGCATTGCCCGCGCTGGACACCGTGCTGCGTGCGGCCAGTCCGTTCACCGGTCAGGTCAAGACCGGTGTTCCGGTGACGGTGGCCTGGGGCAGCCGGGATCTGGTGCTGCCGCCGTATCAGGCGAAGGTGGCCAGGACGGCCTTGCCGCATGCCAGCCATGTCACCCTTGTCGGCTGCGGCCACGTCCCGATGTCCGACGACCCGCGCCGGGTCGCCGAGGTGTTGTTGCGCGGCAGCGGGAACTGAGCACGGCGCGGACCCGACGACCGAGCCCCGGCTGCCGTTGATCACCGAGCCTTCAGCTGCCGTTGGTCAACGAGCCTTCAGCTGCCGTTGATCACCGGGGCGCGGACCAGCACGGCGGCCAGGCCGAAGGCAAGGCCCATCACGGTCAGCTCCAGCAGTGCCCAGGTGGCGACGGCGGTGGTCCTGCGTTCGGCGATCTTGGGCAGCAGCTTGAACCTGGTGTGCGCGCCGAGCAGCGCGGCAGCCGTGAGACAACCGCCCTTGAGCAGCAGGATCTGGCCGTACCCACTGGTGAACAGCGCGAGGTACCAGTGCACGCCGGGCGTCTGGTACAGCTCCAGCCAGCCGTTGAACACCCCGGTGACCATGACCAGGAAGACGCACACCGTGGCGATCTTGGAATAGCGCGGCAGCGCGAAGGCCAGCAGCGACCGGTTGGCCGCCACCAGCAGGATCACCGCGAGCAGCCCACCGGTCCAGGCGACCGCGCCGACCACGTGCAGTTCCATCGAGATCATGTTGATGTCCTGCCAGCTGGTACCGGAATCGGCGTGCCCGGTGACCGGCAGTGGGAGCAGGGTGAACAGCGCGACGGTGATCCGCAGCTCGGCCGGGACGGCCTCGCCTCTGCGCAGCGAGACCAACCCGATGACCAGATAGATCAGCGCGGAGCAGGCCACGATCACCAGTGCCTGCCCCGAGGCGATCTGCCGCACGTAGCTGGTGATCTCGGCAAAGGTCAGCGGCAGGCCGACGTTGAGGTCGGCGGTTTCGAACATCAGCGAGGCGATCGCCGCGACCAGCCACACCGCCGAACTGGCGACTGCGATCCGCCTGCCGAGCGCGAGTACCGGCGCGCTGCGTTTCGGCCGATCGTCGCCGAGCAGCTTGGGTAGGAAGCTCACGCCGACGGTGACCACGGCGGCCAGGTCGAGCAGGGCGCGTGCCACCGGTAACCCGACCACGACCACGGCACCGGGTTCGATGACGCCGGGTGGGGCGATGGTCATCGTGAGCACGAGACCGATCAGCACACCGATCAGCGCGCCTGCCGCGA
Organism: Pseudonocardiaceae bacterium; assembly: GCA_036268955.1. Classification (GTDB taxonomy): domain Bacteria; phylum Actinomycetota; class Actinomycetes; order Mycobacteriales; family Pseudonocardiaceae; genus CAJCJE01. Next base: position 38,633 of record DATATE010000247.1, read on the forward strand.
TGCCGGCGAGGAGCCGATAACGCGGCCGAACACGGGCCGCGGTCGTGGTGCGGGCTGTTGTCATGACCGTCGCGCCCCCTGGCCGGTACTGGTCCGGAGACCGAAGAACAAGCCGGCCACCAGCAGGATGGCCGCGCCGAGTACCCACACCCAGATCGGTACTCCGCCGGTGGACCCGCTGCCGGTGCCGCCGGCCGAGCCCGCGGCGGCCGTACCGCTTCCCCCGCCGGTGCCTGAGGCGGCCTGTTGGGGCGGCGGAGTGCCGGTGCCGGCCTTGGTGAGGTTGAAGGTCACCTCACCGGACACCGGATGCCCGTCGGCGGAGATGATCCGGTAGCCGACCTTGTACTCCCCGGCCGGGCCGAGCGGCGCTACCGAGGTGGACACCGAGTTGCCGGACACCGTCGCGTTGTCGGTCTTCTCCCAGTGCGCGCCGTCCGGGCCGATCACGGTCAGGTAGTTGGCGCCGAACTGCACGGGTGCGTTGAAGTTCAGCCGGACCTGGCTGGGGCCGACCGACACCGAGGCACCGTTGGCCGGATCGCTGCCGACCAGCACATTGTGCGCGAGAGCAGGCGTTGCCAGTCCGAACACGGCGAGGCCGGCCAGTACGACGGGCAGCAGTAACCGCCTCATGTCGACGCCCCTTGTTTGCTCCGCTCGTCCTTCGGCGGCGCTTCGTCGTCGAGGTCGTCATCATCATCGTCGTCGTCACCGCCGCCGTCGTCCGGTCCTGCCGAGCCGGAACCCGCCGACCTCGACCTGGCGAACGTGCCGATGCCGAAGCCGAGAGCGAGCGCGGCCAACAGCAGTCCGATGCCGGCCAGCCAGCGGGCGGTGTTGTCGGTGCCGGCCGAGGCGCTGGTCGTGCCGGTCGCGGTCATCCCGGCCATACCGTCCACCACGGCGGGAGAACCACTGTCGGCGGCCGCGTCATCGGTGGCGTTGGCCGCGGCGAGGGTCAGGTGCGGCAGCGGGTGGTCCGGCTCGACCCCGGAGGCCGGGGTCGGCTGGTTCCAGTTGACGACGTCGCCGTCGTCGTAGGTCTGCACGGCCGGCATGTCCATGGTGGTGGTGTTGGTGGGCAGGCCTTCGATCGAGATGTCGAACTCCTGGAACTCTCCCGGTTTGATGCCGAAGCCCGGCTGAGCCGTCCAGGTGATCGACTGCACGGCCGAGCTGATGGAGTCGTCAGACATCCGGACCGGAGTCGGCAGCGTGGTCATGGTGACCTGGTAGTTCCAGCCCGGCATCGGCTTGATGTCGGCGTCGCCGATCGGGCTGGTCAGGGAGAAGTTGACCTGCAACTTCACCATGGCGGCGGTGGGTTCCTCGTTAGGTGAGCGGAAGACGATCTCCGCGTCACCACCCTGGACCAGTTGATCCGGGCTGTGCGCGGTGACGTGCGCGGACGCGATTCCCGCACCGGCGAGTACGAACACGCCGATCGCGGCGAGGGTCACGCCGGTCCGGGCGAGAAGTCGGTTTCGTGGGTGATTTGTCGACATGTCTTGGTGTTTCTCCGAACGGTGTCATGGCCGATCAGGGCAGGTCGGTACCCGACCCCTCGATCGGTGGCGCTGGTCAGGGGACCTGGGTGGATGAGCTGTGGATCAGCAGGTCACCGGAGGACCGCGCCGGGAGCACGCGCGCCGCAGCAGGACGCGCATGACCTGGTCGGCATGCTCTGAGGGGCGTGGCGCGGTGGGCGGCACCAGCCGCACGGGCTGCACGGCGATCCACCGGGGCAGCAGTAGGGCGAGCAGTTCGGCCAGCGCGTAGATCGCGACCTCGGCCCTGGTCAGCAGCACCGTCGCCAGCAGGATCGCCACACAGTGCGCGGCGAGCATCACCTGTCCGTCGACGGCGGTGCCCGCCATCCCGGACGGGCTCATCGACATGGCCGGGGCGGACAGCGTCAGCAGGAGGTGGATGGCGAGGTGCGAGGTGCCCAGCGCGGCCAGGATGGCCCAGCCGCCGCGCTGCCGGTCGGCCAGTGCCACGCCACCGGCGGCGACACCGACGGTCAGCAGCAGGGTCAGCCCGGTGTCGGGTGCCATCCCGCCGCCGATGACATGCGCGATGACGGCGAGCGTCGCCGAGGTGACGGCCAGCACACTGCCCCGCACCACGCGGAGCACGCCCCGCGACGGGGCCAACGGACCGGCCACGGGGACCAAGATAGGCCTACTACCCCCCGGTCCGGGTGACAGGTTCATCCAAGTGGGTGACCATGAGTTTCTCGCCTCTTGGTTCGTCGACCGTGGCACCGAACCAGTCGCGCAGCGCTCGACCGGCCGCTCGACCAGGCAATTGACCGGCTTTCCCCGGTGTGGTGGCCGACGACTCGAAGGTCGGCGGCGTCGGTGGACCACGCGACGTAACCGTCCGGGCGGAGGAGGACGAGAACGACCGGTTCGAACGCGGACTTACGCTGATCCTGGCCGGCATCAGGGCGACGCGAGCGCCCTGAGCCCCCGGTCTCAGACGCCGAAACGGCGCAGCAGCTCGCTCTCCACCCGATCGAGTTCGGTGCTGACGGCCTGATGGGCGGCCTTGCGCCGGGAGGTCGGCATCCGCTCGGCGGCGCGGACCACGGCCGCGAGGCTGGCCAGCGTGTCCCGAGCGCGGGTGGTGAACTCTCGGGTCGCGGCATCGTCGTGCTTGTCGGCCAGCTCGGTGAGCCCGTCGGCGGCACCGGCGATCCTGGCGTGCAGCGTGCCACCGCGACCGCTGAACTTGGCCAGGTCGGTGACGTCGACACCCATTCGGCGGGCCTTCAGGCGATCGAGTTGGTCGCGCGCGGTGCCGGCCGCCTTGAGCAGGTACGGGCTGAGGACCGGCAACACGGCGGGCACCAGGATTTTGACGACGCCGACCATGTTGCGGGCGCTGCTCGGGGTCAGGCGGGGCTTACGCCCGTCAGCACCCTTCTTGGCGCGTGCCATGCTTCCTCGCCTCCTGGTGATCTGTTGCAGCGAACCTACTGGTGCGCGGGTCGGCAGGCACATCGACCCGACCAACAACCACCGGGGTACCCACTGCCGAGTAGGTGGGCGAATAAGGTGGCGGACTGTGACAACCTCGGTGCTACTGGACGCAGGAGTTGTAACCCGCTGCCGGCGCCGGGTACACCTCGAACACGATCCGACCATGGTCGACGCACCGCGCGCGCCCGCCGACCCCGCCGGTCAGCAGCGGGCCGCCGACGCCGCCGAGCACCGCAGGCGGATCGGCGCGCAGCTGGCCAGACTGTTCGGCTCGGACTGGATGGAGATCCCGACGGGGCCGGGAGTGTCCAACGCCGACCGGGAACGCGCCACCCTCGGCGCGATGCGCGCCGGCGCCCGGTTCATCTGGAACGCGGCACTGCCGCGCGATCCGGCCGGTGGCCGACGTGGGCGGATCGATCTGCTGGTGCGGGCGACCGAGGGCTACCTGCCGGTGTTGGTGGTGCGGCACAAGGTGACCGACCCCGGTACCGGGGCGCGGACCTCGCCGCTGAACGACCCGCACCCGACCGGCAGCCGTTCCGATCCGCTGCGCAAGGCCCGGGCGCAGCCCCGCGACCAGCTGCGGCTGGTGCACGCGCGGGCACTGTTGCAGGCCTGTGGACAGGCCGCGATCGGTCGGGCCACCGGCGGCGCCATCGGCATGGACGCCGACGTGGTCCTCTGGCACGACCTCGAGGCGCCGACCTGGCCGGGCGGCCGGACGGCGATCGCCGAGTACGAGAGCCGGTTCAGCGACCGGCTGGCCATCGCCGACGCGGCCGTGTCACAGGCCGACCCGCTGGCGCAGCCCTCGCGCATCATGGACTGTCGCAGCTGCCCGTGGTGGCCGGTCTGCGAGCGCGCGCTGACCGAGACGCGGGATGTCAGCCTCGTGGTGCGCGGTGAGGACGCGACCGCGTTGCGGGCACTGGGTATCTACACCGTCGACGAGCTGGCCGACCTCGACCCGGCGGCGCCGCCGACCGGTATCCCCGCCGGCCTGCTGCTCGCCGACGCTGTGGTGCTCGCCAAGGCCTGGCTGGCGAATCTGCCGGTGGTGCGCAGAGTTCTCGCGCCGGAGGTGCCGAGGGCCGATGTCGAGGTCGACGTCGATATGGAGAGTTTCGGCGAATCCGGCGCGTATCTGTGGGGCGCGCTGCTGTCCGGCCCCGGTATCGACGAACCTGCCGGTTATCGGGCGTTCGTGACCTGGGATCCGTTGCCCACCAAGGACGAGGCGCGGTCGTTCGCGGAATTCTGGCGTTGGCTGTCCAATATGGAGGCTCGGGCCCGGCTGGCGGGGCGGACCTTCCGCGCCTACTGCTACAACGAACTCGCCGAGAACCGCTGGCTGCTCGGCTCGGCGGACCGCTTCGTCGGCGAGCCGGGAATTCCTACCAGAAAACAGGTTCAGGAATTCATCGACTCCGCCGCCTGGGTCGACATGTTCCGGATTGTTTCGGATACTTTCCTGTGCGCCAAGGGAAAGGGCCTGAAGACGATCGCGCCGGTTGCCGGTTTCCATTGGCGTGACCCGGAAGCCAGCGGGGAGAACTCGATGCGCTGGTACCGGGACGCGGTCGGGTTGGACGGCGATCCGGTCCAGGTGGACCAGCGGCGGCGGCTGCTGGTCTACAACGAGGACGACGTGCGCGCCACCCGGACGCTGCGCGACTGGATGTCCTCGCCGGCGATCACCGACGTGCCGTACATCGGTGATCTCTAGTCAGCGATCCGCAGCCGGTGATCTGCGGCCGGCGGTCGGGGCGCCCGGGCCGTCCCGGCGGTCGGAGTGCCCGCGGTCCCGGTAGTCGGAGTCCCGCGGTCGTCGAAGTCCCGCGCCCGTCGGGTAGGCCGCGCGGTCAACCAACTGCACCCCGCTGGACGGGCCGCACACCGCAGCGGCTCCGTCAACCGCCCATCCACAATCCCGGCGGCTGTCCACAGCAGCGCGAATTTGCGCGCCCCGCTGATCATCTTCGACTAGACTGGCCAAGGGCAGTGCCCCCGTGGATGGGTGGGGGTTTGCGTACTTACAGGCGTAGTGTCGCTTTCCCGTGTTGGGTCCGGGTTCAGCGGGGGGCCATGCGGAGGGCGCCGTCCATGCGGATGACCTCGCCGTTGAGGTAGTCGTGCTCGGCGATGGCGACGACCAGTTGGGCGTACTCGGCCGGGGATGCCAGGCGCTTGGGGAACGGGACGCCGTCGGCGAGGGTGGCGCGGAACTCCTCGGTGACGCCGGCCAGCATCGGGGTGTCCACGATGCCGGGGGCGATGGTCATCACGCGGATGCCGAACTGCGCGAGGTCGCGAGCGGCCGGCAGGGTGAGGCCGACGACACCGCCCTTGGACGATGAGTAGGCGGCCTGGCCGATCTGGCCGTCGAAGGCGGCGATCGATGCGGTGTTGACGATCAGGCCGCGCGCGTCATCGGTGATCGGTTCGGTGGCGGCGATCGCCTCGGCGGCCAGGCGCAGCACGTTGAACGTGCCGATCAGGTTGACCTCGATGATTTTGCGATAGAGGTCGAGATCATGCGGCCCCTTCCTGGACAGCACCCGGCCCGCGGTGCCGATACCGGCGCAGTTCACCGCGATCCGCAGTGGCTTGTCCGCGGCACTCGCCGTGCTGACCGCGGCGCCCACCTGCGTGGGATCGGTGACGTCGGCCGCGACGTACTGGACGCCGTCGACGGCGTCGGCCCGCTCGATCGCGGCGGGCAGGTCGAGTCCGAAGACCGTGGCACCCTGCGCTGCCAGGGCCCGCGCGCTCGCCCCGCCGAGACCCGACGCGGCACCCGCGACCAGTGCCGAGACGTCCGCGATCCGCATGTCTTCTCCTCCTGCCGAATGACCACGATGTCGGCAGTGAGGCTATCCGGATGGCAGTGTGTGCTGACTATCGGAAGTGCCCGGAGTCACGATCGAGTCGGGACGAGCCGGGTCCTTACCAAGGTCGCGCGGGTTGCCAGCGGGTGGGCAGGCGGTTCGGCGAGGGGTTAGTTGCGTTGTTCGCGGCGCCAGGACAGGGCCTCGGCGGAGCGGAGCAGGACGACCAGCGGCAGGGCGGCCAGCAGGGCGAGCCCGATGAACATCCCGACAATCCCCAACAGTTCCATGCGGTACAGGCTGCGCCGAATCGCCCTCTCGGCGCGTCGGCCGGTGGACTTGTCTTCCGATGGCCCCGCAGGATGACTCGGTCACCGACAGCTCATGCTGCAGATGGACCCGCCCCTGGGTATCACCCGTACGGGTTTCCCCGGTCGCTCGTCCGGGTGGCTGAGTCCACAGCCATCGGCGGCCGCGTCAACGCCTGAGGTCAGCGCCGGCCGGGGGCGCAGATCTCGTCGATGGCGGCGCGTTCCCACGGGGCCGGGCGCCACTGGGTCGCGGCGGCGTTGACCATGACCTGTTCCGGGCTGGTGGCACCGGCGATCACCGAACCGACGACGGGCTGCGCGGCCAGCCAACCGAGCGCAAGGGTGACCATGCTGAGCTTGCGCTGCTCGGCGAAGGCGCGCAGCCGGTCGATCCGGTCCCAGGGTGCCGCGGCGAGCAGTTGGTCGCGGCCGGCGAGGCGGGCGCCGGGCGGTGGGGTGGCACCGGCCTGGTACTTCCCGGTGAGCAGGCCGTTGGCCAGCGGGAAGTAGGGCAGCAGGCCGATCTCGAAGCGGGCGCAGGCCGGGACGATCTCGCGTTCGGCCTCCCGTTCCAGCAGCGAGTAGTGGTTCTGCGCGGAGATCGGCGCGGCCAGGCCGAAGTGCCGGGCGGCCCAGGCCGCGTCCGCGACCTGCCAGGCGGCCAGGTTGCAGTGGCCGACGTAGCGGATCTTGCCCTCGGTGATGAGCGCGTCCAGCGCGGCGAGGGTTTCCTCGACGGGGGTTGCCGAGTCCGGGCGGTGCAGTTGGTAGAGGTCGATCCAGTCGGTACCGAGGCGGCGCAGAGAGGACTCGACCGCGCGCCGCACATAGCCGCGCGCCGCCCGCGCGCCGAAGTCGGGGCCGTTGGCGCCCTGCATGTCCATGCCGAACTTGGTGGCCACCACCGCCTGGTCCCGCCTACTGGCCAGTGCCTTGCCGAGCAGCTCCTCGCTACGTCCGCGCGGGGCACCGTAGACGTCGGCGAGGTCGAAGAAGTTGATGCCGGCATCGAGCGCGGCCTCGACGACCGCGCGGGCACCGGCCAAGGACTCGGTCGCGGTGCCGGGCCGGCCGAGGTTGTTGCAGCCAAGACCGATCGCACTCACCGCGAGACCGGATCGGCCGAGACGACGCAGTTCCATCAGGGGCAAGACGCTACATGCAGCGCGGCGGACACCCTACCGGTAGCGCGCCCAGCGGGCCGATGAATCGCCCGATCGGACGCTGGCCAGCCTGCGGTGCAGCTCAGGGGCGAGGCCGGGATTGCTGCGCAGGATCGGCAGCACACTGGTCACCATGTTCAGCTCACGCACCTCGCGCAGCACCTCGAACCCGACCCACTTCGTCACGTCGAAGCCGTAGGTACGCAGCAGTAGCCGGGCCTCGCCGGGTGAACCGCCGAAGCGGCGCAGCGCGACCGGGATCGGCGTCAGGTCCCATTCCGGCGGGCCGAAGCAGGTCGAGTCGAAATCGCACAACACGGGGCCGTCGAGGCCGGGGATCAGGTTGCCGAGGTGCGCGTCGCCGTGCACGACGGCCGACGGCAGCGGGAACTCCAGGTCCGCGAGGCGCGCGCCCACCTCGGCACAGCGCGCTTCGAGGAACTCCCGGTCGTCGGCGGCCAACCGCTCGGCGTCGGCGATCCGGCGGGCCGCATCGTCCAACGGGGACCAGGCGGGCAGCGCGAACGCGGGCGGCGGGAGTTCGTGCAGGCGGCGCAGCAGACCGGCCAGATCGCGGCTGGTCGGCTGGTAGGAGGCGGTGGGGACTTCCTCCCAGACGGTCGCGAGATAGTCGCCGATCCGCACAGGTTGCGGTAGGCCGGGTAGCAGGCGCACGGCGGGGAAGTCGTGGTCGGCCAGCCAGTTCGCCACCTTGACGATCTTGTCGACCCGGTGCCGTAACGCCCACGAGCCGCAGATCCGGACCACCACCGGCTGCGCGGCCAGCCGGAACACCGCGTTGGTGGCGAACCGCAGCAGCGTCGCGCCGGTCGGATCGAGGTCGGCCACGGCGCACACGCCGGCCAACACTCCAGCCAGCTTGTCCGGGGTGAACCGGCCGCCGCCCAGGTCCGACCCGCCAAGGTCCGGGCTGTCCGGATCCGTCGACCGGGCCAGCGGCGTCACCGCGTTCATCCTGGCTACTCCCCACCCTCCCCGGTGGCGGCCGCCACGACCGGCAGGGCTGCCGGTGCAACAGCGGTGGCCTGAAGCAAGGTCAGGCCACCGCGGTCAGGCGACCATGAACTTGTTCAACCGCTCGGCGAGATCGCGGGCGTCGCTGTTGTTGCGGCGCTTCTCGGCCTCGTCCCGTAGCGGCACCATCCGGTCCTTGACACGGGCCGACTTCAGGCTCTCGGCGATGTCGAGCGCGTAGCGTCCCACCTTGGTGCCGTGGTCGATATCGCCCTCCAGCAGGTGGTTGGTGGCCAGCGCGGCCTGGTTGAACGACTTGCTTCGGGAGCTTTCCTCGCCGTAGCCGGCGCCTGCTCGCATCAACGCGGGAATCGCGTACCGGGTGTGCTTGCGGTCGACCTCCAGCGCGAGCACCGAGTGCACGGTACCGATCATGCCGTAGAGGTCGGCCTCGTTGAAGAAGCTGACCCAGGAGTCGATGTTGTCCTTGTCGGCGCGGGAGAACTCGTCCTTGGTCCGGCCGACCAGTTTGATGGCCTGCCGCTCGTCGCCGAGCGCGGCATAGGCCCAGGCCTGGTTCGCGCACAGCACCGCGACGGTGAGTTCGGAACCGGATTCCTGGGCGGCGATCTGCCCGAGCTGGAAGAGTTTCAGGGCATCGTTGTTCGCGCCCTGGTGCAGATAGACCCGGCCCATCCGGTAGAGGATGTTGGCCACCAGCGGGTCGTTCTTGCCCTGTTTGGCCAGTTCGAGGCCGCGGGCGAAGTGATTGCGGGCCGCATCGACCAACCCGCTGTCGAACGAGGTCCAGCCTGCCAGGTTGTGCAGGTCGGCAAGAGCGACATAGAGCTTGTCCCGAACCTGGTCGGTTGCCGAGGCGGTCAGCATCTGCTGGCCCCACGACAACTGCGCGACTACCGCGTCCCGGCAAAAACCACCGCCGTACTGATGGTCCAACGCGCGCAGTGCCCTGGTCGCCGCCTCGACCTGACGGACGTCGGTCATCCCGATCCGTCCCGGTGCCGGCGCCTGGGCAGGGTGCGCGATCCACGAACCGGAGTCCTTGCCCATCACGGCCGCACCAACGGTGACGGCCGCGGCGTGCGCGAGGAACCTCCGACGCTTCACCTGCTCGTCCTCCTCCTGGCCTGGGTCGTCCACTGTCGCGGAGACCCTCACTTCGGTGGCCTCGTCGTACGCGAGGCCCATGTAGCCCCTCGGGATCGACAAGCCGTCAGCGATGCGAGCCAGAACGTCGTAGGCCATCACCTGACGGCCCTTGAGGATCTCCGAGACTTCGGACTGTGATTGGCCAGTTGAAGCTGCTATCTGTCGCTGGGAGATGCCCTGTTTGCGAAGCAACCGGTACACCGAGGAGATGTCCCTGGTCGACAACGCGTCACGCATGTCGGGCTCGTCCCACCGATCCGGCGTTACAAGCGATACTTGCGAACCGATGGTGTTCACAATTCGCGCCCCCTCACAGTCCGTTGGGCGTCAACCGCAGAGTAAGGGCACTGCGTGCGGTCCGAGAAGTGCTGTTCAGTGTTGCTGATCGGTGCGGCTGAACTCGGTTGACCGCTTAGCGTCGGAGTCACACCGATCGGCGCTGCGACTCCCCACTGCGGCCCTCCAGGTTGGATTCTAGTTTTTCGTAAGCATCCGAGCACGGAGGGAAACAAGCCAGTGGATCTGCTCGAACCGATAGCCACGCTCGTCGATGGGTCAGCTATCGGTCAACAGGGTCCAATGCGGCGCTCCGAACCGGGCATCGGTGTCACAATGGGTGTCGGCGAGCAAGCAGCCAGGGGTCGCCAGTGGCGAATCCGCTGCCAGGACGTAGCGAACCGGGAACGGTTCCTCACCGTACTCGTCGAACACGGCAGGGTGGTGCTCGTCGGTCCCCCCGGCGAAACGGCCACGTTGACCTCGGGTCAACTCGGCCAGCTCAGAGCCGTCCTGCACGAAGCCGCCGAAGAGGCGGAAAGGTAACGGTGACTCCTCCGTGGACGAGATCCTCGGGCAGGTTCTGCGCAACGCCGTGTGGGAACGACTCGACATGCTGTCCGAGTTGGCCAACCGCGCTGACGCGCCCTCCCTGCTGTCCGTGGCGCGATCCGAACTGCCCAAACTGACCGAGGGCTGGCGGGCCCTGTTGGCCGCGCACGAGCCCGACGAGCGGGGCAACTGCCCCGAGTGCTCCAGCAGGTGGCGGCAGCAGAAGTCCCCGTGCGCGGTGTGGCGCGCTGCCTACGAACACCTGGTCGCCGGCGGTTTGGCACCGCGGCCCGCTCGGCACCTGCGTGGTGCCGCTGGCCGCAGGGCCATCGCCGGAGTGCACTAGAAGAGCTGGCGACCTGCTCGTTCGCACCGGCCCCCGATTCGGTGTGCTCAGCAGGCAACGCCATTAACCGGCGGCCCGATTCGCCCGTCCCCCGACCTGCGCGAATCGGGTCGTCGGCCCTAACCGTCGGCAAAGAAGACGACGTCCCCAGATCCCCTGCGGGCCGGTGCTGCTGCCTCCCCATCCCCCCGACCGGCACCGGTCCGCGGTTTCCAAACTGTCCCGAGGCGCCTGGCGAGCCAGGCGCCTTGTCGCGCGTCGGAGGAGTTCGCGTGGATGTCACCGGGGTAGGTGTGCCCAAACGGATGACGATCAAACCTGCCGAATACGCGCGGCGATAAGCGGTTATTTCGACGGAAAGTGATTCATACATCACCTGCCGTTACGGATCATGCTCTGATACCAGCGGTAGGAATCCTTCGGTGTGCGGACCTGGCTCGAATAGTCGACATGTACCAGCCCAAACCGTGGCACGTACCCTTTCGACCACTCGAAGTTGTCCAACAAGGACCACACGAAGTAGCCGCGGACGTCGACGCCGGCCGAGATCGCGCTGCTCAGCGCGTCGAGGTGGGCGGCGAGGAACTCGATGCGGTGAGCGTCGGGTACGCCGCCTGCCGCGTCGAGCCCGTCCTCGCCGCTACAGCCGTTCTCGGTGATGTAGATCGGCGGCAGGGTGGCGCCATACCTCGCGCGGAGGCCGAGCAGGAACTCCGACAGTCCGGCCGGGACGATCGGTGAGCCGTTGGTGGTGATCGGATAACCCTCGATCGGCGCGAGGTCGAACGGCAGCGGGTTGCCCGGCGACGGGGCGGCGACACCCTGCGGTTCGTAGTAGTTGACGCCGTAGAAGTCGAGCTTCGCGGCGATGGTGCGCAGATCCTCGTCATGACCGGCCGGCAGGTAGGGGCGCATCGACTCCGGATAGCTGCCGAGCAGCACCGGATCGGCGTACAGGCCGTTGATCAACCCGTCCAGCACGACGGCGGCCTTCCGGTCCTCGGCGGAGGAGGAGCGCGGCCAGATCGGCGAGTGGTTGTTCGCGGTGCCGATCCGGGTGGCGCCGGCCGCGCGCAGGGCGCGGACGGCGAGGCCGTGCGCGAGGTTCTGGTGGTGGGCGGCGGGCAGCGCGTCGAACAGCAGGGTCCTGCCGGGGGCGTACTCGCCGATCGCGTAGCCGTAGAGGGTTTCCACCATCGGCTCGTTGAGCGGGATCCACATCGCCACCCGGTCGGCGAAGGCCTCCCCGACGATCGCGGCGTAGTCGGCGAAGCGAGCCGCGGTGTCGCGGGCCAACCAGCCGCCCTCGTCCTCGATCGGCTGCGGAGTGTCCCAGTGATACAGGGTGCAGACCGGGTCGATGCCGGCCGCGCAGAGCTCGTCGAGCAGGCGGTCGTAGAAGTCGAGACCGTGTCGATTGGCGGGGCCGCTGCCCTGCGGCTGAATACGTGGCCAGGCGATTGAGAACCGGTAGGCCCGGACACCGAGTTCGCGCATCAGCGCGACGTCCTCGGGATAGCGACGGTAATGATCACAGGCGAGCGCCCCTGATGATCCGTCCGCTATTTTGCCCTCGGTCGCGCAGAAGGTGTCCCATACGGACTGACCTCGCCCGTCGGCCTCGGTGGCTCCCTCGATCTGGTATGCGGAGGTCGACACGCCCCACAGAAAGTTGTCCGGGAAGGTTGACGTACGAAGATCAGTCATGTGTCCGCCTAATGAAACAACCAACAATATGAAATTAATTCAGATCTTACGGATTTTTCGACCAGCAGGGAAGTCGTCGGTCCTTAACCAAGGCAAACTAATGGGAGAGCGCGCCCTAGAGGAGACACGTTGTCCGTCAACAGCACCCCCCTTCGCCGCAGGCCAGTTCAGCAGCGCAGCGCTGCACGAGTCGAGCGGATGCTTGAAGCTTGCGCCAACCTGATCGAAGAGGTCGGCTACGACGGCGTCACCACCACTCTGATCGCCGAGCGGGCTGGTGTCGCGGTTGGCTCGCTGTATCAGTTCTTCCCCGACAAACGGGCGGTCGTGCAGGCGCTGACCATGCGCAACCTCGACCAGTTCATGGAGATGATCGCCAACCGAATCGGTTCAGCCCAGCTCGATCACTGGTGGGACGCGGTCGACACGGTGTTCGACGCCTACGTGACGATGTACCGGGAAGTTCCGGGGTTCACCCAGATCCGCTTCGGCGACGTCGTCGACCTGCGGCTGATGGACGACCAGCGGGACAACAACACGGTGATCGCCGACCGGCTCGCCGCCCTGCTGACCAACCGGTTCGATCTCGACCTCGCCGAGCTGCGGTTGCCGATCTCGGTCGCGGTGGAGATCGCCGACGGCATCCTCAACCTCGCCTTCCGGCGCAAGCTGTTCAGCGAGGACGTGGTGATCGCCGAGTCGCGGCGGGTGGTGCGGGCCTACCTGTCCGGCCATCTTGATTGAAGCGGCGCTCGGCGAACCGGACCGACCGAAGTTCCGAACTACCCGAAGTTGACGCCCTCGCCGCGAAAGGTCGGCACCGTGGCGCTCACCCGGTCCCCCTCGATGACGTGATACTCGACGAACCGCTCGGCCAGCTCGCCCGCCTTGGCATGCCGCAACCAGACCCGGTCGCCGAGGCGCAGGGTCCGCGCTGCCTTGCCGGTCACCGGGGTCTGCACCTCGCCAGCGCCCTCGGTCCCCAACAGACTCAGCCCGGCCGGCAGGTAGGGGGACGGCAACCGGTCCGGCGTGCCGGGTCCGGAGGCCACATAGCCGCCGGCGAACAGCGTGGCCGTGTTCGGGCTCGGCCTGCGCACCACCGACAGTGCGAAAAGCGCGGCCGGACGCGGCCGGAACCGGGAATAGGCATCGAAAAGGGTCGGACCGATCAGCCCGGAGCCCGCGGCGATCTCGGTCACCGAGGAATCCCCCCTGGTGACCTCGATGCTGCCGGTGCCCCCGCCGTTGACGAACTCCAGTGGGGTCAGCGCCCGCACCGCGGCGACCGCGGCGGCTCGCCTGCCGACGAGTTCGCTGCCGGAATGCCGCTGGATGAAGCGCACCAGCGCACCGCGCACCGGCCGGCCGGGTGGCAGGTCACCGAGACCGGCGATCTGACCCTCGTAGGACATGATCCCGACCAGGTTGAAACCGGGCCTGCGCAGCGCGGCCTTGGTGAAGGCCTGTGCCTGGGCAACGGTGTGCACCGGGGAGCGGCGGCTGCCGATGTGCACCGTGGACAGATGCGCCAGCGGCCGCCAGGACGCGTCGAGTTCCAGCGCGATCCGGAGGTCCGGATGACCCGCGCCGAGGGTGGCGTCCACGAAGTCGAGGTGTTCGATCGAGTCGACCATGATCGTGATAGTGCGCCGGGCCACCGGATCGGCGGCGAGATCGCGCAACGCGGCGCGGTCGACGGTCGGGTAGGCGACGACGAGGTCGTCGCTGGTTCCCTTGGCGCACAACCACATCGCCTCGCGCAGCGAGTAGCACAGCAGGCCCGCGTAGCCGGGCATGGCGAGCACCCGGTCGAGCAGATAACGACAGCGCACCGACTTGCTGGCGACCCGGATCGGCCTGCCCTGCGCCCTGCGCACCAGGTCCGCCGCGTTGTCATCGAAGGCGGCGAGATCGATGATGGCCAGTGGCGGGTCGAGCTGCTTGGTCGCCTCGTCATAGCTGACCTGCGGGGAAGTGTCCGGCACACCCTGCAGACTAGGCCGTTTGCCCTTGAAATGCGAAGACTTTTCACTTACGTTTCGAACACGCCGTGTTACGGGTCACGGAAACCGGGAGGGTAGGCATGGCTGCTGACCAGTGGCGCAACTGGGCGGGCACCGCGACCGCGAACCCGCTGCGCTGGTATCGGCCCAACGACCCGAGCCAGATCGCCGAGGTGCTCAAGACCGCCGAGCGGGACGGACACACCGTGCGGGTGGTGGGCAGCGGACACTCCTTCACCCCGGTCGCGGTCGCCGAACAGCTCGCCATCGACCTCTCCGAGTGGTCCGGGATCATCGCGGCCGATGCGCGGACCGGCCTGGTCACCGCACGCGCCGGTACCACGCTGGGGGCGTTGAACGCCGGGCTGGACACCGTCGGTCTTGCCATGGAGAACCTGGGCGACATCGACGCGCAAACGATTGCCGGCGCGATCTCGACCGGCACGCACGGCACCGGCGCCCGGCTCGGCGGGCTGGCCACCCAGGTCGAGGCCCTCGAACTGGTGCTCGCCGACGGCACCCTGGTCAGCTGCTCGGCGAGCGAGCGACCGGAGCTGTTCGCCGCGGCACGGGTGGGCCTTGGCGCGCTCGGGGTGATCAGCACGGTGACACTGCGTTGCGTGCCCGCCTTCGTGCTGACTGCCCAGGAGGGACCGGAACCGCTCGAACAGGTGTTGGAGGGCTTCGACGAGCAGGCCGAGGCCAACGACCACTTCGAGTTCTACTGGTTCCCCTACGGCCGCAACGCGCTGGTCAAGCGGAACAACCGACAGCCGCCCGGCACGCGAGCGGAGCCGCTTTCGCCGCTGCGCCGGTACTTCGAGTACGAGATCATGGAGAACCAGCTGTTCGGGCTGGTCTGCTGGCTGGGCCGAACGGTTCCGCCGCTGGCCAGGAGACTCAACCAGCTGTCCTCGGCGGCGCTGTCGGCCCGGTCCTACTCCGACCACTCGCACCGGGTGTTCGTCACCAGTCGCACGGTCCGGTTCGTCGAGTCCGAGTACGCGATCCCCCGCGCGGCACTCGGCGAGGTGCTCGGCGAACTGCGCCGCACGGTGCCGAAGCTGGCCGATCCGGTGATGTTCCCGGTCGAGGTGCGGGTGGCCGCCGCCGACGACATCTGGCTGTCCACGGCGAACGGTCGGGACTCGGCCTACCTGGCCATCCACCAGTACCTCGGCATGCCCTATCAGGAATATTTCGACCTTTTCGAGTCGGTCGTGGGCGCGGTGGGCGGCCGGCCGCACTGGGGCAAGATGCACAGCCTCGACGCCGAACGGCTGCGCCTCCGCTACCCGCACTTCGACGACTTCCGCCGGGTCCGCGCCGAGGTCGACCCGGCAGGCCGGTTCGACAACGCCTACGTGCGCAAGGTCCTCGGCCCCCGTTAGTCGGTCCCGGCTGCTCTGGTCAGAGCCCGGCGACCGCGTCGGCGATCGAGGAGGTACCGCTGATCAGCTCCAGCGTGCGCCCAGCGGTCGCCGGTGCGTCGAGCAGCGCGAGGAGCACGGCCGCCACGTCATCGCGCGGAATCGTCCCGCGTCCGATCGAGGGCGGCCCGAGCAGTACCTTGCCGGTGCCGGCCTCGTTGGTCAGGCCACCCGGCCGCAGGATCGTCCAGTCCAGCTCGCGTTCGCGTTCGCGCAGCGCGTCCTCGGCCGCGCCCTTGGCCCGCAGGTAGCTGGCGAAGGTCGGGTCGAGGCCGGTCATGTCCTGCCGGTCGGCGCCCATCGAACTCACCTGGACGTGGCGTCGGACCCCGGCCTTGATCGCCGCGTCGGCCAACAGCTCGGCAGCGCCGCGATCAACGGTGTCCTTGCGGTCGTCGCCGCTGCCCGGACCGGCGCCCGCCGCGAAGACCACCGCGTCGGCGCCTTCCAGTTGGGCCGCGAGCGAGGCCACGGACACCCGCTCCAGATCGGCGACCACCGGCTGCGCACCGGCCGCCGTCAGATCCGTGGCGTGCTCGGGATTGCGGATCAGCCCGACGGGATTGTCACCGCACGCGGCGAGCAACCGCTCCAGCCGCAGCGCGATCTGACCATGACCACCAGCTATGACTACTCGCACCGGCCCGACGCTAGTCCCGTGGCCCGCGGCCCGCTCAGGCGGCGGTGTCCAGCAGGCGCTCGTAGATGGCCTCGTTCAACCAACGGCCGGTGGCGTCCTGCTCGGCGGCGGCGTAGTCCTGCGGGCCGGGCACGTCCAGTTCGGTGACACCCTCCGGGTCGGCGGTCAGCACGCTGACCCCGTACTGGCGCGCCCTCGGCAGGCAGTTGACCAGGTAGTCGTGCGTGGTCGCGGCCCACCAGGGCAGCACGATCGCGGCCTCGGCGTAGCGGGCGAAGGGCACGGTGGAGGCGAGGCCGGTGCGCCAGTGCCGGGCGACGGCCAGCACCCCGTGGATGCGCACCGCGGGCGCGGGCACCTGGCCGATCATCTCCGGCCATACCCAGGTGGACACCGTCGCGCGGTCCGGGACCGGGGCGCAGCCCTGGCAGATCCGCTCGGCGTGCACGTCCGGCAGCACCTCGGCGACGACGATGACCCGGCGACCCAGCAGCGTCATGGGCGGGAGCACGGTGCCGTGCCAGCCGAGCCGCTCGGCGGCGCCCGCCGCCAACTGCTCGATCGGGGCGGGAAGCTCGATGGCGGGGAACAGCCGCTGGCGCGCCTGGGCGTCGCTGGGGATCGTGGTACGCCCTGGTGTGCCGCTCACTGAGGTCGCCTCCCTGGTTACCGCTTAGCCGGTACACGCCCTTCGGTTCGGCCGGGGACTCGACCGCCACGAGAAGATGTGCTGTGAATTGAGTACCAGGAAGTAAAGGTCGCGCCGTGGGGTCGATGTGCTCCCTGCGATCGGCGGTGGCGGGCGGTCGGTAACCGGTCGGCGACCGGTTATTCGGTATCAGCCCAGCGGTGCGGCCATTCGGGTGAGCGGGCGCTGGGTGGCCATGAGTCGCCGTTGCACAATCGTCACTTTCCGCGATACCGATCTTCGTCCGGCGCGATGTTCGGAAACATGCTCAAATGACCCGCAATGGCCGAAGACGACGCACCTGATCAAGAAACTCCGGCGCGAAGCCGGACAAAGATCGTGCTGCGCGCGGTGATTGCTCCATTGGTGGTGATCACAGTTATCGCCGCGCTCTGCGCACTGGGCATATTCGGCTACTTCAGCGAGCGCGACGTGCACTCGACCGAGTACCGGACCGGCGTCGCGGACAGCACGCCCAACCGCCTTGCCGTCGACGTGACCCTGCAACGGATGGACGCCACCGGCCGCCAGCTCTCGCTCATCGTGCTCCTCACCCCGTACGGCACGTTCGCGGACGACGGCGACGACACGAGCCCCTCGGCCGACATCGTGATCGAGACGTCCTCGCTGACGAACACCACCCTGCGATTTCCGGCCCGCCAGCGGATCTCCGCACAGAACATCTCGGTCGGTCTCGACACCGGAATCGTGTCCGACTATCCGTTCGACCGATACACCACCACTGTCGGTTTCTACGCGACGATCAACAACGAACCGGTGCCGATTTCGCTCACCTTCCGCAATGCGGACGCGTTCTTCCTCACCAGAGCGATCGGGGCCAATGTGGATAGTGGAACCGCCGCGATGGACCTGCGAATCGAACGATCGAGAGGCACCTTCATCTTCGCCTGGTTTCTCATGGCGGCGATGTGGATATTGGCTTTGTCGGTACTCGGCGCCGCGTGGATCATTGTGCGGCAGCGCCGCGGTTTGATCTGGCCGGCGATGGGCTGGATGGCGGCAACCCTGTTCGCCTTGGTGGCCGTACGCAATGCCGTTCCCGGCCTACCGCCGATCGGTTCGCTGTTCGACTACGCGTCGTTCCTGTGGGCGGAGGCGATCGTCGCGGTGAGCCTCGGCGTCGTCGCGGCCTGCGGGGTGCTCGTGGAGCAGAAGCGCTAGATCGACCGGAAGCCGGGATGCACCCCGACGGCAAGCCCCTGCCGTTCGGCGATGCTGCGCAGCAGCTCGTGCAGCTGTAGCCGCTGCGCCTCGTCGAGCGCCTCGGTGATCTCCCGGCCGTGCACCATCGCCAGCTTGCCGAGCCGCCCCATCAGCTCCTGCCCCTCGTCGGTCAGGAACACCGCGTGCAGCCGGCGGTCGTCCGGATTGCGCCGCCGCTCGATCACCCCCCGCCGTTCCAGCCCGTCCAACAGCGCGACAAGGCGAGTGGCCGGGGTACCCAGCTGTTCGGCCAAGGCCTGCTGGCTGCGCCCCGGCTCGGCCGCGATCGCGCGCAACAGCCCGGCCTGCGGCGGCGTGAGGTCCAACTCCGCCACCCGCTCGTCAAAACGCTTCGCCGCGTACGCGCCCACCTGGGCCAACAGGAACGCGGTCACGCCTGCTCCCTGTCCCATCGAACTGTGTCCCATCGAAGTTGCTGCCACCCTCAAATCATAACACTTGACGAATCATTACAGGAGGTAAATCATCTAGCTGACGGAACCATTCGGCTGGAGACATCATGGCAACCCAGACAACCCGCCAGAACGGCCCACCACTGCTGATCCCGGCACTGATCATGGCCGCGCTCACCCTGACATCGGCCGCACTCGGCGCCACCGCGGCCCGCTTCGACGCACCCGACCTGCTGGCCTACGACCTGGCCCACCACACGACCATCCTGGTGCTGGGCACCGTCGTGTTCGGCACCTCGATCCCGCTGCTGATCTGGTCGGCCACCGTCTACCGCAGGCTGCACCGGCTGGGCGTGACCGCGCCCGGCTCCGCCATCGCCTTCGGCGGCGGCCTGCTCGCCGCGGCCTCCCTCGCGGTCAGCGGCCTGCTCACCTGGACGACCGCGCAGAACCCGGACCCCAGCTCACCCGGCCTCGCGCGCGCCCTGACCGCCTTCGCCTTCGCCACCGGCGGCCCCGGCTTCGTGGTCCCACTGGCCATGCTGATCGCCGGCGTGTCGGTCCCCAGCCTGATCCTGCGGCTGCTGCCGCGCGCCCTTGCCTTGACCGGCCTGGTGATCGCCGCCCTCAGCGCCCTCGCGACCTTCGCGCTACTGCTCCCGGCCCTGGACTTCCTGATCCCCGTCGGCCGGTTCGGCGGCCTGCTCTGGCTGATCGCCGCCAGCGTCCTGCTACCCCTCAACCGCCATCGCAACCCGACCCCACAACCCGCCAACGCCATGGAGATGTCATGAGTACCCCGACCGAGTTCCTCACCGACTGGACCAACGCCGAGGTCAACGGCGACGAAGCAGCCGTCACCAAGGCCCTCACCGACGACTTCACCTGCATCGGCCCGCTCGGCTTCAGCTTGTCCAAAGAGGACTGGATGAAACGCCATTCGGCCGACAGCAAACTGAAGTACACCGCACTGGAGCTGAGCGAACTCAGCACCCGCACCTACGGCGACGTCGCGATCGTCATCGGCCGACAGGAGCAGCAGGCCACCTTCAACGGCCAACCGATCCCGAGCACGCTGCGCGCCTCGTTCGTCCTGGTAGCCCAGGGAGAGGACTGGCAGCTGGCCAACATCCAGTTCAGCTTCGTGGCCGGCACCCCAGGCGCCCCGCCCGTCCCCGGCCGCCCCGCCTGAGCGAGCCCCGACAAGCCGAACGCCGTCGGACCACTTTTGGGAGATTGGTCCGGCGGCGTTCGCGCGCAGCGAACCCATAAGTTATCCACATCACTAGAAGTAATCCAGATCACAAGGGCCAACAAATCCGCACTACCGAACGGATCCCAACCGCGACGCGCAGCTCGCTTCGCATCGTGGCCAGCATTTTCGTCGGGTTCGTGTGGCGGGTGGCTCACTGCGTATCGCCGTTGGGGTTGTCACCGGGGATTGTGTGGTGGGGCAGCCCGGCAGCCACAAACCTGCGGGTCACCCACACCGCGAGCGCAGCGAGCCCCCACCCACCCGAAAACCAGGCGGGGTTCGGGGCGGCAGCCCCGACGTGGGGGTATGGGGGGCTCGGCCCCCCAATGAAATGACGAAAGATCCCCGTCCGCGCTCTCCGCGGACAGGGATCCCTTAATCTGAGGTGCGCGAGGGGGGAGTTGAACCCCCACGTCCTTTCGGACACACGGACCTGAACCGTGCGCGTCTGCCATTCCGCCACTCGCGCTTGCGTGACGGGAGGAAGATTAGCACGGCATTTGGGGCCGGTTTCAACTGACCCGTGTCCGGTTGGACTAGCACGGATACGATCGAGTGCAGGATAGTCGTGCGAAAGGATGAACCTGTGGGCCTCGTGCAGCGCTTCGAGCGCCGACTCGAAGGCATCGTCGGCAACAGTTTCGCACGTGTGTTCGGTGGCAGCGTCGTGCCGCAGGAGGTGGCTCAGGCCCTACAACGTGAAGGTGAGCTGAATGTCCGTGAACTCGCGGGCGGTCGCTTACTGGCACCAAATCACTACACGGTGTTGCTGGGACCGGCGGACCACGATCGTCTTGCCGGCGCTGAGCAGGACGAACAGCGGATAAGCCTGCTGCTCGCCGATTGCGTCGAAGAACATCTCGCCGAGCACGGCTGGGAGACATACGGTGACGTCGTAGTCTCCGTGGAGCGTTCCGACGCGCTGCACACCGGACAGTTTCGAACCCGTTCGTCCGTCGACCCCGACGCACACCGACGGTCGGCACCACCTCGTAACGCAGGAGACGGATCAATGAGCCAGCCCCCCGGCTACGGCCAACACCCCGACAATGACCCGTACGCCCAGCAAGGTTATGGACAGGGTCAGTACGGCGCAGACCCCAACTACGGTTACGGCCAGCAAGGCGGCTACGACCAAGGTTATGGCCAACAGGGCCAGGACCAGGGTTACGGCGCGCCGGGCGGATACGACCAGGGTTACGGCCAGCCCCAGCAGGGCGGTTACGACCAGGGCTACGGCCAGCAGCCGGGTGGGTACGACCAGGGCTACGCCCAGCCCCAACAAGGCGGTTACGACCAGGGCTACGCCCAGCAGCCGGGCGGTTACGACCAGGGCTACGGCGCACCGCAGCAGGGCGGTTACCCGCCCCAGCAGCAGGGTGGTTACCCCCCGCAGGGTGGCGGCTACCCGGAGGCCGGCCAGGGCTACGCGCCACCGGCCGTGCAGACTGGGCCCCGACAGATGCAGGCCAGTCTGCAGCTGGACGACGGCTCCAACCGCAACTATCCGCTCAAGCAGGGCGGCAATGTTGTCGGTCGCGGACAGGACGCCGACTTCCGGTTGCCGGACACCGGCGTGTCCCGACGGCACCTGGAGATCACCTGGGATGGTCAGAGTGCCATGCTTGCTGACCTCGGTTCGACCAACGGCACGACGGTGAACGGTCAACCGGTGCAGACTTGGCAGCTCGCGGACGGCGACGTCATCCGCATCGGCCACTCTTCACTGGTGTTCCGCAGCCAGGGCTGATCGGTAGGACGGACCGGGGCGCGACAGGAGTGCAGTAAAACCGCGTTCGTCTTGAGTCGGGAGCAGTCACAACCGGTGCCAGAGCTGGTGATACAGCTGACCAGAGCAGGGTTTCTCGCCCTGCTCTGGTTGTTCGTGTACGCCGCGTTGCGGGTGGTCCGCTCGGACCTCTACGCGGCGTCGGGGATACGGGTCGCAATGCCCGGCCTGCGACGGAGCGCGGCAAAAAAGAACCGAGGGAAGGCGGCCAGGCAGTTGGTGGTCACGCACGGCGCGCTCGCCGGGACCCGGATCGCGCTGGACGGCCGGCCGATCATGATTGGTCGCGCCGACGACTCCACGTTGGTGCTGGACGATGACTACGCCTCGACCAGACATGCCAGAGTGTCCCTCCGGGGAATGGACTGGTACGTGGAGGATCTAGGCTCCACCAACGGCACTTACCTCGACCGAGCGAAGGTCACGGCACCCCTCCGGGTCCCGCTCGGTGTCCCGATCCGCATCGGCAAGACGGTGATCGAGCTGCGCTCATGACCCTTGTACTCAAATACGTCGCTCGAAGCGACCGGGGCCTTGTTCGGTCCAACAACCAGGACTCGGTGTACGCGGGTCCTCGGCTGCTCGCCGTCGCCGACGGCATGGGCGGCTACGCGGGTGGCGAGGTCGCCAGCAAGATCGTGATCGCGGCGCTGGCGCCGCTGGATGACGACGAGCCCGGCGAGGACCTGCTCCACCCGCTGCGCGAGGCGGTGCTGGCCGGCAACGCGGCCATCTCCGAGCTGGTGGCCAACGATCCGGAGCTGGACGGGATGGGCACCACCCTGACCGCCATCCTGTTCGCCGGCAGCCGGCTGGGCGTGGTGAACATCGGCGACTCCCGCACCTATCTGATGCGTGGTGGCGCGGTGTCCCAGATCACCCACGACGACAGTTTCGTGCAGTCGCTGATCGACGAGGGCCGGATCACGCCGGAGGAGGCCAACAGCCATCCGCAGCGGTCCCTGTTGCTGCGTGCGCTGACCGGTCACGAGATCGAGCCGAGCCTGACCGTTCGCGAGGCGCGCGCCGGCGACCGGTACATGCTGTGTTCGGACGGGCTGTCCTCCTACATCAGCCACGAGACGCTGACCGAGGCCGTGCGCATCTCCGACCCGCAGGAGAGCGCGGACCGGATGATCGAGCTGGCGTTGAAGGCCGGCGGCCCGGACAACGTGACGGTGATCGTCGCCGACGTGGTGGACATCGACTTCGGTGAGGACGATCCGATCGTCGGTGGCGCCGCGGGGGACGGCAGCGACGACGCGCCGCCGCCGGACTCTCCCGCGTCACGGGCACGGGCCCTGCATCCGGTCACGCCGCCGCCGGCCCGCATCCTGCCCGGCGAGCACCAGGAGGCCAAGCCCAAGAAGCGCAGGCTGCTGCGTGGCCTGATCATCACGCTGATCGTGCTGATCGTGCTCGGCGGTGGCGCATTCGCGACGCGCTACTGGGTGCTGAGCCAGTACTACGTCGGTGAGGCCAGCAACACCGAGATCGCCATCTTCCAGGGCGTTCGCGGCAGTGTGCTGGGCATCTCGCTCAACCGGCAGGTGCAGGGGTCCTGTACGCCGGGGGCGCCCTGCGACGAGATCAAGCTCGACGATCTCAACCAGAGTGCCCGGCTCAACGTGCAGGCGGGTATTCCGGCGACCAGCCTCGCCGACGCGCAGGCGACCCTGCAGCGGCTGCGTACCCAGCAGGTGCTGCCGGAGTGCCCGAAGCCGAGCACGACGCCGACCAGCCCGCCGCCGTCCAGCGGCAGCCCGACCAGCGGTGCACCGACGACCTCGACCCGCACCACACCGCCGACCTCGACCAGCGGCGGCGCGTCCTCCGGGATCGGTTCGGCGATCGGCAGTTCGGCCGCCGGGCCGACGACCGGGGTGACCTCACCGGTCGTGCCAACGCATCAGCAGCAGCCCGGTAGCGACTGTCGGAAGCCGGGGTCCTGATGTCGGCGCCGGTCCCTGCCGGGACGGGTGCGGCCGGCACCGGCGGTAGTGCCGCCGGTCCTGCCGGGCCGCCGACGAGGCGCGGCACCGAACTGGCCCTGCTGGCGTTCGTGGCCGGCATGGTCACCATCGCCCTGGTCCTGGTTGAGGCCAACCAGGAGCAGGAACTGACGATGCAGATCGTCTACTACGGGTTGGCCTACCTCGGCCTGTTCGCGGCGGCGCACTTCGCGGTGCGTCGCTGGGCGCCGTATGCCGATCCGCTGATCCTGCCGTGCGTCGCGCTGCTCAACGGCATCGGGCTCGTCATGATCCACCGGCTGGACCTCGCCGGGATAGCCACGGCCGCTGCGAAGAACAAGCACTTCTCCGAGCAGGCGCCCAAGCAGGTGCTGTGGACCGCGATCGGGCTCGTGCTGTTCGTGGTCATCCTGGCGGTCGTCAAGGATCACCGGACGCTGTCGCGCTACGGCTACACCTTCGGCCTCGTCGGCCTTTTTCTGTTGGTGCTGCCGGGCGTCCTGCCGTCGAGCCTGTCCGCGCAGAACGGCGCGAAGGTGTGGATCATCCTGCCCTTCGCCTCGATCCAGCCCGGTGAGTTCGCCAAGATCCTGCTGATCATCTTCTTCGCGGCCTTCCTGGTGGCCAAACGCGACCTGTTCATGGCGGCCGGGCGCAAGGTCCTCGGTCTCGAGCTGCCGCGTCCGCGTGACCTCGGCCCGTTGGTGGCGGCGCTGTTCGCCTCGGTCGGCGTGCTCGCGCTGGAGAAGGACCTCGGCAACTCGCTGCTGATCTTCGGCGTCGTGCTGGTGATGATCTACATCGCCACCGAGCGCGCTGCCTGGGTGATCATCGGCCTCATCCCGTTCATTGGCGCCTGCCTGCTGTCGTTCCACCTGTTCACGCACGTGCAGCAGCGGGTGGCGAACTGGCTGGACCCCTTCGCCACCTACAGCCAGGTCGGCGGCGGCGAGCAGTTGGCGCAGGCCCTTTTCGGTCTCGGCACCGGCGGCATCTTCGGCACCGGGCTCGGTGCGGGTCACCCGAACATCGTCCCGGAGGCCAGCTCGGACTTCATCACCGCTTCGATCGGTGAGGAACTCGGCCTGCTCGGCCTCTTCGCGGTCATGATGATCTATCTCGTGCTGGCTCTTCGCGGCCTGCGCGGTGCGATCGCGGTGCGCGACTCGTTCGGCAAACTGCTCGGCGGCGGACTGGCGTTCTCGCTGGTGTGGCAGATCTTCGTGGTGATCGGCGGGGTCACGAGGCTGATCCCGGAAACCGGTCTCACCTCACCGTTCCTGTCCGCCGGCGGTTCCTCGCTGTTGGCCAACTACATCCTGGTGGCGTTGCTGTTGCGGATCTCCGATTCGGCTCGCCGACCCCGGCCGGGCACCAGTAGCCGACCGAAGCTGCCGCAGGCGCCGTTGGCCGAGGCGAGCACGATCATGGTGGAGCGGCCCCAGTGAACACACCGCTGCGCAGGGTCAGCCTGGCCATGATGGTGCTGGTCGTACTGCTGATGGTCAACGACATGTACGTCCAGGTGATCAAGTCCGACAGCTACAGCAACAACCCGCTCAACACCAGGACCGTGCTGTCGGAGTACAGCGAGCCACGTGGGCTGATCACCGCGAGCAACGGCATACCGCTGGCCACCTCGGTGGCCACCACCGACACCTACAAGTACCTGCGGCAGTATCCGAACGGACCGATGTACGCACCGGTCACCGGGTACTTCTCGCTGATCTACGGCGCGAGCGGGATGGAGCGGATCGAGAACTCGATCCTCAACGGCAGCGACGACCGGTTGTTCGTGCGGCGGCTGTCGGACCTGATCACTGGCCGCAATCCCAGCGGCGGTGACGTGCAGCTGACCATCGACCCGAAGGTCCAGGAAGCCGCGTACAACGCCATGATCGCGGCGGGCTACAGCGGTGCCGCGGTGGCCATTCAGCCCTCGACCGGCCAGATCCTGGCGATGGTGTCCACGCCCTCCTACGACCCCAACGGACTGGCCTCGCACTCCTCGACGACCGAGAGCAACGCCTGGGCGGCCACCAACCCGTCCTCGCTGTCCTCGCCGCTGATCAACCAGCCGGTACAGGCCGCCTACCAGCCGGGTTCGACGTTCAAGCTGATCGTGGCGGCGGCGGCGCTGAACAACAACGTCGACTCCGAGAACAACGCCGACCTGCCGAGCGCGCCGGCGATCACCCTGCCCGGCACCTCGACCCAGCTGCACAACTTCGACGGCGAGACCTGCCCAGGCGGCTCAGGTGGCATGGTGACGATGAAGCAGGCGCTGGCCTCCTCCTGCAACACCGCCTTCGCCACCCTGGCCGGTCGGGTCGGCACGCAGGCACTGGTGGCGCAGGCGCAGAAGTTCGGTTTCGGGCAGAGCCTCTCGGTGCCGCTCTCGACGGTGGCCTCCTGCCTCGGCCCGTCCACCAACGGCAACTGCCTGAACATCCTCAACGGCCAGGCCGGCCTCTACCAGAGCGGCATCGGCCAGCTGAACGTGCAGGAGACGCCGCTGCAGAACGCGATGGTCGCCGCGACCATCGCCAACGGCGGTGTCGAGATGCAGCCGCAGCTGGTCAAGGCGATCCTCGCGCCGGACCTGTCCACCATCCAGGGGTTCACCCCGCAGGTGATGAACAACAGCGTGATGTCCTCGCAGGTGGCCTCGACCATCACCGACATGATGGAGGCCTCCGAGGGCAACTCCGGCACGGTCAACAAGGACCCGAACATCACCATCGCGTCCAAGACCGGTACCGCCGAGCACGGCGACAACCCGAAGAACACCCAGCCCTACGGCTGGTACGACGCCTTCGTACCGGGCAAGGACATCGCGGTCTCGGTCGTGGTGACCTCCGGTGGCTCGCTGGACCTGGCCACCATCGGCGCCAAGGTGGCCGCGCCGATCGCCCGCCTGATGATCAACGCAGCGGTCGGGGGGAGCTGAGCGTGTTGACCTCTGGGCAACTGCTCGCCGACCGCTACCGGCTGGATCGCCGGATCGCCGTCGGCGGTATGGGCGAGGTGTGGGACGCCGCGGACACCCGGTTGGACCGGCGGGTGGCGGTGAAGGTGCTCAAGCCGGAACTGTGCGGGGACGCGGAGTTCCTGCACCGCTTCCGCACCGAGGCGCGTACCACCGCCTCGCTCAACCATCCGGGTATCGCCGCGGTGCACGACTACGGTGAGACCGCCGCGCTGCCCGACGGGCCGCACGACACCGCGTACCTGGTGATGGAACTGGTCGAGGGCGAGCCGCTGGCCGCGATCCTGGCCAAACACCACCGCCTGTCCGCCGAGCGGGCCCTGGACATCCTGGAACAGGCCGGGCTCGCGCTACAGGCCGCGCACGAACGCGGGTACGTGCACCGGGACGTGAAACCCGGCAACATCATGATCGCCCCGAACGGCGTCGTGAAGCTCACCGACTTCGGCATCGCCAAGGCCGCGGACGCCGCGCCGGTCACCCGGTCGGGCATGGTGATGGGCACCGCGCACTACATCGCCCCTGAGCAGGCTCTCGGCGAGGAGGCCGCACCGGCCAGCGACGTGTACTCGCTCGCGGTGGTCGGCTACGAGTGCCTGATGGGGCACCGCCCTTTCCTGTCCGAGAACGCGGTGACCGTGGCGATGATGCACATCAGGGACATCGCCCCGCCACTGCCGCCGGACGTGCCGCCCTCGGTGCGCGCGCTGATCGAGGCGACCCTGGTGAAGGACCCCCGGCAGCGCTACCGCAACGGTGGCGAGTTCGCCTCGGCGGTGGCCGCGGTGCGGGCCGGCGCGCCGTTGCCGACGCCGTCGGGGTTACTCGCCCAGCAACAGCAGCAGATGATGCTGCCGCCGATGCCGGTCGGCGCGCCGGGAGGGCAGACGATGCCGCCATCGGCACCGGTACCGCAGCCGATGAGCGTCGGCATGCCATCGGGAATGCCATCGGGAATGCCATCGGGAATGCCGTCCGGCATGTCGACGGGCATGTCCTCGGGGCCGCCGTCCGGGATCGGTTATCACCCGGTCGTGCAGCAGGGGCCACCGCCGCGACACAATGCGTTGTGGGTACTGGTCGGCCTGCTGCTGCTCGCCCTTGTCGGGCTGGGGGTGTGGGCGATCGCCGAGGCGGTGCACCACAACAGCTCCAACACGCCGACCGGAACCCCGACCGTCGGCACGACCACCGGGCAGACCGCCGCGCTGCCGAGCGGTGGCACGCGGCCCGGCCGTCCGCAGGGCCTGCTCGGCGACGAGGGGTCGACCACGGTGGCCATCAGCGCGCAGGACTACCTCGGTAGACCGGCTGACCTGGTGGTTTCCGAACTGAACCAACTTGAGCTACGTACGAAGCTGACCACCGGAGGCGGTGCGGCGCCGACGAATCCGGCCCGCTGCGTCGTCCAGTCGGTCACGCCGACCGGCACTGTGTCGATCGGCACCGTTGTCACGATCACCTGCAGTCCCGAAGAGGCCACCGGATGAGGCCGAGAACGGGAATACTGCGGAGACGACAAGGCATGATGGGAAGACCGTTGACGAGGAGCGGGACCAAGCACTCATGAGCACTCCGCGACTGCTGTCCAACCGATATGAGCTGGGCGACACAATCGGCTATGGCGGCATGTCCGAGGTCCACAAGGGCCGCGATGTGCGCCTGTCCAGGGACGTCGCGATCAAGGTGTTGCGTGCCGATCTCGCCCGTGATCCCCAGTTCCAGGAGCGGTTTCGGCGCGAGGCCCAGAACGCGGCGGCGCTGAACCATCCGGCGATCGTCGCGGTCTACGACACCGGCGAGACCACCACCGAGTTCGGGCCGCTGCCCTACATCGTGATGGAGTTCGTCGACGGCAGGACCCTGCGCGACATCGTCAAGACCGAGGGGCCGCTGCCGAGCAAGCGCGCGATGGAGGTCATGGCGGACGTCTGCGCGGCGCTGGACTTCAGCCACCGGCACGGCATCGTGCACCGGGATGTCAAACCGGCCAACGTGATGATCACCAGGACCGGTGCGGTCAAGGTGATGGACTTCGGCATCGCCCGCGCGGTCGCCGACGGCCAGGCGCAGATGACCCAGACCGCGGCCGTGATCGGCACCGCGCAGTACCTCTCGCCGGAACAGGCCCGAGGTGAGTCGGTCGACGCGCGCAGTGACGTGTACGCGGCAGGCTGCGTGCTGTTCGAGCTGCTCACCGGCGAGCCGCCGTTCACCGGTGACTCCCCGGTCGCGGTGGCCTACCAGCACGTGCGGGAGGACCCGAAGCCGCCGTCCTCGCTGAACCCGAGGGTCAACCCGGCGCTGGACGCGATCGTGCTCAAGGCGATGGCCAAGGGCCCGGCCAACCGCTACCAGTCGGCCGCCGAGATGCGCGGCGACCTGGTCCGGGTGCTCTCCGGCCAGCGGCCGTCCGCGCCGCAGGTGATGACCGACGAGGACCGCACCTCGATCATGGGTGCCGGCCGCACCGAGGTGATGGGCGGCCGACACCGTCCCGACGTGTTGGATCCCGACTACGACGACTACGACCCCGATGAGGAGGACCGCAGGGCCCGCCGCAAGCGGGCCTGGATCATCGGCTCGATCGTGGCGGCCATCGTGATCCTGATCGCGCTCGCGATATGGCTGATCCCGAAGCTCGGCAGCGGCAACAACACCGCGACCCAGGTCACCGTGCCGGGCCTGCAGGGCCAGACGCAGACCCAGGCCGAGCAGGCGCTCAGCCAGGTTCACCTGACCTGGACCATCCACTCGATCAGCTGCGTGCCCGGCCCCAACGGCCAGCCTGCGCCCTGTCAGCCCGACCAGGTGAACAAGGTCATCTCCAGCACACCGAACAGTGGCACGCCGGTCCCGGTCAACAGCCAGGTCACGTTGAACATCGGGACGGCGCCCACGACGATCAACAACCTGCCCGACCTCAGCGGCCTCACCGTGCAGCAGGCCACCCAGAAGCTGCAGAGCCTCGGCCTTCAGCTCGCGGAGAGCCCGAACACCGATACGACCCTGGACTCCAGCAAGGTCAATACCGTGGTGCCCAACAGCCAGACCCCGGCCGCCGGATCCACCGTGTCGGCCAACAGCACCGTGACGGTCACCCTCTACGCGGCACCGCAGCAGATCCAGGTCAACGACGTCACCGGCCAGATGTACGACCAGGCGGCGCAGAACCTGCAGGGCCAGGGCTTCAAGGTGAAGAAGGTGATGGAGGCCAACGCCGACCCGGCCAACACGGTGGAGTCGGAGGACCCCCCCGGCGGCTCGGTCCAGCCCAAGGGCACCGTCATCACGCTGACCGTGTCCGACGGCTCCCTGGCCACCTTCACCATGCCCGACCTGTCCGGTGAAACGGTGTCCCAGGCGACCTCGCAGTTGCAGGGGCTCGGCTGGACGGGCTCGTTCAACCAGGTCGCCACGCCGCCGACCAGCATCGGCGACCAGGTCGGCACGATCGCCGACCAGGAGCAGGGACAGGGCACCCAGGTGCAGAAGGGCGCCACCATCGGCATCACGGTCTACTCGCTGACCGGCACCGGCACCCCACCAACCTCAGGCAACTCCGGCGCGCCGCCGACGTACCACTTCGGTCCGGGCGGCAATGTCCCGACGACAACCGACGGCAAGTTGTCCTGAGCGACTGTCTCCGGACCCAAGACTGATGGCCCCCGCGGTGCGGGGGCCATCAGTCTGTTCGAGCGGAAGTTGAGCGGGCCTTCTCAGGCGCCGGCGTGGGCGGCCGAGGCGAGCCTGCGCATGTCCTGCTCCAGTTCGGCAACGGTGGCTTCCGGTACCCGGTGGCCGCAGCCGGCCAGCCAGTTGGCCAGCATCCGGTGGCCGCCGTCGGTGAGTACCGACTCGGGGTGGAACTGCACGCCCTCGACCGGCAGCTCGCGGTGCCGCATGGCCATCACGATGCCGCCCTCCCCGGCCGCGTCGCTCTCGGTCCAGCCGGTGATCTCGAACTCGGCCGGGATGCTCGCCCTGCGCACGGTCAGCGAGTGGTAGCGGGTCGCGGTGAACGGATCGGGCAGGCCGGCGAGTACCCCGACCCCGGTGTGCCGCACCTTGCTGGTCTTGCCGTGCAGCAGCTCCGGTGCCTGCTCGACGATCGCACCCCAGGCCGCGCCGATGGCCTGGTGACCGAGGCAGACACCGAGTACCGGCAGCCGTCGGCTCGCGCATTCCCGGATGACCGCGATACTGCGACCGGCCCGCTCCGGCGTGCTCGGACCTGGACTGACCAGGACCCCCTGGACCTCGTCGAGGGTCGCACCGAGGCGCTCGTCGCTCAGCTCGGCGGCGTCGTTGCGCCAGACCACACTGTCGACGCCGAGCTGGGCGAGGTACTGCACCAGGTTGTAGACAAAACTGTCGTAGTTGTCGACCACGAGCAAGCGCATGCGCCCAGCCTACGGGCCAGGGTCCGCCGCGCCCACCCGCGTTGTTTCATGTGAAACCTGCCGCGCCGCCGGTCTCGCGGCGCCTCAGCCGCCCGCGGTCACGTTGTTGAACGGCAGCAGCGGATCGAGCACCGGGAACACCACGAAGAACAGCAGTGCGACCACCGCGCACACGGCGAGCACGGCCAGCACCAGCCGCACCGCGAACGGACCGGGCAGATGCCGCCAGATCCAGGCGTACATCAGCTGGTCTCCTTCAGCTCTGGTGGCGTGTAGTTCGGGTGCGACGGGTCCTTCTGCCAGTCCTTGACCAGGACCGCGTGCAGGATCAGCCGTTGTACGTCGGAGAACTTCGGGTTGCAGGTGGTCAGCGTCATCAACGCGACCTCCTGGCCGGAGGAGAGGTTGGTGTACGGGTAGTGCGGCACCGGGGCGACCACGTCGCCCTCGGTCGGCAGCACGATCTCCTCACCGTCGGTCTGCGAGTACTCCCCGCCCAACGGCTGCACCTTCGAGTCGCCGTCCGGGCCGTTGCACAGCGGTTGGCTCGCGCCGGTGGTGGCCCAGTCCGCGCGCTGGCTCTTCAACGGCAGCATCCGGTAGACGAACCAGTCGCTCTGGGTCTCCACGATGATCGCGTCGCAGGGCTGCACGAGCGCGAGGTCGTCGAAGGGCGCGCCCTCGCCGACCCGGTGCCCGGCGACCGCGAAGTTGCCCGGCTGGCCCGGCAGCTGGGTGCCGATGTAGTGACCGGGGCCGATCGCCAGGTCGTTGGCGTTGGTGCCCTCGATGATCGTGAACTGGTAGTCCGCGCCAAGGGCCGGAATGAACATCTTGGCGATGCCCTGGCCCTCGGTCACGTTGTAGTGCGTACTGCGACCGGAACCGACGGTGTCCCATTCCTTGTTCAGCGCCGCGGTCGCGGTGCTCTGCTTCTGCGCGGAGAAGATGTTGGTCACGTAGACCTCGTAGACCACGAACAAGAGCACCACGAGGCCTGCGGTGAGGCACAGTTCGCCTGCGGTGCGCACCGCAGTCCTGGCCCGGCCACCCGCCGCGACCGGAGGCCTGCTCACCGGCGACTCCGCACGGTCCGGCGAATCGTCGTCATAGCCTTCGTCGTAGCCGTCGTGGTCATAGCCGTCGGCATAGCCGTCGCGGTCGTCGCCGAAGCCGCCGTCGTCCGCGTAGGAGTCGGCCGGATAGTCCTCGTCGTAGCGCTCATCCGGGTTCAGCGGCCGGCCGTCACCGATGTAGCCGGTTTCGGCAGCGTCGTCGGCGAAGCCGCCCTGATGGCCACCCGCACCACTCCCGTGCAGGTCAGCGACCCTGGGGATGAACTCCGTCGGGTGCTCGCCCGGCCCAGGACCCGGTCGGGACCGATGCCGTGGTGCCGGCCAACCATCGCCGGTCCCCGGTGGTACCGGTGGCTGCTGACTCACCGTCAAACCTCCGAACCGTGTCGAAACTGCCCATCAGGACAGGTGCGCCACAACGATCCCGGCAGGAACTGCCTACTCGTTGTTCGCGAGCCCACTCAGTTACGTTAACGTGTTCACTCGGATGTGGTTGCGCGGCAGCCGCGATCCCACCACGAGCGCTCGGTGCCCAGTTCCAGCCAGGCGAGGACAGTATGCCCAAGTCGAAGGTCCGCAAGAAGACCACGTACAGCGCACCCGTCGACCGACACACGCCGGTCAAGGCGAGGATGGCTGGTCCGTCGAGTCCGGTCTACATCGGGGTCATGCTCGGCCTGATGCTGATCGGCCTGGCCTGGCTGGTG
The DNA here is from genome assembly GCA_036268955.1 of Pseudonocardiaceae bacterium. GTDB lineage: Bacteria > Actinomycetota > Actinomycetes > Mycobacteriales > Pseudonocardiaceae > CAJCJE01. The sequence goes on from DATATE010000247.1 coordinate 71,547, forward strand.
GTCACCTATATCGCGGAGAGCCAGATCGGCTTCCTCAACGCCCTAGGCCCGTGGAACTTCGCCATCGGCTTCGCGCTGATGATCGGTGGTCTGCTGATGACGATGCGCTGGCGCTGAGCGGCCCGGTCGCTCCGTCGCTCCTGGTCTGTCGACTCGTCCCCGGTCGCTTCGGCTTCAGCCCCTGTCGCAACAGTCCGGTCGTCGAACCAGTCCGGTCGTCCCGGCTCGCTGGCATTCCGCGCGCCCTCGGCGGCCAGATTCCGTTCCGACAACTTTTCGTGACTGAGAAGGACGGCCGGCTCACTCTGCATGACCGCACCTGGCAACGTCACCCGTTCGTGGCCTTGCCGATCCCTCGCCGTTGCAGGTAATTCACCCCTGCGTCATCGAACGACATACCTGTAAGTCATCCCCACTGGGGATAACTCCTGTGGACAACTCCGCAAGAAGCCCACTCGTTCGGCGGTTGGCACCGGTCGTGCGGATGGGCTCGACGTTCATGCGGGGTTGACGAAGGTCAGATTTTGCGGCCGACGGCGGCATAGGCACCGGAGCGCCACGGCTCGGCGACATCCAGTTCGCCACGCCACTGCGCGGTGAACACCAGGCCGGGGTCGACCAGTTCATAGCCATCGAGGAAGGCGGCGACCCGGTCCTTGGACCGCATGACAACCGCATTGGCTGTTTGCCCGTAGGCGCTCGCGATGTCCTCCATCTCAGGTCGGTCATCGGCAGTCGCGTGGCTCAACGCGAGATAACTTCCAGCCACCGTCGCATCCCGGTAGGCGGCGACCAGGTCCTTCGGACTGTCGGAGTCCGCGACGAAGTGCATCGAGGTGAACATCAGCAGGCCGACCGGCTGGCTGAAGTCGATCAGCGACCTCGTTACCGGGCTGTCGAGTACCGATGGCACGTCGCGATAATCTGCCCGCACGATCGCCGCATTGTCATTGTCGGCCAACATCATCTCGCTGTGCGCAACCGCAACCGCCTCGAAGTCGACATAGACCACCCGAGCGTTCGGATCGACGGCCTGGACCACCTCGTGCGTGCTGCCCACCGAGGGAATGCCGGAGCCGAGGTCGAGGAACTGCCGGATGCCCTGGTCGACGAGGAACCTGGTGGAGCGACGCAGGAAGCTGCGGTTCTCGATGGCAAGAAACGCCAGGTCCGGCATGATGTCAATGACGTGCTTGGCGAACACTCGATCCACGTCGAAGTTGTTCGCACCGCCGAGGATGTAGTCATACACCCGAGCAGCGTTGGGCTTGGTGATGTCCACGTCGTCGGGTATCCAACTCAGTTCCTCGGCAGCCATGCCAGTTCCTCTTCTCCGTCAAGCGGAGTTCGACCCGGCGCACGCCGCGGCGACGGGCGAACAAATACGGGAACCCATGATGCACCATGACCATCATCGGCCGGCCGCCTCTCACCGTGACGATGAGCCGAGGGCACCGTAATGGCGTAACCACCTCCCCATCGGCCGGTAGGCCAGACTGACCGCTATGACGACGCAGCCACAGCCTCAGTGGTCGCCCCGGCCCGCCCTGATCGGCGTCGGTTGGGTGGCCGCCCTCGGTACGCTGGCCCTCACCCTGTTCTCGGCCAGCGCGGAAACCCGGGTGATCACCGGGATCGCCACCATCGTGCTGATCGCCATCGCCGGCTACGGCACCCTGATCCGGCCCAAGCTGCGCGCCGACGAACAAGGCGTGGTCGTGCGGCTGGCCGGCGGACGGCTGCGACTGCCCTGGCAGACGGTCCGGATCAAGGTGGCCGAAACGCGCAGGCTCGGCCGCACGGTGTCCCTGCTGGAACTCGACGGGCACGACGACACCGGCGCCGAGCAGCTGGTCCTGCTCGGCTGGCTGGAACTGGGCACCGACCCACGCGACGTGCTGGACGTCCTGCGGGCGCTACGGCCGTGAGCCTCGGCGGCTCGCGGGACGGCCTCAGCAGGCCGAGGTGTAGCCGTAACCGCAGGCCTGCGAGAACAGCGGAACGAGCTGTGGATCACGGATCGCCACCATGCTGACCAGCACGACCACCGCGACCACGACCGCTCCGACCTGCCAGGCGAGGCGGTTGGTCTTCGGCGCGTAGATGACCGCCGCGGTGATCAGGGCCCCCACGACAAGGCCGCCGAGGTGCCCGAGCAGCGAGATGTTCGGGATCGCGACGCTGAGGATCAGGTTGATGGCGATCATCGCGATCACCGAGCCCGGATTGAGCTTCAGCTTGAGCACGACGACGAGCAGGCCGCCCATCAGCCCGAACACCGCGCCGGACGCGCCGGCGACCGGTCCGAACGGGTTGGCGAACAGCAGCACCGAGACGCCGCCGCCGAGCAGCGAGACCAGATAGACCGCGGTGAACCGGATCCGGCCGAGAATCCGCTCAAGGTCCTTGCCGATCACCCACAGCGCGATCATGTTGAACAGGATGTGGATCGGGCTGTTGTGCAGGAACCCGGCGGTGACCAGTTGCCACCAGTCGCCGCTGGCCACGCTGACCGGTGCCTCGGCCCAGGCGACCCACAGGTTGGCGCCGGTCACGTCGAGCACGCTGCGCGCCTGCACCATGGTGATCACGTAGACCAGCACGTTGATGCCGATCAGCGTGGGCACCACCACCGGCTTGTCGAGGGCGACCGCCCCGGCAACGGTCCTCGGCTGGGTCGAGCGCACGGTGCGGGCACCCTGCGCGACACAGTCGACGCACTGGTAGCCGACCGAGGCCTCCCGAAGACACTCAGGGCACGCCGGCCGTTCGCACCGGCTGCACCGCAGACCGGTCGGCCGGTCCGGGTGCCGCGAGCAGGTCGGTAACGGAGCTTGCTCGCCCGGTACGCCGGCCGGCGGCCCTGAGGGAACGGTCACGGGAAGATCAGCCCTCGCCCCGGTCGACCTCGACCGCGATCGAGTTGATCACGATGTCGGTGACCGGGCGGTCACCGGGCTTGGTCGCCGCGGTCGCGATCGAGTCGATCACGTTGCGCGACTCCTGGTCGGCCACCTCACCGAAGATGGTGTGCTTGAAGTTCAGGTGCGTGGTCGGCGCCACGGTGATGAAGAACTGCGAGCCGTTGGTGTCCTTGCCCGCATTGGCCATCGCCAGCAGGTAGGGCTTGTTGAACTGCAGTTCCGGGTGGAATTCGTCGGCGAAGCGGTAGCCGGGGCCACCACGGCCGGTACCGGTCGGGTCGCCGCCCTGGATCATGAACCCGTCGATCACCCGATGGAAGATCGATCCGTCGTAGAACGGGCCCGACTTACCGGATTTCGCATTCGGCTGCGAGTAGTCCTTGGTGCCGTCGGCGAGCCCAACGAAGTTGGACACCGTCTTCGGCGCCTGGTTCGGGAACAGGTTTACGCGAATGTCACCCAACGAGGTGTGCAGGGTCGCCGTCACGGTCGCCCCAACGAGCGATGCATTGCTGTCAGCCACGCCGCCATCGTGCCATCCGCAGCAAGAATGTGGCGGACGGGGCAGGATAGCGAGGGTCGGGACCACCATCCGGACGGTCTCGGTTGACCGGCCGGCTAGCTGGGTATCCACAGATCAAGCGATCAAAAAGCGTCTGGAGTGCGACGATGGATGAAGTGAAGACCATGACCCAGGCCGGTGAGTCGGTGGGCAAGGCCGTGGGTACCGGTCTGCGCACGATCCGGCGTAACGCGGTACGGGCTGGTCAGGCCGGTGCCGAGCAGGCGGCCAAGGCGGCCGCGGCGGCTGAGCACAAGCTGGCCGAGCAGACTTCCGCGCTGGTCGACAACGTGGAAGCCGCCCGTGACGAGCTGGTCGGCAACAGCCGCAGGGCGCGCCGCAAGCTGGCCCGCAACGCCAAGAAGACCGCGCACAGGACCGCGAAACGCGCCGGCAAGAAGCTCGACGACCAGAGCGACAAGGCCCGCAAGGCCGGTCGCAAAACTGGTCGCAAGGCCAACAAGAAGGCGGCCGACGCCGGAGTGCAGTTCAACCGCAAGGTGCGGAAGAAGCTGACCAAACTCGAAGGCAAGACGGCGAAACTGCGCAGCAAGGCCGAGCGCAACCCCCGTGGACGCGGCCGCCGCTGGGTCTGGCTGCTCGGCGCGGGCGGCCTGGCCGCGGTCGCCGTGGTGGTGGTGAAGTCCCGCCAGTCAGCACCCGAGCCGACCGCCCCGGTCATCCCGCTCGGCGGCGACGCCTCCACCAACGGCGTCGTGCCAAGGGAAGCGACGCCGGTTTCCGAACACAAGAAGTGACCGAGTCGGCGACGTGACCGCGGAGTGACCGCAGCCCCTCGGCTGGTGCACCTCACCAGCCGAGGGTGCTCACCACATGGTCGGTGACGAGCCTGGCCTTGATGGTCTGCTTCTGGTTGGTGATCACCACGACCGCGTCCCCGCCCTTGGCCACCGCGTAGACCGCGCCGGACGCGGTCGGTTCGGCCCCGCCCTGCCAACCGGCCGGGTCGGTGGCCGGATTCGAGGTGGCCACCGGCGCTTCGGAGTTCACGATCGCCTTCGCCACCGCGGGTGAACCGGAGTACACCCACACGGTCAGCTGCCAGTGGCCGTCCGGCCGGTAGAAGAAGCAGCTCGGCTCCGACTGGCCGTCCGGCGCGGAGATCTTCACGGTCGTCACGTGCTGCCCGTTGTCGTCCTCGGCCGTCACCGGATCGAGGTACGGGCATGTCGCGGTCGTGGCCGGGGTCGGCAACGGCGGCGCCGGCACCGACGGCGCGCTGGTCGTTGTGGTCGTGGCCGGGGTGGACCGGGGCGGCTGAGCAGCCGGCGAGCTGGGGCCACAGGCCGCTAGGGCACCGCAGACGGCCAGCGACGGCACGATGATCAACGCGGCTCGTCTCATAGGCCCGGCAGTCAACCAGACGTGGCGCGACCCGCCCCGACCGGGTGACGCTTGCGCGCTAACGGAATCACGCCAGCTCGCCGCCGTTGAGCAGCCAGGTGTAGAGCAGGCTCAACCGGGTGTCCGGGTCCATCTGATGGCCGCCGCTGTCGTCGATCCTGATCACCGCGTTCGGCACGGTCCGCGCGATCCACTCCCCGTGTCCCGGCGGGACCAGTACATCGTGCGAGCCCCACCAGACCGAGGTGGGCACCGTGATCGTGGCCGGGTCAAAGCCCCACGGCCGGGTGAAGGCGATGTCGTCGTCGACCCAACCCCAGACGCTGTCGCGCACCCCCTCGGTGAGTGCCTCCCGCATCACCGTCGCGATCTCCGGCCGGCCCAGAATCGCCCGGTCCGCATCGGGAATCTCGAAGTCCCCGAGCACCGTCGCCGGGTCCTGCGCGATCCTGGCCAGCATCCCGTCGGCCTCGACGCGCAGCTCCGTCGCCAGCCGCTGCTCGCCCTCCAGCGCCCAACCGAACTCCTTGACGTTCTCCGGGTCCATTCCCTCGAAGAACGCCTCGCCGAGCACGTCGTACGGCGCCACACCCACCACACAGGCCGCCCGGCTGACCCGGTCCGGCAGCGCCGCGGCGACCGCGAGGCAGTGCGGCCCGCCGCCGGACCCACCGGTCACCGCGAACTCCCCGATACCGAGCAGGTCGGCGATCGCCGTGACATCGCCCACACAGTCCGCGATCACGCGGCCCCGATGCCGGCCGGAAGCCCCGTACCCAGGGCGGTCATAGGTGATGACCCGAGCCCCGATGCCGGCCACCTTCACATCGTCCGGATGCCGGTTCAGCCGGCTCCCCGGCGTGCCGTGCAACGAAAAAATGGGCGTCCCGGCCGGATCGCCCCATTCCGCGAAGGCGAGAGCACGGCCATCGGGCAAGGTCAACGTGCGCGGCAACGTATCGGTCATCCCCCGATGTTATGGCCAGGGCCGACGAGGAAGGTGAACTCCCGGTCCGTGCCCTCATCGCCGCCCTGATTGCCGGTCCGGCCCACGGCGTCGACGGCGGCTGCCATACTCGTCTGGTGCCAGCGTCAAAGTCTCGGTTGTCCTCCTTAACCCGTTTTCTCGGCAGGCACAGGTCGGTCTGGATGTGGCCGGTAGCGGTCGCGCTGGGCTTTCTCGTCGTCCAGGGTGCGATCGCACCGACCGCGACACTGGATGCCGACTCCGCCCGCTACGCCCAGCAGGCGTACCAGTTCCTCGGCCACGACGAGCCGACCTCCCACCAGCTGGCCGAACAGCTGTGGTGCGCGAACCAGGCGCAATCGCAGGCCCGGTCGTACCTCGACCAGCTCGCCCCGGCGCCGGTGATCCCCTACGCGAGCGCCGATCAGCAGTGCCTGGCGGCGAACGCGACCGCGTTCGTCCCCACCGCGTCACCGCGTTACCAGCGCATCTTCAGCACAAGGCCCGGCTACCCCCTCGCGGTCGCCACGATCGGGTGGCTGACCGGCGTCCGGTTCGCGCTGTGGGCGGTGCCGGTGCTGTCGGTGCTGCTCTCCGGGTTGGGGATCTTCTGGCTGCTGCGGTTACTCAAGGTAGCCGTGCCGCTGGCAGCGGCCGGCCAGGCACTGAGCTACGTCCTGCCGATGGGCACCTGGGGAGTGCATGCGCTCACCGAGGGCCCGGTCACCCTTGGCGTGGTCGGCGCCATGCTGGGTGGTTTCCTACTGATCAAGGGCCGGCCGCGCGCCGGTACCGTGCTGCTGGTCGCCGGCCTGGCGTGGACGACACTGGTGAAGTACTCCACCGGGCTGCCACTGGCCGCCCTGTTGGTCGTGGTCGCGCTGCTCGCCTGGTGGCTGGTCAAGCCCCGGCCACGGGGCCTGCTCGCGTTCGGTGGCATCTCCGCACTGGCGGCGGTCGCGATACTGGTCGTGTCCCAGGTGCTGAACCTGCCCGGCTTCAACGACACCGCCGAGGACAGTTTCACCAACCACTACGCCTCACCCGACGTGCCGAACGTCGTGTACCGACTGCTCGCCGCGAACCTGCACTACTGGGAGATCTGGCTGGCGCTGGAACCGTTCAACATCATGCTGTTGGTGGGCGGACTGGTCGGCCTGTGGGCACTGTGGCGCTGGCACCGGTTCACCATGCTGCTCACCCTCGCTGCGACCGCCCTTGGCTTCCTGCAAGCCGCGGTCCGTCCGGACGCGCCGTCACTCGATCGGCTCTACATCCTCGGCTGGATGGCGTTCGTCGTCGGTATTCCGGTAGCCATCATGCTGCTGATGGAGCGGCACAAGGCTCGTCCGACACCGCAACAGGTAACGGAAGCGGAGACCCAGCAGTTCGCCGTCGCCGGAGACCGATAGATCCGGACACGGATGAAATACTGAGGACATGTCACCCGAAAGGGACACGCGACCACCCTTCGCCGAAGTGCGGAAGGTACTGAACGCGCACGATCCAGCGGGCCTGCTGAACGCGGGCGCCCCGGACGACGAATACACCCCCGAAGCCGAGGACTTCGCGAGCCGGCTTCGCGAAGGGCAACCGATCACTCGGCAGGTGGTGATCGACGTGTGGGAGCGCTGGTTCGGGCCCGACAGCGGCTACGTCCAGTTGGCGACACCCGAGGACCTTGACAGCCTGGCAGCAACCTTGGACGCACTGCGCTGAAGCGCGGTAGCCACTAAGAGCGGAGCTTCACGGACGCCCCCCGGCGACGTGCGAAGCACGAGCCCGGCGGGGTCTTGGGGCGCAGCGCCCAAGCGTGGGGGGCATGGGGGGCTCGGCCCCCCAATATCAGACGGACGACCCGGCGAAGATGCCGAAGGCATCAAGCAGGGTCGTCCTGAGGACGTGGAGACGAGGGGAATCGAACCCCTAACCCCCGCCTTGCAAAGGCGGTGCTCTGCCAATTGAGCTACGTCCCCGGCCGCCTCACCCGCCGAAACGGCAGCAACCAGGACTGCCGGACGAGGTGAGACCGAGAAAACGGGTACTACCGGCCTCCATGATGCACGGCAAGGCGGGTGAACCGCAAAAACGAAGACCAGGCGCACGCGTCGATGACCCGTGAAGCCGCCCGATCTTCGTCCGACCTACGTGGTCGAGTTACTTCACTTGTCGGTGGGGGCGGTGGCCTCACGCCACACGTCGGCCTCCACCTTCGCCGAACGGCTGCGGCGGACAATGAACAGCACGGCACCAGCAACAGCCGCCAGTGCGAGGAACTTCTTCACGACGGATCGCCTCCTTGAGCGGCGGGTTGGAAACTACGAGGCTGCATCCCGCTGAGGGATCCCCCGAGCAGTGGGCCTAGGAGGACTTGAACCTCCGACCTCTTCGTTATCAGCGAAGCGCTCTAACCGTCTGAGCTATAGGCCCCCGTGCGGACTCAAGATTACCGTACCCGCCACCGCGCCCCAAAATCGGTATCCGGTGGCGGGTCAAGATCACTCCCGCTCGGCCAGGGTGATTTCGAGGCCGCCGGCCAGATCAGCGGAAACGTTGTAGACGAAGGCACCGACGGTGGCCAGCGCGGTGAACAGCACGATGTTGACCGCACCGATCACGGCCGCGACTTCGAACACCCGCTGCACGGTGATCAGCGTGGTCGCCGCCGCCGTGGTGCTGCTCTGCGCGAACTGGTTGTAGTCGCTGTTGAGCTTGTCCCAGACGCCCATCCCGTCCAGCACGCCGTAGAGCACGCCGACCGCGACCAGCCAGACGAAGAACAGCGCGACCGACAGCACGAACGCCAGCTTCAGCACCGACCACGGGTCGACCCGTTTGACCTGCAGGCTGGCCCGCCGAGGACCACGCCCCGGCCTGCGCAGCGCGCTCGGCGGCGGCGCGCTGGCCGAGTTCGGGCGAGGGGTCGACTGCGGAGGCGGCGGCGTTGCGAGGTTCACCGTGGTTCGGCCGATCGGGTCGGGCCCGAGCCGCGCGCCCGCATTGACCGCACCCGGCATCGCCGAGGCGGCCGCGGTACCGCTGACCACCGTCGAGTAGTCCTCCTGGCGGCCGGCGCCGGAGTAACCCCAGTCCTGGAAGCTGCCTGAGGAATCACCGGTGCCGCGCTCCTGGACGTACTGCGCGTCGTTGGGCACCCGCTGCCACGGCGGCGGCGCGGCCATGGACACCTCCGGCTGGGCCGGCGCGGAGACCCTGCCATCCGCACCGGAAGCATTGGAGGTGGCATTCGAGGTGGCACCGCCCGACTCGGCAGCGGCCCCACCGGCAGCTCCCCCTGCGGCAGCTGCCGGCTCCGAGCCGCCGGTGGTATCCGGGCTGTTGCGTGCGACCTGCACGGTCGGTGCATCCGGGCGCTCCGGCTTCTCGGGTGGTGTCACGAGCAATCCTTAGCTTGGTGAGTTGTCAGTGGACTCGGGCTCGGTGTCCCCGGACCCCTCGATCTCGGCGGTGTCGAGGCCATCGGCGTCGTCCGCCTCGTCGGAAACGGCATCCGACTCGGTCTCGGCGACGTCGATCCCGGCGATGTCGGTTTCGGCTGTCGCGTCCACCGAGGAGGTGTCCTCGACCGCCGCTGGCACGACGTCCCCATCCTCGGGGACGTCTGAGGGGTCCTCAGCGTTGCCAGCGATCGCTACCAAGGTGGTGCCTTCGGCGAGATTCATCAACCGAACTCCCTTGGTCTGCCGGCCTGCCTTGCGTACCTCGATGGCGCGGGTCCTGATCAAGCCACCGGAGGAGGTGATGGCGTAGATCTCGTCGTCGACATCCACGATCAGCGCACCCACCAGCCTGCCACGCCGACTGTCCTGCTGGATGGTCAGCACGCCCTTGCCGCCGCGACCCTGCACCGAGTAGTCCTCGATCGGCGTGCGCTTGGCATACCCACCGTTGGTGGCGACCAACACGAACCGGCCCTCGACGACCACGCCGATCGACAACAGCTCGTCACCGTCGTTGAACCGCATGCCCAGCACACCGGAGGTGGCCCGGCCCATCGGCCGCAGCGCCTCGTCGGTCGCGTGGAACCGGATGGACTGGCCACCGGCGGACACCAGCAGCAGGTCGTCCTCTCCCGAGCAGAGCACCGCGCCGACCAGCTCGTCGTCATCGCGCAGGTTGATACCGATCAGGCCGCCCGCCCGGTTGGAGTCGAAGTCGGCGAGCTTGCTCTTCTTCACGAGACCGCTCTTGGTGGCCAGCACCAGGTACGGCGCGGCCTGGTAGTCCGAGATCTGGATGACCTGGGCGATCTGCTCCTCCGCCTGGAAGGCCAGCAGGTTGGCGACGTGCTGGCCGCGGGCGGTCCGGCTGGCCTCCGGCAGCTCGTAGGCCTTCGCGCGGTAGACCCGGCCCTTGTTGGTGAAGAACAGCAGCCAGTCGTGGGTCGAGCAGACGAAGAAGTGCGCGACGATGTCGTCCTGCTTGAGCGCGGCACCCTGTACGCCCTTGCCGCCGCGTTTCTGTGCGCGGTACAAATCGGTTTTCGTTCGTTTGGCGTACCCCGAGCGGGTGATGGTGACGACGACGTCCTCGACCGCGATGAGGTCCTCGACCGATACCTCACCGTCGAACGGGATGATTTTGGTGCGCCGGTCGTCGCCGTGCTTCTCGACGATCTCCATCAGCTCGTCGCGCACGATGCCGCGCTGCCGCTCCGGCTTGGCCAGGATGTCCTGGTAGTCGGCGATCTCCCGCTCGATCTCGGCGAGGTCGTCGATGATCCGCTGCCGTTCCAGGGCGGCCAGCCTGCGCAGCTGCATGTCCAGGATGGCGGTCGCCTGGATCTCGTCAACGTCCAGCAGCGACATCAGCTGCGGCCGGGCCTCTTCGGCGGACGGCGAGCGCCGGATCAGCGCGATGACCTCGTCGAGCATCTCCAGCGCCTTGACGTAACCACGCAGGATGTGGGCGCGCTCCTGCGCCTTGCGCAGCAGGTACCTGGTCCGCCGGATGATGACTTCGACCTGGTGGTGCACGTAGTGCCGGACGATCTGGTCCAGCCGCAGGGTGCGCGGCACCCTGTCGACCAGCGCCAGCATGTTGACACCGAAGTTGTGCTGTAGCTGGGTGTGCTTGTAGAGGTTGTTGAGCACCACCTTGGCGACCGCATCCCGCCGCAGGGTGACCACGATCCGCAGCCCGCGCCGGTTGTTGGACTCGTCGGCAATGTCCGCGATGCCGGTCAGCTTGCCGTCCCGGACCAGGGTGGCGATGTTCTCCACCAGGTTGTCCGGGTTCACCTGGTAGGGCAGTTCGGTGACGATCAGCGCGGTGCGGCCCTTGGCGTCCTCGTCGACCTCGACGACCGAGCGCATCCGGATCGAGCCGCGGCCGGTGCGGTAGGCCTCCTCGATTCCGGAGGTGCCGAGGATCATCGCCTTGGTCGGGAAATCCGGCCCCTTGATCCGGGTGATCAGCGCGGCGAGGGTCTCCTCCTCGCTGGCATCCCAGTTCTCCAGCGCCCAGACCACACCGTCGGCGACCTCGCGCAGGTTGTGCGGTGGGATGTTGGTCGCCATGCCGACCGCGATCCCGCTGCCGCCGTTGACGAGCAGGTTCGGAATCCGCGACGGCAGGACCGTCGGCTCCTCGGTCTTGCCGTCGTAGTTCGGCGCGAAGTCGACGGTTTCCTTTTCAATGTCGGCCAGCATCGACATGGCCAACGGCATCAACTTCGCTTCGGTGTTGTGGCTGACGAAGCCGTCGGTCACGAAGGCGTGGTCGGCCGAGTCGACCCGCAGGCTGTAGACCGGCCGCGCCCCGGCGGGGGTGACCGAATCGACCTCCGCGTAGTAGTACCGGCCGTCGACGAGCGGCTCGACGATGTCGAGTACCTCGGGATTGGTGATGTGCTCGGTGATCTGCTCGCGGTTGGTCTCCCACCGCTCGACCCGATCGACGTTGTGCCGGCACAGCCAGTCCCGTTCGGTCCACCGGTCGGCGCCGTGTGCCCGGATGTAGTTCCCGACGAACGGCACGTGATCAGCGGACATCGACCGGCTCTCGGTCGGCACCGCGTCGAGGATGCTGATCAGCTTGTGCTGTTTGACGCCGAGGAAGCCGACCTTCGCCGCGAAGATCCGTGCGTCACGCCGGTTGGTGATGACAACCTTGAGCTCGCCGTCTTCGTCGCTGACCTGCTTGCTGACCACACCGAACTCCAGCAGCAACTGCTGCACTTCGGTTGCGAGTTGCCGACTGCGCGTCGAGTAGGAGATCCGCACCGTCTCACGCGGCAGCGCCGAGGCCGATCCGTCGCCGGTGAACAGCGAGCTGAGGAACGCGCGTTTGACCGTCGAACCGGAACGCCAGATGAATTCCGGTACCCGCTTGGCCGCGCCGCGCTGTCCCACCATGCTGGCGAGCGGACTGTTGCGCAGCGCGGTCAGGTTGTGCACGTCGAGTTCGTGCAGGGTGGAACCGGACTTGATCGTCCGCCTTGACACGTAGCGCGGGCCGCCGACGAGTTCGTCGTAGGTCTTGAGGACGAAGGAGAAGTAGTCCTCGTCGAGGTTGTCGAAGCCGGCGCGGTTCTCCGAGACGAAGCCTTCGCTGACAAAGGCGCCGGCCAGGATGGCGGCCGCGTACTCGCGCACCAGCGGGAGGCTTTCCTCGGTGGCGCCGGTGCGCTGCATGACGACCCGGTCACCCGGTTCGACCTCGGCGAGCAGTTTCCACAGCAGCGTCGGTACGCCGAGGACATTCACAAGGCACAGCACCGGGTGATTGAACGTCCCGGTCAGCTGGTAGCCGTTCTTGGTGGCCAACCGCAGGGTCGGGTGGTCGCCCGAGTGGAACAGCATGTCCGCCCGCACCGGATCGCCGTTGCGGTCCAGGACCTTGAGGTCGATCGGATTGTCGCTGTAGGACTTGGCGTCCGGCACGATGTCGCCGATCCGCACCGAGCCGCCGTCCGCCAGCCGAACCCGCGTTTCCGCAACGACGCAGTACCGCATCGCGGCGGCCGGATCGTTGCCGGGAGAACCGAAGTTGCCCTGGCCGTCGATCAGCGGATAACGCAGCGACCAGGGCTGGGCCAGCCGGACCAGGGTGTCGTAGATCGAGGAGTCACCGTGCGGGTGGTAGTTACCCATCACGTCGCCGACCACGCGGGAGCACTTCACGTGACTTCGGTCGGGGCGCAGGCCACTGGCGTACATCGAGTAGAGCACCCGGCGGTGCACCGGCTTGAGGCCGTCACGCACATCGGGCAGAGCACGCGAGACGATCACACTCATCGCGTAGTCGATGTAGGAGCTCTGCATCTCCTGCTGGATGTCGACCGGTTCGACGCGGTCGCCGGCCGGCGGCAGGGTTTCGGTCACGGTTGCACTTCCGTCTCAGATCCGAATACGGGATTGGTCACCACGCGTGGCGCGATCACACGGCGGTGATCACACGTCCAGGAACCGCACGTCCTTGGCGTTGCGCACGATAAAGGAGCGGCGGGCTTCGACGTCCTCACCCATCAGCACGCTGAACAGTTCGTCGGCCGTTGCCGCGTCGTCGAGGGTGACCTGGCGCAGCAGGCGGTTGGCCGGGTCCATGGTGGTTTCCCACAGTTCCTCGGCGTTCATCTCGCCGAGTCCCTTGTACCGCTGGATGCCGTCGTCCTTGTTGATCTTCTTGCCACCCGCGAGACCTTCCTCGAGGAGTACGTCGCGCTCCCGGTCGGAATAGGCGTACTCCGGATCGGTGCGCTGCCACTTGATCTTGTACAGCGGTGGGCAGGACAGGTAGACGTGGCCGTGTTCGATCAGCGGCCGCATGAACCGGAACAACAGGGTGAGCAGCAGGGTGGTGATGTGCTGGCCGTCCACATCCGCGTCGGCCATCAGCACGATCTTGTAGTACTTGAGCTTGGAGAGATCGAACTCGTCGTGGATGCCGGTGCCGAGCGCGGTGATCAGGCTCTGCACTTCGGTGTTCTTCAGCACCCGGTCGATGCGCGACTTCTCGACGTTGATGATCTTGCCCCGAATCGGCAGGATGGCCTGGAAGTACGACTCCCGCCCCTCCTTGGCCGAGCCGCCCGCCGAGTCGCCCTCGACGATGTAGATCTCGCACTCCTCGGGGTTGGTCGACTGGCAGTCCTTGAGCTTGCCGGGCAGCCCGCCGATGTCCAGCGCACCCTTGCGGCGCACCAGTTCCCGCGCCTTGCGCGCGGCCATCCGGGCCTGCGCGCTGGCCAGCGACTTGTTGATGATCGCCTTGGCATCGGCCGGGTTGCGCTCGAACCAGTCGCCGATCCACTCGTTGCAGGTGGTCTGCACGACCGACTTAGCTTCGGTGTTGCCGAGCTTGGTCTTGGTCTGGCCCTCGAACTGCGGTTCCTTCAGCTTGACCGAGACGATCGCGGCGAGGCCCTCGCGGACGTCGTCACCGGTGAGGTTGGTGTCCTTCTCCCGCAGCAGCTTCTTCTCGCGCGCGTAGACGTTGATCACCCTGGTCAGCGCGGCCCGGAAGCCTTCCTCGTGGGTACCACCCTCGTGGGTGTTGATGGTGTTGGCGAAGGTGTACACCGACTCCGTATAGCCGGTGTTCCACTGCATCGCGACCTCGACGTCCATGTTCTCGCCCTTGGCGGTGAACGCGATCACGCTGTTGTGCACCGGCTCGCGGGTGGCGTTGATGTGCTTGACGAAGTCTTCGAGGCCGCCGGGGTAGCAGAAGGTGCGGTTGCGCTTGCGGCCCGCCTCGTCCTCGTCGTCCTCGGCGATCCGCTCGTCGTGCAGGTCGATCCGCAAGCCCTTGTTCAGGAAGGCCATCTCCTGCAGCCGGCGGGCGATCGTCTCGACGTTGTAGGTGGTGGTTTCGAAGATCGTCGGGTCGGCCCAGTAGGTGATCCTGGTGCCGGTGCGCTCGGTTTCCTCGCCACGGTGCAGCGGGGCGGTCGGCTCGGTGTTGGCGTAGGACTGGGTCCACTCGTAGCCGTCGCGCCAGATCTGCACGTCCAGCCGCGTCGACAGCGCGTTGACAACGGAGACGCCGACGCCGTGCAGACCGCCGGATACCGCGTAGGAGTCGCCGCCGAACTTGCCACCGGAGTGCAGGGTGGTCAGCACGACCTCGATCGCCGGCCGGTGCTCGACCGGGTGCATGTCAACCGGGATGCCACGACCGTCGTCGAGAACCGAGACACTGCCGTCCGCACCGAGGGTCACCTCGACCTGGGTGGCGTAGCCGGCCATGGCCTCGTCGACGCCGTTGTCCACCACTTCCTGCACCAGATGGTGCAGGCCGCGCTCACCGGTGGACCCGATGTACATGCCGGGTCGCTTGCGAACGGCTTCGAGACCTTCAAGGACGGTGATCGACTTCGCGCTGTAGTCGTCGTTCGTTGCCACAAGCCCTCGCTGTCTGTTCGTATCAACTCGCCCGACGGAGGTCGCCGGCCGAGCCGCTCGGCAGTCCTCACCCAAGCCCTGCTGACATTCTACTTGGCCACGTTTGTGGAAGTGGGCCAAGGACACCCCTAGGAAGCTCGCAGCGGGACGGAACTTGCTCTGGCTGTCTCCGCGCGTATTGACAAAGTTCCAGGTTCTCTATTTTGCCGACAGCCACCCGATCGGTGGGCCCTCAGCCGTAGGTGTCCCGTGGACCCCTGCCGGGCACGTGCCGGGACCCGTGCCGCCAGCTGGGAGCGCTCGGACCTGCGACTTTGAGTCGTTTGACCACCCCGTTGCCCACTCCGGCTGCGATCTTGGCCAGTAACTGGCGTTGCAGAAGGCGCAATTGGGTCGCCCAGGCGGTGGAATCGGCCTGCACGGTCAGTTCACCATCACGCAGGTTCACCGGCTCGGCGTGCTCCGCGACGTCGGCGCCGACCAGCGAACTCCACCGGCTGAAGACCTCGCCGCCGGCCAGTTTCTCCGCCCAGCCCCGGTCGTTGGCCAGCCGGGAGACCAGTTTGCCGAGCGGCTGCGGATCGCGCTCGTCCGGACGCGGCCCTGACCAGCGGCGCCTGCGTCGGGCCATCGAGGTGGCCGCGCCCTTTACCCCGGTTCGGCCTCGGCCGCGTGCCTTGGCGCTGGCTTGCGCGGCCCGCAATGCCTCTCGTGCCAGGTCCGAGCCTCGCGGTGGGTCACCGGCCGGGGGGCCGTCGCCACTCGTCGGCGTGATCTTCTCGCCCGGAATGCCCTCTTTCGCCACCCGCCCACCGCTGCGGGTGACCTTGCTGTCCACCACAGGGTTATCCACATCATCCACAGGTTTGTCCCCAGATGTGCTACCCGTCACAGCTACCTCGCTTACCCGCAGTGAAAATCTCTCTCGCTCAGGGCAACCGGCTGAGCTGACCGTCGGCGATCTGGAACCGGACGGCGGTCAGCTCCTCCGGCACGTCCTCCGGCACCGCCGCGGTGACCAGAACCTGCTCGGCGGCGGCCGCCACCTCGGCAAGTCTGGCCCTCCTCCGCCGATCGAGCTCGGCGAACACGTCATCGAGAATCAGCACCGGTTCGGTGCCGTCCAGCCGCAGCAACTCATAGGCGGCCAGGCGCAGCGCGAGCGCGTAGGACCAGGACTCGCCATGACTGGCATACCCCTTGGCCGGCGCCTCGCCGAGAATCAGCTCCAACTCGTCGCGGTGCGGACCGAGCAGGCTGACCCCTCGGTCGATCTCCTGTGACCGCACCTTCGCCAGCCCCGCCAGCAGCGCGGCTTCCAACGCCTCCCGGTCGGCCCTGCCCTCGACCATCGAGGTCGGGGTGGCCTCACCGAGACCGCACCGATAGCGCACCGCGACCGGCGCGGACTCCGGCGCCACCCCGGCATAGGCCTTGGCGACGTGCGGCGCCAACTCCGCGACCAGGTCGAGCCGGCCGGCCAGCAGCTCCGCGCCGTGCCGGGCGAGGTGGCCGTCCCAGACATCCAGGGTGCGGATGTCACCGGAACCGCCGGCCCGCCGCGCATTGCCCGCGGTCTTCAACAGCGCGCCGCGCTGCTTGAGCACCCGCTCGTAGTCGGTGCGCACCCCGGCGAACCGGGGCGCCCGCGCGACGAGCAGCTCGTCGAGGAACCGGCGGCGCTCGCCGGGATCACCTTTGACAAGGGCGAGGTCCTCCGGTGCGAACAGCACCGTCCGCACGATGCCGAGCACATCCCTCGGCCGGGACACCGGAGCCCGGTTGATCCGGGCCCGGTTGGCCCGACCGGGGGTGATCTCCAGCTCCAGCCGTAACTCCCGGCCTTCGTTGACCGCGACCGCCCGAACCAGCGCGCGGGCCGCGCCGTGCCGGACGAGTGGTGCGTCGGTGGCCACCCGGTGCGAGCCGAGGGTGGCCAGGTAGCCCAGCGCCTCGACCAGGTTCGTCTTGCCCTGCCCGTTCGCGCCGAGCAGCACGTTCGGGCCGGGCTCGAAGACGAGATCGGCCTGCTCCCAGGAGCGGAAGTCGCTGACCTGCAGGTGGGATACGAACACCGATCAGGCCGGTGATGCCGGTCCCGCCGCGCGCACCGCGTGGCCGCCGAACTGGTTGCGCAACGCGGCGACCGCCTTCATGGTCGGCGAGTCCTCCTGCCGGGAGGCGAACCGGGCGAACAGCGCGGCGGAGATGACCGGCAGCGGCACCGCATGGTCGACCGCTTCGTTCACCGTCCACCGGCCCTCGCCGGAGTCGTCGGTGTAGCCGCTGATCTTGGCCAGGTCCGGATCTTCCTCCAGCGCCTTGACCAGCAGGTCGAGCAGCCAGGAGCGGACCACGGTGCCGCGGGTCCAGGCCTTGAGGATGCCGTGCACGTCCTTGACCTCGTCGACGGCGGTGAGCAGTTCGTAGCCCTCGGCATAGGCCTGCATCAGGCCGTACTCGATGCCGTTGTGCACCATTTTGGCGAAGTGTCCTGCTCCGACGTCGCCGGCGTGTGCGAAGCCTTCCTCACGCGGACCTTCCGGCCGCAGCGCGTCGAAGATCGGCAGGGCCCGCTGCACGTTCTCGTCCGAGCCGCCGACCATCAGGCCGTAGCCGACCTGTAGACCCCAGACGCCACCGGAGACACCGCAGTCCAGGTAGCCGATCTTCTTGTCGGCGAGGAACGCGGCGTTGGCCTTGTCGTCGGTGAACCGAGAGTTGCCGCCGTCGATGATCAGGTCACCGTCATCGAGCAGGTCGGCGAGTTCGTGCACGGTGTCGCGGGTCGCGTCACCGGCCGGCACCATGATCCACACGATGCGCGGGGCGTCCAGCTGTTTGACCATGTCCGCCAGCGAGCTGGAATCGCTCACCTCCGCGTTACGGTCATAGCCGACCACCTGGTGTTCTGCGCGCCGCAAACGCTCGCGCATGTTGAAACCCATCTTGCCAAGGCCGACGAGTCCGAGCTGCACGGTCGAAGTCCTTCCCCTGCTCAGCCGGGACTCGGACGGTCCCGATCGGTTTTTCACGCCGCCTCGGGTCCGCCCGAGAGGCGTATCGGAAAACCCGGTGTACCTATCCGGGCAACCGAACCGGCATCAGCAGGTACAGGTACCCGCCGAGCACTTCACCATCCTCCCCTACCGGCTTCACCAGTGCGGGCCGGTTGGGTGTGGTGAAGGACAGATGTGCCCGGTCGGTGTGCAGGGCGCCGAGTCCGTCGAGCAGATAGCCGGGGTTGAACGCGATGGTGACCGGCTCGCCGGTGTAGTCGACGGTGAGTTCTTCCTCAGCGCTGCCCTCGTCGTCGCCGCCGGCGGACAGCCGCAGGGTGGTGTCTGCGAACTCCAGCCGGACCTGCGTACCGCGCTCGGCGACCAGTGACACCCGCTTGATCGCCTCGACCAGCGGGGCGACCCCGAGGATCGCCGCCGCGGCGTGTTCGCTGGGCAGCAACTGGCGGTACTTCGGGAACTCCGCGTCCAGCAACCGGGAGGTCGCGCGGCGGCCGTTGCCGGCGAGACCGAGCAGGCCGTCGCCGGAGGCCAGCGACACCTCGACGCTGCTGCCGGCACTGCCGAGCGTCTTCGCGGCCTCGGCAAGGGTGCGGGCCGGAACGAGCACCGAGACGTCGGACACGTCCCCGGTCGGCTGCCAGTCGAACTCGCGCATGGCGAGGCGGAACCGGTCGGTGGCCACCAGGGTGAGCTTGTCGCTGGCGATCTCCATCCGGACACCGGTCAGCATCGGCAGCGTGTCGTCGCGACCGGCCGCGATGGCGACCTGGGCGACCGCGGAACCGAAGACCTCGCCGGGAACCTCGCCGGCCCGCTGCGGCATCGCCGGCAGCTGCGGATAGTCCTCGACCGGCATGGTCGGCAGGCTGAACTTGGCGCTGCCGCAGGTGATGCTGGCGCGGGCGCCGTCGACGGAG
The DNA here is from genome assembly GCA_036268955.1 of Pseudonocardiaceae bacterium. Taxonomy (GTDB): domain Bacteria; phylum Actinomycetota; class Actinomycetes; order Mycobacteriales; family Pseudonocardiaceae; genus CAJCJE01. The sequence goes on from DATATE010000247.1 coordinate 90,673, forward strand.
ATCTCCACCGGCTGGGCCGGCAGCGCCTTGGTGATGTCGGCCAACAGACGCCCGGAGACCAGCGCCTTGCCCTCGGCCGCGATGGTCGCCGGCACGTCGACCGTTGCCGACACCTCGTAGTCGAAACCGGCGACGGTCAGCGCGCCGGAGTCGCCCCCGGCGTCCAGCAGGACCCCGCCGAGGACCGGAACCGGTGGTCTGGACGGCAGGCTGCGGGCGACCCAGGCGACGGCCTCGGCAAGTCCGTCCCGCTCGACGCGGATCTTCATCGAACGTCGTCCCTCCTGGTTGAGCACTGGTCTGGAATGAGGCCCCGGACGTGACGGGGCCTGGCTCTCGGCGGCGGACCCACCCCGTGATCTCCTCGGGACGGGTGAGGCCGCGATCGCGGTCGGTCGGCGGCAGGCAGCCACCGGAGCCGTCAGCGAAGTGAGCCTCTCGTGGAGTCCCACCGTAGAGCCTGATGGGAGTTCGCGTCATCCGGGGAGGGGCATCGGTCATCGCCCGGATGGCGGTGTGCCCGAGCTGTCCCCAGTGTTCACAACCCCTGTTTTTCTTTTGTTTTCTTCTCTTCGAAGAACTAAGAACAGCAGTAACAGTAAGCGTTGTGGATTGTGTGGAGAAAGCCTGTTTTCGCAGGTGGGCGAGCCGCGTCTGCTGTGGAGAAGGCAGGGGCAAGTCCGTGGACAGTTTCGGGCACCGGTGGAGAACTTCGGGCTGTCTACGCTCGGTCCACATCTTCGCCGAGTTGTCCACACCCGCATCCCCAGATGTGGGTGCGTTAGTACCCAGGTTCCTGGGGATGGAATCTCACCTTGCCGGGCGACGCGGCGGCGGACTTTTCTGCGCTGGGTAGGGCATCCGACACCGGGCGTTGCCAGAAAAGTCCGCGATCCGGGGCGGCCGGCGGACGCTGGAAAGGTGCTCGGCGGGTCGGGGGGCGCCGACCGCGAGGCGGATCGGCGGGCGAGTTGATCGAGCGAGCCCTCTATATATAGGTGCCTCGTACAGGTGCGCGAGTCGAACCGACTCGGAGCGATCGGCCGAGGGCAGGCTGGGGCCCGGCGGTCACGCTCGGCGGGCGGCGGCTGCCGCGACGGCCGTGGCGGCCGTGGCGGGTGCGCGGTCACGCGGCGGCAGCCTGAGCGGTCGTGTCGGGTGTGCGGACGGCGCGGCGGCAGGCAGGGCGTCCGGCGAGCGGCAGGGGCCGGATACGCCGAGCGGGCCCCACGAGAACTTCCGTGGGGCCCGCTCGGGGTTCGATCGTTCGATCGGGAGGCTCAGCCTCGGGCGCGCTGTTTGATCCGGGAGGTCAGTTCCTGGACCTGGTCGTAGACCCGGCGCCGTTCGGCCATCTCCTTGCGGATCTTCTTGTCCGCGTGCATGACCGTGGTGTGGTCGCGGCCGCCGAAGGTCTGGCCGATCTTGGGCAGCGAGAGGTCGGTCAGCTCCCGGCACAGATACATGGAGATCTGCCGGGCTTGCGCGAGCGCCTTGGTCTTGCCGGGGCCGCAGAGGTCGTCGATGCTCACGCCGAAGAACTCGGTGGTGACCACCATGATCGTGGAGGCGGTGATCTCCGGCGCCTGTGAGTCCGGGATCAGGTCGCGCAGCACGATCTCGGCCAGCTGTACGTCGACCGGTTGCCGGTTGAGCGAGGCGAACGCGGTGACGCGGATCAGCGCGCCCTCCAGTTCGCGGATGTTGCGCTCGATCCGGTCGGCGATGAACTCCAGCACCTCGGCGGGCGCGGCCAACCGGTCCTGAGCGGCCTTCTTGCGCAGGATGGCGATCCGCGTCTCCAGCTCGGGCGGCTGGATGTCGGTGATCAGACCCCACTCGAACCGGGTGCGCAGCCGGTCCTCCAACGTGCCGAGGCCCTTGGGCGGTCGGTCGGAGGAGACCACGATCTGCTTGTTGGCGTTGTGCAGCGTGTTGAAGGTGTGGAAGAACTCCTCCTGAGTACCTTCCTTGCCCTCCAGGAACTGGATGTCGTCCACGAGCAGTACGTCGACATCGCGGTAGCGGCGTTGGAAGGCGACCTTGCGGTCGTCGCGCAGCGAGTTGATGAAGTCGTTGGTGAATTCCTCGGTCGACACGTAGCGCACCCGCATGCCGGGGAACAGCCGCTGGGCGTAGTGCCCGACGGCGTGCAGCAGGTGGGTCTTGCCCAGCCCCGACTCGCCCCAGATGAACAACGGGTTGTACGCCCGTGCCGGCGCTTCGGCGACGGCGACGGCCGCGGCGTGGGCGAAGCGGTTGGACGAGCCGATGACGAAGGTGTCGAAGGTGTACTTCTCGTTCAGCCGGGTCTGCGAGGTCTGCGGTTTCGCCGGCGCGGTGAACGGCTGGGTCGGCGGGTTGGCCGCCGCGGCGCCCGCGAACGTCGGCCAGATCTCGGTGACGGTGGCGAGCGCCTCGCTCTCCTCGTCGACCTCATCGGATTCGGTCTCGCCGCCCGGCTCGGCCAGGATCGAGTCGCCGTTGGTGGACAGCTCGCCGAAGTCGCTCGGTGCCGGCGGCGGTGCTACCGGCACCGGGTGGGCGCGAGGCACCGCGGCATCCACCTTGACCGCGAGGGAGACCGTCTTGCCAAGGCGTCGGGACAGCGCCGCGGTGATCGGATCGCGCAGGGCGCGCTCGATGGCTTCCTTGGCGAAATCACTCGGCGCGGCGAGCAGCGCGGTTCCGTCGAGCAGGCCGATCGGGCGGGTCACCCGCATCCAGGCCCGCTGCTGCGGTGACAGGGTTCCGTCCGACAGTTCCTGGACGACCTGTTCCCACACAAGACCGAGGTTGCTCTGCTGGTCGGACAACTGCGGGTTCCCCTCCCCTCATGTTCTGCGATGCCGCTTCGGGCCGCGCGCTTATGTTCGCCGAGTCCCGTGTTGCCCGCGGGGTGCTGCGATCGAGGCAGGGTATCGGCGCGACGAGTACCCGAGCGTAGAGGTATCCACAAGGTTGTCCACAACTGTGCACGACTGTGCGGCAGTCGACATCGAACCCCCCGCAGGTTCAACGTTGAGCTTGCTTGGGCGGCAGCTCCTGGGTCAGGTCTCTTGCCCACAGCAGAAGGGGCACGCTAACAAGCGTGGCGTCTGGCCACAAGCCTTCGGTCGGGGCCAGTATTGCGGGCGGCGCCTTCCTGCGCCCGGTGACCTGGCCGGAGTACCCCGATTTGGTGAGGCCAGGTGGTGCTGCGTACCCTCGTAGGTGTCTCCGCTTGCGGCAGGCGATTTTGGCATGCCTGTGCGGCACTTATCGCAGATGTGTGCTCTGGCGGGTACTCCATGGAGTACCCGCCGGTGAGTCGCCACCTGAAAGTTCCCATTCGGAGACACGTAGGACCTGCACCATTTCGTATCTGAGGCCAGGAGAGAAGACCGTGAGCAAGGGCAAGCGCACCTTCCAGCCCAACAACCGCCGTCGCGCCAGGACTCACGGGTTCCGGCTGCGGATGCGCACCCGCGCCGGCAGGGCCATTCTCGGTGCCCGTCGGCGCAAGGGCCGCGCTGAGCTGTCCGCCTGATCACAGGCGACGCCGTGCTCCCCGCGGCCGCCCGGCTCACCAGTAGCCAGGAGTTCGGGACGGTAGTTCGCCGGGGACGTCGTGCTGGTCGACCCCGGCTGGTGGTGCACGCCCTGATGAGCCCCCAGCCGGAACTCGTCGCAGCTTCGCCAGCAGCCGATCAGTCGCAGCCGCCCACCCGGTCGGGGTCGCAACCGACCAGGGTGGGCTTTGTCGTGAGTAAGGCAGTCGGCAATTCGGTGGTTCGCCATCGGGTCGCGCGCCGCCTTCGGCACCTGATGCGCGACCGGCTCGGAACTTTGCCAGCTGGCTGCTCGTTGGTGGTCAGAGCATTGCCGGCGGCAGCCGCGTCGACGAGCGCCGAGCTCGGCACCGATCTCGATGGTGCGCTGCGCCGTCTCGGCCGTGGTGGTTCGGGTGGTAGTTCAGGGCGCGGGGCTGTCTCGCGCGATGGGCGGGCCGCCAAGGATGGCGGCGTCAAGGGCGCACTGCCGGATGGTGAGCTACCCGAGGGTGGCGCAACCGGCGGTGGGCAACAGCACGGAGTCGGTCACGTCGCTAAGGACGCGGTCGGTAAGGACGCGATGGTGTGAGCGTTACCGAGCTCGACAGCGTTACGCGGCCTGGCCCGGTGGCCAGGGTGCTGCTCGTGCTGATCTCGTTCTATCGCCGGTGGATATCCCCGCTGCTGCCACCGAGCTGTCGGTTCTACCCCAGTTGTAGCGCGTACGCGGTCGAGGCGGTGACCGTGCACGGTGCGTTCAAGGGAAGTTGGCTGGCATTCCGCCGGCTGTTGCGCTGTGGGCCCTGGCACCCTGGAGGCTTGGACCCAGTTCCGCCGCCCACTCATTCCGGCGAGGAGTAGTTTCTGTGCTGAACTTCATCTACTACCCCGTCTCGTTCATCCTGTGGTGCTGGCACTGGGTGTTCGGGCATGTGCTCGGCCCAACAAACGCCATCGGCTGGGCCCTCTCCATCGTCTTCCTGGTGTTCACCCTCCGGATGGTGCTGCTCAAGCCGGCCATCCACCAGGTTCGCTCGATGCGCAAGATGCAGGCGTTCGCGCCGGAGATCAACAAGCTCAAGAAGAAGTACGCGAACGACAAGCAGCGGCAAGCACAGGAGATGCAGAAGCTGCAGAAGGAGCACGGGGTCAACCCGCTCGGCGGCTGTCTGCCGATGGTGTTGCAGATCCCGGTGTTCATCGGCCTGAACCACGTGCTGCGCTCGTTCACGCCAACCACCCACCAGGTGTACTTCTTCGGCAACACCGATGTGCAGACCTACCTCAAGGCCGACCTGTTCGGCGCGCACCTCGGTGACGCACTGCTGGGCATCGGAACTCTTGGTGGCTCCCCCGGCTGGCACTGGGATGTCGCGCCGGTCGCCATTCCGCTGATGATCGCCGCCGCCATCGCGACCCACTTCACCGCGCGCCTTTCGGTCAGCCGGCAGCTGTCGACCAACCCGGCCGGTACCCCGCAGAGCGAGATCATGCAGAAGATCACTCTGTGGGTCTTCCCGCTCGGTGTGCTGGTCTTCGGTGGTGGCTTCCCGGTCGGTCTGCTCCTGTACTGGTTGAGCAACAACGGCTGGACGCTCGGACAACAGCACTTCGTGTTCCGCCGGATGGACAAGGAAGAGGCGGAGAAGAAGGAACTGATCATCGAGCAGAAGGCGGCGCTGGCCCCGAAGCCGGGCCAGAAGCCGACCCAGGTCCGCCGTCGCCCGGCCAACGCCATCGCCGCTGGCACCGATGGCGAGACCTCGACGGCCTCGGCCACGAACGGCACCGCTGCCAAGCCGGCCGGCAGTAAGCCGGCTGTCGGCGCGAAACCCACCGCGGCCAACCGTCGCCCCGGTGCCAAGCCCGCGCCTGGCGCCAAGCCCGCGCCCGGTGCCAAGCCTGCTGCTGGCGCGAAGCCGGCGGCCGGTGCGAAGCCCGCTCCTGCAACCAAGTCCGTTGGTGGCGTCCGGCCGGCTCCCGGCTCGAAGGCGGTCGGTGCCAAGCCCGCCCCTGGCGCCAAGCCAACCGCGGCCAAGCCGGGCACTGCCAAACCCGGTGCCGCCAAGCCGGGCACGGCGGCCAAGCCTGCGGCGAAGCCGGCTGCGACCGCGAAGACGAACGGCAGCGCGAGCACCAACGGCTCGACCAATGGTGCGGCCAACGGTTCCACTAACGGCGCGGCGCAGCAGAAGCAGGCGGCCAAGCCGAAGATCGACGGCACCAAGTCGACCAGCGGCGCCAAGGCAGCCACCCCCGAGATTCCTGGTCTGGTTTCAGGCCGTTCCCGGCGAAACAAGCAGGACCGCAAGGGCAGCTGAGGCAGCTGTCGGTTCTGGAGAGGAGACAACGTGTCGGAGACGTTGCAGGAAAGCAGCGTGGCTTCCGATTCCATCGGGGAGGAGCTGCCCAAGGCGCGGGAGAGTTCGGACCGCTCCCCCGAGGATCTGCTGGTTCAGGAAGGCGATATTGCCGGCGACTACCTGGAGCAGCTGCTCGATCTGCTGGACTACGACGGTGACATCGATCTGGATGTCGACGCCGGCCGAGCGGTGGTGAGCATCGAGGGCGGCGAGGATCTGGAGAAGCTGGTCGGCCCGCGCGGCTCGGTACTGGAGGCGTTGCAGGAGCTGACCCGGCTCGCGGTCCAGCAGGAGACCGGCGCGCGTAGCCGGCTGATGCTGGACGTGGCGGGTTGGCGGGCGGCGCGTCGCAACGAGCTGAAGGAGCTGGGACGGTCTGCTGCCGAGCAGGCGGTGAGCTCCGGCGAGCAGGTCAAGCTGCAGGCGATGACCCCCTTCGAGCGCAAGGTCGTCCATGACGCGGTCGCGTCGGTCGAGGGAGCGCACAGCGAGAGCGAGGGCGAGGAGCCCCGCCGTCGAGTGGTCGTGTTCGCGAAGGTCTAGTACGTCTCCTTCGTTCGAAGAGTGCGGCTCGTTTCACGTGAAACGAGCCGCATTTTTTGTGCGCGCATGCTCCGGTGAGGCGAGCCCGCCGGCCGATGTACCCGGTGTGTTGCGCGCCCGGTGACCAACGGACAATTGTCGAATGCGCCGTGGACGGCGCTGGTTTCACGTGAAACGAGGATGGATGAGCGGGCGGCATGGGTACGGCGGCCATGAGTGAGGGAAACACGTTGGTCGCGGCCAATCGGCTATTCGGCGATCGGTTGCCACTCGCCGAGCAATACGTCGATATGCTGACTCGGCAAGGGGTCCAGCGCGGGCTGATCGGCCCGCGCGAAGTCGATCGACTCTGGGACCGTCACGTACTCAACTCAGCGGCCGTCGCCGAGTTGATACCGGCGAACTCTCGAGTTGTCGATGTCGGATCAGGCGCCGGCCTACCCGGTATCCCATTGGCCATCGCTCGGCCGGATCTGTCTCTCGCGTTGCTCGAACCCATGGCGCGTCGGATCGACTGGCTGGATGAGGTCGTGGCGGAACTGGGGCTCGACGTGTTCGTGCGACGCGGCCGGGCCGAGGAGGGCGATGTGCGCCGGGAGTTGTGCGGTGCCGATGTGGTCACCGCTCGCGCGGTGGCCCCGCTGGCCAAACTGGCGGGTTGGTGTCTCCCCTTGCTCAGGCGGGACGGTTGGTTGGTGGCGCTGAAGGGTGCCAGCGCCGCCGAGGAACTGACTCGGGACGCGGTAGCGATCGGCCGGGCTGGCGGCGGTGATGCGTCGGTGCGGATCTGTGGTTCCGAACTGGCAGGACTGGCAACACCGACCACGGTCATCGTGATTCGGTGCGACAAACCGGCGAGTGGTCGTGACGACCGCCGACGGACAAGGAAGGATCGCTGACGTGCACCCCGATTCGCAGATCGGAGCGACGGATGTTCCACGTGAAACCGCGACTGTTTTTCCGCGCAACCCCGCTCGGGGAAACGCTCCGGCCAGTGGCCGAGGGCGTCACGGCGCCATCGAACCTGAGGAGGTGCCGCCCGTGGTGACGCCATTCAGCTCGCCGTCCGCCGGTAATGACGGCGGTTGGACCCCGATCGCGGAAGAGGCCGAGCGTGCCGCTCGCGTCCTGCATCCGGATTCCAGCCTGCCCCAGCCGCTGAAGCGCCGGGTCATGACGATCGCGAACCAGAAGGGTGGGGTCGGCAAGACGACGACCGCGGTGAACATCGCGGCGGCGCTGGCCATCCGTGGACTCAAGGTGCTGGTGATCGATCTCGACCCGCAGGGCAACGCGAGTACCGCGCTCAGTGTCGAACACCGCTCCGGCACTCCCTCGGTCTACGAGGTGCTGATCGGCGAGATCTCGTTGGCAGAGGCGGCCGCGGTCAGCGACCAGTCGCCGAACCTCTACTGCGTGCCAGCGACCATCGACCTGGCCGGTGCCGAGATCGAGCTGGTCTCCATGGAGAGCCGGGAGTCCCGGCTGAAGGAGGCGCTGTCCGATGAGGCGCTGGACGCGCTGAACCCGGACTACGTGTTCATCGACTGCCCGCCCTCGCTCGGCCTGCTGACCGTGAACGCGATGGTCGCGGCCGACGAGGTGTTCATCCCGATCCAGTGCGAGTACTACGCGCTGGAGGGTCTCGGCCAACTGCTGCACAACATCGAGCTGGTCCAGCAGCACCTCAACCCTCGGCTGAGCGTGTCCACGATTCTGCTCACCATGTATGACGGCCGGACCAAGCTGGCCGACCAGGTGACCAACGAGGTACGTAGCCACTTCGGCGACACCGTGCTCAAGACGGTGATTCCGCGTAGCGTCAAGGTGTCCGAGGCACCCGGCTTCGGGCAGTCGGTACTGGCTTACGACCCAGGATCGCGCGGCGCCATGAGCTACTTGGACGCGGCGAAGGAACTGGCTGAACGAGGCGCGGAGCAGGGAGCAAGCAAGTGACCGAACGCAAGGGTGGGCTGGGTCGAGGACTGGCCGCGTTGATCCCGTCCGGGCCACCGCCCGGTGCGGCGGCTCCTCGTCCCAACCTGACCAGCGTTGCCGCCGTGGCCGACTCCCCGGTCGCCGTGGCGGACTCCCCGACCGAGTCGGTGTCCGGCACGGTCGCCGGCGCGGTCTACCGCGAGGTGCCGATCGACTCGATCAAGCCCAACCCCAAGCAGCCGCGGCAGGTCTTCGACGAGGAGGCGCTCGCCGAGCTGGAGTTCTCCATCAACGAGTTCGGCCTGATGCAGCCGATCGTGGTCCGGGCGATGCCGGGCGACGAGTACGAACTGGTGATGGGTGAGCGGCGCTGGCGTGCTTCGCAGCGCGCCGGCCTTGAGACCATCCCGGCGATCGTGCGGGAGACCGCCGATGACGTGATGCTGCGCAACGCGTTGCTGGAGAACATCCACCGGGTGCAGCTCAACCCGCTGGAGGAGGCGGCCGCCTATCAGCAGCTGCTTGAGGAGTTCGAGGTCACTCACGAGGAGTTGGCCAACCGGATCGGCCGCAGCCGACCGGCGATCACCAACATGATCCGGCTGCTGAAACTGCCGCTGCCGGTCCAGCGCAGGGTCGCCGCCGGGGTGTTGTCGGCCGGGCATGCCCGCGCGCTGCTGGGTCTTGAGGACCCCGGCGCGCAGGAGGAGTTGGCCGCGCGGATCGTGGCGGAGGGGTTGTCGGTGCGCGCCACCGAAGAGGTGGTGACGCTGGCGAAGAACGAGGCCACGCGCAAACCGAAGCCTCCCGCGCGCAAACCGATGCAGGCGCCGGGTCTGCAGGACCTCGCAGATCGGCTCTCCGATAGCTTCGACACTCGGGTGAAGGTCGAGTTGGGTCAGCGAAAGGGCCGAATTGTGGTCGAATTCGCGACCGTTGACGATCTTGAAAGGATCGTTCAGCTCATGTCGGTAAAAGAGGCAAAAGGGATTTAATTTTGGATGACCCATCACACCAGGTCGTTTCGTCACGGTGACAGGAACGTTCCGTATATCGAAACTAACGGTAGGTCATCGAAAATTCGTGGAGCGAGACCGCGCGTGGTTCAGCTTCGAGCCACCGCGCGCTCGACGAGTCCGGCGAAAATCTCGCCGAGTGAGCGCCCGGCCGCGTCCGCGGCCATCGGCAGCAATGAGGTTTCGGTCAGCCCCGGCGAGACGTTCACTTCCAGGAACTGCACGGTGCCGTCCTCGGTCACGATCGCGTCGGTGCGCGACACGTCGCGCAACCCGAGCAGCCGGTGCGCGGTGATCGCGAGTTCGCTGACCGCGCTCGCCGTTTCCGGCGCAAGCCGGGCCGGTGCGTGGAACGTGGTCAGTCCGGCGGTGTAGCGCGCGGTGTAGTCGTAGATGCCGTGTTCCGGCACGATCTCCACCGGCGGCAGCGCCTCGGGCCCATCCGGTCCGTCGATCACGGTGACCGCGACCTCGATCCCGGAGACGAACTGCTCGGCGAGCACGGTGTCGCCGTAGGCGAGGCAGCCGACCATCGCGGCGGGCAGTTCACCGGCTTCGCGGACCACCTGCGCGCCCAGCGCCGAACCACCCTGGTCGGGCTTGAGCATCAGGGGCAGTCCCAACCGTTCCACCATCGCGTCCAGTACGGCCTGCGCGCCGAGTTCGCGGAACGTGCTGTGCGGCAGCACCACCCAGTCCGGGGTGGAAACCCCGGAGCGGGCGAGTTCGGCCTTGGCGGTCGGCTTGTCCCAGGCTCGCCGGCAGGCATGCGGGTCGGTGCCGACGTAGGGCACGCCCAGCATCGCCAGCACGCTCTGCACCGCGCCGTTCTCCCCGGACCCACCGTGCAGCGCGGCGATCACCGCGTCCGGCCGGGACTCCCGCAGCCGGTGCACCAGGGTGGTGTCCACATCCCATTCGTCGACGGTCAGCCCGAGGGCGCGCAGGGCCGAGGACAGCCGACGGCCGGAACGCAGCGACACCTCGCGTTCATGGGACATCCCACCGGACAGAACAGCGACCCAACGGTCGGACACCGCGACTCCTGATGTGCTCAACTCGCCGCGCGGCGTGCACCGACCCCGACGATCAGAATGGACTGCGGGCGATGTTTCACATGAAACACGTCCGCGAGGAATGCTAGGCGAGGTCCGGGGACGGCGACTGCGGGCCGGACACCGCACGGCTGGCCACCGGGCCGAACGTCCGGTACAGCTCCAGCTCGTCGGCGAGCACATTCGCCAGCCTGCGCACGCCTTCCTTGATCCGCTCCGGGGTCGGGTAGCAGAACGACAACCGCATCTGCCGACTGCCGAGACCGTCGGCGTAGAAGCCGGTCCCCGAGGCATAGGCGACCCTGGCGGTGATGGCGCGCGGCAGCATCGCCTTGGTGTCGACGCCCTCCGGCACGGTCAGCCAGACGTAGAAGCCGCCGTCCGGCTTGGTCCAGCCGCAACCGGCCGGGAGGTGCTGATCCAGCGCGCCGAGCATGGCGTCGCGGCGTTCCCGGTAGGTCTGCTGGAACAGCTTGATCTGGCCGCGCCAGTCATGGGTGGACAGGTAGCGGCTGACCACCATCTGGTTGATCGTCGGCGGACACAGCGTTGCGGACTCAGCGGCCAGCACGAGCCGCTCGCGCACCGCGTGCGGGGCCAGCACCCAGCCGACCCGAAGGCCGGCGGCGAAGGTCTTGGAGAACGAGCCGAGGTAGACCACGTTGTCCCGGTCGTAGGAACGCAGCGCAGGGTAGGTCTGCCCGTCGAAGCCGAGCAGCCCGTAGGGGTTGTCCTCGACGACCAGTACGCCGAACTCCGCGCAGATCTCCAGGATCTCCGCGCGCCGCGCGACGGCCAGGGTCACGCCGGCCGGGTTGTGGAAGTTCGGGATCGTGTACAGGAACTTGGCGCGCCTGCCGGCCGCGGTGACCGTGGCGATGGCCTCGCGCAGCGCCTGCGGCACCAGTCCGTCGTCGTCCATGGCGACGTGCACGACATTGGCCTGGTAGGCGGCGAACGAGCCGAGCGCGCCAACGTAGGAGGGCCCTTCGGCCAGCACGACATCGCCGGGATCACAGAAGATCCTGGTGACCATGTCCAGCCCCATCTGCGAGCCGACGGTCACCACGACGTCGTCCGGGTGCGCGCTGATCCCCTCCAGCGCCATGATCTCGCAGATCTGCTCCCGGAGGCCGACGATGCCCTGCGCCGAGCCGTACTGCAGGGCGACGAGGCCGTCGGTGGCGATGAGGTCGCCGATCTCGGCGGAGAGCGAGTCGAGCGGCAGGGCGGCCAGGTTGGGCATGCCGCCGGCCAGCGAGACGACCTCGGGACGGCTGGCCACGGCGAAAAGGGCGCGGATCTCCGAGGCGGTCATCCCCGCGGTGCGGGCGGCATAGCGGGCCAGGTGCGGATCAAGGCTGCGAGTGCTCGCGCCGCTTCGACTGATCGGGCTGGGCGCCGTGGGCCGGTCACCGTCGCTCATCGGTGCCCTTTCCTTCCAGGTCGGACTACCTGCCGGACATTGGCCAGAGACATCACCCAGAGACATTGCCAGGTAGATCGGACGAGTGTAACCGCGCGCTCTGTAGGGCTGGTCACCTTTCGTCGCCCATCACATACGCCTATGATTTTCGCGGTGCCCGACACCGCCGTCGCGAGCGGATATTTCGGGTGAATCGGGCTGGAGGTCAGGTGTCGGGACGCGTCGTGGGCGTCACACTGGACAACCTGGACCAGCTGCCCAAGCGCTGTCGGCGTTGCCTGTTCTGGGAACTCGCGCCGCATCTGCGCGAGGAGGCCGAACAGTACGGCCAGACCGATTTCGAAAAGGAGGCCTGGGTCTCCAGCGTTCTGCTGACCTGGGGCTCCTGCGGCCGGATCGTCTACGTCGACTCGGTGCCCGCCGGCTACGCCTTCTATGCCCCGCCCAGCGCGGTACCGCGCGCCGTCGCCTTCCCGACCGCGCCGATCAGCGCCGACGCGGTGATGCTCACCGCCGTGCGCATCCTGCCTGAGTTCGCCGGTGGCGGCCTCGGCCGGGTGCTGGTGCAGGAAGTGGCCAGGGACCTCACCAAGCGCGGTGTGAAGGCCATCGAGGCCTTCGCCGATGCCGACCCCGAGAACGACGCGAGCTGTGTCGTACCGGCCGACTTCCTGCGCTCGGTCGGCTTCAAGACCATCAGGGAACACAGGAAGTGGCCGAGGCTGCGCCTTGAGCTGCGTACCGCGCTGTCCTGGAAAGAGGACGTCGAGGCCGCGCTGGAGCAGCTGCTCAACTCGGTCAGCGTCACCGCGAGCGACTCATTGGCCAGCATGCCCCGCGCCTGAGCGGACGCGGGGCGACACGGGCTACTCGGCCTTGGCCAGCTCGTGCTTGAGGATGTCGGAGAAGGTGAACGTCCCGGTCGGCTGGTCGTTCTCGCCGAGTAGGTAGAGCCGCTTCACCGCGATCAGGATGCTTTCCGCGACCAGGTCCCGGAAGACCGGGTTGGCCAGCCGCGCCCGGTCACCCGGATTGGTCAGGTAGCCGACCTCGACACGCACCGCGGGACAGCGGGTCATCCGCAGCGGTTCCCAGGTCTTCGGGTGCGAGCGGCAGTCCAGCATCCCGGCCCGCGCGCAGAGTTCGCGCTGGATCAGCCCGGCCAGCGCCTCGCCGACGGTGGAGGTGGTGCCGTTCGGGGTGCCGTAGTGGAAGCAGGCGACGCCCTCGGCCAGCGGTGACCGGTTCGCGTCCACGTGCAGGGACAGGAACAGGTCCGCGCCGGTCTCGTTGGCGAACGCGGCCCGCTCCGGGTCGGTGGGACTGCGGTCCTCGCCTCGGGACAGCAGAGCCTCCATCCCGGTGGCGGCCATCTGGCCCTCCAACCGGCGGGCCAGGTCCCACATCAGGTCGGCCTCGTGCATGCCGTTGGTCACCGCACCGCGGTCCTTGCCACCGTGACCGGGGTCGACCACGATGCGCTTGCCGCGCAGCAGCGGCCCGGCCTGTCGCAGCAGCTCCTGCTCGCGCAGCAGCACCGGCCGCCCGCCGCGTACCTTCGGTGCCAGCTGGCGCAGGGCCCGTACCGTCGCCGGACCGCAGATACCGTCGGTGACCAGGCCGTAGTCGCGCTGGAAGTTGCGCAGCGCGTGCTCGATCTGCGGCCCGAAGGTGCCATCGGCGCGGCCGGCGTTGTAGCCGAGTTCGAGCAGCTTCTCCTGCAGGGCGAAGACGTCGTCGCCGGTCATCGGCGCGGACACCAGGTAGGCCAGCGGCCGGCCACCGAGGTGGTAGGTGGCATCGCGCAGCGCCCGGAAGGTGGCCGGGCCGACCACCCCGTCGGTGATCAGGCCACGCTGCTGCTGAAAGGTCCGGACCGCGTGTTCGACCGACTGGTCGAACACGGCGTACTGGTTGGCACCGTGGCCGGACAGCTCTGACACGGACAGCAGACCCAACGCGGTGAGCGTCGAGGAAATCTCGGCTACCGCCGGACCGACGTCACCGCGACGGCGTACCTGCATGCACCCCTCGCTCAGCTAGGGCACCGACAGCAGCCGGCGCTGGAAGTAGGTACAGAGTTCCCGAGGGTGGGGGCCCATCAGGAAATCGGTTACAACATTGTGCCCTGTGCTGGATCGGGCGAACCGGAGGGATACATGGTGCGCCCAGACGGACGCGGAGTGTAGTCCAAGCGGACTCTCGGTAAACCCGATCGGATGAAGTTGGGTCATTCCGGGCACAACAACGGGGTGGAAGGCCAGCCTAGGCGCCTTCCACCCCTGATGTCATGTCGCGGGCGTCCTCGGCAGTTCAGCCGATGACGTCGGCGAGGTCGTTGAGCAGCGTTGCCTTCGGCTTGGCGCCGACGATCTGCTTCACCGGCTGGCCGTCCTTGAACAGGATCAGCGTCGGGATCGACATGATCTTGTAGTCGCGGGCGATGCCGGGGTTGGCGTCGACGTCGACCTTGGCGATGGTCAGCTTCTCGGCGTGTTCGGTCGCGATCTCCTCAAGCACCGGCGCGACCATCTTGCACGGCCCGCACCAGGTCGCCCAGAAGTCCACCAGTACAGGCTTTGAGCTGGTCAGGACGTCTTCGCTGAATGAAGCGTCGGTGACGGTAACGGTGGAACCGGCCATCATTGTCTCCTCGTGGGTGAGCTGAGATCTGAACGTCTGTTGTGGTGGTACTCACATCGATGCTGACCCGGATGGGTCAGCATCGACGCTGGTCAGGACACGGCCGCGCTGTAACCGCCGCCGACGAACTCCGGCGCGCTCTCCGCCTCCGGCTCGTCGTGCTCGGCTAGCCAGCGCTCGGCGTCGATGGCCGCCGACGCGCCGGAACCGGCGGCGGTGATGGCCTGCCGGTAGGTCCGGTCGACCAGGTCACCAGCGGCGAACACGCCGTCGATGTTGGTGTAGGTGCTCTGTCCGTTGGTACGGACGTAACCCTCCGGGTCGACGTCGACCTGGCCGGCGACCAGTTGGCTGCGCGGGTCGTGGCCGATCGCCATGAACAGGCCGGTGACCGGCAGCACCGACTCGGCGCCGGTCACGGTGTCGCGCACCTTGACCCCGGTCACCGAGTTCTCGCCGAGTACCTCCACCGGTTCCTTGTTGGTCTCCCAGCGGATCTTCTCGTTGGCCCTCGCCCGTTCCAGCATGATCTTGGAGGCCCGGAACTCCTCCCGCCGGTGGATGATCGTCACCGTCTTACCGAACCGGGTCAGGAAGGTCGCCTCTTCCATTGCCGAGTCGCCGCCGCCGACCACCGCGATGTCCTGCTCGCGAAAGAAGAACCCGTCACAGGTGGCACACGCGGACACGCCGTGGCCGAGCAGCCGCTGCTCGCCGGGGACGTGGAGATACCGCGCTGCGGCGCCCATGGCGAGCACGACCGCCTTGGCCGGGTAGCGCACCCCGTTGGCGGTGACGTACTTCACGTCACCCTCCAGCTCAAGTGACTCCACGTCCTCGGCGCGCAGTTCCGCGCCGAAGCGCTGCGCCTGGCCGCGCATCTGTTCCATCAGCTCGGGGCCCATGATCCCGTCGGCGAAGCCGGGGAAGTTCTCCACCTCGGTGGTGGTCATCAGCGCACCACCGAACTGGGTGCCCTCGAACACCAGCGGGTTCAGCTGAGCCCTTGCCGCGTAGACCGCCGCGGTGTAACCAGCCGGGCCAGAGCCGACAATGATCAGGCTCCGAAGCTCTTGCGTAGCCGCCACCGGAAGGACCTCCGCCTCGCGTCGAGGATTGGTGTCACCCGAATCTTTCGGGCGCACTGCTGTCAACGCGATCGTAGGTGTCGGTTGTTCCGGCCCCATCAGGCGACGGTCGTCACACTAATGGAGTGATCTCTCCAATTGCCGCTCAGTGCGTGGGCGGCGGCACCGGAATGCTGGGGACACCGCCGATGACCTGGTTGGCCAGGGTCGAGGGATCGCTCGCCGAACAACTCGGCCCGACCACCAACAGCCGGAACTGGGCGAGCCGGCCGGTGGTGAGCACCAGCAGCGTGCCGGGCTTGCCGTCCAGGGTGATCTGGTTGGCACCGGCCGGTTTCTGGTTCGGGTCCTGCCCGTTCGCCGTCAGGCAGCCGGCGAGCCGGGTCGGATCGGCCAGTGGGCCGTAGTTGTTCTTGTGCAGGGCGTCGGCAAGCGCGACCGAACCCAGCTGGCCACCGCTCAATGCCGGCGCGCTCGGCTTCGGCGGGGCGGCCGCGATCGACGGACCCGATGTGGCGCCCAAACCGGGCAGCACCACGATGGCCGCGCCGATCAGGGCCGCGGCGGTGGCGACCAGTCCGGCCGTCCAGCCGATCCGGCGGCTTCGTCGCCGGGCCGCGAGGTCGAGCACCGGCGCGAGCGTTGGCCCGCCCTGGCCGGCTCTTGCCCGGTTTTCCTCGGCAAGTGCGGCGTCGAGGCGGGCCGCGAAATCGGCCGGCATCGCCGGTACCGGTGCCTTGCCGAGCCCGGCCAGATCGACCTTGGTGGCCTCCAGCGCGGCCAGCACCGAAGCGGCCCGCGGATCAGCGCGGACCCTCGGCCAGAGCTGACCGGCGACGACATCCGGCAACGCCCCGGCATGCAGATCGGCCAGGAGGTCCACCGAGAGGGACGGCTCGCCCGGCGTGCCGCCCCGTTGCTGCATGTCCGTCATCGGCCCTCCCCACGACGTGTCGGACGAACAGTGACTGAGTCAGGGACTGAATCAGCTTGCTCAACTGGGACGTTCGCATCCGCACTCGGGTTCCGCAGGTGTCCGAGAAGTTTGGCGAGCTTCGCGCGACCCCGCGCGCAGCGACTCTTCACCGTGCCTTCCGCGATGCCGAGCAGCTTCGCGGTCTCGGCGACCGAGTAGCCCTCGACGTCCAGCAGCACGATCGGCAGCCGCTGTTCCTCCGGCAGGCTGGCCAGCGCCTCCGAGACGATCATCCGGGTTTCCCGGTCGGCCATCGCGTCCCGCTCGGTCACCGGTTCACCGGGGCCTGCTTCGGGCAGCGGCACCGTGGGTCGGGCGGCACGCCTGCGGATGCGGTCGAGGCAGGCGTTCACCACGATCCGGTGCAGCCAGGTGGTCACCTGTGACTCGGCGCGGAAGGAGCCCGCCGCGCGGAAGGCCGAGATGAACGCGTCCTGCAGGGCGTCCGCGGCTTCCTCGGGATCACGCAGGGTCCGCAGCGCGACGGCCCACAACCGGTCCCGGTGTCGCCGCACGATCTCATTGAACGCGTTGGCATCACCAGCGGCATGGGCGGCGATGAGCTCGGCGTCCGAACTGGTGGGGGCGGTCACCGGGAAAGCTTATCGGGGGTGACCCATTCCACCCTTCCGGGAGACTACTGAGCTTGGTTGTAGGTGATCTCGCTGATCGCGCTCTCGAAGCCGCCGCCGCCGCTGGTGGCCAGCTGGGTGACCCAGACCAGGATGTACTGACTGGGCTGCGACTGGTTGAGGTTGATGATGGCCTGCCCGTTGACCAGCGTGCCGGTGCCGACCACCTGCGTCTGGCTCAGGTCGCTCGGGTGCGCCGAATCGCAGGTGTGGATCTCCACCACCGTGCCGGCGCTCGGCGAGTTGATCACGACCTGGGCCAGCTTCACCGGCTGGCTGAAGGTGGCCATCAGCCCGATCCCCGGCTTGTAGGTGGGGAACTGCTGCTGGTAGATGTCGGTCTTCCACGAGGTGCTCGGGTTGCCGTCGATGGCCAGCTTCGCCTTGCTCGGATTGTCCGAGCCCTTGATGTTGAACTCGGTGATGCTGGCTGGCGTGACCGCGGCGCCCACGGCGGCGGTGCTGGACGTGGCAGGGGCCGAGGATGCCGAGGCCGAGGAGGTCTGGGTCGAGGCGACCGGTGGCCCGCCGCCCTGGCCGCTCGTGCTGCTGGTGGAGAAGAACCCGATCACCGAGGTGACCACCCAGACCACGATCGCGAGGGTGAGCACCGCGACCACGGTGAACCAGGCGGTGAGCTTGCGCCGCTGCTGCCGGTTCTGCACGGGCTTCTTGGTGATCCAGACCGCGTCGTCCTTGGTCGAGCGGTTGCTCGCGTCGATCGCCGGGATCAGCGCGGTGGCCGCTTCCTCCTCGGCGACGGCGTCGAGCACCTGGAGGATGGCCGCGCTGGTGCGGATGCCGCCGACCGCGGTGTCCTCAAGGCTGCGCACCGCGATGCTCGACAGCTCCGGTGGCACGTTCGCGTGCAGGATGTTCGGCGCGACGACCGAGCCGTCCGGGCCGGTCGGCGCGCCGGGTACCGCGCTCGGCCCGCCCCGCAACGCCCAGCGGCCGGTGAGCAGCAGATAGAGCAGGGCGCCGAGGCCCTTCACGTCATCGCGCAGCGTGGCCATCGGCAGCGGACCGGGGAAGGCCAGCTTCAGCGCGCCGTCCGGGGTGACCCGCACCCGCTGTGGATGGTCGACGCCGAGCACGAGACCGACATGGTGGGCGCTCTCCACCGCGGCGGCGAGCGGTTCGAGCAGCCGGGAGGCGGTGGCCGAGGGCACCGGACCGTCGCTGACCACGTCAATCAGGTCGGTGCCGTGCGTCCATTCGGCCACGATCATGCCGAGGATGCCCTCGCTGGGCACGATGCCGCTGCCGAGGCTGAGTACGTCCAGGACCCGTGCGACGCCGGGATGGGCGAAGTTCGCCGCGTGCATGGCCCGTTCCAGGGTGCGGCCCGCGCCGACCGCGGCGGTCGAATCCGCCGGATCACCGATCAGCACGGTCAGTGCGACGTCCCGGTTGAGCTGTCCGTCACGGCCGCGCCAGAACTGTGCGTTGGCCCTGCTGTCCTCGCCGAACTGGGCGAGCAGCCGATACCTGCCGTCGCCGACGACGCCACCGGGCAACAGGACGTTGCTCACCGGACGCAAACTCCGTCCGGTACCGGCCCCTCTGGCGAATTCCGTCGGCCCACTCACCGCGCACTCTCTCCCGTTCCCGCGCTCACCCCGAGGCCGGGCGCTCCCTTCGACACTCCTGCGGTCACTGCGTGTCGAGCCTACGGGAAAAACCGGTTCGGCTCATCGCGCATGGCTCCGCCCCAGGTCAGTACCCACCAAAAGATCCGCTACCAGCGGTTCGGGCGTTCTCATCCGCGTTTGAGCATCCGGTTGATCCGGTTGAACGCGGGCGTCAGTTCGGACACTCGGAGCAATCGCATCAGACCGAACGCGATGGGCAGTCCGATCGCCGAGCCGATCAACAGACTCAGCCAGGCATGCGCCTCGGTACCGGCGGTCGAACTCTCGGAGGTCACCAGCAGCAGGCCCTTGGAGATCAACAGTGCCGCGGCGGCGCCCCAGATCGAGGAGGCGATGACCTTGGCCACCGTCTTGAGCATCCGTTTGGACCCGAGGTGCCCGATCCGGTGGCGCAGCCAGATCATTCCGACGATCGCGCTGACCAGGAAGGAGAAGCCGTTGGCGAAGGCAAGGCCGTAGACCACGTGCCGGGCGTCGAGCAGATGCGGAGCGAGGTGGAACAGGGCCAGCCGCACCGCGACCGAGATCAGGTTGATCACCGCCGGGGTGCGGGCGTCGTTCATCGCGTAGAACACCCGCAGC
This sequence comes from Pseudonocardiaceae bacterium, assembly GCA_036268955.1. Taxonomy (GTDB): domain Bacteria; phylum Actinomycetota; class Actinomycetes; order Mycobacteriales; family Pseudonocardiaceae; genus CAJCJE01. The sequence goes on from DATATE010000247.1 coordinate 110,123, forward strand.
TGCAACAGGGTGATCGCGTAGCAGACGATGCCGAAGGACGAGGTGGTCAGGGTGAGCCCGAGCGCGGTGGCGTCGCTGCCGCCCTTGCCGACCGAGAACAGCGCCTGGCCGACCTCGGGGCCGAGCACCGTCATGATGGCGACCAGCGGGATCAGCATCACCGAGATCATCCGGCTGCCGATGGAGAGGTTCTCGACCACACCGGGCGTGTTGCCGGTGGCCGCCGCCTTGCTCAGCCGAGGCATGATCGCGGTCAGCAGGGACACTCCGACCACGCCGTAGGGCACCTGGATCAGGTTCCAGGAGGAGGCGTAGATCGAGTAGCTGCCCGGATTGGCCGAGGTCGCCACGTTCGACAGTTCGACATAGCCGACCTGGCTGATCAGCGTGTAGACCACCAGCCAGCCGGCGAGCTTGCCGAACCGCGACAGCCGCTTGTCCCAACCCCAGCGCCAGCGGAACCGGAAACCGATCTTGCGCAGCGCGGGCAGCGTGATCAGCGACTGCACCACGATGCCCATCGTGGTGCCGATGCCCAGCACCAGTAGCTTCGGATCGCCCATCCGCACCGGGTTCAGCGAGATCTCACCCGGCATCGCCGCGTACACGCCGAGGGTGGCGAACATGACGAAGTTGTTGGCGACCGAGGCCCAGGCGGGCGCCTTGAACGAATGCCGGGAGTTGAGGATGCCCGAGACGAGGCCGAAGATCCCGTAGAAGAGGATTTCCGGCAGGATCAGGTAGGTCAGCGCGGTGGTCAGCGCGGGGACGTCCTTGCCGGAACTGCTGAAGTACAGCTTGGTCAGCAGCGGCGAACAGGCCACCGCGATCATGGTACCGATGATCAGCACCACCAGCGCCACGGTGAGCAGCCGCTGGGTGAAGGCCACCCCCCGATCGGCGTCCTCCTCCTGCGCCCGGACCAGGGTGGGCACCACGATGCCCGCCAGCACACCGCCGAGCAGCAGTTCGTAGACGATGTTCGGGATGTTGTTGGCCAGCGTGTAGGAGTCGTTGATCACGCCGAAGCCGATGATGCCGCCGAGCATGACGTAGCGGACGAAACCGGTGATCCTGCTGACCAGGTTGGCGATCAGCATCGAACTGCTCGCCTTGGCCAGCGAGGGAGTCGAGGGCTCCGGCTCGGTCGGCTCCTCCTGCGGGACGTCCTGCGGAGGGCCGACGGGCGGTGGGGGCCAGTTCGGTTCGGGGTCTCGCCCGACCGGCGCCAGCGGTGCGGTGATCGCCTCGGACAGCTGCCCGCTGATGATCATCGTCTGTTCGGCAGGGGCAGTGCCGGTCGTGCCGCGCCACTCACGCCGCACGGGTTGGCCTCGCTCGTCGCGCTCCCTCATCAGTGGTTGCTCGGCTCCTGCTCGGTAGCGGCCGTCTCGTTGCTCTCGTGCGCCTGATCCACTTCTTGGTCGTCGGGATGATCGGCGGCCTGCTCCTGCTTGGCCGATCGTGCCCTGCGATAGATCCGGCGAGCGGACAACAGCACCAGCGCCCCGAACGCGACGCCGCTGACCACCAGGATGATGGTGCCGTACGAGGTGGAGACGAGTTCCAGCCGGGCGGCGGAGCCCAACGAGGTGTCACCGGTGGGGGTGGTGAGCGTCTCGATCAGGCTGAACCGGCCGGTCCTGGTCAGTTTGGCCTGGATGAACAACGTCAGCGGGCTGTGCGCCGGGATCTCCGCGTTGTAGGGCGGCGGCGGTTGCAGCCCCGGCTCACCGGAGAAGGTGATCCGCACCGCGACGTCCACCGGCAGTTCGTTGTTCACGGTCACCGGCAGCGGACTGTTGCTCGAGGCCCGCGCGATGGTCGAGGGCGACTGCTCGATGCTGACCGCGTTGGTGAGCATGCTCAGCGCGTCGGCCGAGGTCTGGGCGGCGGAGGCGCCACCGGGGTTACCGCTGCCGCGCCAGGCGCTCGATGAAACACGCAGCAGGTCCAGCTGTAGCGGCGCGATCAGCGAACTCGGCTGGAAGTGGGTCGGGTTGGTCGGGTCGGCGTGCATGGCCTGCTGGAGGTCCTGCTGGGTCTGGTCCTGGCTGATCACCGAGGAGGTCAGCGAGATCGGCAGCTGCTCCGCGCCGGCCGCGGGCGGGTAGTTCAGCGTCGCCGAACCCGCCGACGGTCCCGGCCCGACCAGGCCGGGCAGGCTTTGCGGGGTGGCGAACTCGGCGCCGTCCAGTGCGGAGCCGACCGCGGTGAGGAATCCCTGCAGCTGGGCCTCCGGCACGTTCCAGCGGCGCGGCGGCGCGATCAGCATCGGCGCCTTGCGCGTACTGCCGAACATCGACTGGTACAGCAGCGCGGCAATGCCGTTCTCGGTGTCCAGCACCCCCTGGCTCGCCGTGCCGCTCGGGCTGCCGGCGACCGTCGAATGGTCGGCGCTGCCGTCGAGGGCGCCGGAGATCAGCGGGTCGACGGTCACCGCCTTGGTAGCCGCGGCAGCGCTCACCCCCGTCAACGAGGCGGTGCCGGTGGTCGTCGGGTTCAGGGCATCGGGATTGACCAGCACCGTGGTCTGGTTCAGCGGTTGGCCGAGGCCCGCGACGTCGGCCATGGTGTGCGCGTCGATCGCATTGCCCACCGGCCACAGCACATTGTTGACCTGCGCGAACGCGGCCGGCTTCAGGTCGGCGGCCAGCTGCGCCTCCTGGCTGATCGCCAGCTTCTCCAGGTCCACCGCGCCGGAGCGCGACAGCGCGGTGAGGTCGGCGTCGGCGTAGGGCAGCGGTAACACGCAGTGCCCACCGACCTGGGTACGCAGCTCGGCCAGCCACTGGGTCGCCGCCGAGGTACCCGTACCGGCGACCGTGCCGCCCGTCGCGGTGTGCACCAGGTACGGGTGTGTCATCGCGGTGACCGTGTCCAGCAGGTCCGGGTCGATCGCGTAACACAGCGCCGAGTTCACCGCGCTCGGCGCGTGCCGCACCGCGTCCAGCAGGCCGGCCAACCGTCCACCTGCGGCCAGCGAGCTGGCGAGGTGGTCGTCGGTGAACACCGGCTCCCCGGTCGCGGTCGCCGAGAGATTGGTCGGCACGGTGTCCACCAGCGGCCAGAGCAGGGTCAACGGCCGCGCCCCGCCCGGATTGTCCGGCCCGCTGCTGCCGGGCACCGAGCGCACCGGCAACAGCACGCTGTCGGTGGCCAGCCGGGCCTGCTTGCCGTAGTCGGGGGTGCCGTCGACGTTGATCAGCAGCGGATAGACGCCGGGCTTGGTGATGGCGAGGCTGTTCGCGCCGGAGACCGGCACCGCCATGGTGATCGTGGTGTGCTGGCCGGGCTGCAACTCGTCGGCGAGGCCGGTGAACGGGGTGCCGTTGTTCGGCACGACCTCCCCGGCCATCCCGTCGGTGACCGCCTTCTCGCTGTTGGCCGCCGCACCGATGCGCAGCTGGCCGAGCAGATGGCTGATGGTGCGGTTGCTGACGTTGGTGATCGTCGCGGCGACCGAGACGGTGCCGTTGGTCGAGTCGACGACCTGCGGGGTGATCGAGTCCACGTCCAGCCGCAGCCACGACGTTTCGGTGCCGATCCCGCTCGGCTGGTCGGCAACCGCCACCCCCGCCGGAGCCAGCGGGCCGAACAACACCACGGACGCCGCCGCGAATAACGCGACCGCGAGTTTTCTCACGCCGGCTCCGCTTCGTTGTTCTTGGTCGTCCTGTTCTGGGCTGTACCGGTCGAACCTGTTCTCGTCGTGCCTGTTCTGGTCGAGGATGCCTGGCTGCCGGTGTCCTCGACGCCCTCGGCCAGCAGCCGGATCGCCCTGCGCACCAGGCGCCGCTCGTCGGCGTAGGCCAACAGCTCGTCGAGGTCGCCGAGCGCGACCCAGGCCACCTCGGTGACCTCGACATCCTCATCCGACAGTTCACCACCGGTGGCCGTCAGGAGGAAATGATGCACCGTCTTGTGCACCCGCCGGTTCTCCACCACGAACCAGTAGTCGATGGACCCGAGTTCGGCGAGCACGACGCCGTCGATCCCGGTTTCCTCGTGCACCTCGCGGATCGCGGTCTCCGGCGCCGTCTCGCCCGGTTCGATGTGCCCCTTGGGCAGCGACCACAGCAGCGTGCCCCTGCGGTCCAGCCGACCGATCAGCGCGGCACTGTGCCGCGACATGTCGACGACGAGGCCACCGGCCGAGGTTTCCTCGACGGTGCGCAACCGCCTACCGCGACGGCGGTTTCGCCGGGTCGGCTTGGCACCTCCGGACCGACTTGGCGACGGCGACATATGTGCAATGTTAATGCGACCAGGCCGAGACCAATGTCGGCGGTGGTGCTCGATCGACGACTCTCCGTATTCGCTGGGCGCGCCCGATATCCTGAGCGTCCTATGTCTGCATCCCTCATCCGGCTCGTGCCGGTCGTCGACGAATTGGCCGCGCGGTTCCGCGCGGCCGGGCACGAGCTGTACCTGGTCGGCGGCAGCGTCCGGGACGCCCTGCTCGACCGGCACAGCAACGACCTGGACTTCACCACCGGCGCGCGGCCCGAGCAGATCCTCGCCGTGCTGAGCGGGTGGGCGGATGCCATCTGGGACACCGGGATCGCGTTCGGCACGGTCGGCGCACGCAAGGGCGAGCACATCTGCGAGATCACCACATTCCGCGCGGATTCCTACGATCGGGTGAGCCGCAATCCGCAGGTCACCTTCGGCGACTCGATCGAAGCGGATCTGCTGCGCCGCGACTTCACCGTCAACGCGATGGCCGTCGAGGTCACCACGAACACGTTCGTCGACCCGTACGGTGGCCGGGCCGCGTTGCGGGACCGCAGCCTGGATACCCCGGCCACCCCGCAGGAATCCTTCGCCGATGACCCGCTGCGGATGCTGCGCGCGGCCCGCTTCGCCAGTCAGCTCGGTTTCGAACCGGCGGCGAGGGTGGTCGCGGCCATGACCGACATGGCCGAGCAGATCGAGCGGATCACCAGGGAACGCGTGCAGGCCGAGCTGTCCAAGCTGATCATCGGCGCGCACCCGCGACGCGGGATCGAGCTGCTGGTGGACACCGGCCTGGCCGACCGCTTCCTGCCCGAGGTGCCCGCGATGCGCCTGGAGATTGACGAGCATCACCAGCACAAGGACGTCTACCAGCACTCGTTGGTTGTCCTGGAGCAGGCCATCGACCTCGAACAGGCCGAGACCCCCGGCAAGCCCGACCTGGTGTTGCGGCTGGCCGCGCTGCTGCACGACATCGGCAAGCCCAGGACGCGCCGGTTCGAGGACGGCGGCGGGGTGAGCTTCCACCACCACGAGGTGGTCGGCGCCAAGATGGCGCGCAAGCGGATGAAGGAACTGCGCTACGCCAAGGACATCACCGAGGACGTGGCCACCCTCGTCTACCTGCACCTGCGCTTCCACGGCTACGGCAAGGGCGAGTGGACCGACTCGGCGGTGCGCCGCTACGTCACCGACGCGGGTCCGCTGCTGTCCCGGTTGCACAAACTGGTCCGCGCCGACTGCACCACGCGTAACCGGCGCAAGGCGCAGCTGCTCCGCGATACCTACACCGACCTGGAGAAGCGCATCGCGCTGCTGGCCGAGCAGGAGAACCTGGCCAAGGTCCGGCCCGACCTGGACGGCAACGCGATCATGGCGCTGCTCGACCTGCCGCCCGGTCCGCTGGTCGGTCAGGCCTGGCGGTACCTGAAGGAGTTGCGCCTGGACCGCGGCCCGATGGAGCCGGAAGAGGCCGAGGCGGCGCTGTTCGCGTGGGCCAAGGAGCAGGGCATCACCCCGCCCGCCAGCTAAGCGGTTCGGCCGCGCACCACGGCGACGTACCCGGCGAGCCCCAGCAGGTAGAGGACGGTCGCGGCGAGCACCACCGCGAACGCGCGGCCGTCCAACGGGGTCACCAGCGCGGCGATGCCGATCGCGATCGCCTGGGTCGCGTTGAACACCATGTCGTAGACGGCGAACACGCGGCCGCGCGTCTCATCCGGAATGTCCTGCTGCAACGTCGAGTCGACGCACAGCTTCACCACCTGGCCAACCGCGTTGAGGAAGAACGAGGCCAGCAGGATCGACGGCAGCACCATCGGCAGGCCCAGCCCCGCCTCCGTCGCGGCCAGCAGGACGAGGCCGCCGCAGATGGTGGCGCGCCTGCCGAAGCGGCTCACGATCGGCCGGGTCAGCAGCCCGGCCAGCAGAATGCCCGCCCCGCCCGCCACCGCGACCTCGCCA
>DATATE010000248.1:0-17754 GCA_036268955.1 Pseudonocardiaceae bacterium
AGCCGATGCTCGACGAATTCCGTGTCCTGGTCCGTGGTCTGGCGTTCCAGCCGCCCCGCATTCCGATGGTGGGCGGCGAGGAGGTGACGGACCCGGAGTACTGGGTGCGGCATGTGCGGGACACGGTGCGGTTCGCCGACAGGGTGTCCGAACTGCACGGCGCCGGCGTCACCCGGTTCCTTGAGATCGGTCCCGACGCGCCCTTGACCGGCGCGATCCGTGAGTGTCTCGACGAGCCGGGCATCATCGCGGTCCCCAGCCTGCGTCGGGACCGCGACGAAGCCGACACGGCGCTCACCGGACTCGGCACGCTGTTCGCCGCCGGAGTGGAGGTCGACTGGCTGGCCCTGTTCGACGGCACCGGAGCTCGACACACCGCACTTCCCACGTACGCGTTCCAGCACCAGCGGTACTGGCTCGACGCCCCCGAGCCGCCGGCCGATCTCACCGCGGTCGGCCTCGATCCGCTCGACCATCCACTGCTGTTGGCCGGGGTGGAGGTGGCCGGCGGGGAAGCCATGCTGCTGACCGGCCGGCTGGCGCCGAGGACCCAGCCGTGGCTGCGGGAGCACGTGCTGTTCGAGCAAGCCCTGCTGCCCGGCACCGCCTTCGTGGACCTGGCGCTGCGGGCCGCCGAGCAGGTCGGCTGCGGCCTGCTGGACGAGCTGACGATCGAGTCTCCGCTGCTGATCGCCGAGGCGGGCGCGGTCGCGCTGCAAATCCTGGTGGAAGCCCCCGACGAGGGGGGTCGCCGGAAGATGACGATCTCCGCCCGCCCGGACGGCGACGCCGACACCCTCTGGACCCGGCACGCCACCGGAACGGTGTCCGCCGCGACGAGCATGCCGGACCCCGATCCGCTCACCGAATGGCCGCCACGCGGAGCCGAGGTCGTCGACGTCGCCGGCGCGTACGACCTGTTCGCCGGGGCGGGCCACGACTACGGGCCGACGTTCCAGGGGCTGGTGGCCTGCTGGCGGCGCGATGCGGAGCTCTACGCCGAGGTGGAGCTGCCCAGCGGCGGGACCGACGTCGAGCGCTTCGGCGTGCACCCGGCGTTGCTGGATGCCGGTCTGCACGGCGGCGTGTTGCGGGCCCTCACCTCCGACACTCCCCAGGGGCTGGTGCCGTTCTCCTGGGCGGGAGCGCGGCTGTTCGCCTCGGGCGCGACCGCGCTGCGTGTCCGGGTCCGACCGGTGGCCACCGACACGGTCGCCCTGGACGCCTTCGACGACACTGGCGCCCCGGTCTTCAGTGTGGCGGCGCTGTCCTCACGCTCGGTGTCCGCTGACCAGCTCCGCGCCGCCGCCGCTTCCCGCGACGACTCGCTGTTCGAGATCAGTTGGGTCGAATGTGGCCGGGTCGAGGACACCGCGCCCCGCTCCGAGGTCACCGTGCTGGACGGCCCATTGAAGCTCGCCGAGCTGGTGTCCGGGCGGGACGAGGGAGCCGAGGTTCCGCCCCTCGTGGCGGTGTCGGTACCGGGGGAGGGGCTCGCCGTCACCGCCGACGTCCACGCCGCGGTGAACGGCGTGCTGCGCTCGGTGCAGATGTGGCTGGCCGATCCCGGCTGGGAGTCCTCGCGGCTGGCGGTCATGACGACCGACAGCCTGACCGGCGCGGCGGTGCGGGGCCTGCTGCGCTCGGCACAGTCGGAGAACCCCGACCGCATCGTCCTCGTCGAGGGTGGTGCCGACCCGATCACCACCGCGGCGCTGCACGCGGCCGTGGAGTCGGGTGAGCCGGAGGTCTCGGTGCGCGACGGTGCGCTCTGGGCCCCGCGGCTGGCCCGCCTGGCAACCACCGACACCGCGCACGCCACCTCGTGGTCGGCCGGAACCGTACTGATCACCGGTGCCTCGGGTGTGCTCGCCGGGCACGTGGCCCGATACCTCGTCACCGAGCACCACGCGCGACACCTGGTGCTGACCTCCCGGCAGGGCCTCGACTCGCCCCGGACCGTCCGGCTCGCCGCCGAACTGGCCGAACTCGGCGCCGAGGTACGCGTCCTCGCCTGCGATGTCGCTGACGGCGAGCAGGTCGCGGCCATGGTCCATTCGGTGGCGCCCGAGTTCCCGCTCACCGCGGTGGTGCACTGCGCCGGAGTGCTGGACGACGGCGTGTTCGACGCCTTGACCAGCGACCGGGTCGACGCGGTACTGGCACCCAAGGTCGACGGTGCGTGGCATCTGCACGAACTGACCCGGAAGCTGGACCTCTCCGCGTTCGTGCTGTTCTCCTCCTCCGCCGCGCCCTTCGGCGCACCGGGCCAGGCCAACTACGCCGCCGCCAACGCCTTCCTCGACGCGCTGGCCGTCGAGCGCCACCGCAACGGCCTCCCCGCGGTCTCGATCAGCTGGGGCTGGTGGGGCGAGGACGGCGGGATGGCCGAGAACCTCAGCGAGACCGACATGGCTCGCATGGGGCGGGGCGGGATGTTGCCCATGCCGACCGCCCAGGGCCTTGGACTGCTGGCCGCGGCGGCCGACCTGGCTCGCCCGAATGTGATGGCCGCTCGCCTCGATCTGGCCGCTGTGCGGTCGGCCGGCACGGTGCCCGCCCTGCTGCGCGGCCTGGTGCGGCGTCCGGCCCGGCGCGCGGCGCGATCGTCGGTCGCGGGACTGGAGGCGGCGCGACTGGCCGGTTCCTCCGTCGCCGACCAGGTCAAGGCCATCGGCGAACTGGTGCGCGAGCAGGTCGCCGCCGTGCTCGGCTACCCGAGCGGCGCCTCGGTCGACATGACCCGCGCCTTCCACGAGGTCGGGTTCGACTCGCTCACCGCGGTCGAACTGCGCAACCGGCTCAACACGGCCACCGGGCTGCGGCTGCCGGCCACGCTGGTGTTCGACTACCCCACCCCCGAGACGCTGGCCGCGTTCGTCCGGTCCGCGCTGGTGGGCGAGGAGGTCGACACCGTCGAGGCCACTGTGGCTGGGCGCGTCACCGCGATCGGTGACGACCCGATCGTGATCGTCGGCATGGCCTGTCGGTACCCAGGCGGGGTGGATTCGCCGGAGGAACTGTGGCGGCTGGTGGTCGAGGGCCGCGACGCGATCACCGGCTTCCCGGTCGACCGAGGCTGGGATGTGGCCGACCTCTACGACCCGGATCCCGAACACCTCGGCACGACGTACGCTCAGGGCGGCGGGTTCCTCGACCACCTGGCCGAGTTCGACTCCGACTTCTTCGGCATCTCGCCGCGCGAGGCCATCGCCATCGACCCACAACAGCGGTTGTTGCTGGAGACGGCCTGGGAATCGTTCGAGAACGCCGGCATCGTCCCCTCCGTCCTGCGCGGCGGCCCGATCGGGGTGTTCGTGGGTGCGAACGGGAGCGACTACCCAGCCCTGCTGGCACGGGACTCCCGTGACTTCGGCGGCCGGGTGCTGACCGGCAACGCGGCCAGCATCATCTCCGGGCGGCTGTCCTACGAGTTCGGATTCGAGGGGCCGTCCGTCTCCATCGACACGGCGTGTTCGTCCTCGCTCGTGGCCATGCACCTGGCGGCCCAGGCGCTGCGCTCGGGCGAGTGCTCGCTGGCGCTGGCCGGCGGTGTCGCCACGATGGCCACCCCCGGCATGTTCCTGGAGATGGCGCGGCAGCGGGGCCTGTCCCCGGACGGTCGGTGCCGGGCCTTCGGCGCCGGAGCGGACGGCACCGGTTGGGCCGAGGGCGTGGGCCTGCTCGTGCTGGAACGACTCTCCGACGCCCGCCGCAACCACCATCACGTGCTGGCTGTCCTGGCCGGCTCGGCGGTCAACCAGGACGGCGCCTCGAACGGCCTCACCGCGCCTAGCGGTCCGTCGCAGCAACGGGTCATCCGCGGCGCGCTGGCCAACGCCGGGCTGTCGGCACGCGAGGTCGACGTGGTGGAGGGACACGGCACCGGGACCCGACTCGGCGATCCCATCGAGGCGCAGGCCCTCCTGGCCACCTACGGACGCGACCGCGAGTCCGACACCCCCCTGTGGCTGGGCTCGATCAAATCGAACATCGGGCACTCGCAGGCCGCCGCCGGCGCCGCGGGAACCATCAAAATGATCATGGCGATGCGGCACGGTCTGTTGCCCCGGACCCTGCACGCCGAGACCCCGTCACCTGAGGTCGATTGGTCCTCCGGTGGGGTGGCACTGCTGGACCGGGCCCGCGACTGGCCCGAACAGGGCCATCCGCGCCGGGCGGGCGTGTCCGCGTTCAGCCTCAGCGGAACCAACGCACACATCATCCTGGAACAACCGCCCGAGGACCTCCCCACGCCGCCGACGGCGCCGGGCCCGGACGAGGGCTGGGCGAGTCGGCCGGTGCAGCCGTTGGTGTTGTCGGCCCGAGAGCCGGCGGCTCTGCGCGCCCAGGCGGCGCGCCTGCGCGCCCACGTGACCGACCGGCCCGAACTGACGTTGGCCGACGTCGCGCGATCGATGGTCACCGACCGCGCGATTCATGATCACCGGGCGGTGGTGCTCGCCGCCGACCGCGAGCAACTACGCGAGCGACTTGCCGCGTTCGCCGACGACATCGCCGCACCTGGCGCGGACGCCACCGGCGTGGCCGGCAGCGGTGGCCTGGCCGTCGTATTCACCGGTCAGGGGTCACAACGAGCTGGGACGGGCCGCGAACTCCACCGCCACTTCCCGGTCTTTGCCGCCGCGTTCGACGATGTGTGCGCGGCGCTGGACCCATCGCTGCGGGACATCATCTTCGACGCGGACGATGCCCGGCTGAACACCACGGAGTTCGCCCAACCCGCACTGTTCGCGATCGAAGTGGCCCTTTTCCGCCTGTTCGAGTCCTGGGGCATCCGGCCCGACTTCGTCACCGGTCATTCCGTCGGCGAGATCACCGCCGCCCATGTGTCGGGCGTGCTGTCGCTGGCCGACGCCTGCGTGTTGGTGACCACGCGGGCTCGGCTCATGCAGGCGCTTGCACCGGGCGGGATCATGATGTCCGTCACCGCCGGCGAGGACGTCGTGGCCGCACTGCTCGCGAAGGGGGCGGGTTCCGTCTCGATCGCCGCGGTCAACACCCCGGAGTCGGTGGTCATCTCCGGCACCGAGCCCGCCGTCACCGATGTCGGACAACGCCTCGCCGACGCCGGATACGGCACGAAGCGGCTGGCCGTCAGCCACGCGTTCCACTCCCCGCTCATGGACCCCATGCTCGGCGAATTCCGGGCCGCGCTCGACGGTCTGGACTTCCGGCCACCGCGGATACCGATGACCAGCAGCGACGTGGCCACCCCCGAGTACTGGGTCCAGCACGTCCGAGACGCGGTGCGGTTCGCCGACATGGTCTCCGAACTCCAGGACGGTGGGGTGACCCGCTTCCTGGAGCTGGGGCCGGACGCGACCCTGACCGGCCTGGTCCGCGAATGCGTGAGCGGTGGGGGAGTCGTCGCCGTGCCCAGCCTCCGGCGAGGCCGTCCCGAGACCGAATCCGTGCTCGCCGGACTGAGCACCCTGTTCGCCGTAGGGGTCGAGGTCGACTGGTCGGCCCTGTTCCCCGCGGCCGGCGCGGGGCGGACCCCGCTGCCGACCTACGCGTTCCAACACCGGCGCTATTGGCCGGACACGCCGGCCACGACGACAGCCGACCCGGACGCGGTGGACAGCCGGTTCTGGGGGTTGGTGGAACAGGGCGACCTCGACGCGCTGAGCGTCGAGCTGGCCACCGAGGAACGGGACGGCCTCGGCGCCGTGCTGCCGGCACTGACCCGGTGGCGCCTCGGCCGGCGTGCGAAGACGATGGTGGACAGCTGGCGGTACCGGTTGAGCTGGCGGCCCGTGCCGACCCGCCCCGAGGGCACGCTCACCGGCACCTGGTTGCTGGTGTTGCCCGCCGGCCACCGCGACGATGTCTGGGTCGCGCCGATCGAAGCGGCGATGACCGCTGCCGGGGCCGAGGTCCGTGGCCTGGAGGTCGGCGAGCAACAGCTGGATCGGGCCGCGCTGGCGCCCCGACTCGGTGAACCGCCGCTCGCCGGGGTGGTCTCGTTGCTGGCGGTGGCGCAGTCCCGCGTCACGGGACACCAGGGCGTGCCGGTCGGTCTGGCCGCCACGGTGAGCCTGGTCCAGGCGTTGGAGGACCGCGAGATCGACGCGCCCCTGTGGTGTCTCACCCAGGGCGCGGTGAACGTCGTCCCCGGCGACGGCCTCGACCATCCCGACCAAGCCCTGCTATGGGGTCTCGGACGGACCCTCGCCCTGGAACGCCCCGACCGCTGGGGCGGTCTGGTCGACCTGCCGGTCACCCCCGACGACGCCTCGGTGGCCGGGCTGATCCGCCTGCTGGGTGACGGCGGCACCGGGGAGCAGGCAGCGCTGCGGGCCGGCACCGTTCTAGGCGGCCGGCTGGTCCGCGCCGACCCGGATGAGCCGCCGCGTCGGAACTGGCGACCGTCGGGCAGCGTGTTGGTCACCGGCGGCCTCACCGGCCTTGGCGCCCGCACCGCGCGCTGGCTGGCCGAGCAGGGCGCGCCGCACCTCGTGCTCACTTCCCGCCGGGGCCGTGAAGCGCCGGGCGCCATCGAGCTCGAAGCCGAGCTCACCGCCCTGGGGTCCGCGGTGACCATCGCCGCCTGCGACGTCGCCGATCGGGGCGAGGTGCGGGCCTTGCTCGCGGATCTTCCCCACGACCTGCCGTTGACGGCCGTGTTCCACAGCGCGGGGGTGGCCAACGACGGCGTCATCACCGAGCTGACTCTCGACAGGCTGAACAACGTGCTACGGCCCAAGGTGGACGGAGCGTGGAACCTCCATGAGCTGACTGCGGACCTGGACCTCTCGGCCTTCGTGTTGTTCTCCTCGGCCGCCGGCCTCATCGGCTCGCCCGGCCAGTCGCACTACGCGGCAGGGAACGCCTTCCTCAACGCCCTGGCCTACCACCGGCGGGCGCGCGGTCTGCCGGCCACGACGATCGGCTGGGGCCTACTGGCCGGCGGAGGCATGGTCGACGACACCGGCGCGACCGACCGGGCGAGCCGTCGGGGTCTGCACCCGATGGATCCCGGCCAGTCGCTGGCCGGACTGCGGCGAGCACTGGACCACGACGAGACCTACATCGCCATGACGCACGTCGACTGGACCCGATTCATCAAGGCGACCGCAGGCACCGTCAAGTGCGCGGTGATCAGTGACCTGCCCGAGTATCGGGCGGCGTTCCCGGTGGATCGGCTCGCCGAGCCGAACGGCGGGTCCCGGTCCTGGGCGCGGCTGGGCGCTCTGGACGGGGACGAACGTGACGCCGTGCTGCTGGAGTTGGTGCGGGCGCAGGTGGCCGAGGCGCTCGGTCACAGCTCAACCGAGGCCCTGTCGCCGACCAAGGCGTTCGTTGAACTGGGTTTCGACTCCCTCGCTGCGGTCGAGTTGCGCAACCGGCTCGTCGCGGCGACCGGGCTGACGTTGCCGGCGACGCTCACCTATGACCATCCGACCTTGCTGGCGCTGCGTGACCACCTGCGGACGGCGATGTTCGGCGCAGACGCCGACCAGGCCGAGTCAGCGCTCGCCGAGCTCGACCGGCTGGAGGAGATGCTCTCGGCAGTGACGGCAGACAACCGCATCGATGAGGTGGCCAAGAACCAGGTGCTGCGGCGAGTCCAGAAGATGGCCGCCGCGCTCGCCGATCAAGGCGGCCATTCCGAGCAGAGCCAGCTCATCGCGAACGCCGACGACAATGAACTGTTCGACTTCATCAATCGAGAATTGGGCGGTCCCAGCCAGTGAACCGAGACCAGTGTGCGGGAGTACGGAAAAAAAACGACCCCGCAAAGGCGGCTGCTCGCGGTTGGGGTCTCAACGCTTCAGGCCGCACTCGCGCAGTTCAACCGTGACTTGCCAGATCAGTTGATTCCTTCGCTTCGACACTTGAGGACAAAGGACACTCCCCATGACTGACTCCACAGGGGTCGACACGTCCGGCACCGGGACATCCACCGAGGCCGACCTGTTGAGCTGGGATTTCATCCAGGACCCGTACCTGACCTACCGCGAGATGCGCGCCGGGACGGGCCCTCGGCGGCTCGTCATCAAGACGCTGAGCACAGGCCTGCATGCGTGGCTGGTCACCGAGTACAGCGATGTGCGTCAGCTACTGGCCGATCCCAGACTCTCGAAAGCAGCTGGGGGTGCTGCACCGGTCATTGCCAAGCACAGTACGGAGGACGTCTCGGGCGAGTCGATCACCTCAGAGAGCATGCTGTTCAGCGATCCGCCGCAGCACTCGCGGTTACGCCGGATGTTCAGCAGGGCGTTCACGATGCGCCGGACAGAGAATCTGCGCCCGCGGATCGAGGAAATTACCGACCAGGTGCTCGGTTCGGTCCCCACCGGAGCCGAGATCGACCTGGTGGAGTCGGTGGCGATGGCCATCCCCATTGCGGTGATCGGCGAATTGCTCGGCGTACCTCGCACCGCCCATCACGATCTTCGTCGGTGGAATCGCATGCTGACCAGTGTCGATTCGGAGCCGTCGGAAAAGTATCGGGCATACATGGCGTCGCTGGAGTACTTCCGGAACTTGATTGCCGAGAAGGTGCGAAGTCATGACACCGAGGACGACCTGATCAACGCAATGATCAATCCGGACAACGAGGAGCGATTCGACGAGTCCGAGCTGCTTTCCACCATCTTCCTGATGATGAATGCGGGGTACGAGACCACCGCGAACTTGATCAGCAGTTCGGTGTACGCTCTGCTGAAGCATCCTGAACAGCTGGAGCTGTTGCGCGGGGATGCCACCCTGATACCGAACGCGGTGGAAGAGTTTCTGCGCTATGAAAGTCCGTTGAACCTTTCTACATTTCGCTACACCACCGAACCCGTGGAGATCGGCGATACCGTTGTCCCCGCCGGCGAGGTGGTATTTCTGGCGCTGAGCTCGGCGAATCGGGATCCGGATCGGTTCGCGGAACCGGACCGGCTGGACATACGCCGTAATGCTGCTACACACCTGGCCTTTGGTCATGGTATCCATCATTGTGTCGGCGCACCGTTGGCACGACTGGAGGGTGAGATCGTGCTGGCGCGGCTATTGGAAACGTTCCCGCATTGGGAAGCTGCCGAGCCGCTGGATCGACTAAGCTGGCGTTATACCTTGCAGTTCCGTGGCTTGGAGCGGCTGCCGGTGAGGTTGCACGCATAACCCAGGAGCACCTTCCACGACGAGAATGGAGCGGATCTATGTCAGCAGAAGTGATCGACCGATTCTTCACGAGCTCGGGTTCCGGCGACATCGAGACTGCCGTCGAATGTTTCGCCGATGACGGGCAGTGGATCACGCCCGACGGAGAAGGAGGAGTCGGGACGGTTCACACCAAGGATCAGATCGGCGATCTGATCAACAGTATGAACGCGATGCGTGAAAAAATGATCGCCTCTGGGACCGACGGGAAGTTCGAATCGCCGATCATGTTCGGCGAGAACCTGGGGCTGGTTCGGTGGACCGTGGAGACCAATGACGGAAAGGTGATTAATCGTGGTGTTGACCTCTTCATCCTGAGCGACGGCAAAATCGTGCTCAAAGACGTCTACCGCAAGGTCTGAAACACTCAATCAAGAAAGGGTCATAGTTGTGATCAACAGCTACGAGGATCTGGTCGAGACAACGATCAGCGCCACCACTGATATCGAGGACCTTCAAAATCTTCATGTTGGCCAGAGTGGTAGCTACCAGCATGCCCTGTTCACCAAGTCCGGTGAAAAAGTGGCCACCACCTCAGGTGGATACAAGATTCACTATCAGCGAGAATCCGACAAGCAGTTCATGGCTTATCTGACCAACGAAGTCGTGTTCGAGGACGGGTCCGGAACGATCCGGGTTGCCGGTTGGATCGATCTGGGCTCCCTTCTGTCCGGAGGCTGGGCTTACTATCCGAGTGTAGGTGTTAGTGGCCGGTACCTCGGCCAAACAGGTTTCATGGCTTGGCGTCCTTACAATCTCGGTAAGGAAGAAGGAGCCGAAGTCAAACTGATCATGTTTGCATCTGCTGAGTGAATAATCCCGCGACAACGTGACGCGGCGGCATGGGTTTGTTCTGATGCGCCGCGCCGCGCAACGCCTGCCAGTGTTGAGAAAATAATAAATAATACGCGGTGCGAGGCCGACAGTAGGCGCCAATGTAGTGCGGGTGAGGTCGTGACATCGTGAGGGGTACCCAAGCTCATGATGTCGTGCATTCCGCCGCGAATCGAGGTTTCCTTTTTCTGACGTGGAGGTCTGGAATTGAGTCGGATGGCCGGAAAAGTCGCATTTATCACTGGGGCCGCGCGTGGAATGGGACGTTCGCATGCGGTGCGACTCGCCCAAGAAGGGGCAGATATCGTAGCCGTCGACCTGTGTGCGGAAGTTGAAACTGCACCGTATCCGGGAGCGGACGGTCAAGATCTTGCTTCAACGACGCAACTGGTTGAACAGCTGGGCCGACGGATCATCGCACGCAAGGCGGATACGCGCAACCTCAAAGAATTGCAGAGCGTAGTCGACGAGGCGATAGCCGAGTTCGGCCATATAGACGTCGTATGCCCAAATGCTGGAATATCCAGCTTCGGGTTCGCATGGGAACTCGCTGAAGAGACCTGGCAAGAAATGATCGACGTCAATCTAACGGGATCGTGGAAAACCGTTAAGGCGGTGATTCCCCACATGATCGAACGGAATGAAGGTGGATCAATAGTCTTCATCAGCTCGGTATCAGGGTTGATCGGCGTGCCGACCATGGCGCACTACACCGCATCCAAGCATGGCGTGGTCGGGTTGATGCGTGCCCTGGCGGCAGAGCTGGCACAATACAACATACGTGTGAATTCAGTAAATCCGGGAAATGTCGACACGCCGATGGTCAACAATGCTAGAATGCGGCAAATGTACCTACCCGAAGTCTCCGATCCGACGCCCGAGGACGCAGACAATGTAATGAAACAATTGAGCGCGTTGCCCACTGGTTGGATAGACGCGCGAGGAATCAGCGACGCGGTGCTGTATCTGGCATCAGATGAGGCACGGCACATTACTGGGATCACCCTTCCCGTGGACGCCGGAATGATGATTCCCAACAAATTGCGATAGGATGTGGTGATGGTCCACGGATAAAACGTGAGTCAAAATTTCGCAGACCGAAATATCCGGCTGACGCGCGCCCGTGAGAGGTGCCGCGTCGGCCGAAGCCTCGAAGTATCCCAAAGAATCACAGATCTGTCACGCATTTCAGCACGAACAAGTTATCGGAGGCTGTTTCATCATGACGGAGAACACACTATCGTCGATAGTCAATCGGCTCGAAATTATTGAGCTGACGGCCAAATATGCTTATCGAATCGATACTCACCAACTCGATCTTCTGATGGAGCTGTGGAGCGACGCAAGTCCGGTTTTTGATGAAGAAGACTTTGGGCTGGGAAAAGCCATTGGGAAAGACGAAATTCGGGATCACTTCGAGACTGCGATTTACGGACAGATGGAGAATCTTTGCCATCTGACGACCAATCACGTCATCAACGAGCTCTTTGAATCCAGGGCCTCCGGTACCTGCCATGTCTTCGCCCAGGGCGATGTGCGGGCCGGCGGGTCCTCTTGGGCTACCGCATATTACCAGGATCAGTACGTTCACGAGAATGGGATGTGGAAGTTCTCCAGCCGTAAAGTGATCCCATTGACCAAGCCGAAAGTGGGCAACTTCCAATTTCCGACAGAAAACTCTGAATCAGAAGCTCGGGCAGCTACGCCATGACGCCGACGTGGCGCGTCGGATCGTAGGGCTCCCTGCGGGCGGTGCCGACCACGTGGTCGCGCATCCGATTGCTTCAGATTTTCACCTGTCGCTGCCGAGATCCGGGTGGCGCCGGCCGGCATACCTGACAAGGGCGCTGCGGTGAACTCTGGGGCTGATCGCTGCCACGAAAGAGGACGGCTCGTTCGGATCAATCGCGTTGGCAACGGACAGGTCAGGCGCGGGTCCTGTTCTTGAGATAGCTGCTGCTCAAACCAATCCTTGGCGTTCAAGACTGTCGCCGGTCGCATGGCCTGAGAGTGCGCGCATCAACCACGAGTGGCGGATCATGGATCAGGCCACTGCGAGACTCGGCCCGGCGCAGTCAAGTACACCTCGTTTGCTTTCCATTCGCGGGCGGTTCAGCAGGGTATTTCCACTCGCTGGCAAGATCGCTCGAACCGGATATCTCGGTGCTTGGAGTCCAGTATCCAGGGCGACAGGACCGCCGTCACGAGCCTTTGGTCGAGGACAGTGGGCGGCCATGGTCGAGCGCTGGTATGACACCTCAACGCTCACGCCGAAGGTCCGGGGATGTTCCGGTCCATCGTGGCCAAGGCGGGCCGCTGGCTGGCCGCCGAGCACCCTGACATCGTCGAGCCGGCCCAGTGGACCCGCGAGACCTGTGCCGCCGAGTTCGAGCACGGCCCGGTAGATGGGGTGGTTCGCGGTGCGGGCGAAGCGGCGCAGGATCGCCTCGGTGGTTGCGGTGCCGGTGCGGATCGCGATCGCGTACTTGATCATCGGGTCGTACGGCTGGGCGATCAGGTGCCAGCGGATCGGGCGGGTCATCGCCGGGGCCAGGCCGGGGTGGCGCTCGGTCTCACCCGCGGCCAGCCGGTAAAGCTTCACCTTGTTGATCTGTTTGATCCGCGGGAGCAGCTCGAACCCGAGCAGGCGGTGATCCCGAACCCGATCTCGGACAGGCCGTGGGAGTCGACGTAGTTGCCTTCCAGGCTCATCGAGGTGCCGTGGCGCACCGCGTCCTCGACCATCGCCGCAACCTCGGAGGCGGTGCAGGACCAGATCGTCGCGCGGCGAAGGTGGGGTCAGCGATCGCGACGGCGATCTCCCGCGCCGCCTCCAAAGTCAGGTAGCGCCGCCGGACGTAGCGCAGGTCCTCCTCGCTGTGCCCGTGACCGCCGATGACCTGGGCGGCGACGGCGCGCAGGCCAGCGGCGGTGCCGTAACACCAGCCGCTCGGCGAGCCCCTCGGGGCTGATCCCGACCGCTCTCCTGGCCCTGCCGGCGCGGTCGGCACGGGTGGTGATGGCGTCGAGGTAGCCGGTGCGCAGCACCGCCTCCTTGAGCATGACGGTGCCCCCGTCGGCGGACGAACGCCGTTCCCGATCCCCAAGGCCCACGGGTGCACCGGTCCGCGACCCTGGCGCGTGTTCCCTGGGTTGCGGCAGGGGCTACGGCGCCGCGTGAGGTGCTGGTGAGGTCCAGCGCTTCGGACTCGAGGTTCGCTCGTGGTCAGACCGTTGGTGGGTACAACGTTCGCGTCACCGCGCGTCGTTGGTGAGGAGACTGGCGACGGCCAGATTTTGCTGCGATTGCTCGATCCCGTCGCCCCGCACGCGGTGTCGGTCGTGTACGACTTCCGCGCCGCGCTGCGGCCCATCCGGAGCGGTTGCTGATCGCCGAGCCCGACGGCGACGGCGGGTGACTGCGTTTCACCTGGGGTGATGTTCGGCGCCGGGTCGACCGGCTGGCGCCCAGGGGTTGCTCAACCCTGGCCCAGGGGTTGCTCAACCATAGGCTCGCCGATCGCCCGGCTGTGATCTTCTGGGGTAACAGTTCCCTTTCACTTGAATAACCGCTCCGTAAGACAGGGGGATCGTGCATGATCGAACGAGAGTCTGAACTCGCTGAGTTGACCGCAGCTTTTGCCGAGTCCGCCACCGAGGGCGTGCGCGTTGTCGTGCTCAAGGGGGTTGTCGGGACCGGCAAGACAGCGCTGATCGATGAGTTCGGCAACCGGGCCCGTGGCGCAGGGGCGCGACTGCTCCGCGCCAGTGGGGCGCCGACCGAATACTCGCTTTCCCTGGGCATCGTGCGCCAATTGCTTGCCGGTGAGGTCTTTGACCGCGATACGGCGGTGATCGTCGGCGGTCTGCTCGACCACCAGCTGCTTGCCGATGCGGCATCCGACGGGGTGAGTCGCTCTCGGGTGCTGGACGGGCTGGCGACGGCGGTACTGGAGCTGGCCGGCCAGAGCCCAGTGGTGATCGCCATTGACGACACGCAGTACCTCGACGCGTTCTCCCAGCACTGGCTCATCTATCTGATCCGCCGTGCCGGGCTCGCCCGAATCCTGATCGTCCTTGGCTGGCGCGACGATATCGACATGTCCCCGAGCAACTCCCGGCTGCTCTGCGTCGAGTTCTACCAGCAGGTCTACTTCCGGCTGCTGCCGCTGACTCCGCTTTCGTCGAGCGGCGTCGCTGAGCTGATGACCGAGCGACTCCCCGAGTCCGGTGCGACGGAACTGGCCGCGAAGGCACACCAGCTCACCGGTGGTAATCCGCTGCTCCTGCACGCGTTGCTGGAGGACAGTTGGGCTGCCACTGGCGGCGATGACCCGCCGGCCGAGCTAGACACAGGGCCCGGGTTTGAGCGGGCGGTCCAGCTCGTCCTGCGCCGGTGCGATCCGGTAACGCTGCACGTCGCGGGTGCGATCTCGGTGATGGGCGAGCCGTCGCGGTTCGCGTTGCTCGGCCGGCTCATCGACGCCGCGCCGGACCGGGTCGCCGTAGCAATGCGTGTGCTGACCCAGATCGGTCTGGTGGAAGCCGGCCGGATGCGGCACCCGATCATCGCCAGCGCCGTGCTCAACACTTTCTCAGCCGCTGATCGATCCGAGCTGCGCTGGCGCGCAGCGGATCTGCTCAAGGCCTGCGGCGCGGACTCCTTGACAGTCGCGGAGCACGTCGTCGCCTCCGGCCGTCTCGACGACCCGTCGGCCGTACCGAACCTGGTTGAGGGGGCGCGGCAGGCGCTGGAGGAGGGCTACCTGCGGCGGGCCACAGAACTGCTGCGGCTGGCGTACCAGGTAGACACCGATGTCCGGCGTAGGGCAGAGATTCTGGCCTTGCTGCTGCGGGCGGAGTGGCGGGTCGATCTGGGAGCCTCGGTCGGCTATCTGTCCGAGCTGACCGACGCGATGCTGAGCGGTCGGCTTCGGGGCCGGCACGCGACGATGCCCATCATCATCATGCTGGTCCAGGGGCGGGTGGCCGATGTTTGCTCCGTGCTCTCCCGGCTGGCGGCCGACTTGCCGCCGGACTCCCGGCCCTCATGGGAGTCCGAGATGATGCAGATGTGGCTGGCCGACATGTATCCGGGCATCTTCCGTCGAGCGACCGGCGAGAGCAGGACGAACGGCACGCCGATCATGCCTCGGGGCCCTATCGGTTATCGATTACTCGAACACTTTCAGAGCACCCACCACCAGGGGGCAACCGCGGAACGCTTGGTCCAAGCGGACGAGGCGCTTTGGCAACAGCCGCTGACCGAGATCAATCTGTTGCCGCTCATTCTCGCGTTGCGCACGATGGTTCACGCCGAGCGATTGGAGGAAGCGGAACGGCGGTGCCGGGGACTGATGCTGACCTGCCTCGATCTCCAGGCGCCCACTTGGCATGCGCTGTTCTGCGCGATCGCAGCGGAAATTGCCTTGCGCAGGGGCTCGCTCAGCGTCGCGGCCACCCAGGCCGTCGCCGCGCTCGAACTCATCCCGATCGCCGAATGGGGAGTGCTGGCCGGTGTGCCGTTGAGCACCCTGCTGACGGCGCAAACGCTGCAGGGCAAACACGATGAAGCGGCGCGCACGCTCGCCCTGCCAGTGCCGGACGTGATGTTCGAGACGCCGTTCGGCTTGTTCTATCTGTTGGCGCGCGGCCGTCACTACGTTGAGCGCGGGCTCGCGCAGGTGGCTCTCGACGATTTCCAGGCCGTCGGCGACCTGCTCGACCAGTGGGGGATGGCGCAGACCGGGGCCTTGCCGTGGCGCACCGAGATGGCCGCCGCTCACCTGCAGCTCGGGGACCGCGAGGTGGCCGCACGCCATGCTCGCGAGCAGCTACGCCGGATCGGCCAAGGCGACCACTTGCGGGTGCGCGGGCGCACCTTGCGGCTGCTGGCGGCGACCTGCGAACTGCGCCTCCGGCCACCGGTGCTGCGCGATGCTGTGGACGTCCTGCACCGAAGCGGGGACAAGTTTGAATTGGCGAGTGCGCTCGCCGCCCTGCACGATGCGTACACCCAACTCGGTGAGGCCGGCCGGGCGCGGTCAGTGGCACGCAAGGCCAACAGCATCAGGCAGGCGTTCTTCGCGGAACAGCCCGCTCGGCGGGTCGGCGCGCCGGACGTGCTGGAGGAGACGGAAGTCGACATGCTCATGCTCAGCGATGCGGAGCGCAGAGTCGCCAAGTTCGCAGCAAAGGGTCTGACCAACCGGGAGATCGCCGGCAGGCTCTACCTCACCACCAGCACGGTCGAGCAGCACCTGACCCGG
Organism: Pseudonocardiaceae bacterium; assembly: GCA_036268955.1. Classification (GTDB taxonomy): domain Bacteria; phylum Actinomycetota; class Actinomycetes; order Mycobacteriales; family Pseudonocardiaceae; genus CAJCJE01. Next base: position 16,281 of record DATATE010000248.1, read on the forward strand.
ATCTACCGCAAACTGGGTGTCAGCTCACGGGTGCAGCTGCTGTCCCGACTCGGGCCCCAACCGGCCCTCCCGCGCCCGGCTCAGGGCGAGGCCTCCGCCTAGCCCGGCGCTTTCAGGCCGTGGCGTGGCTGCGGCGTGTCCAGAATGAGAAAGGTGCTCTGACCTGGGAGAATTCTGATTGCTGAGGTCGGAATTCGCGCAGTTCGAGGAGCACCTTTTCGGTGAGTAAGCATAGTTCGCCGTACCCGCGTTGTGGTGTTGATGGGTCGGGTTCGGGTGTCGTGTCGCAGGCTGGGGCGGTATTGCTGCTGCGCACGGCCGAGACGGTGGGCCTGACCAGCGGGTTGTCGCAGGCGTTGGCGTCATGGCGCAAGCCGCTTGCGCTACATGATCCGGGCAAGATCCTGCTGGACCTGGCCATCGCGGTCGCGTTGGGCGGGGATTGCCTGGCCGATATCGGGACGCTGCGCGCCGAACCAGCCGTATTTGGCGCCGTCGCGTCGGACCCGACCGTGTCACGGACTATCATGACGCTGGCCATCGATGCGCCGAAAGTGTTGGCGGCCATCCGATCGGCGCGAGCAGCAGTCCGATCAGTGGCCTGGGACCGGGCCGGCGAACACGCCCCGGATCACGGCATCAACACCACACACCCGCTGATCATCGACCTCGACGCGACCCTGCTGGACGCGCACTCCGACAAGGAACACGCCGCACCCACATTCAAAAATGGCTACGGCTTTCCCCCGCTCGGGTCCTGGGCTGACCACGGCCCGGAAGGCACCGGCGAACCCCTGGCGATGCTGCTACGACCGGGCAACGCCGGCTCCAACACCGCCGCCGACCACAAAACCGTTCTCGCCGCAGCGCTCACCCAACTGCCGTGGCAGCCCGGCGATCGGGTCGGCCGGAAAGTGTTGGTGCGCACCGATTCCGGCGGTAGCACCCACGAGTTCGTAAGCTACTGCCACCAGCGGCGGCTGCAATACTCGGTCGGGTTCGGGCTGACCGAGACCACCGCCGCCGCAGTCGATCTCATCCCGGACACCGCGTGGACGCCCGCCTACGACACCGACGGGCACGTCCGCGACGGGGCATGGGTGGCCGAGCTGACCGGACTGATCAACCTGACCGACTGGCCACCCGGCATGCGCGTGATCGTCCGCAAAGAACGCCCACACCCCGGCGCCCAGCTGCGGTTCACCGACCGCAACGGCCTACGACTGACCGCGTTCGCCACCAACACCACCACTGGCCAACTCCCGGACCTGGAACTGCGCCGCCGCGCCCGCTGCGAGGACCGCATCCGCACCGCCAAAGCCACCGGACTGACTAAGGGCTTGCAGATGATTAACACGCTGATTTGATCTTGTTGGTGGGTTGGTCACCGAGCGCGAGCGCGCGTGCGTGGAGGACGGCCAGGGCGGCTGGTGGAGACGCTGCGGGTGGGATGTTTGTCCCGTGCTGGTCGAGT
>DATATE010000249.1:0-14661 GCA_036268955.1 Pseudonocardiaceae bacterium
GGTGTTCACCCGGGTCGCGCAACGGCTGCTGGCCATGGCCGCCGCCATCTGGCACAACTGGATGACCGGTGTGACCAGCAAACGATCACTCATCGCCTACGATCATTAACATCAACTTCACCGCATCAATCATCTAGGCTGAGAGCTATGGCGAGCGCACCGTCAAATGGGCGGTCTCAAGCAGTACAGCTTGGTGCTGACCTGCGCGAACAGCGCAAACGCGCAAACGGTGGCAAGGGTATGACCGTGGCGCAAGTGGCCGCCGCCTTGGGTTTTCATCACTCGACGGTCTCTCGGTGGGAACGTGGCGAAACGATGCCCAGTGAAGCTGATACGGCCTCGGTGCTGGCCATCTATGGCGTTACCGGCGAAGAACGTGGCCGACTGGTCGAGCTTGCCCGCCATGATGACATCCCCGACTGGGTAGCCCCTGGTATCGGCAAACAGTTGGCCGCCCTGATTGAGTACGAGCGCATCGCCGACCGGATTACCGAGGTCAACCCCTTGTTGATCCCTGGACTGTTGCAAACGCGCGACTATGCCCGGTCGCTGATGATTGGCGCTGGTGCTCCCCTTGGCCAAGCTGAACAAGGCGCCGTTATCCGGATGGGTCGCCAAAATGTTTTGACCCGCCACAAGCCCGTGACGTATACGTGGAGTGTTCCCGCTTTTGTGAACACGGACTCAGGCCGCGATCTGACTGATTTCTCTGTATCCTAGCTCGTATTCTCGGGGTGTCAAGTATCCGAGCGTAGAGTGCCGCCGCTGCGCGTTATAATAGTTCTCGATCCAGTCGAATGTCTCCTTTTCCAGGTGCTTGACCGTGGGCCAGGGGCGAGTGTGGATGAGTTCCTTTTTGTAGGTCGCGAAGAACGATTCCGAGACCGCATTGTCATAGCAGATCCCTGTCCGTCCGAGCGACCGCCAGATTCCATTTTTCGTACAGTATTCAGCGAATATTGTCGACGTATATTGGGTGCCGCGGTCGCTGTGAAAGATCACCCCGGCTGGCGGCTCACGGTGCGTCAGCGCCCTGTCCAACGCTGTGGTGATCAGCTCGGTCCGCATGTGCTCGGCGATGGCCCAGCCGACCACGGCGCGGGAATGCAGGTCGATCACCGTGGCCAAGTACGCCCAGCCATCCCAGGTCTTGATGTAGGTGATGTCCCCGCACCAGCGCTGATTCGCCGCCTCGGCGGTGAAGTCTCGGCCGATCAGATCCGGCGCCGGGACCGGTGCGTCGCCGGCGACGGTGGTGCGTTTCCACGGTTTCGGATGGCGTCCTTGCAGGCCAGCGGCTTTCATCAGCCGCCAGACCCGCTTACCGGAGACCCGGTGCCCGAGCGTCACCAGCTCAGCGTGCACCCGCCGCACGCCGGGATTGCCGCGCAGCCGCTCATACACGTGCTTGATCACCGCGAGCAGTCCCGCATCGGCCTGCTCACGCGAACTGGGGGTGCGTCCACGCCAGGCGTAGTAGCCCGAGCGGGACACGCCCAACTCGCGGCACATGAACTCGACCGGGAAGTCAGTGGAATCCGCCCAGTCCGCGATCGCAGCGAATTTCACTGCTTGTCTTTCGCGAACCAGGTCGCTACTTTTTTTGCGAACTCGACCTGCATTTTCAGCTCGGCATTCTCCGCCCGCAACCGCTCCAACTCGGCGCGCTCCGAGTCCTCCAGCGGCGTGTTCGCCGAGTCGCTGGATTCCCTGGCCTTCTTCACCCATTTCCCCAGCGTGATCTCGTGCACACCGATGTTGCGCGCAACCTCAACAATAGGACGACCATCATTAATGACGAACGCTACCGCGTGGGCCTTGTACTCCTCGGTATATCCGCGGCGTGTCGAACCCATTCTGGTGTCTCCCGAAGTACCGGGCGACCGTCACGCCGTGTCCACCGAACCGGGAACGGTCCAACGGCCATTATTGGTGAGCAGGCTATCCGCTACCCAGCTTGCGACAACGACACCATGGTTGGCCAACTCTACCATTTGCAGGCCATGAACGAACGGTCGAATATTGAGATACGCATCCTGCCACTTGACCGGCGTAAGTACACGATTGCTCTTGAGGGCCGGTTTATCTTGCTGGAGTTCCCGCATCAGAACTGGGCAGTGCAGGTTGAAAGTTATTGGTCAACCAGCATGTTGACCAACCCTCGGGCGGTACGGGGCTACCAAGATGCTGTCGATGCCATCCGCTGTGACGCGCTGGGTCCGGACGAATCGGCGAAATGCATTGTTCGCATCGCACAAGATATGGAGACGAAGGTATGAAGGTAGTCCGCTGGCGTAAGAGCAGCTACAGCGGCGGAAACACCCAGTCCGGTTGTGTTGAGTTAGCGCACAGCCTGGATGCTGTCCGAGACTCGAAAAATCCCTTGGGTGCGGCGCTGTCCGTCGATGTGCAACTGCTACTAACGTATGCGCGAAGTGGCCAGCTTGGCCCTAAGTGATACCGGCTTCTTGTATTCCCCGTCCAGTTAGTATGTCGACTGGACGGGGTCACGTATTTGGCCTATCGGCATTCTAATGCCTCCGTGGCCTGTCTTTCCGCCGCGCGTTGTTCTCGCGTAGAAAGGGGCTGTACGTGCACGACGGGCAACGCCGCATTGCCGAGACTGACCGGCAGGACGCCAAGATCGTCTGGGACTACCACCACATGGGGCATGTGCTGCGGCCATGTTCGGCAGCGATCGGGCTTGGCAGCCATGACCTGGGCGTCGCCTCGTTCGCGGCTGAGCTGTATCGAGCCGGTTTGTTCCCGGTGGTGGTGTTCAGTGGTGCGACGAGCAGGACCACGGTAGCGCGGTTCCCGCGTGGTGAAGCCGTCCACTATCGCGAACATGCCTTGGAGATGGGTGTGCCCGATGATGCCATCTTGGTCGAACCGAAGGCCGGCAACACCGGAGAGAACATCAGCTTGTCACGTGCCCTTCTCGGGCAGGCCGGTATCGAGGTCAGGTCCTTGCTGTTGATCTCCAAGCCGTACATGCAACGCCGTGCCTACGCCACCTGTCGAAAGGTCTGGCCTGCGGTCGACGTCATCTGCGCCTCGGAACCGTTGACGTTTGACGACTATGTGAAGTCCATCGGGGATGAACGCCTGGTCATCGACATGCTGGTTGGCGACTTGCAGCGGATCGTCGAGTACCCCGAGCAAGGCTTCGCCATCGCCCAGGACGTGCCGGAGCCTGTCGAAGCGGCCTACCGACGCCTGCTGGCGGCTGAGTTCGACAGTCGACTCCTGCACGAAAACCGGTAGTCGGGGACATCTGCCCAACCGCGTCCGCGCCGGCCACCGCTACCGTGAACACACCCGCAGCAGGTGCTATGGCCGAACATCGGCTGATCACCGAGAGGTTCATCACCGCCTACACCAAACGGTGACCTTGACGCGCTGCTGGTCGTGCCGCATCCGCAGGTCTGGGGCGCCTCGGCACCCTCAGGCGCACGGGGCGCGGCGGACTGGTCGATTCGATTCAGGTGGGTGGCGAGGTGACCGTATTCGGTCCCGCTGACCTACGAAAGGACGAGTAGGTCCCCGCCGGCAACGTGAGTAGGTTCCCGCCGGTAACGGTTCGGCTCGGACGGCGGTGGCCGGTCGTTTGAAGGGAGTGGCCGTGGTTCTAATTTCTTGTGGCGCCGTTCTTAATTCTCGGCGCCCGCCGCGGTTCTCTTAATTGTTAAGGGCAGGTTCCCTCGTTCTGCTCTTGTCCCGGCTGGTCCGGTAAGGGGACAGTTCTGCTGCGGAAGCAGGTCAACCATGTCCTTGCCCCTCCCACCACCACGGAGCAGAACCATGCAACGCAGGTCTTGGATCGCCTGGTCGTCGGCGTTCACAGCGGCGGTGGCGGCCGTCGCCGTTGTCGCCTTCTACCCGAGCAGCGCCGCACCGGCCGTTCGCGAAGCGGCCAGCACCATCCCGACCCCGGCGCACATCGTCGTTGTGATGGAGGAGAACCACTCCTACTCCGACATCATCGGCAACACCTCCCAGGCGCCCTACTTCAACACACTTGCCGGTGAGGGTGCGCTGCTGACCTCCTCCTACGCGGTCACGCACCCGAGCGAGCCGAACTACATGGCCCTGTTCGGCGGCAGCACCTTCGGCCTGACCGCCGACACCTGCCCGGCCAACGAGGGCACCGCCGCGAACCTCGGTTCCGAGCTGCTGGCCGCCGGGTACACGTTCAAGGGGTACTCCGAGGGGCTGCCCAAGACCGGGTCGACCACCTGTACCTCGGGCAGCTACGCGCGCAAGCACTCGCCGTGGATCAACTTCAGCAACGTGCCGACCTCGGACTCGCTGCCGTTCTCGTCCTTCCCGACGAACTATGCCAGCCTGCCCAGCCTCTCCTTCGTCATCCCGAACCTCGACGACGACATGCACGACGGCACCATCAGCGAGGCCGACACCTGGCTGAACAACAACCTCTCCGCCTACGCGACCTGGGCGCAGGCCAACAACAGCCTGCTGATCGTGACCTGGGACGAGGACGACTACACCGAGAACAACCAGATTCCCACGATCTTCGTCGGCCAGTCGGTCAAGACGGGCCAGTACAGCGAGAACGTCAACCACTACAACCTGCTCGCCACCCTTGAGCAGATCTACGGACTGACCCCGGTCGGCAACAGCGCGGGCGCGACCGCGATCACCGACATCTGGAACTGAGCCGAACCCGGTGCGGGGCGGCGGAGTTCGGTTGGCCGCCCCGCAACCGTGAAACCGGCGAAGGTTGATCCGGCGAAGGGCTCGTCCTGGTGCTGAAACGGTGGGTGCGCGGCGCGGTGCTGGTCCTCGCCGTGCTCGCGGCCGGGCTGATCGGTGCGGCGCCCGGTGCGTCGAGCCTGCCGATCAGTACGGGCGGCTGCCCGGCTCCGCCGCCGAGCGTGGCGGCCGGGCCGATCAGCCTGACGGTCACCAACCGGGCCGCGCTGTTCGCCGCCGTCTACCTGATCAACCCGGCCGGTGCGGTGTTCGCGGAGATCCCCTCGCTCACGCCGGGGAAGTCGCTGCCGCTGGCCACCACCCTCGGCGCGGGTACCTACCGGCTGCGCTGCGTCTTCACCGACAACACCGTCCGGGACTCGGCTGCCTTCACGGTCACCGGCACCACCAGCGGCGCGGTCACCGGTTACCGGGCAGTACCCGACCTCGCGCTGGCCGGGCCGGTCGGGGCGTACCGGAACTGGGTACGCGCGGCGCTGCCGGGACTGCTGGCCGCCAGCCAAACGCTTGCCGCCGATGTCGCCGCCGGTGATCTCGCCAAGGCCAGGGCGGACTGGCTGACCGCGCACCTCGACTACGAGCGGCTCGGCGCGGCCTACAACTCCTTCGGCGATTTCGACGACGCCATCAACGGCCGCGCGGACGGACTGCCCAAGGGCACCGCCGACCCGGACTGGACCGGTTTCCATGCCATCGAGTACGCGCTCTGGCACGGCGGCTCGGCTACCCAACTCGCCGCGCTGACCGGGAAGCTGGTGAATTCGGTCAACGGGCTGATCGCGGACTTCCCCAGCGAGGAGGTTGATCCGGGGGACCTGCCGCTGCGCGCGCACGAGATCCTGGAGAACGCCATGCAGTTCCAGTTGACCGGCCTGGCCGACTACGGCAGCGCGACCACCCTGGCCACCACCTACGCCAACACCCAGGGCACCGAGGAGGTGGTGTCCGTGCTCGCCGCGCTGATCACCCCGCGCGATCCCGGCCTGCTGCCCACCATCACCTCGGGACTTGCCCGAGTACAGGCCGACCTGCTCGCCGCCCGGTCGGCGACGGGCGTCTGGACGGCTCCGGCGAACCTGCCGCTCGCCCAGCGGCAACGGCTCGACGGCGATCTCGGCGAACTGCTCGAACACCTGTCGGTCCTGCCCGACCTGTTGGCGCCGAGGACATTCGGATGACCGAACCCCAGCGCTGCCCAGCCTCGGTCGGCAGGCGGGCCTTTCTGCGTGGCGCGGCAGCGGGCGTCCTTGGCACCGCGGCGCTCGGTGGGATCGCCGCCGCCGCGGTCGACGGCGGTTCGGCGGGAGCAGGCGGGCGCGTCATCCCTTACACAGGGTCGAATCAGGCCGGGATCGCCACTCCGCAGCAGGCCGCGGCGACCTTCCTCGCCTTCGACGCGGTCGCGCCGGACCGGGCCGCGCTCGGTGCCTTGTTCGCCACACTGACCGACCGGATCCAGGTGCTGACCACCGGAGGACCGGTGCCGGCCGACTCCGTTGCCGCCCCACCATCCGACAGCGACACGCTCGGCCCCGTCCTGCCCGCCGACGGCCTGACCATCACCGTCGGCGTCGGCGCGAGCCTGTTCGACGACCGCTACGGCCTCGCCGCGCACAAGCCCGCGCACCTGACCGCGATGCCGGTCTTCCCGGACGACAGCGTCGAGGGCTCGACCGAACTGCACGGCGACATCAGCCTGCAGATCTGCGCCGACTCCCAGGACACCGTCATGCACGCCGTCCGCGACATCGCCAAGCACACCCGCGCCGGGATGCAGCCACGGTGGAAGATCGACGGCTTCCACGCCGCGCCCCGGCCGACCGGGACCCCGCGCAACCAACTCGGTTTCAAGGACGGCATCGCCAACCCGGACGTCACCGATCCGGCGACCCTCGACGCGCTGATCTGGGCGCGCGGCGGTGTCGACGGCGAACCGGCCTGGGCCGAGGGCGGTTCGTACCAGGTGATCAGGATCATCAGGATGCTCGTCGAGTTCTGGGACCGGGTTTCCCTACAGGAACAGGAGAACATGATCGGCCGCAGGCGGGATTCCGGTGCGCCGCTGGACGGCGGCGTCGAAACCGACCTGCCCGACTATCCTGCCGACCCGCTCGGCCTGACCATCCCGATGGACGCGCACATCCGGCTGGCCAACCCGCGCACCCCGGCCACCGCCGACCAGCAGATCCTGCGCAGGGGCTACAACTACGACCGGGGCCTCGACCTCGACGGCAACCTCAACGTCGGGCTCGTGTTCTGCTGCTACCAGCAGAACGTGTCACGCCAGTTCCAGGCCGTGCAGGCCCGGCTGGCCGGCGAACCGCTCGTCGACTACATCGAACCGACCGGCGGCGGCTACTTCTTCGTCCTGCCCGGCAGCACCCGCCCCGGCGACGCGCTCGGCGCCGCGCTGTTCACCAGCCGAGTCGGCTGACCGTGACCGGCCCGAAGGTGCTGGTGTAGCCGGCACGGCCCATCGAGACGAGGCCGATCCTGGTCTCGGCCCCCGACGGCATGTCCCAGGTGCCGCCGGTGTCCCAGTGCCGGCCGTCGATGCTGGTGTAGGCGGTGTAGGTGTCGACGCCGGTCGCGGGCATCCAGCGGTGCACGATGCGCAGGTAGGTGACCTGACCGACCGGTCCGACCACGGTGTTGCCGTAGACCGGATAGCCGGCGGGCACCGGGTCGACGTGCTTGCCGTACTCGGTCTGCCGGGAGTCCCACATGGCCGTCACGGCGAGTTTCACGTAGTTGCCGTCGTCGTTGTAGACGACGAGGCCGCCCTGGACGTAGTTGTGGAACGAGCCGTCGTCGGGCACGTTCGTCCGCACCGTCGTCTGCACCATGTAGTCGCCTCGTGGCGCGGGTTCGGCGAGCACCGAGGCCAGGTTCGGCGCGGGCGGCTGGAGGTCGGCGTCCTGCGTGGCAACGGCCAAGGTGCCGCCGCCGACCTGGTAGCTGTCGGCGGCCGGCGGGCGGATCCAGGTCCATCGGGGGGACAGGGCCGGGCCGGTGAAGTCGTCGGACAGCGCGGAGATCCGCTCGCCCGGCCGGGGCGCGCGGACGACGCGCGGCCGGTAGGCGGGCCGTTCACCGGGTTGCGCGGCGGGGCCGGGATGCGTCGACTCCGAGGGCCCGGCGCCGCCATTGACCGTCGGCCAGCCCTTCACCCAGTCCAGCGGGTCCATCAGCAGCCCGTGCACGGTGGCGCCGACCTGGCCCGGCAGGTAGGGATCGTTCTGGTCGACCGCGTGATAGTAGATCCACTGCTGGCCGGAGTAGTCCGTGATGACCGAGTTGTGGCCAGGTCCCACCCACAGGTTGCCGTTCTGGGTCAGTACCGGCGTGCCACCGACCCTCGTCGCCAGCAATGAGACGCCGTCGCGGTCGAGGAACGGCCCGAACGGGCTGCGGGAGCGGCCGGCGAACACCGCGTATCCGGTGAGCGAGCCGTTGCAGCAGTTCGTCGCCGAGCCCATGAAGTAGTACCAGCCGTCGTGCCGGACGATGAACGTGCCTTCGTACCGGTTGTCCAGCGCGATCCGCCGCTCGGTCGAGGGGATCGAGGTCAGGCCGTCGGGGGAGAGTTCACGCACCGAGATGCCGCCGATGTAGCTGCCGTAGTAGACGTAGCTGTGGCCCTCGGTGGTGATCACCTCGGGGTCGTAGACCGTGCGTTGGGTCGCGCCGGGGTAGGTCGAGATCTCCGGTGGGACAACCGGTTTTCCCGAATCCGTCCACGGTCCCAGCGGCGTCGTGCTGGTCAGCACGCCGATCGCCGAACCACCACCGGTCGGCGCGCCGTTCGGCCCCACCGTGTCCGAGGCCGTGTAGTACAGGAGGTACCTGCCGTCCTGGTAGACGACATCCGGAGCCCACAGGGCCCCGCCGCCCACCCAGTTCGGCGCGGCGGGCAGCGCATTGCCCGCGTACGACCAGTGCACCAGGTCCAGTGAGCTGTACATGGGCAGTATCGCGATGCCGGGCCCGCCTTCGCCGTTGGGATTGCCGGGGTTCAGCTCTCCGCCGGTGCAGTAGAGGTACCAGCGTCGGTCGCCGGCCTGCGGGCCCTTCATGACGAACGGGTTGCCGCAGTTGAGGGCAAGCAGACCGTCCGCCAATTCCAAGGGCAGCGGATTCGTATACGCCGAAGGCATGGGATGGGCAACCGACAAAGCGGAGTCCGCACCGGCGATATTCACATCAACAGCGATTCCCGATGCGACCAGGATCGCTACCACAATGGTCGACGCGGCAAGCGTGCGTGAGCGCCTGAACATCATTCCTCCCCTACGAATCCGGCCGATCGATCCGGGTTCGCCCTTTTTTCGGTGGCGAATATTGATACCGTTCCTTCATGGCGAGGTCGCCGACAATCCGCTGATCAGGTTGATCAGTAGGGACCGGACGGCACGAAGATCCAACCGGGCGATCCACCGAGCTTCGAACAGATGTTCGACAGCGGGGTAGGCTGGTCGGTATGGCGGTGCCGATGCAGGGTTCGTTGCTGGGGGAGGCCGAGGAGATCGGGCTGGGTTCGCTGGCCGGCCTCCGGCGCGCTCTGCTGGGCGCCGGCGCCTGGGTCGACGTCTGCCCCGGCTGGTTGACCGGTGCCGACGCCCTGTTCGACCGGCTGGTCGAGCAGGTGCCGTGGCGGGCCGAGCGGCGCACCATGTACGACCGGGTCCTCGACGTGCCCCGGCTGCTCGCCTTCTACGCCGAGGACGCCCCGCTGCCGCATCCCGTGCTGGCCACCGCCCGCGAGGCGCTGACCGAGTACTACGCCGCCGAACTCGGCGAGCCGTTCCGCACCGCGGGACTGTGCCGTTACCGGGACGGCCGCGACAGCGTCGCCTGGCACGGCGACACGATCGGCCGGGGGAGCACCGAGGACACCATGGTCGCCATCGTCTCGGTCGGCGCCGCCCGGCCGCTGCTATTGCGCCCGCGCGGTGGCGGCCGGACCGTCCGGTACTCGGTCGGCCATGGTGACCTGCTGGTGATGGGCGGTTCCTGTCAACGCACCTGGGAACATGCGGTGCCGAAGTCCGCCAAGCCGGTCGCGCCACGGATCAGCATCCAGTTCCGTCCGCGCGGTGTCCGCTGATCACAGCCCCGCGCACCGTGCTAACGGTCGGCCGATTCGCCTCGATTTCGCCTCGAACCGCCTTGCCAGTCGTGAAGACAGTTAATAACTGGTGGGCGCTGAGCCGGTACTGAGCGTTGACACATCGACGGCTCCGACAGTAATTTTCGGCACATGCCGCGTATGTGACTGTAGTCAAATAAAGGGCCCAATTCACATACATGAACAGGTGTGGGGCTTCGGCGGAAGGAGGACAGCACAGCCGCCCATCGCACCGCAACAGGGCACGGTGCGCTGCCGCGCGGTGTTCTCCGCAGCCGCCCCATACCGGCCCTCGATATCTCCCGTGTCCGGTCGAACCGGGCCCGCCTCGCCAGCCAGGGCCAGGCCCGTGCTTCCGGTTCACCGGCAACCAGCTCAGGAGGATGTGCAATGGCGCACCATCAGATCCGAGGTCGAGCACTCAGCATCGGAATGGGCGCGTTGGCGCTCGCCGCACTGTCGGTACCCGCGATCGGCGTCGGCTCGGCAGCCGCGACCGTGGCCGCACCATCGGCCGCTTCGCTCAACCCCGGTGTCGCTCCCGGCGGCAACTTCGACCTCTCCCGCTGGGAACTGCAACTGCCGACCGGTTCGGCAGGCTCCCCGACCACCATCTCGCCGAGCAAGCTGGAGGGCGCGAGCGGCTTCCAGGACAGCTACTTCTTCACCAACACCAGCGATGGCTCGATGAGTTTCTGGGACCCGGAAAACGGTGTCACCACGCCGAATTCCAGCTACTCGCGGTCGGAACTGCGCGAGATGAACGCGGACGGGTCGGCGGCCGACTGGTCGGTGCCCGGCACGCACACGCTGTCCGCGACGGTCAAGGCCACCGAGATCCCGGACCACGTCTGCGTCGGGCAGATCCACCTCGGCGAGAACAGCGGTTCGACGAAACCATTGGCTGAGCTGTACTACTACAGCAACGGCGACATCAAACTCGGCATCGAGGACAGCCCGACCGGTGGCCAGACCTCCCATTCCGTCACGACCGTCGCTCTCGGTACCCAGTGGAGCTACGTGCTCGGCCTCTCCGGCGGCAATACGATCAACCTGACCATCAACGGCACCAAGCACAGCTATGCCATGCCGTCGTCCTTCGACAGCTACCCGATGTACTTCAAGGCCGGCGACTACGACCAGACCAGCGGCAGCAGCAGCTCGGTCGGTGCGAAGGTGCAGTTCTACGCGCTCTCGGTCTACCACAGCTCCTGACCGTCCGGTCAGCCTTCGAGATGGTTTTCCCGCTGTAGGAGGGAAGGCGCGCACCGATCTGCCGTAGCCGGCTCGATCGGGCGCGCCTTTCTCGCGTTGACTGCCGGAAAAACTCCTGTCCGGAAACTCCCGTCAGGAACCGAAACTGATGCCGCCCTGGATATCCCGCGCCTGCACCACATTCCCGGTGACGGTGCCGGTGATCTGATTGCTCACCCCGCCGTGCTCGACCCGCTGCTCGATCGAGATCCGGGCCCACGCGCCGCGCAGCGCGGACGCGAAGTCCTGGTCGGCGCCTTCGGCCTCGGCGAGCAGTTCGGCCAACCCCTGCACATCGGCAGTCCGCGGACCTGCGGCGACGGCGTCCTCAAGGGCGGTGACGTCCTTGCCCGCCCGCTTGGCGAACTGCGCCTTCACCAGGTCGAACAGCCCGCCAGCGGCCTTGGTCACCAAGCTGGTGGCGATGGCCGTCAGAATCGGATCTGGCATTTCCACTCCCCGGTCACAGGTCTTTCCTCGCTGCCGCCAACGGCGAATCCACGGTAGCAGTGCGTGGGCGGTGGATCGGTCGGCTCGGCGAAAGTGCGTTCACCCGAACAGGTTCGGCGCGGTCTCGCTGCGGTACGGCGGCCGGAACAGCGCGGCGGCCTCGTGCAGATCGGCTGTGGTGACAAGCACCCTGGCCACCTCGCTGAGCGCCTCGGCCGGCACGCCGTCCGGTTCGACCGGGCCGACGGGGTCGGCGTTGAGCGCGGTGATGTTCTGCCAGGCGACCCCCAACCGGTCCGCGCCTGCCGGCCGGACGACAACCGGCGCGTCACCGAGGAAACCGCTGCCCGGTCGGGCCGGCGAGATCGTGTCGGCGAGCAGGACGGGCAGCGCGTCGGGCAGCGGCGCCGCCGAGGCGAGCGAGACCCGGATGGCGAACGCGGCCTCGGTGTAGCGGCTGACCGCGGCCGAACACAGCGGTGCCGCTGCCACCGCGAACTCGTCCGGCGGCCGGGGCACCGCCCAGGTCGCGGTCGGTGGCGAACCGGGTTGGGCCAGCCGGGCGAACTCGCCTGCCTGCGCGGCAAGATGCGCGCGAAGGCCGGGCCCGATCCGCACCGGAGCCAGCCGGACCGACAGCAGCGCGGGGGCCGGCAGCGCCGCCAGCTCGGCCCACATCGGCTGCCAGGACACCGCATCGCCGGTCAACGGGGTCACCGCGGCCAGCCACGGCCACCGCGCGTCACCCCTGGTGCTGCGCGCGACGGTCAGCCGCTTGCGGATCTCGACAAGGCCGAGACGGTGCGGGGTGAACGGGGCGAGCAGGCCGTGCAGCGTTGCCTCGGAGTCGACGGGTTCGGCGCGCAGGAAGCTCAGCCCGGCCGGGAGTCCGGCACGCAGTCGTGCGGCGGTCTCGATCGCGGTGAGCTGATCCGGGGCGGAAGTTCGCAGCAGCGCGAACGCGGCGAGTCCGGCTCCGCCCGGCTGGTTGAGCAACCGCAGTTCGACCGCGGCACCGGGTCCGACCGCCGCCTGCCACCAGGTTCGCAGCCAGGGCAGCACATCCGGCGGACGCTCCTGCGCCTGGGCGGCATGGAAGTGCACGCCGCCGTGGACATCGCGAGCCTGCACGACATGCCGCGCGCTGCCGGCGAACTGGTTGACCGTCCCGCCGAGGTGATCGGCGATCGGCGGCGGGGCCGGCTGGACGCTCGGCGCGTCCGGTGTCGTCGGGGTGAGCCGTAGCCCGGCCCAGGCCCACCACGAGCCCGGCCCGGCAACGGTGACGATGCCGGCCTCGGTCATTGCCCGGCCGATGGCTTCGCCCACCCCTGGTCGGCGGGCGGCGGTTGGTCGACGGGCGGCTGACCGGGCGACGGCGGGGGATACAGGCCTGGTGGTGGGGCTGAGTGCAGGCCAGGAGCCGGTGCGCTCGCGGTCGGGAAGATCTCCACCTGGGGCAGGCCCTGCGGAAAGCCGTAGCTGCCCGGCACCTCGATCCGCTCGACGGCCACATGCAGGCCCTCCCGGCAGACCGCGTGCACCGCCTCCCGCATCGCTCGTGCCTGTTCGGTGCGCAGCATCAGCGCCACCGAGTCCAACTGCCCGCTCATACTGCGGAAGATGTCCGCGAGGTACCGGCCGACCAGGTGCGCGCCGCTGCGGGAGCGCCACATCGTCCAGCCGAGATAGAGGCCACTGCCGTAGCCGAACACCGTGATATAGGCCTGATAGTGGCCGTCGACGAGCACCAGCCGATTGCTCACCGGGCCGAATGCGGTCGGGGTTCGACGCGCGTAGGGATACAGCGGAAGGCCGCGATCGCGTATGCGGCCGACGATCTGGCTGTACACCGAGTCGGCGGCCGGGGCGCGGTCGGCGAGCAACACATGCCATTCACTGATCGGTTCCTGCATTTTGGCGAGCAGCAGAATTCCCCAGAATATCAGGAACGACCCGACCAGCGCGACGATCAGCAGTATCGTCAGCGGACTGGTACTGGACGTTCCGTCGGAGCTGAATGCCTCATCACCGGTATTGCCGAACATGGAGGACAGGAGAAGCGCGATCAGGCAGACGAAGAAGACCGGACCGGTGAAAATCGTCGCCCGAATCCAGAGCATCACCAGTGTTCGGGTGGTGACCGATTCGTCGAAGTACAGTTCGACCGGCCGATGCAGCAGCGTCTTGTCAAGATAGGCAGCGTCACCGTCCGCTCCCGGTGAACCGGATCTCGGTGCCGAGGGCTGTGTCATCCGGGCAATCCTCCTAGTCGCTACCGACCTCGATGGTGCGGCACAACACATTACTCACCCGGCTGCCACGGCGTGGCGGTTTTCGGCGACGGATCGGGTATTCGGCGGTCGGGGATTGCCGTGCACGTCTCCTAGCAGCGTCGATGTGCTCACATTGCCGGCGGATTCGGTGCGTTCCGTGGAATTCGCGTGTCGTATCCGCCTGCTAGCCTGCGGCCGTCGAGAACGAGGAGAGCAGGACCATGGACAAGGCACGCGCCGAGCAATTCTGCCGCAGCTACGAGCGGGCGATGGTGGCCGACGACGCCGTCGCGCTGGCGGGGCATTACGGTTTCCCGCACACTTCCTTCACCCTTGGCTGGGTCAACACCTTCGCCGACCGCGACCAGGCCAATGCGCAGGTGGCCGGGCAGATCGACCGGCTGCGCAAGTGCGGCGCCGGCACCGACATCCGGCTCACCGAACTCACCGTGCAACCGGTGTCCGAGGGTTCCGCGCTGTGCCACTTCACCTGGGAGGTCGACCCCGCCGACGGGACGCCGGGCTGGTCCTGGGTCAACGTGTACGGCCTGCGGCAGACCGCCGACGCGCAGTACTTCGAGTTCAACATCTCCGACAACGAGATCGGTGAACTCATCGCCCGCTACCCGGCCTTCATGGAGGGCTGAGCATGCGGGGCTGAGCCGGTTGGCCTGAACAGATGTTGCGTCCTGGAAGCTGGACCAGGCCAGCGGGTGAAAGTCCCGTCCGGGTAGGCACCGGAGCGCCCGGTAGCAGGCCCCAGTCTGTCGGGGAGACCCGTCAGGCCGAGCGGGGTGTCAAGAGCCTCTTTGGAGG
>DATATE010000250.1:0-22735 GCA_036268955.1 Pseudonocardiaceae bacterium
AGGAGGGTGTCCAAGATCAAACCGTGACGAAAGAACTGAACACCCTCCTGACCGCACTCTACGTGTTGATCGACGACCACGTGGTCTCGGCCCGCACCGGCCGAGGACGACACCCCGTGTTCACCGACAGTGAGCTACTCACGCTGGCCGTGGCCCAGGTTCTCCTGCGTTACGACGGCGAGCGTCGCTGGATGCGGCACGTACACAGCGACCCCGACCTACACGCCATGTTCCCGCGCGTACCCCAACAACCCGGATACAACAAGCGCCTCCGCGACGCGCAACCCTTGCTGTGCAAAACCATCCACCTCCTCGCTACCTGCTGCCCATCGTGGTTCGACGATCTGTGGATCACCGACGCCACGCCGGTGCCCTGCGGGATGTCCCGCGAGACGGTGAAACGCTCCGAGCTGGCCGGATACGCCAACTACGGTTACTGTGCGTCACACTCCCGGTGGTACTGGGGCCTGAAGCTCTACCTGGTCTGCACCGGAGACGGCATGCCGGTCATGTGGTGCCTGGCCAACCCCAAGATCGGCGAACGCGAGGTACTGGCCGCGCTGCTGGACAACAACCACCACCTGATCCGTGATGGCCAGATCCTGTTGGCAGACAAGGGATTTTCCGGTGAATCATTCAAGAAGCTGACCGAGTCGAAGCAGGTACGGCTGCTGCGTCCGGATCGCAAGGACGAGACCTACCGCAACGGCAACCTCGGCGGCGTCCGTCAATGGATCGAATCGGTCAATCAGACTCTCAAAGCTCAACTCGGTCTGGAACGACACGGCGGCCGCACTGCTGCCGGCGTGTTCGCGCGCGTCGCCCAGCGTCTGCTCGGGCTCGCCGCCGCTATCTGGCACAACTGGAACACGGGCGTGACCAGCAAACGATCACTCATCGCCTACGACCACTAAACATCAACTTCACGGAATCAATCATCTAGGTCTCGCAACCTAGGGACCGTCAGCGGCAGCTGCCGCAGTTGAAGGTGAGCCCCATCACCTCGTGCTCAATCATTGTGCCGCACAAGTCGCCGCGCGTCATCCCTTGCGGTGGCGTCCCGATGTGGCGTGCACCCGGCACAGCAGTATCGGGCTTATATGAGTTACATCCCGATTGTGCGGCCAGCTCGGCGTGGCTCACGCAGGAAGGTCAACTGCACACGGCCGGGCTCCTGTAGAGTCGCCGCACGCGCTCGCGCGACCGGCGGTGGGGCTCGCCGGACCACAACCGCGGCATTGCCGCCAACAGTCCCTATCCGTCAGCACAGTCCGCAAGGGCTGTTGGATAGGGAGCTGCCATGGGCACGATCGCGCTGTTGGTTGGTGGTGCCACCGGGGTGGTGTTGCGGGTACTGCTGGCTGCCAATCCGGCCAACCTCGCCGACGCGTTACCGCGTCGGCGTTCCTTTGCGATCACTGCGGTCGGTGCCCTGATCATCGGAGTAGCCACTGGCGTCCTGCTGGCCAATCCGCACTCGACCGGGCCGGTCGCCTCCATCGGGCTCGGCCTGTCCGCGCTCCTGCTGACGTTCTGCCTCTTCAGTGACGCGACCTTGCTGCTGCTGCGGGGGGCACGGCACATGCTCAACCCGGCGATCGCGCAGACGGTGATCGGCTTCGTCGTCGCCACCGCAGGAGTGACGCTGGGGGCGATCGTGTCGACATGACCGCGACGCCGACGTCAGCACGCCGACGGGACCCCGCAGCGGGCGGATCGATCAACCGGACGACGAGGCGGCTCCCCTGACCATGTGATAAGACGAGCGCCAACCCAAATAGTCGTGTGAGCAGCCCGGCGAACTGATATGGACACGAGGCCAGCGATGACAGGATCAAGGTGCCATGCCACGACGTGACCGCCGTGAACTGGCCGCCATTTTCCTCGGCGGCGCGATCGGAACCGGGGCACGTGCACTGCTCAGCGTCGCAATCCCCACCACACCCACGACGTGGCCATGGCCGACATTCCTCGTCAACATGGTCGGTAGCTTCCTGCTCGGCTACTTCGTCACGCGCCTGCAGGAACGACTTCCGCTCTCCAGCTACCGACGTCCACTGCTGGGAACGGGTCTGTGCGGTGGCCTCACCACGTTCTCCACGATGCAGGTGGAAATCCTGAAGATGTTCGACAGCCACGCCTACCTCCTCGCGACGGAATACACCATCGCCAGCGTGATCGGCGGCTTCGCCATGATCTACCTATCGACCATGCTCGTCCGCAGGGTGGTGGTGCGGGCATGACCGCGGCGGTCTGGCTACTGGTGCTGCTGATCGGCGGCACCGGCTCCGTGCTGCGTTTCCTCGTCGACGGCGCGGTCGCGTCCCGAACAGGAAGGGCGTTTCCGTTCGGGACGCTCGCGGTGAACATCTCCGGCGCCGTGCTCCTCGGCTTCATCACCGGACTGGCGCTCAACCACGATGCCGCCCTCCTCGCCGGCACCGCCGCTGTGGGCTCCTACACCACCTTCTCGACCTGGATGCTGGAAACCCACCGGCTGAGCGAGGAACGCCAGATCCTGGTCGCCGCCGGCAACCTCGTGGTCAGCCTCGTTCTCGGGGTCGCCGCCGCGGCAGCGGGGCGTTGGATCGGGGTATCGCTGTGAACGAGGACTGCCTGAAACTGACGAGCTATTTCGGTGAGCGCACCCGTGTGGGCGGGCGGCTGTTCGCGGACGCGATCATGGACCTGTTCGGCGCCAACGAGGTCGCATCGAGTGTGCTGCTGCGTGGTGTCGCGGGTTTCGGTCTCAAGCATCACCTGCGTAGTGACCAGTCGCTGACCCTGTCGGAGGACCTCCCAGTCGCCGCGATCGCGGTCGACACCCGCGACCGGATCGAAACTCTGGTCGACACGCTGACCGCGATGCGACCTCGGGGTCTCATGGTGCTCGAACGCGCCAGGATGCTGCAGCACGAGATCGGCCCGGTGGACCTTCCGGAACAGTTGCACGAGGCGACGAAGCTGACGATCTATGTCGGCCGGCAGGAACGGGTCTATCGCACACCGGCGTACCTGGCCATCTGCGATCTTCTCCACCGCCGAGGTATCGACGGGGCGACCGTGCTGCTGGGCGTCGACGGAACCGTCCACGGCCAGCGTGCACGGGCCGAGTTCTTCGCCCGCAACGCCGACGTCCCGTTGATGATCATCGCTGTTGGCAGCGGGGACACCATCTCCCGAGTCCTGCCGGAACTTGGCGGGCTACTCGACCGGCCGCTGATCACCCTCGAACGCGTCCGCGTGTGCAAGCGCGACGGCCAACTCTTCGAACGCCCGCACGAACTTCCCCAGGTCGATGAACGCGGCCGCAACCTCTGGCAGAAGCTGATGGTGTACACCTCCGAGTCGGCACTGCACCACGGTCAGCCGATCCACCGAGCACTCATCCAACGCCTACGGCAGTCCTCCACCGCACGAGGTGCCACCGTTCTGCGGGGAACCTGGGGATTTCACGGCAATCACACGCCGCACGGCGACCGGCTCATCCAGTTGGCACGCCACGTCCCGGTGACCACGATCATCATCGACCGCCCTGACCACATCGCCGCGTCCTTCGACGTCGTCGACGAACTCACCGCAGAGCACGGACTGGTCACCACCGAGATGGTGCCCGCGCTGTCCACCATCGACGATGACGGCAACCATCGCGGCGGTACCGAACTGGCCGACCACCCCTTCTAGCAGTAACGAAACCCGGCGGCCAACGGGCTGGCCTCGCACGGACCGAGCCGCGGAAGAAACCGCCGGGACGGTCGAACCGGACCAGTTCAGAACGCTGTGCGGATCGCGGTGAGGTGCTACCAGTGGGCAGGATGAGTACGGCGACCTCATCCAGCGGTCCGGCACGATGTGCAACCCAGTCGCATCGGCTCCAGGACCGCTGTCCACCGAAGATCAACGACGCGCGGGCAGTACATCTGGCGCTGGGGCTGACAACTGATGCCGGTCGCAAGTCTCCGCCCGAGCACAGCGCCTTCGGTCAACCGCAGCAGCCCCCTACCGAACCGGATGTGGCGCCAGCCGCCGCCTGATCCCCAGCAACACAGCATGCAGCCGGGGTCAACCCGGGGTTGGTGCCGTAAGCAGCGGAGTCGCCCTTGACCACGTACACCTCCCATGGCTCCCGGCCAGGGCCGTGCACCCACACCTTGTCCTGCACCGCGTAGCAGCACGTGGTGTCGTTCTCCACATCGGTGAACAGCCCCAGCGCGGACAACCTCTCAGTCGCCACGGTGACTTCCTCGGTCGACTCGACCTCGACACCGAGGTGATCCATAACCGTCTCGTGGCCCGCCTCTCCCTCCAACAACACGAGCTTCAAGGGCGGCTCGACGACTGCGAAGTTGGCGTAACCAGGGCGGCGCTTCGCCGGTTCGGCGCCCAAGAGCTTGGTATAGAAGACGATCGAGGCTTCCAGATCGGCAACCCGCAGGGCCAGCTGAACACGCGACACAACACTCTCCTTGAATAGACGTTCATCGAAACAAGATGCTGATTAGATTGCACTCTACTTAGAGGTCTGTCAATATAGACGTATGTCGAAACAGCTTCCGGTGATCGAGACAGGTTCGTTGTGCTGCTCGCCGCTGATGCGCCAGCCGCTCACCGAGGACCAGTCGCTCGACCTCGCGCACGTGTTCAAGGCGCTCGGCGATCCGGTCCGGCTGCGGCTGCTGTCGCTGATCGCCTCTCATGCCGGTGGCGAGGCGTGCGTGTGCGATCTGACCGATGCATTCGACCTGACCGGCCCGACCATCTCCCACCACCTGAAAGTGCTGCGCGAAGCCGGAATCATCGACGGGGAACGGCGCGGCACCTGGGTCTACTACCGGGTCCAGCCGACCGTGTTGCAGAAGCTGTCCAGTGTGCTCATGACGCCGGACGAAGCCGAACCGGTGACCGCGTGACCGCCCGGACCGAGTCGACTGCCGCCTCCGGTCTGGTGGGCAAGCTGTCGAGGCTGGACCGGTTCTTGCCGGTCTGGATTTTGGCCGCGATGGCCGCCGGATTGCTCGCCGGCCGCGTGGTTCCCGGTCTCGGCGGGGCTCTCGATGCGGTGCAGGTCGACGGGATCTCGCTGCCGATCGCACTCGGCTTGCTGATCATGATGTATCCGGTACTGGCCAAGGTCCGCTACGACCGACTGGACACCGTCACCCACGACCGGCGCCTGCTGCTGCCTTCGCTGCTACTGAACTGGATCGTCGGGCCCGCGCTGATGTTCGCCCTGGCCTGGCTGTTCCTACCCGACCTGCCCGCCTACCGCACCGGCCTGATCATCGTCGGCCTCGCCCGATGCATCGCCATGGTCATCATCTGGAACGACCTCGCGTGTGGCGACCGGGAGGCCGCCGCGGTGCTGGTCGCGTTGAACTCGGTGTTCCAGGTGATCGCGTTTGGCGTGCTGGGCTGGTTCTACCTCTCGGTGCTGCCCGGTTGGCTCGGCCTGCCGACCACGGGCCTGGCCGTGTCCGGGTGGGCCATCGCGCGGCCCGTGCTGATCTTCCTCGGTATCCCGCTACTGGCCGGCTATCTCACCCGCCGCGTTGGCGAACGCACGCGTGGCCGGGACTGGTACGAGACCCGGTTCCTGCCGAAGATCGGACCGTTCGCGCTCTACGGGTTGCTGTTCACCATCGTGGTGTTGTTCGCGTTGCAAGGCGGCCAGATCACCAGCCGGCCCCTGGACGTGGCCCGGATCGCGCTGCCGCTGCTGGTGTACTTCGCGATCATGTGGACCGGCTCGTTCGCGCTGGGCAAGACGCTCGGCCTGCGATATGAGCGGACCACGACGTTGGCGTTCACCGCAGCCGGCAACAACTTCGAACTGGCCATCGCCGTCGCCATCGCCACGTTCGGCATCAACAGCGGACAAGCCCTCGCGGGCGTCGTCGGGCCGCTGATCGAGGTCCCCGTGCTTGTTGCACTGGTCTACGCCGCGCTCTGGGCCCGCCGCTTCTTCACCACCCCGCCCCTACCCGCGATACCTGTTTCTCTCGCCGTACCGGAGGCCGGTCATGCCCAACCCACCACCGAATCCGCGCAACCAACAGACCACTGAGGACCGCTGCCGCAGCCTCGAAGACTGCCGCCCCGTCGACGCGGACACGCTGCTCGACCGCGCCGCGGAAGATCTCGCCCGCACTCTCGGGGACGTCTTCTCGGTGCCGACCATCCGCGACGTCATCGACGACTCCTACGACCTGCTCGCGGCGACCGCCCGCGTGCACACCCACCTGCCCGTCCTCGCTACCCGCTTCGCTGGCGAACGACTGCGGGCCATCGCCAAGAACCAAGGAGTGATCGTGTCCGGCCTGCCTGAAGTGCTGTTCGTGTGTGTCCACAACGCCGGCCGTTCCCAGATGGCCGCCGCCCTGCTCGACCACCATGCCGACGGACGCGTCACCGTCCGCTCGGCCGGCTCCGCACCAGCCGACTCGATCAACCCAGCCGTCGTCGAGGCCATGGCTGAACTCGGGCTCGACCTCTCCCGCGAATTCCCCAAGCCGTTCACCGATGACGCAGTCCAGGCCGCCGACGTGGTGATCACGATGGGCTGCGGGGACGCCTGCCCGGTCTATCCCGGCAAGCGCTACCTGAACTGGGGACTCGACGACCCCGCCGGCAAGGACGTCGAGCACGTCCGGCTGATCCGGGACGAGATCGACCGCCGCGTCACCGCGCTCCTTGCCGAATTGGTGCCGGCCACCGCCTGATCAACCGCATAGGTTCTCCAGCCCGGATGTGGGCTGGACCGTGCTCGCCTGGATCTTGTGCCGGACATCAGCGGTCGGCACAGTCAGCGGCGTGACCCACCAACGTGAGGACAGCGAACCCACGGCAGCCCAACGGCCCTGGATGACCCCCGGCGTCAGCGGGATCGGCGCCGCCAGCTTCCTCGCCGACGTCGGCCACGAAATCCCGACTGCGCTGCTGGCCAGCCTGGTCACCAGCATCCTCGGCGCACCTGCCTCCGCGCTGGGCCTGATCGAGGGCATCTCCGACGGCCTGGCCGGAGCGGGCCGATTCCTCGGCGGCCCACTGGCCGATGACGTCGAGCGCCGTCGACGTCTCGCGGTCGGCGGTTACACCGCGACCGCCGTGCTCTCCGCGCTGATCGGCACTGCGGGCAATGTGGCGACGGCGGGGCTGCTGCGCGGCGCCGCGTGGGCAGCCCGCGGGCTGCGCGTTCCCGCCCGCAACGCCCTGCTCGCCGACGTCGTCCCGGCCTCCGCTTACGGGCGCGCCTACGGGTTCGAGCGCACCATGGACAACCTCGGCGCCATCGTTGGCCCGCTACTCGCGCTCGGCCTGGTCGCGGTGTTCTCGGTTCGCACCGCGATCCTCGTCTCGGTCGTGCCTGGTCTGCTTGCCACCGCCGCGATCGTGTTCGCCATCCGGCAGGCCCGACTGCCGGCCGCGCGGGAACGCCGCCCGCTGCGCTTCCGCGTCCGGCCGCTGCTGCACGGGCAACTCGGTCGGCTGCTGGGCGCGTTCGCGGTGTTCGAGATCGGCAACCTCGCGGCCACGCTGCTGATCCTGCGCGCCACCGACCTGCTCATCCCTGGGCACGGCGCTGACGCGGCAACGCAGATCGCGTTGGCCCTCTATACGGCCTACAACGTCGCGGCGACCGTGGTGTCCTTTCCCGCCGGTCGTTTGTCGGATCGGCTCGGGTCTCGTGGCCCGCTGTTCGTGGTCGCCGCCGGGACTGTCGCTTTCCTGCTCGCGTTCGTGCTGTTCGCGGTGACCGGCCCGGCGATCGTGATCCTCGCGGTCGCATTCATCGCGGCCGGGATCGGGATCGGCTGCGCGGAAACCGCCGAAACCGCTGCCGTCGCCACCCTCGCACCCGAGCACCTGCGCGGATCGGCGTTCGGGCTCCTGGCCACCGTCCAGGCCGGCGGCAACCTCATCGCCAGCGCGGTTGCCGGCGTGCTCTACACCGTCGCCTCGCCCACTGCCGCGTTCAGTTACGTCGCCGGTTGCATGGCCGTGGCCTTACCCGGACTGGCCTGGGCCGCCAGACCTGCCACTGCCTGACCAGGCAGATTGGTGCTTGTCGACGCCACTTCAGGCGACTTAATCACGTAGACCGCCGGCCGGCATCTGCCCGCTGAGCTTCTTCCCCTCACCGCTTTCATCGTTTATCGTCGATTGACGATGGAGAGTAGAAGAGGATCGAGATGTTGGAACGGCAGCTCGCCGAGACCTACGCTGGCTGGTTCCGCGCGCTCGCGGACGCTACCCGCGTCCAAGTGCTCAACCTGCTCGCCGAACACGGCGAACCCATGACGGTCGGCCAGATCGTCGAGCAGGTTCCGGTGGGCCAATCGACCGTGTCCGCGCACCTGAAGGTGCTGGCCGAGGCGCGGTTCGTGCTCGCCGAGCAGCGCGGCACCGCCAACCTCTACCGCGTCAACCAGCGCTGCGTCTCGTGTTTCCCGAGCGCGGCCGACGTGGTCATGGGCAAGACTCCGCCCGCGACCGAGGCGGTGTGCTCATGACCGAGCCCATGCGCACCCGCTACGCCACCGCAGCCCAACGCCTCGCCGATCTTCCGTTGGACGAGGCCAGTCTGGGGTGCGGCAACCCGGTCGCCGTCGCCGAACTGCATCCCGGCGAGACAGTGCTGGACCTCGGGTCCGGCGCCGGTTTGGACGTGCTCGCCTCCGCTCGCCGCGTCGGCCCGACCGGCCGCGCGATCGGCCTGGACATGACCGAGAACATGCTGACCCTGTCCCGTCGGCATGCCGCCGAGCAGCAGGTCACCAACGCCGAGTTCCTGCCCGGCACCATCGAGGACATCCCGTTGCCGGACAACGCGGTCGACGTGGTGATCTCCAACTGCGTCATCACCTTGTCCGCCGACAAACCCCGCGTGTTCGCCGAGATCGCCCGCGTTCTGCGTCCGGGCGGCCGAGTCGGGATCAGCGACATCCTGGCCGACTTCAGCCTCACCGACGCCGAACGCGCCGCCGGAGCCGACCGGGTCGAGTGCCTGACCAGCTCACTGACCACCGACCAGTACGCCGCCGCGCTGACCACCGCGGGCTTGACCGGAATCGAGCTGCGCCGTACCCACCAGGTCGCCGACAAGCTGCACGCCGCGATCGTGCGTGCCACCAAACCTTTACAGCACAATGACAATCGCGCCCGGATCGCGGTCATGACCGCAGAGCACGCCGAGCAGGTGCTCGCGGTGTATCAGGCTGGTTTGGACACCGGCAACGCCAGTTTCGAGACCACCGCGCCGGACTGGGAAACCTGGGACCAGACACACCTGCCGGTGCACCGGTTCGTCGCGCTCGACGCGACGGGCGCAGTGGTCGGCTGGGTTGCTGCGTCACCGGTGTCCTCGCGCTGCGTGTACGCGGGAGTATTGGAGCACAGCGTCTACATCGCGCCCGACCAACAGAGGCACGGGGTCGGCCGGGCCCTGCTTGAAACCTACGTGGCTGCGACCGAGGCGGCTGGCGCGTGGACGTTGCAATCCGGAGTCTTCCCCGAGAACATCGCCAGCCTCTCCTTGCACGACCGGGCTGGGTTCCGCACGGTCGGCCGCAGGGAACGCATCGGCGAGCATCACGGCATCTGGCGGGACGTCATCCTGATCGAACGCCGAAGCACCATGACAGGAGTCGCAGCCCGGGATCGAGATGAATTCGCCAACACGACATCACTGCATTGACACGCTGCGTGTCCTTGCCGCCGCTGTCCTCGACGATCGCGGCGAACCGCATGCGACGCTCGGCTGCTGTGTACTGGCTTCCCCAGATACAGGGACTGGCGAACCGCCAGATCCTTACACTTCGAGGCGATGAGTCCAAGAAGGACCTTCCGCCAACTGACTCACCTGGTGTCCAGTTGAGTCAGTTGGCGCCGGCCAGGGAGTGTCGTCCGCGTGACCAAGGTGATGCCAAGCATGCGCGCACCCCGCCGCGCACCACCGCTCCCGCCGCCGTGCGTCTGCCGCGGCAAACAACGCCGCCAAGAGTCGAAACGCCTTCACCCATTCGTCCTCAGGAAGACGAATGATCTTCCCCAATTGCTGCTCAGTCGGGCCGCGAGCGATCAGGACAGCTGGCGTATCGGTGGGCCTGATGCCCGCAGCACGGATGCTCTCCGGCACATCCTGAGCGGTCGCACGGGCCTGGAGACAGTACAGGGCAAGGCTGCGCAGGATCTGGCAACGTTCGCCGGTATCCACGCTCTCAAACCAGGTCACGCCCTCGGCCAACGGCAGTACACCCTGTGCCAGCTCGTTGAGCATGACTACTCGCCCGTCCATGTCACTCGTCTCCCACGGTCCGGTTCGCTAGCCATTATGCCTCCGGCTGCGGCGTGCTGGATGCCGACGCGAACCCTGCCAGCGACCCACCACGATCTCAGTACGACGCCGATCCGACTGCTCGACGTGGTCGTCTCGTCAATGAACGAGGCATGTGTCGGCTTCACGCCATGGGACGTCGAGTCGGTCTCTGAGTTTGTGGTGGCCAGCCCGTCTCATGCGCGAGGCCCTGGGCGCCAGCCCACAGCTGACCGGCCTTCCCGTGTCGAGTGCATCTCCTGCCCGCAGTTGCCGCGCAGTGTGAACAGCGATATCAGGCGATCCGGGGCTTGCGCTCTGGCCTTCGTCAGGGGGCGGCGTTACCGTGCTGCCATGAGCATGGAGGGTCTGACGCGGCTAGTGGTGTCATTGATGGTGTGCGGTGGGGTCGCTGCCGTCGATGCTGAGCGACCCGGCGACGCTCATGCGGCGGTACTCCACGCGCTGGATCTGCCGGGTGGCGAGACGCTCTCGCAGGTCTTCGCTACGCAGGTGCATGCTATTCCCGACCCGAGTGTCGGACTGCGCGTCGTGGGGCTCACCCAGGCCCTGTGGGGGGCAGTTGGCCGAGGATGGCTCGAGCCTCATGGCGAAGGCGGACAGGCATTGCTGGTGTTGTCGGATGTGGCATCCCAGGAACTCACCACCGATCTTGATCAGCTCGACGAAGCCTCTGGCGGCCGTGCGATGCGTCAAGCTGGTGATGCGTGGGCTGCGGCTTCTACCCGCCTGAAGAACTCACCCAACGCCGTCGCATCCCCACGGTCTGTGTAGGTCGTGAGTGTCCGCAGGCCCCGCCAACTGTCGCCAGTTGACAGCCAGTCGGCCGTGAGGCATATCTGGCCAACATGAGGCCCGCGTGCTAACTCGGTTGCTCGGACACGATAACGTCGGCGTCTGGGCAAGATCTTTTGAGGCGGCCACGTTCCGGCCCACTCGCCAAGCAGGCCGGTTCCCGATGTACGCCGCCAGTCTACGTATTGCAGCGAATTAAGCTTCCTGAGCGCCGCGCGTGCCGTATCGGGTCTTCTGATCGCCTCTACCCGAATAAGTGACCCGACAAATTTTCGAACGCTTGGCGGCACATGCGGTGGAAGTATGAACCAACGGTCCGACAAAGCCCGCTTGCCCAAGTTAAGGCGACTTTCGATATCCGAAAGTCGGATGCTCTCATACGGGAACCGGCCGGCGAGCATCTCAACGGTCGCGACTCCGAGCGAGTACAGATCAGACCTGATCGCCACCTGACCGGATGGTCTGGCCTCCGGCGCGAGGTAGAGGGGTGTGCCTCCGTAGTTGGGGGCTGTACCGGTGTCCGGGTCGAGTATTCCCGCGGAGCCGAGGTCAGCAAGCACGGCATTCTCTCGTTCCTGATCAAGAAGAATGTTGCCTGGCTTGACG
This sequence comes from Pseudonocardiaceae bacterium, assembly GCA_036268955.1. Taxonomy (GTDB): domain Bacteria; phylum Actinomycetota; class Actinomycetes; order Mycobacteriales; family Pseudonocardiaceae; genus CAJCJE01. The sequence continues at coordinate 11,735 of DATATE010000250.1, forward strand.
TCGCGGTGTAGGTATCCACGATCCGTGTGCAGGTACTCCAGTGCGTCGAGCATTTGTCCGCAAATCCGCATCGCGCCAGCCACACCAAACTCATGTCCGTCCATGAGCGCGTTGTAGACACTTCCTCCGGGATAGTAGTCACAGATAAATGTCACTGCTTCCAGACCCTGGAACTGAGGGTCGGGCTCCCACTGCGCGTCCCATACCTCGAGCAGGCGTTTATGCCGTGCTTCCTTCAACAAATGCGGTTCGCGGGCAACTCCATCAGGAACGCCGAGGAGAGAGATCGTCTTCTGCACGACATCGCGGTCAAAGATGCTATGCCGGGCGAGCCGGCAGACTCCGACGTTGCCCTCACCGATCGTGTGGAGGATCTCGTAGGTGGGTCGTTGAAGATGATCTCCGACAAAAGGCAATGTGCTACTCCTCAGCGACCTCAGCCTGCGCTGCCAGCGCAGCGAGGTCGCGCTTGTTCGTCCAGTACTTTCCTATCGGCGTCTCGAAGACACTAGTTACATGGCTCGCGAGCGCGCCGGCGCGAGGTAGGCACAACCGGCTGCGGACCGTCGCCCGAGCAAGTCGGACACATGTCATTTCGGCATCAATTGCACACGATGTCAGGATCGTTTCTGCCGTGAACCGATTTCGCATGTCGGCCACTTTGGGAACTCTCCCGCTCGTTTCCATCTCCAAGATCACAACTCGATCAGGAGCCAGGGCCGTCAGGGCCTGGGCGCACTCCTCCCGAAACGCCGTCATGGCGTATCCAGCTTGGTGCCCCTCATGCAACTCGAGCCATCCGGGCTCGGTCGTCATCACACCGTCGTCGCCGACCAGGCAGAGCCACAACTTGGCACCTGTCGCGTTCACACCAAGGAATCTCAAGGTTCGCTACTCGCCCTCGTCAGTGTCGATCTCGAGGCAACAGAGTAGGGGCTTGAGCCACTCAAAGCACGCGACGCTGCTGGTGTTTCGTCAACACGTCCATGAGCGACGGGACCACAAGAAGACCCATCCTCCGATTGTCGCTGCACGGAGGGCAGTTTGATTCTTACGGTAGGTGATCGAAACGTCCGGCGCTACCCACGCGGACGCCCTAAAATGGGCCAATTACCAGGACGTTTCGCACTATTCGGGTACTCATAGCAGGGAGAATACGCAGATATTATCGAGACGTACCCAGGGGCAAGAAATCTCATCGTCCGCCAAACTTGGGGCGTAGTCCCCACGGGTGGCGGACAGGCTCGCCATGCTGACTCCACAGCCGTCCTCCTGACCGCGCCAAGGTCCAGCCAAGGCTCCGATACTGCATGAGTTCGCCGACGCCGAAGCCGCCAATCATGCGCACCAAGAATCGAGCCTCATTCAGAAAGACGTTCTGTGTACGTTGAGCAGCGCCGCCCCGAAATCCCTCAATCCTCCATCGCGCGAGACACCGCGGAAGTCGACGCACTGTCAGCCGCGAAGGCTCGAATCGAAGCTGCCGTGCCAAGCGTGGTAGTCATTATCTCGCCGATAGATGAGGTTCCACGCATTTTGCCCCAGAATGACCCGGCCCCCGTCCCTCACAGCACAGCCGACGAAGCTGGGGAACGCAGTCTGGACTACATCGAATTTCAGCACGACAACGTCTATTTCGTTCTCCGCGGAATGCTGATCAACGACGGAGACCGTAGCGTCCGGATACAGACGTCAGACGCTAAGTTCTACGCGGGCCAGCACCCGATCACCGGCATCGACATACCGCAGCCGATGTGGTCGGCAGCCGAGCATCGCCACGTGCTGGAAGCGGGACAGGCCGCCCTGTTTGAACTGCTACCGATGAAGCAGGTCGAGGCCATCATGGAGGACGCAGAAAAGAGGTGTCACCGCGACGAGGAAATAAACTTCTCGCACGAGCAAATTACGGTTCTTCCGGGGACCCTCGATGAACCGCACCTGACGTTTAAAATCCTGACCTACGCCGAGCCATTCAAAAACCTCTATAGAGGCGACGTTCAGTCGCCGCTGATCATGCGGGCCAACTGTCATGTCCATGTTGCGATTACGCGCGAACCAAAGTATCCGCAGTCCTACGAGCACCTCCAAGCCGAGATGCGGGGCGACAAGGACAAGCTCTGGGCCCTTACGTACTTCGCCGAACAACAGCGATTGCGTGACCACAAGGAGTAGGACAGCCCTGCCCGGCTGCCGAGGCACCCGCCTCGGTTGCAAGACGCGGGCCATTGAAAACCCCGGCGGTCAGCCTCGCAAGCTGCGCTCCGGTCGATGACGTAGAGCCGGACGAGGTCGCTGTTGGTTGTGGCGCTGACCGTCCGCCACAACCAACAGCGACGATTCAACTCAACGTGCCCGAGATTCCATCTCGTTCGCCGACTGTGCGAACGTGCGCGCTGTCATCGCGCTGCTGGTGCTGCGTGCGACGTGTCGATCATCTCACTGGCCATTCCAATCTGGGCTGCCATCTCCGCTGAGGTTGCTCGCTGTTGCGAGTCAGCTCGGATGATCGCAACGAGCAGCCTGGAGCGAGCAGCACCGATGTGAAGCTTCCTGCGAAGTGTTTCGGCGGAGATCGGCCGGCGATGCTCGTCCCAATGGCGCGCGTCGGCCGCCCTTGCCCTTTCGAGCAGATCGTCATCAACCGCGCTTGAGGCAGCAAGATCGCTGTGTCCATCAGCCGGAGCACAATCGAGCCCCCTAGCCAGACCGGGCGACTCCGACACCGTCTGCTCGACAGGGTTCGGTTCGTTGAAGAACGACGCCTCCATCCGGTTCGCGTCGTCGGACCTTGCTTCGTTCGGTCGTCCTGCAGCGGTCAGCGCCCTCAACAGATCCGGGCCAACCTCGGCCCAGCCGATCAGCAACAACGGTCCCACGGCGTCGAACGCAGCCTTGCCGTACTGACCAGCGACGAGCGGGTCAGCGACATTCAGCGCCAGGGTGACCACGCTAGCGAAGATCAGCAGCCGCCGAGCTGGCCGCAGTTGATCGGAGGTCGCCCCGACCAGGGCCAGTTGCCGGATGCCGAGGAGAAGCCCGAGGATCGAGAGGTCGACCGCGGGTGCGACGAGCGGCGAAACCCAGGCCGGTACGCCCAGGCGGAGGGCGAGGTTGAGCACGTTGCCGAACCCGAACAGGAAGGTGAGGCCGACGACGACGCCCATGATCACGGTAACCGCCTGAACGACCGTGGTCCTACCCGAATCGGATGAACGGGGCAATTCAACCGCAGGGCCAGTCATCGGGTATCACCTGCTTCAATGCGCTGGCGCCCGTGGCTGTCTCGGGTGGGGACGCCGCGTTCGCGGAGCTTGTTCAACACGGTGGTGTGGTTGACACCCAGATGATCGCCAACTCGGGCGAGTGACCAGCCGAGATTGTAGAGGTGGATGACGTGGTCGACCTGCTCGGGCGAGAGGCCGCGGCGGCGCATTGGCACGTCGTGTCGGTGGAGGATGGCGCTGACCGTTCGCCGCTCGATGTGGAACCGGTCACCCAGCTCGTACACAGTCGCGCCGGACTGGTAGTCGGCGATCAGTTGCTCGACTTGATCGAGGCCGAGTTGCCGGGCACGGCCGGGGCGGTCGCGCTTGATCGATGGCGGCTCGGGCGAATCGAGGCTGGGAAGCTTCTGACGGAGCTCTTCCAGGGCTCTGACCTGGTCTTTTGTGTTCGAGTAAGGCCCCCTAACCTCCACAGGGACCGGAGCATCGGTAGCCCCTACGCCACTTCTGACCTGCGATTTCCTCAGGTCGAGGGGCTACCGATAGGCGTGTGGTCCATTGTGGCCCAACTCGAACACGCCCGGTCGAAGGTCACGACCAGTCGGCGGAGCGCCCGCACGATCAGGTATCCAAGCAGCATGTGGAACAGCAGCTGCTTGTTGTTCCACCGGGTGCCATCAGGCCGTCGGTAAGATCGGCATCGGATGCGCCGTTGAGCAACTGGTGGAAGCTCGGCCGCGCCCGTTCCGTCTCCTCGTGTACCGCCTGCCGATCCATGCTCTCAGTGTCCTCGCAAACCCGGCGGTTGGCGTGTCTAGTCGACCGGTGAGCGGCGTTCGATAAGGACTGTGTCGTGCCAAACACCGTCGCGTTGAGCGATGCGTTCGCGGACGCCGACGGTGCGGTAACCGGCAGCGTGATGCTGCGCGATGCTGGGCCGATTCTCGGTGAAGATTGCGGTCTGCAAGGTCCATAGCCCGGCAGCGTCTGCGGCCATGACTTGCTGCCACAGCAACGCTTTGCCGACTCCTCGGCCGCGGTAGCCATCGGCGACGTAGACGGAGGTTTCCGCGACGCCGGAGTAGCAGTCGCGTGTGGACACCGGGCTCGCGGCGGTCCAACCGACGACTTGGCCGTCGATCTCGGCGATCCAGCGGTGGTCGGGCAGCCATTTCGCGTCGAGGCTGGCGCGGCTGGGCACGGTGGTCTCGAAGGTGGCGAGGCCGGTGGCGATACCTTCGCTGTAGATGCGGCGCACCGCGGCCCAGTCGTCGGGTTGCAGGGCGCGGACGGTGACGTCGCTGGGCAGGTCGTCGGGGCAGCAGGGGCGGGGCGCGAGCAGGCCCATGACGGCGTCGGCGGCGTGTGGTAGCCCGGCGCAGCAGGCTTCGTTGACGGTGACGATCGTGGCGGTGCCCTCCTTGTGGAGGCGGACGAAGCCGAGGTCGTTGAGCTTGCGCACGTGGTGTGAGGTGGTGGACTGGCTGGTGCCGAGGATCTCGGTCAGCGCGCCTACGGTGATGCCCTTCGTGCTGGTGGCCACGGCGTGCAGCAGCCGCACCCGCACGGGTTCGGCGAGGCAGGCGAACCAGTCGGCGTAGGTGGCGGCCTCGCCGGTGGGCAGGACCTGGGCTTGCGGCAGCGCGATCGGCATGGCACCTAGTGTATCGATCCGAATCGATGGTTGCATCCATCGAGCGCGGTCGATACTCTCGGCCGTGTTAATCGAGTTGGATCGATGAATGAGGTGCGAGATGAGCGAGCTTCCTGTGGTGGTCGTCGGGGCGGGGCCGGTGGGTCTGGCCGCGGCGGCGGAACTGGCCGAGCGCGGACTGGCGCCGTTGGTGCTCGAACGCGGGGAGCAGGCGGGCGCGGCGGTGGCGCAGTGGCATCACGTGCGCTTGTTCTCTCGCTGGGGAGAGCTGGTCGCTCCGGCCGCGCGCCGGTTGCTGGAGCCGCGCGGCTGGCAGCATCCGGCCGTCGAGGGCTACCCGACCGGCGCGGAGTGGGCGGAGCTCTACCTGCGTCCGCTGGCGGCGGCGTTGGGCGAGCGGGTGCGGTTCGGCGCTGAGGTCGTCGGGGTCGCCCGTCGGGGTCGTGACCGCGTGGTGGACGCCGGCCGCGAGGACGAGCCGCTGACCGTGCATGTCCGTACCGCTGATGGCCGGGAAGAGCGGATCACCGCGCAGGCGGTGATCGACGCCTCCGGGACCTGGACCTCACCCAACCCGCTGGGTGGTGACGGCCTGCCCGCGATTGGTGAGGGCGCCGCCGCGGACCGGATCGCTTACCAGGTTCCGAACCTCACTGACACGACGGTGGCCGCGCGGTATGCGGGCAGGCATGTGGTGGTGGCGGGCAGCGGGCACTCGGCGCTGACCGCGCTGGTCGCCTTCGCCGGACTGGCCGAGCGGCACCCGGCAACACGGATCACCTGGCTGCTGCGCCGGGGCGCGGTGGGAGCGGTGTTCGGCGGCGGGGAGGCCGATCAGCTCCCGGCTCGGGGCGCGCTCGGACTGCGGGCGAAGGCTGCAGTCGAGGCCGGGCACATCGATGTGGCCACCGGGTTCCGCACCGAAACCGTCGAGCACGACGGCGCCGGTCGTCTCGTGTTGGCCTCGTCCGAGGGCCAGCGGCTGGACGCGGTGGACGAAGTCGTGGTGCTGGCCGGGTTCCGCCCGGACCTGTCCTGGCTGTCGGAGGTTCGTCTCGCACTGGATGCGACGTTGCAGGCGCCGGTGGCGTTGGCGCCGTTGATCGACCCGAACGTGCACTCCTGCGGCACCGTCTACCCGCACGGGGTGAAGGAACTCGCGCACCCGGAGCCGGGGATGTTCCTGGCAGGGATGAAGAGCTACGGGCGGGCACCAACGTTCCTGGCGATGACCGGCTACGAACAGGTCCGCTCCATCGCCGCGGCGCTGGCCGGGGACTCCGAGTCCGCCGAGCGGGTGGAGCTGGTGCTGCCCGAGACCGGTGTCTGCGGTGGCGCGGGACTGTTCGACGCACCCGCCGAGGACCAGGGCGGTGGCTGCTGCGGCGCCCCGTCCGATGTGCAGGACCTGTCGCTGTCCGCGCCGTCCGCGCGCTGACCCGGCGTGGCGGCCTCGCGGACGACGCCCGCCTTCGACGCGGCGCACCGGGTGGGACTGCGGCGGGTGCTGGTGGTGTTGTGCGCCACCGAGATCACCAGCTGGGGCGTGCTGTACTACGCCTTTCCGGTGCTGGCCGGGCACATCACGGCCGCCACCGGCTGGCCGACCGCCGCGATCACCGCGGCGTTGTCGGCCAGCCAGCTGGTGGCCGCCCTGATCGGCATCCCGGTCGGACGGTGGCTGGACCGGCACGGCCCACACGGGGTCATGACCGCCGGCTCGGTGCTCGCCGTGCCTGCGGTCGTGGCGGTCGCCTGTTCACCGAACCTGGTCTGGTTCCTGGCGGCGTGGCTGATGGTCGGCGTGGCAATGGGGGCCGTGCTGTATCCGCCCGCGTTCGCCGCGCTGACCCGCTGGCACGGACCCGACCGGGTCCGTGCGCTGACGGTGCTGACCTTGGCCGCCGGCCTGGCCAGTACCGTGTTCGCCCCGCTGACCGCGTGGCTGTCGACACACCTGGACTGGCGTAGCACCTACCTGGTCCTCGCCGCGATCCTTGCGGTGATCACGATTCCCGGGCACTGGTTCGGGCTGCGGCTGCCGTGGCCACCACGCCCACCGGTCGAGCCGCAGCACACCCACGTCGCCGAGCCGGGCAGAGTGGCGCGCAGCCGGCCGTTCCTCACCCTCGCGGTGGCGTTGAGCATCGCGGCGTTCGCCACCTACGCCGTCGTGGTCAACCTGGTGCCGTTGCTGGGCGAACGCGGCATCGACACCGGCACGGCCGCGATCGCGCTCGGGCTCGGTGGCGCCGGGCAGGTCGCCGGCCGCCTCGGCTACGCCACCCTCACGCGCCACGCCAGCGTCCGGACCCGCACGGCGCTCATCCTGCTCGCGATGGCCGCCACGACTGCGCTACTCGGTGCGCTGACCAGTGAGGTCGCGCTGATCGGTGCGGCGATCGTGGCGGGGATGGCGCGCGGGGTGTTCACCCTCCTGCAGGCCACCGCGGTCACCGACCGCTGGGGCGCCACCCACTACGGCCACCTCACCGGGCTGCTGTCCGCGCCGCTGACGATCACGATGGCCCTCGCCCCGTTCGCCGGGGCCGCCCTCGCCGGACTGCTCGACGGGTACGCGACCACGTTCCTGCTACTGGGCGCGTTCACCGTGGCTGCCGCCCTGATTTCCCTTGCCAGCACACCAAAACTCTGTCGTAAGGATCGACACTCATGACCGACATCGACGCGCTCGTCATCGGCGGCGGGCAAGCCGGACTAGCCGCCGCCTACGCTCTGCGCCAGTCCGGCTGTGCCCCGGTGGTGCTGGAAGCAGGCGAGGAGCCGGTGGGCTCGTGGCCGTCCTATTACGACAGCCTGACCCTGTTCTCCCCAGCCCGGTTCAGCGCTCTGCCCGGTATGGCGTTCCCCGGCGACCCGGAGCACTATCCGCACCGTGACGAGGTGATCGACTACCTGCGCCGCTATGCCAAGGACCTCGACGTCGACATCCGCACCGGACACCGCGTCGACAACGTGCATGCCGACAGCGGCGGTTTCCGAGTGCGGTTGGCCGACGGGTCCGACCTTCGCTCGCCGATTCTGGTCGCGGCCACTGGCGCGTTCGGGCGGCCGTACCGGCCCGCGCTACCCGGCTTGGACGCGTTCACCGGCACCGTGCTGCACGCCACCGACTACCGGGAACCCACGCGGTTTGCCGGGCAGCGGGTGGTGGTGGTCGGGGCGGCGAACTCTGCGGTCCAGATCGGCGCGGAACTCGCCGAGCATGCCAGGGTCACCCTGGCCACCCGCACACCCGTGAAGTTCGCGCCGCAACGCCCACTCGGGCGCGACGTCCATTTCTGGTCCGTGGTCACCGGGTTCGACGCCGCCCCGATCGGGCACTTGCTGCGGACCCCACCGCACATGCCGGTCAACGACGACGGCCGCTACCGCCGCGCCCTGGCCGCCGGGCGGCCGGACCAGCGGCGGATGTTCGCGAGCGTCGACGGCACCGAACTGACCTGGCCCGACGGCACACGCGAGCAGGCCGACACGATCATCCTGGCCACCGGCTACCGCCCGAACCTGTCCTACCTCGCTGATCTCGGCGCGACGCTCGATGGCGCACCTCAACAGCAGCGCGGGCTGTCCACCACGCATTCCGGTCTCGGGTTCGTCGGCCTGGAGTGGCAGCGCAGCTTCTCCTCGGCGACCCTGCGCGGTGTCGGCCGCGATGCCCGCTACGTGGTGCGCCGTCTGCTGCCCCGAGTCCGTTAGGCGGTGGCGGGCACCAGTTCGGCCAGCAGCGCCTGCACCCTCCGGTCGATCTCGTCCCGGACCGGCCGGACCTGCTCGACCGGTTTCCCGGCGGGGTCGTCGAGCTGCCAGTCCAGGTAGCGCTTGCCGGGGAAGATCGGACAGGCGTCGCCGCAGCCCATTGTGATCACCACGTCGGCGGCCTGGACCGCCTCGGTCAGCGGCTTGGGGAACTCCTGCGACAGGTCGAGGCCGAGTTCGGCCATCACCTCGACCACGGCGGGGTTGATGGTGTCAGCCGGGGCCGACCCGGCCGAGCGGACCAGGACGCGTCCGGCCGCGTGGTGGTGCAGCAGCGCGGCGGCCATCTGCGAGCGACCCGCGTTGTGCACGCAGCCGAACAGCACTTCGGGGACCTCGGACACGATCACTCGTTGATTCTTGGCGGTGGCTTGCAGCCGCTGGCGCGCGAAGCGGGCAGCGAGCACGGGCAGATGGCTGCGGACACGGGCGGTGGCGGCGAACTGGTCGAACGAGGTGTGCACCAGCTCGGTGACCGTCTCGGGCGAGAACGTGCCGTCGAACCGGCGGGCCAGCTCGACGGCCTCGCGGTCGAGCAGGTGCAGGACGCGGGGATCGGTCAGCCGGCAGTCTTCGACATCCCGGCACGGCTCGCCCTCACGGCGATGGGCGGACCTGAGCGTGAACCTCCACGGTCGGACCTACAGGGACGCGGGTGTGACGCGACGGCGCAGCGCGAGCGAGACGTAGACCAGCCCCACAAGCACGGGAACCTCGATCAGCGGGCCTGCTCGGTGCGGCGTCCTCCTCGTGTTCCTACGCCGCGGTCGCGTTGGCCCGGTCATTGTTCCGCAAGGGCGCGAACTTCACCTCGGCGATGGCCTTCGAGATCGGTTCGACGAACCTGGTGATCGAACTCGGCGTGATCATGGCACTGCTGTTGGGCTGGCAGTTCACCGTCGCCGAGTTCGTCGGCGGACCGACCATGATCGTGCTGCTCGCACTGCTGTTCCGGCTGTTGGTCCGTCGGCGCCTGTTGGACGCGGCAGCGGCCCAGGCCGAGAAGGGCGTGGCCGGCTCGATGGAGGGGCACGGCGCGGATGGACATGTCCATCCGCGCGCAGGGTTCCCTCTGGCGCAGGCTGACCTCGACGGAGGGTTTCACGTCGGTGTCGCAGGTGTTCGTGATGGAGTGGGCCGCGATCCTGCGGGACCTCGTGCTCGGCCTGCTCATCTCCGGAGCGATCGGCGCGTGCTTCAACGCGAGCTCGGTGATCGCGAAGTTCGCGTAACCGGGCCGCAGCTTCGCCGGCTGGACGTTGAACAGCTTCGAGATCGACCGCCGGGTGCGGGCCCTGCTCGCCGAACTCGTGCCCACTACCGCCTGACCGGCCGCTCCTCCCGGCGGATTCGGATGGCCAGAGTCATTCGAGACAGCGCCCATCCAGAAGGGAATCGTGCACTGGGTAGTTGGGCATCGACGTCTCGGCGGCCAGGATCCGAAGCCGTGACAGGACGCCTGCATCATGTGATGATCGACTGCGCGGACCCGTCCGACTTGGCGCGCTTCTACTCCGAACTGTTGGGTCTGTCCGTGACCTACGAAGAGGACGACCGGGCAGTGATCGCCGTGAACGACACCACCTCCGGGTGGCGTTTCAACGAGCACCGGACCACCAGCCGCCACACTGCCCAGATCCGCACCAGCCGCAGCAGTTCCACCTGGACGTGATGATCGAGGACGTGACGGTGGCGGAGCCGCAGGTTCTCACCACTCGTGGGTGGTGACGCCGCCCGACATCGACTGCCCACACGCCTACTTGTGGGCGTGGCCAAGGATGTGGCTGACGCCGCCCAGATGCAGCGTGGCGAGGTCGTCGATGACGAAGTCGGTGGCCCGGATGGTCGCGGCGGTGTCCCGGTTGAAATGACAGCCGCCGAGCAGTGCGGCGGTCGCTGGGGCGAGTAGATCCTGTGCTGCCCCAACGAGCCGGTGGGGTGAGCGGACGTGTTCGAAGAATCGGAGGCTTCCGCCCGGGCGCAGGACACGGTGGGCTTCGGCCAACGCGGCAGCCGGGTCGGGTACCGAGCACAGCACCAGCGAGAACACGGCCGCGTTGGTGCTGCCGTCCTCCAGCGGCAGGTCCCCGGCGTGTCCTGCTACGACCCGGATCGGCACTGGGGCCGTATCGGCGGCGCGTTCGGCCAACGCACGCAGGTGATCCTCCGGTTCAACGGCGATCACTTCCCGGACACCGGGCGGGTAGTGCTGGAAGTTCAGCCCGTTACCCGCACCGATCTCGACGACCCGACCGGTGAGCCCGGCCAACAGTCGGACACGGTCCTGCGCGCCGCCGTGCTGGTCAACGACGCGGCTGATCCACTGATAGCAGAAAGCGAAGC
>DATATE010000251.1:0-28548 GCA_036268955.1 Pseudonocardiaceae bacterium
ATCTCGCGCTGGGTCTGTTACGCCTGGCTGGGATCACCGAGATCACCCGTACGGTCCAACGGATCGCCGCTGATCGTCGTCTGATTTTCCCGATCATCGCGGCCGCTACCAGCACAAACCGACTTTGAAATTCCCCTGGCCCTACCCGACGGGTGCGACTCCATCGCCAACGCGATCTATCAGTATGCTGACTGGACCGAGGACGTTCAGAACCAGATCGTTGACGCGGTCGGCAACGTGCTCAAGGACGCCACTCTGGGCATATTGGGAGCTATCGCCCTTGGCGCGCTCACGGATGGCTTCGGAGACATCGCGGCCCTTGGTGATCTCTTCGCTTCGCTTGGCGACGGTGCGGCTGCCGCCCGTTTCGTTGGCGCGATCGAAGGGGCGGTGAGTGCCGCGTCACCCCAGTTGGCGGCCGTTGGCGCGGTAGCCGGCGGAGCGGTTGGAGCGATGACAGCCGCGATCGACAACACGCCCAACCCCAACGTGAGCTCGACCCAGACTCAGGCCGTCACCGACGCGCAGGAAGAGGATGCGGCCGCGGACCTCGCCAACAAACTCGATCACAACGCGGGTATTCACACCGAGCCGTCTCAGGTACCTGACCCGAATGCCACGCCCGGCGGGCACCCCACTCGGATTCCCGCCGGCGAATCGCCGGAGAACAAGCTCGCTCTACAACGTGAAAACGAGTCGGCGGATATCTTGGCCAAGGATGGGTACGACGTCGAGCAGAATCCTGACGTGCCGGGTGCGAAGAATCCAGACTACCGCGTCGAAGGTCAGATCTTCGACAACGTCGCACCGACCACCGCGAACGCCCGCAGCATCGCGACCAGGATGGAGCAGAAGGTCGCGGCCGGTCAGGCCAGCCGGATCGTGCTGAACTTGTCCGACAGCTCCGTGGATCTGACCAAGTTGAGCGCGCAGTTGCACGACTGGCCGATTGCCGGCCTGCAGGAGGTCAAGGTGATCGATGCCCAGGGCGACGTGATTGACTTCTATCCCTAGACCAGGACAAGGAACGGTTCGGATGGCCATTGAATACGACTTCGTCGCCGGCACTCCAGTGCCTGTGAAGCAGGTCATAGCTGACGTCCAGGAGGTCATGCGGGCATGGGGAATGGTCGGGGCGGAAGTCGTGCCCGATCTCGTTCTCGACGAGGGTGCGACAACCGGGAGCGGCCTGTGGATCAGGGTGCTGGACGCCAACCCGCGGCCCTGGGACCCGGTGATTCAAGATTTCAAGTTCACACCTACCGTGCGGGTGGCGTTTCGCCTGGACAAAGTCGCTGACACGACCGCTCAGACAGACGAGATGGTCCGGCTGGTCGCCGGGTTGTTGGAGCGGATTTCCGGGGACGCGGTGCTGCACCTCGGATACGAGCTGATCTGGCTGTTGCGCCTCAACGGCGACGTGAGTCTCAATGAACGTGATGACCTTTGGCAGCCGCAACGGCTGGCTGCGATAACCCAGCCCTACCGCCGGGCAACCCGCGCGTTCTCGGACACCTAAGCTCGACGCGAGGAGTGCCCATGCATGAACCGTCGCAATTGGTGATCCGGGCAAGCCGAGCCCTGGCCGCCGCGGGCTTGGGCGACATGGTCTGGGGCCATGCCTCTGTCCGCGACCCCGACGGACGAGGAGTCTGGATGAAGGCGTCCGGATGGGTTCGAGGGGATCGACGAGGACAAGGTCGTTCTCGTCGCGCCGAACGGTTCGGTGCTGGAGGGTTCAGGCAAACAGCATCTGGAATACCCGATCCTCTGCGTGCCGAGAAATACGTCCGCGCAGGTCAGTGGTCATCGGTGCGGTGCCGGTCATCGTCGGGCATGATCGCGGCTTATGCGATCCGCTTCGCCTACCTCGCCGTCAGTCAGGCGTTCGCCGCACTGCGGCTGTTGCTGATGTCCGATCGCGAGAAGGACGTCGAGATACTCGCTCTGCGTCATCAACTTGCCATCGTGCAACGGTAACTCGCTGGCCAACGCCCGCGACTCAAGCCCGAGGATCGGGCGTTTCTGACAGCGTTGCTCGTGCCGTTGTCCCGCGCGACTCTGCGCCGCTTCCGGCTGCTGGTCAGCCCGGACACGGTGTTCCGATGGCACCGCGGCCTGATGACACACCGCCACGCCCGCGCGAGCGCGAACCGAGGAGTTGGCCGTCCGCGCACCCTCATCTCCATCCGCCGTGTCGTACTGCGTCTGGCAGCCGAGAACCCGTCCTGGGGTTACCGGCGTATCCACGGCGACCTGGCTTTACTGGGTATCACGGTCGCTGCTTCTACCGTGTGGGAGGTACTCCGCGCTGGTGGGGTGGATCCGTCGCCGGACAGGGCGGCGGTGACGTGGGCCAGTTTCCCGCGTTCGCAGGCCGAGGCGATCCTGGCGATGGACTTCGTCGAGACCGTCACCCTGACCGGGCAGCGCCACTACATTCTCGCCGGATCTGCGGCGCGATGCGAAACGGGCGGGCTCAGTCGCGGTGCGCGGTGGCCAGCGACCTGCTGCGCCAAGGGGCGATGTGCTCCGCGACCGTCGCGTTCTTGACCTCGAGACGCTCGTAGGCGTCGCTGCCCACCAGCAGGTGCGAGGGCAGCGTCTCGCCGTCGGTCACCTCGACGATCAGCGCCGCGCCCTTGACCGGATCTCCGGGCTGGGCGTGGTTGGCCGCGCCGATCCCGTCGCGCACGAGGTGGGCGGGGGTGCCGTCGTAGGCCGCCAGCCGCGCCCCGGCGACCGACAGGGAGCTGGCGTCGAAGAGGTCGGTACGGAACGCTCCGGGCTCGACGACCATGCTCTGGATCCCGAGCGGACGCAGCTCAGCGTCGAGGGCTTCGCTGATGCCGGCGACCGCGAACTTCGAGGCGCTGTACAGGCTCACTCCGGGCTCGCCCTCGAACCCCGCACGGGAGCCGATGTGCACGATTTTGCCGTTGCCGGCGGCCCGCATGGTCGGCAGGACCGCTCGCGTCACATTGATCAAACCGAAGACGTTGACGTCGAACAGCGACCTGGCCTCGGCGTCGGTGATCTCCTCCAGTGCACCCACCAGCACGCGACCCGCGTTGTTGACCAGCACGTCGATCGTGGCGAACCGGTCGACGATCTGCGCGACGGCACGGTCGATCTGGGCCTGGTCGGTGACGTCGAGGGTGACCGGATGGCATCGCTTGGCGCCGCGCAGGTCGTCGGGCAACGCGTCGACACGCCGGGCGCCGACGGCGACGTCGTGTCCCGCCTCCAGGGCGTGCCGGGCTATCTCAGCGCCCAGCCCTCGGGCGGCTCCGGTGATGAACCATGTCGCCATGACGGAAACGTCTCCTTCTGCAGGCATCGGTGCTCGCTCCCGGACCGTGGTCCGCTCGCTGGCGCCCATCCCACCACGTATTCACCAGTCTCGGCCTCAGTTTCACGCGTATCGAGACCCCAGAAAAGCCGGGTAAAAAACCCCAGAGATGCCGGGTAAAACTAGGGGGGCTTACCGAGTCGAAGATGGTCTACGTTGGGCCGCAACTAGCCCACCGGAGGTAAATCCATGGCTACCGACCACGCGCCGGTCCTGATTCCTTTTCCGTTGCCAGTTCGTCGACCGGTCGCGGCGGGAGGGTCGCTCGCGCGAACCCCCGGCGTCGAGTTCTTCGTGGTACCGGCATGACCAGTCTGCGCTTCGGTGCGTTCCTGCCCCCGATCCACCCGCTGGGGGAGAGCCCGACGTGGTGGCTGCGCCACGACCTGGACCTGATGGCGCACCTCGACCGGCTGGGCTTCGACGAGGCGTGGATCGGGGAGCACCACTCGACCGGTCGGGACATCATCGCCTCGCCCGAGATCTTCATCGCGGCGGCCGCGGAGCGCACCACCCGGATCCGCCTCGGGACCGGCATGACCTCGGTCACGTACCACCATCCGCTGTGGGTGGCCGACCGGATGGTGATGCTCGACCACCTCACGCAGGGCCGGGTGATGCTCGGGGTCGGTCCCGGCTCCCTGCCCGCCGACGTCGCCATGATCGGCATGACCCCCACCGAGAGCCGCGAGCTCCTTGAGACCCATCTCGACGTCATCCAGCGGCTGCTGGCCGGTGAGTCGGTCACCACGACGGTCGGGAGCCACACGCTGGTCGACGCGACGCTGCAGCTGCGCCCGTTCACCGAGCCGTGCTTCGAGATCGCGGTGGCCGCGACGGCGTCGCCGACCGGCGCGCGCCTGGCCGGCAGCCGCGGTGTGAGCCTGATCTCGCTCGGGGCGACCATGAGCCAGGACGGATTCGACGCGCTGGCGTACCACTGGGGGATCGCCACCGAGCGCGCTGCCCACGCGGGACGGCCGGCGCCCGACCGCGCGACCTGGCGGCTGGTCACCGAAGTGCACGTCGCCGAGACCCGTGAGCAGGCATACCGCGACGTCGAGTTCGGGCTGCAGGAGTGGGTGGGGCACCTGAACGAGAACGCGGCCGTGCCTGGGCTCGAACTGCCCACCGGCAGCACGCGGGAGCTGATCAAGTTCGTCAACGACTCGGGCCTGGGCGCGATCGGCACGGCCGACGACGTCCGCCGCCAGATCCAGCGCATGGTCGACCAGTCCGGCGGGTTCGGCACCGTGCTGCTGCTGGCGCACGACTGGGCCGACCCGACGGCGACGTGGCGCTCGTGGGAGCTCATCGCCCGTCAGGTCGCCCCGCACTTCCAGGGATCGGGGAAGACCCACGCCCAGTCGTCCCGCGACGCACGGGCCCGGATTCTCGCGCGGCGCGAGGAGGCGAACATCGCAGCCGGCGCGGCGCTTGAGCACATGAACCGCAAGTACGCCGACGAGGTGGCCGGGAAGTCCTGACCGTGCCGTCGTGGCACGTGTCTGTCCGTGGTCGACGAACGCGGCCAGGGGATGATGTCCGAAGCCGCGCCTGAATGTCGGTGCCGCGTGCTCCTTCTCGGAGTGCACCGTGACCAGGGTCAGTCAACAGGAGGGTGCGGCCATGGACGTCGGCCTCGAAGTGAGCTGCCCGATGTGCGGAGGTCTCATCGAGGCAACCGACAAAGATGAGCTCATCCGCTTGTCCCAGCTACATACGCTTGATGCCCACCGCTACAACGTTCCCGCTGAACACGTTTTGGCCGCAATGACGCGCGGTGACATCGATCCCTACCAGGGAGAGGACGTGCAATGAACTCTGCAGTGGCGGAATGTCCCGCCGTGGACTTCGACATGCTTGATCCTGACTTCGCGCGGGACCCCTATGAGACCATGGATGCATGGCGAGCTTTGGGGCCGGTTGTATATAACTCTCGTCACGATCAGTATATGATTACGTCACATCACAACTGCGTGCGAGTGCTCGGTGACATCCGCCATTTCAACTCTGCAAACGTGCTCCCGGAGATGGAGAAAGCATTCGGCGGACCGACTTTCCTCGGCATGGATGGTCCCCGGCATCAGACGGTCCGCGAAATCTGGGCGCCAGGATTTGAGCGCAAGGCTGTCGAGACCGACTGGGCGGCGCGGATACAGCAAGTTGTGGACGTATATGTGGATCAATTCGTTGAACGCCTTCGATCCGGCGAGTCTCTCGACGCTCTCGCGGAGATGACGCGGATTATCCCCACTATTGTTACTGCCCAATTACTGGGCATCGAAGAGGATGTTCATAAAGACTTTATCAAATGGAGTGACGCAACGGCGGCGGTTCTTAGCGCAAGGCTGGACTCGACTCCGAGAGGTCAAGAGATTTTCGCTGAGGGTGCTGCGGCGGCAGCTGCCTTGAACTCGAGCATCGGCGGCCTCATCGAAAAGTACCGTGCGCTGAGGGTGTCCGATGGAACCCTTGTGGCCCAGATGGTGTTCGACGATTTCGCGCCGTCCATGCCTGATCGGGAAATGATGGCAAATGGGGCGATGTTCACGGTTGCGGCGAATGAGAGTACGGCACAGATGATGGCGCTGACCTTGTATGCGCTGGGACGCCATCCTGACCAACGTCGCGCGCTGGTCTCCGACAGGTCGCTTGTTCCGGCCGCACTCGAGGAGGTCCACCGCTGGATGACTCTCTCCCAGACGGTTTTACGCTTTGCATGTAGCGACAAGTCGCAGGTCGGGGGTTTTACGATCCCCGAAGGTTCCGCTGTCATGGTTCTTCTGGGTTGCGCGAATCGCGATCCCGCTCGCTGGGACAACCCACACTCCTTCGACATCTTCCGTCCCCGTAAAGCACATATTGGATTTGGATTTGGGCCGCACATCTGCCTTGGAATTCATATGGCTCGGATGGAGATGAGGATCTGGTTGAATCGGCTGTTGGACAAGTTGCCAGAGTACGAGTTCGCGGGCGATGTCGAATTTGGCTCCAACTTCACGCTGCGCGGCCTTGAGGGGGTCCCGATCAAAGCGGCATGATTGATCTTCAGAGAGCGGCAACCTGTCTCATTGGTTGGCGAAGTGCACCTACACGTGGACCGGCACGGCGGAGCGCAGCCTGAACCCGCAGCCCTTCGACGACGCGCCGCTGTTGCCGGGGAGCGGCGACAACGACCCGCCGATGTATTGGCCGAGGTCGGCCTACCTGTCCGCCGGCGGAGGCCAGGGAAGCGCTGGCCGAGCACATTGTGACGGGTGCTCAGCCGACGGGGGTGCAGTGGCAGCCGTGGGGTTTCGAGGCGCGGCGGCTGCCGGACTGGCTGACGCCGGAGATGCCGGAGTACAGCGGGTTTCGTCTGATCGAGGATTGAGCCGGGAAACGCGAAGGCCGACGAGCGTCGTTGCTCGTCGGCCTTCGCGGCGGTGGGGTCAGCCGGTTTTCTGGGCGGCGGGGGAGTAGTCGTGGAAGCCCTGGCCGCTCTTGCGGCCCAGGAAGCCGCCCTCGATCATGCGCAGCAGCAGGGTGGGGGGCGCGTACTGGGGGTCCTTGAGCTCCTCGTACATCGACTGGCCGACCGAGGCGATGATGTCCAGGCCGATCAGGTCGATGAGGCCAAGGGGCCCGAGCGGGTGGCCGCAGCCGAGGACCATGGCGCGGTCGATGTCGGCGGCGGAGGCGACGCCGGACTCAAGCATCCGCACGGCGGAGATCAGGTAGGGGATGAGCAGGGAGTTGACCACGAAGCCGGGGCGGTCGGTGGACAGCACGACCTGCTTGCCGAGCACGTCGGTGACGAAGGAGCTGGTGGTGGCCAGGGTCTGCTTGCTGGTGCGCAGCGACGGGGTGACCTCGACCAGGCTCATGACCGGCACCGGGTTGAACAGGTGCACGCCGACGACCCGGCCGGGATCACCGGTGACCATGGCCAGCTTCATGATCGGAATGGACGAGGTGTTGGAGGCGAGCACGGCCCCTGGCTCGGCCACGACGGCGTCGAGCTCCTCGAACAGGCGCTGCTTGACGGCCAGGTCCTCGGTGACGGACTCCAGGATGAACTGGCAGTCGCGCAGGTGCTTGAGCTGCTCGGAAAAGGTGAGCCGGGCGATGGCCTCGTCACGGTCCGCGGGACTGATCTTCTCCTTGCGCACCAGGCGTTCCAGCGACCCGGTCAGCCGCTCCCGGCCCCGGCGCACGGCGTCGGCGTTGCGCACGACGACCTGCACGGGCAGCCCGGCCAGGGCGCACACCTCGGCGAAGCCGCCGCCCATGGCCCCGCAGCCGATGACACCGACACGCTCCACGCTCATCGCGTACCCCCGGCCTCGGACCACCGGATCACGCAGTTGCCCATGGACATGCCGCCACCGAAGGCCGACAGCACGAGCAGGTCGTCGGGCTGGACCTGGCCGGAGGAGACGATGTGGTCCAGGGCCACCGGAACCGAGGCGCTACCGACGTTGCCGTACTGCTCCACGGTCTTGGCGGTGTGCGCCCCTGTCAGTCCACAACGGACCACCAGCTCGTCCAGCAGCACGCCGTTGGCCTGGTGCGGCACGAAGAAGTCGACCTGGTCGGCGTTGAGCGACACCGAGGTCAGCAGCTTGTCGATGGCAGGCGGCACGTTGTCGAAGACGAAGTCCCGCACACCACGGCCCTGCATGGTGAAGAAGTGGCCGCCGTCGGCGAGGGTCTGGGCCGAGGTGGGGACCCGGCTGCCGCCTGCGTTGACCTTGATCAGGTCCTGGTGCTCGCCGTTGGTGCCCAGGTCGATGTCGAGGATGCCGTAGCCCTCGGCCACCTCGCCGACCACGGCCGCCCCGGCCCCGTCGCCGAGCAGCACGCAGGTGCGCCGGTCGTCGAAGTCCAGGATCCGCGAGTACAGGTCGGCCGCCACGACCAGCGCCCGGGCGCCGGGGTGGGTGGCGACCAGACCGCGGGCCAGCTCCAGGCCGTAGACGAAGCCGGCGCAGACGGTGTTGATGTCCAGGCACGCCGCGTTCTGGGCGCCGATCAGCTGCTGCACGAGGCTGGAGGTGGGCGGCTGGGGGAAGTCGCCGGTGGACGTCGACACGATCAGGTAGTCGACGCGGTCGACCGACAGGCCCGCGTGCTCCAGGGCGGCTCGGGCGGCGACGGCGGCGAGATCCGAGGTAGCCTCGTTTTCGGCGGCCCAGCGGCGGGTGCTGATGGCGGTCCTGCGCAGGATCCACTCGGCGGTGGCGTCCGGCGTCATGGCGGCGACTTCCTCGTTGGTCACCACCCGCTCCGGCAGGTACGACCCGGTGCCCAACAGTCCGATGGCGCCCGTGCTCATGGGGTTCCTCCAGCGAGGTTCATCAGCGGAGCGAGCTGGTCGGCCCCGAGCCGCGCCCGCAGTTCCGGGTTGGTGACGCCGAGTCCGGCCCGCGGCGCCTGGCACAGCACGGCGATCTTGCCGAGGTGCCCGTTGGTCTGCACGAGCCGGGCGGCCTCGCCGATCTCGGTGAGCGGGTAGACCGCCGACATCGTGGACCTGATCCGACCGGAGCTGATGAGGTCACCGCACTCGAACTGCTCCTGCATGTTGGCCGCGTGGCTGCCGATGACCCGCTTGAGCCGCATCCACAGGTACCGGTTGTCGTAGACGTGCTGGTAGCCGCTGCTCGACCCGCAGGTGACGACCACGCCGCCGCGGGCGGCCACGAACAGGGAGACGCCGAAGGTGGCCCGGCCGACGTGCTCGAACACGATGTCGGGGTCGCGGCCGGCCCGCTCGCGGATGAGCGAGCCCAGCCGCTTGCCGATGGCCACCACCTCGGCCGGGTCGTCGGAGGGCTCGCCGCGCAGCCCGAACTCGTTGCGGTCGATGACGATGTCGCAGCCAAGGGCCCGTGCCGCGGCGGCCTTCTCGGGGGAGCTGACGATGCCGACCGGGGTCGCGCCGCCGTTCTTGGCGAACTGCACCGCGTAGCCGCCGAGGCCGCCGGCCGCGCCCCAGACCAGCACCACGTCGCCCTGCTTGAGCTGGGCGCCGTTGCGGCCGACCAGCATGCGGTAGGCGGTGCCCGCGCACAGCGGGTTGACCGCGGCCTCCTCCCAGCTCAGGTGGGCCGGCTTGGGGATCAGCTGGCTGGCCCTGGCCACCGTGTAGTCGGCCAGGGCACCGAAGTTGGTCTCGAACCCCCAGGCGCGCTGCTCCTCGCCGAGCATGCCATCGCCGTGGGTGGCGGGCTCCTGGTCGTCCACCTGGATCGGGCTGACCACCACGTGGTCGCCGACGTTCCAGCGGCGCACGCCCGACCCGGTCCGCACGACCACGCCTGCGCAGTCCGAGCCGACCACGTGGTAGGGCTGGTCGTGGCGCGCGGCCCAGCCGCCCTGGCGGGCGAACTGCTTGAGGAACTTGAAGGTCGGCAGCGGCTCGAACATCGCCGACCAGACGGTGTTGTAGTTGACCGCGCTGGCCATCGCCGCGATCAGCACCTCGTCCGGCGCCAGTTCGGGCATGGGCACGTCGCCGACCCGCAGCGACTTCCGTACGTCCTTGTCCTGCACACCGAGGAACAGGTCGGTGTCCTCGACGCTGAGGTGCGTCGCCCGGTAGGAGCCGGGGACCGGCGCCCGCAGCAACTCCTCGGGCGTCCCGCCGCCGAGTACGGTCTCCGACAGTGTCGTCATCATCGCTCCCAAGAACTCACATCCGTCGCCGGATGGCGAAAGTGCTCAGGCCGCCGAGCCAGCCAGCCGATGATTGCTGAGGCGGTGCTCGCGGCGTGTTCGTCGACCATGCTCAGGTGCGTGCCGGCCACGTCGATGGCGTCGTGGTCGGGACCCCAGTGGGCCTGCCAGTGCTCGCCGGTGCGGGGCTGGCCGCCCATCCGTTCGGTGGCGCGCAGCAGCAGCGTCGACATGCCGCTGATTTCGGTGGGTGCCCAGTCGTCGAACAGCTGTAGGTGGTGTGCCATCGCGGTCAGTTCGGCGCCGCGCAGCGGCTGCGTCGCGGTCCATTCGGCGTACGCGTCGCCGAGCAGGTCGAACTGGATCTCGGCCAAACCTGTGCTGCCGGGCAGGTGGCTGTCCAGCAGCACGAGTGACTCCGGTGCGGTGTTCAGATCCTTGAGTCGGGCGGCTGCCGCGTGCGCGATCCAGCCGCCGGAGGAGTAGCCGACGAGGACGTATGGTCCGGTCACACTGCCGAGGACCGCCTCGGCGACCGCGGTCACCAGGTCGGTTCGGGTCGGCGGAAGGGGCTCGTGGTCGGCGTAGCCCGTCAACGGCAGCACGGCCATGTTGTGCGTCGTGCGCAGCGTGTCGGCCATCCGAGCGTATTGGTAGACATTGCAGGGCGCGACCACGGACGGGATACAGACCAGAGTCGGGCCCGCAAGCCCCTGGGAGAAACTGACTGGTTCCCGCATCGGCGGCGAGCCGGTACCCACCCGCAGCCGGGCGGCGACGGCCAACAGTTCCAACCCGTCCCGCACCTGGCCCTGCGCGCAGGCCTGGGCGAACAGCGCCGGCAGCGGTTCGGTCGCGGGTGGCGTCGCCAGGCCCTCGCCCGCCGGCGACGGACCCGCCGGCGTGGCGGCGGGGGCGGCCGGGGGTGGTTCGAGGTCGTCGAGCGCGGCGAAGCGGTCGGCCAGGTATGTGGCGACCGCGTACGGCGTCGGCCAGTCGATCACCAGCGTGCGGGACAGTGCCAGACCGGTGACGGCCCCCAGTCGCTCGGTCATCCAGGCCGCGGTCAGCGAGTCGAAGCCCAACTCGGCAAAGCCCCGCTGGGCGTCCACGTCCTCGATCGCGTCGTAGCCCATCAGCTGCGCCGCCTGGTTACGCACCTCGGCGAGCAGGATCTCCGCCCACTCCTGGCGCGGGCGGTCGGCCAACCTGCCACGTACGGAGGGCATCTCCGGGATCGCCTCGGCCGGCACGGCGTCCGGCGGCGGGGCCCCCTTCCCGCCGACGACGCCCTGGTTGGCCAGCAAGCTCGCGCCCGCCGGCAGGTGATCGACCAGCCAGTAGCGGCGGCGCTGGAAGGCGTACGTGGGCAGGTCGAGCTGGGCGGCGCCGGTGCCCGCGTACACCGCGCGCCAGTCGACCGGCACACCGCGGACGAAGAGGGCAGCCACCGCGTCCAGCAGCGCGGCCGGCTCGGCCCGGCCCTTGCGCAGCGTCGGCACGAAGACCCGCTCTGGTACGTCCGGACCGGCCGGCGGCAGGCAGTCCGGGCCGAGGGCGGCGAGGACCCCGCCCGGCCCGAGCTCCAGGAAGGTGGTGACACCGGCCTCGCTCAGGCGCACCACGCCGTCGCGGAACCGCACCGCTGCCCGTGCCTGGGCGACCCAGTAGTCCGCCGAACGCATCCGCTCGCCCCGGTCCGCGTCGCCCGGTGCGAGCGGCACGATCGGGATGCGCGGCGCGGCGTACGACATGCCCTCGATCGCCGACCGGAAGTCGGCCAGAATCGGGTCGATCCGTGGTGAATGGAAAGCGTGGCTCACCCGCAGTTCGCGCGAGCGGAGACCCTTGTCGGCCAATCTCTCCATCAGTGTGGTGAGCGTCTTCTTGTCGCCGGAGAGCACCACCGAGGTGGGACCGTTCACAGCGGCGACGGACACGAGGCCGGCCAGCTGATCCAGCATCGGCAGGATGTCTTCTTCGGCCGCACGTACCGCGACCATCGCGCCGCCGGGCGACATGCTCTGCATCAGCCGGGCACGGGCGGCGACCAACGCGCAAGCGTCCTCAAGGGACAGTATCCCGGCTACGTGCGCGGCAGTGACCTCGCCGATGGAATGCCCCGCGACGAAATCCGGGCGTACACCCCATGACTCGACGAGCCGGAACAGGGCGATCTCGACCGCGAAGAGGGCCGGCTGGGCGAATCCGGTGCGGTCGAGCAGGCCCAGCGGGTCGTCCTCGGCGAAGGTCAGCTCACGCAGCGAACGGCCGATCGGACCGTCCAGGTGCGCGCAGACGGCATCGAACGCCTCGGCGAAGACGGGTTGCTCGGCGTACAACTCACGGCCCATGCCCAGCTTCTGCGCCCCCTGGCCGGTGAACAGGAAGGCCAGCCGTCCGCGTGCGGTGGCGCCTGTCGTGACCGCGGCGTCCGGTGTGCCCTGAGCAAGTGCGTCGAGCCCGGCGAGCAGGCCGTCTCGATCGGCGGCCACGACCACGCCGCGGTTCTCCAGGGCGGCGCGCGTGGTGGCCAGTGAATATCCGACGTCGGTGGGGTCGGCCGGCTCGGCCCGGTTCGCCAGGAAGGCGGCCAGCCGCGCGGCCTGGGCGCGCATAGCGGTCGCGGTGCGGCCGGAGACCAGCCAGGGAACGACCGCGAGCGTGCGGTGCGCGACGCCGTCGCCTTCCCGTCCGGTGTCTTCTTCGGGCACCGCCTCAAGAATGACGTGCGCGTTGGTGCCGCCGATGCCGAAGGCGGAAACGGCGGCACGCCGGGGTCGGTCCTCCGTCTCCGGCCATGATCGCGGCTTGTGCAGGAGTTCGATGTCGCCGGCCGTCCAGTCGACCTCGGTGGACGGCGGGTCGGCGTGCAGCGTGGGTGCCAACATGCCGTGCCGCAGCGACATCACCGTCTTGATCAGACCGCCCACTCCGGCGGCGGACTGGCTGTGGCCCAGGTTGGACTTCAGCGAGCCCAGGAACAGCGGACGACCAGGCCGCCTGTCACGCCCGTACGTGGCCAGCAGCGCCTGGGCCTCGATCGGGTCGCCCAGCGTCGTGCCCGTGCCATGTGCCTCGACGGCGTCGACGTCGGAGGACGTGAGCCCGGCCGTGGCCAGCGCATGCCGGATCACCCGCTGCTGGGACGGGCCACTCGGTGCGGTCAGCCCGTTCGATGCCCCGTCCTGGTTGATCGCCGAGCCGCGCAGCACCGCCAGGACCGGGTGCCGGTGACGGCGGGCGTCGGAAAGCCGCTCGACCACCACCATGCCGACGCCCTCGGCCCAGGACGTACCGTCCGCGGCATCGCCGAAGGACTTGCACCGGCCGTCCTGGGCAAGTCCGCGTTGGGTGCTGAACTCGACGAACGAGCCTGGCGTGACCAGCACGGAAACGCCACCGACCAGGGCGAGTGAGCAGTCTCCGGCGCGCAGCGCGCTCGCCGCGAGATGCAGGGCGGTGAGCGAGGAGGAACAACCGGTGTCGACGGTCACCGCCGGCCCCTCCAGCCCCAGGAGGTAGGAAAGCCTGCCGGAGATGATGGCCCCTGCGAGGCCACCGAGCAGGAGCCCCTCGAACCCGGTCGGGTAGCGCGCCAGCAGGGCGGCGTAGTCGGTCACACTCGGGCCCACGAACACCCCGGTCGCGCTGCCGTGCAGCGAGTGCGGATCGATTCGAGCCCTTTCGAGGGCTTGCCACGACGTCTCCAGCAGCAGTCGTTGCTGTGGGTCCATCGCGATGGCCTCGCGGGGCGAGATGCCCCAGAACTGCGCGTCGAAGTCCGCGACGTCGGGCAGGAAACCGCCCTGCTGGGTGTAGCTGGTGCCGGGGCGATCCGGGTCGGGGTGGGAGAGCGAGTCGAGGTCCCAACCCCGATCACGCGGGAACGGGGTGATCGCGTCCCGCCCGGTGACCGCCAGCTCCCAGAGATCTTCTGGTGAGCGCACTCCGCCCGGATAGCGGCAGGCCATGCCGACGATCGCGATCGGCTCGCCGGCCCGCCGTTCGAGTTCCTCCGACCGCTTGCGGGCCTCCACGAGGTCTGCGGTGACCAACTTCAGGTAGCGCCGTAACTTGTCCTCGTTGTCCATCTGCTCCTCGACCTCTCACCGACGCAACAGCAGGTTCGCCGCGGGTGCGCGGATCACTCGTTCTGGCGGCCGAGCTGCGTGTTGATGAAGCTGAACAGTTCGTCATCGGAGGCCGCCGTCAGCGTCGCCACGTCGCCCTCGGCGCTCGCGGCGCTCGCGGTTCGCGCCGGGCCCGAGAGCCGGCTGAGCAGTTCTCGCGCCCTGCTGACGAGCACGTCGCGTACTTCCGTGTCCTCGGACGGTATCGAGGACAGCGACGCCTCCAGCCGGTCGAACTCGGCGAGTGCCGCGTCCGTCGGTGACGGCACACTGGCGGCCACCTCGGAGCGCAGAAACGATGCGAGGCTCGTCGGATTCGGGTAGTCGAATACGAGCGTCGCCGGTAGCCGCAACCCGGTCGCCGCATTGAGCCGGTCGCGCAGCCGGACGGCGATCAACGAGTCGAAGCCGACGTCCTTGAAAGCCCGCTTGCGATCGACCTGCTCCGCAGAGTCGTAGCCGAGCACGGCCGCGACGTGCGAGCAGACCAGGTCGAGCACTGCTGGTTCCCGATCCTCCTCCGGCAGCGCGGTGAGCTTCTCGATCAGGGCCTCGCCACGTTTGGCCGAGGACTGCGACTCCGCCGGCGACAGCTGGCGAACATCCGGCAGGTCGGCCAGCAGCGGGCTGGGCCTCAGCGAGGTGAAGCGGGAATAGAACCGGGGCCATTCGACTCTTACCACGACTGGGCACGGTTCGTCCTCGGCGACGATTCGGTCCAGGGTCGCCAGTCCGGAGTCCACCGGCAGCAGGGGCAGACCGCCGCGGCGCAGCGAGTTGGCCATCTCCTTGTCGTGGGTCAGCATGCCGGCCTCCCACGGGCCCCATGCCACCGAGACGGTGTGGCCGCCGTGGTCGTGCCGCTCCCGTGCCAGGGCATCGAGGTAGGCGTTGGCAGCCGAGTACGCGGACTGGTTGCCGACGCCCCAGGTCGCCGAGATGGAGCCGAACAGCAGCACCGTCTGGATGCTGTCGTGGTCGAGCAGCTCGTCGAGGTGCGCCGCGCCGAGCACCTTGGCCGCCAAGATGTCGCCGAACTCGGCCGGCGTCATGTCGGCGATCGGCCCGCCATCGAGGCTGGCGGCAGCGTGCACGATTGCGGTCAGCGGGCGCTCGGCGGGAACGGAGGCCAGTAGTTCGACCACGGCGGCCCGGTCCGTGACGTCGCAGGCCGTCACCGAGACCGAGACGCCCTTGGCGGCCAGTTCCTCGACCAGGCGCTGCGCACCGGCCGCGTCGGCGCCGCTGCGGCTGGCAAGCACCAGATGTTCGGCACCGCGGTCGGCGAGCCAGCGAGCCACTTCGGCACCAAGGCCACCCGTGCCCCCGGTCACCAGCACGGTACCGCGTGGCCGCCACTCGGGCGGCTCCTGCTCGGGCACTGTCGCCCTGACCAGACGGCGGGCCAGGACGGCCTGGGATCGTACGGCGACCTCGTTCTCGCCATTGCCCGCGAGTACACCGGCCAGTTCGGCGATCGCGTGGTCGTCCACCGTCTCCGGCAGGTCGATCAGGCCGCCCCAGAGCCGGGGGTGTTCGAGGCCGGCGACCCGCCCGAAACCCCAGACCAGCGCCTGGGTGGGCGAGCCGATGCGGTCCTGGGGACCGGTCGCCACCGCGCCCTGGGTCACCGCCCAGAGCGGGATGTCGAGTTCGGCGTCGAGCAGGGCCTGGGTGAGCACCACCGTGCCCGCCAGCCCTTGTGGCAGCGCCGCCGAGTCGTCGCACGGGGTCTCGTTCTCGGCCAACAGCGACAGCACGCCGACCGGGTTCGTGCCGTCCGCCGCCAGCTCGCGCAGCCGCTGGGCCAGCGCCGCCCGGTCGAGGTTCCCGCACGGTACGGCCCAGGTCACCAGGCTGGGTGCGTGGGCGGAGAGGCGGCGCACGGTGTCAGCGGCCCAGCTGTCGGCCGGCTGCCCCTCGGCGACCACCGCCAGCCAGGTACCGCCGATCGGCGGGCGCGTGCCGCTGGGCAGCGCGCGCCACTCGATGCGGTAGCGCTCGTCGTCAATGTTCGTGTCGGTCGCGGTATCCACGGCGATCCGCAGCTGTTCACGACTGACCGGCCTCGCGACGATGGAGTCGAATGAGGCGACGGGCTGGCCCGCGTCGTCGGTGAGCAGCATCGTGGAGGAGTCAGGGCCCTTGCGTCGGAAAGCGACCCGCAGCGAGCTTGCTCCTTGGGTGTGCACAGTGATGCCGTTCCAGGCGAACGGCATCACTGCCTCGCTCTCGCTGTCGATCAGTCCGGTGACCGGCACCTGCAGGGCGGCGTCCAGCAGCGCCGGGTGCAGGCCGAACCGCCCCGCCTCGGCGTGGACGATGCTCGGCAGCGCGACCTCGCCGTACATGTCCTCGCCGTCCCGCCACAGCGCACGGATCCCGGCGAAGGCAGGCCCGTAGGTGTATCCGCGCTCGGCGAGCCGGGCATAGATGTCGGTCACATCGACCGGCTCCGCGCCAGCTGGCGGCCAGGCCGTCAGATTGCCCGGCACCGGACCGGTGCCGACAGGGGCGACCGTGCCTTCGGCGTGTCGGATCCACTTGCCGCTGGCGCCGGATTCGGTGCGCCGCGAGTGCACCGTGACCGAACGGCGACCGGTGGAGTCGGCGGCGCCGACCGCGACCTGCACGGCCACACCTGACTTCGCCGAGAGCACCAGCGGCGCCTGGAAGGCCAGCTCTTCCAAGCGGGCGCAGTCGAGGTGACGCCCGGCGTGGGTGATCAGCTCGACGAAGGCGGCTCCAGGCAGCAGGAGGGTGCCGAGCACGACATGGTCGGCCAGCCACGGCTGGGTCGCCAGCGACCACCTGCCGGTGAACAGCACCTGGTCATCGCCGGCGTGTTCCACGGCGGCGCCCAACAGGGGGTGATCGGTGGACGTCAGCCCGAAGTCGGCGGCACTCGTGGTCGCCACGCCGGCGGGCTCGACCCACAACCGGCGGTGTTGGAACGCGTATGTGGGCAGGTCGATTCGCGCGCCGGCGGGAAACGCCGTCCCCCAACGTACCGGTGCCCCGTGCACGAAGGCCTTGGCCAGCGAGCGGGTGAACTCGACGTCACCGCCGTCCCGCCGCAACGACCACAACGTGGTGACATCGGCGCTTCGGGCCTGGGCAACCGCCTCGACCGCATCGACGAGGTTCGGGTGCGCGCTGAGCTCCACGAAGCAGCTGTGCTCGTCGTCGAGGAGGGCCTCGACGGCTGCGCTGAACCGCACCGTCTCTCGAAGATTGCGGTACCAGTAGTCGGCGTTCAGTTCGGTGCCGTCGACCCGCTCGCCGGTGACCGTGGAGTAGAACGGCACTTCTGCCTCAGAAGGCGCGACGCCGGCCAGCGCGTCGACGAGTTCGGCGCGGAGTTCCTCCACCGCGGGCGAGTGCGACGCGTAGTCGACCAGGAGCTTGCGCACCGGGACCTCCTCGGCCGCGAGCGCCGCGCACATGCTCTCCAGTTCGTCGGCGGGGCCGGAGACGACCACCGACCGCGGCCCGTTGACTGCGGCGACGCCGAGCCCCGAGTAGTCGGCGAGCCGTTCCTGGACCTGGGCGACCGGCAGGCCGATCCAGCCCATGCCGCCGCGCTCGGTCAGGCCGGCGATCAAGCGCGAGCGCAACCCGGCGATGTGGGCGCCGTCGGCGAGAGTGAGGACACCGGCCACCACGGCCGCCGCGATCTCGCCCTGGGAGTGACCGACCACCGCTGCCGGCTCGACCCCGAGCGACCGCCACAGCCGGGCCAAAGACACCATCACCGCGAACAGCGCGGGCTGCACCGCGTCCACCCGGTCCAGGCTCGGCGCGCCCGGAGCGCCGGTGAGGACGTCCGACAGGGTGGCGCCGTTCCAGTCGACGTGCGGGGCCAGCGCCGCGTCGCACTCGGTCATGGCGGCGGCGAAGCGCGGGCTGGTGTTCCAGAGGTCGATGGCCATGCCACGCCACTGGCCACCCTGACCTGCGAAGACGAAGACCGGCCGGTTCGCGTCATCGCCGTTGCCCAGCACGACGTCCTCGTTGAACTCTGCCGTGCCGGCGGCGATCGCCGTGAGCCCCGCGGCCAGCGTGCCCATGTCCTCGGCGAGCACCACGGCGCGATGCTCCATTGTGGTTCGACCGTGCAGCGAGCGGCCGAGCGCGTCGAGGTCCACCTCCGAATGCTCAGCGAGGTAGGCGCTGAGCCTGGCTGCCTGACCCCGCAGTGCCGCCGCGCCGCGTGCCGAGATGACGAACGGCTTGACCGATGGCGCGAGCATCCGATCGGGCGCGGGCGGAGCGGGCGGCGCTTCCAGCTCCGGTGCCTGCTCCAGCACCACGTGCACGTTGGTGCCGCTGATTCCGAACGCGGAGACGGCGCCGCGCCGGGGCTGGTTGCGCTCCGGCCACTGCCGTGTCGCGGTCAGCAGCTTCACCGCGCCGTCCGACCAGTCCACGTGCGGGGTGGGCTCGTCGGCGTTCAACGTCCGGGGCAGCAGGCCATGTCGCAGCGCCTGGACCATCTTGATCATCCCGGCCACGCCGGCCGCCGCCTGCGCGTGGCCCAGATTCGATTTCAAGGAGCCAAGCCAGAGCGGGCTTTCCTCGGCGTGCTCTCGCCCGTACGTCGCCAGCAGTGCCTGCACCTCGATCGGGTCGCCGAGCTTGG
Source organism: Pseudonocardiaceae bacterium (assembly GCA_036268955.1). GTDB lineage: Bacteria > Actinomycetota > Actinomycetes > Mycobacteriales > Pseudonocardiaceae > CAJCJE01. The sequence goes on from DATATE010000251.1 coordinate 18,791, forward strand.
TGCCGGTGCCGTGTCCCTCCACGACGTCCACATCGGCAGCTGAGACACCGGCATTGGCCAGTGCCTCTCGGATCACCCGCTGTTGCGAGCGGCCGTTGGGCGCGGTCAACCCGTTGGAGGCGCCGTCCTGGTTCACCGCGGAGCCCTTCACCACCGCGAGGACCTGGTGGCCGTTACGGCGGGCGTCCGACAAGCGCTCCAGCACGAGCAGTCCGACGCCCTCAGCCCAGCCGGTGCCGTCCGCGTCCGCGCCGAACGCCCGGCAGCGGCCGTCCGGGGAGAGGCCGCCCTGCAGCGCGAACTCCTGGAACACCACCGGTGTGGACATCACGGCCACACCGCCGGCCAGCGCGAGGGTACACTCACCGGTCCGCAGCGCCTGGGCCGCCAGGTGCACCGTGGTCAGCGAGGACGAGCAGGCGGTGTCGACCGTGACCGCGGATCCCTCAAGACCGAACTCGTAGGAAATGCGGCCCGAGGCCACGCTGGCCGCCGTACCGGTCAGCAGGTGGCCGTCCAGACCGCGCGATTCGCGCGCGAGCAAGTTGCCGTAGTCGTGGGCGCTGAGGCCGACGAACACACCGGTCTTCGTGCCGCGCAGCGCCAACGGGTCGATACCAGCACGCTCGAACGCCTCCCACGCCGACTCCAGCAACAGCCGCTGCTGCGGGTCCATCGCGGTGGCTTCACGTGGTGAGATGCCGAAGAACTCGGGATCGAATTCGGTTGCGCCGGGCAGGAAGCCGGCCGCACGGGCGTTGGTCGTGCCCACCCGGCCGGGCTCGGGATCGAACAGCTCGGCCAGGTTCCAGCCACGGTCGGACGGGAACTCCGTGGCGGCGTCCCGGCCCTCCTCGACCATCGCCCACAACGCCTCCGGCGAGTCGACCCCGCCGCCGTAGCGGCAGGCCATGCCGACGATGGCGACCGCGTCGCCGCTGGTGTCCGCCGTGACGATCGCAGGAGCCGCCGGCGCGGAGGAGCCGGCGCTGACCACCTCGCCAAGTACGTAGGTGGCCAGCGAAGTAAGGTCCGGATAGTCGAAGACCACCGTTGCCGGCAGCCGCAGGCCGGTGAACGCGGTGATCCGATTTCGCAGCTCCACCGAGGCCAGCGAATCAAAGCCGATGTCCTTGAAGGCCCGGTCCGGCGAGAGACTCGACGCCGACGTGTGCCCGAGCACCGCCGCGGTCTCGGCGGCGACGGCATCCAGCACGATCCGATACCGGGCGGCCGGCGCACGGGCGAGCAGACGGCGGGTCCACGAGCTGGCATCACCGCCACTCGCCACGACGGTACGTCGCACCCGCCCGGAGACCTGGTTGCGCAGCAGGGGCGGCACCTCGCCGCGGAACGCGGCCAGGTCGAGTCGAACCGGCAACACCACCGGGGCGCCGACGGTGAGGGCCGCGTCGAACAGCGCCAGGCCTTCCTCGCCGGACAGTGCCTTGATACCGCCGCGTGTCATCCGTGCCCAGTCGGCCTCCTGCAGGGAGGCCGACATGGTGCTCGCGGCGGCCCAGAGACCCCAGTCGAGCGAGACGGCGGGCAGCCCCAACGCGCGGCGGTGTCGGGCAAGAGCGTCAAGGAACGCATTGGCGGCGGCGTAATTGGCCTGGCCCGGCGCGCCGAATGCCCCGACGGCAGAGGAGAACAGCACGAAGGCAGCGAGGTCGAGGTCCTTGGTCAGCTCGTGCAGGAGCCAACCGGCGTCCACCTTGGGACGCAACACGTTGTCGACCTGCTCGGTCGTTAGCGAGCCGATGACGCCGTCGTCACTGATGCCCGCGACGTGCACGACCGCGGTCAGTGGATGTTCGGCGGGGATCGCGGCCAGCACCCCGAGCAGCGATTCGCGGTCGGCGACGTCGCAGGCGACGGTCGTCACCGAGGCGCCGAGCGCGGTCAGCTCGGTGGCGAACTCGGTGGCGCCGGGGGCATCCGGGCCGCGCCGGCTCGCCAGCACCAGGTTGCGGACGCCGTGCTCGGCGACCAGGTGCCGGGCGAAAAGACCGCCCAGCGTGCCGGAGGCGCCGGTCAGCAGCACGGTCCCGGCTGGATCAGCGGGAACCGGGATGGTGAGGGCGATCTTGCCGATCTGCCGGGCCTGGCTGAGGAAGCGGAACGCCTCCGGAGCCCTGCGGACGTCCCAGGTGGTGATCGGGGGCAGGGTCAGAACGCCGCGGTCGAACAGGTCCAGCACCTCGACCAGCATCTCGTGCACCCGTTCGGGCGCCACCGCGAGCAGGTCGAAGGCCTGATACCGCACACCGGGGAACGTGTCGGCCGCCCAACCGGCGTCGCGGATGTCGGTCTTGCCCATCTCGACGAACCGGCCGCCGCGCGGCAGCAGCCGCAGCGAGGCATCCACGAGCTCGTTGGTGAGCGAGTTGAGGACCACGTCGACGCCGCGGCCGTCGGTGACGTCGAGCAGATCGGATTCGAACTGTGCGGTGCGGGAGTTCGAGATGCGTTCGCGGGGGATGCCGAGCTCGCGAACGGCCGCCCATTTGGCGGAGCTGGCGGTGGCGAAGATCTCGGCGCCCAGATGGGCGGCCAGCTGCACGGCCGCCATGCCGACGCCACCGGCGGCGGCGTGGATGAGCACGGACTCGCCGGGTTGCAGGTCGGCCACGTCGACGAGCCCGAAGTACGCGGTCAAGTAGGTGATCGGGACGGTCGCGGCCTGCAGGTAGGACCACCCGTCCGGGATCGGTACCACCATCCGATGGTCGGCCACGGCCAGTGGCCCGAACGGCCCGAAGAACAGGCCCATCACCCGGTCGCCGGGCTTGAGGCCGGTGACGCCCGGGCCGACCTCGGTCACCACGCCGGCCCCCTCGCCGCCGAGCACATCCTGACCGCGAACCAGTCCGAGGGTGGACATGACGTCCCGGAAGTTCATGCCGGCGGCTCGGACGGCCACCCGCACCCCGCCCTCGGCCAAGGGTGCGACCGCCTCCGGTGAATCGACAAGGGCGAGCCCGTCGAAGGTGCCGGGGCGGGGGGCGGACAGCCGCCAAGCGGTCGTTTCCGCCGGCACGGCGAGGGTCGTCGAGGAGGAAACCTTGACCAGGCGCGGCACCAGGACCGTGCCCGCGCGTACCGCGACCTCGTCCTCCCCGGCGTCGAGCGCCGCTACCACGGCCGCGTCGGGCTCGCCGGGCGCGAGGTCGACCTGGACGAGCCGGCCTGGGTTCTCGGCACGCGCCGAGCGGAACAGGCCGTGCAGGGCCGCGCCGACCAGGTCACCGACGTGCTCACCGTCGTAGGTGGCCAACGCGCCACGGGTGACCAGGACCAGCCGTGAGGTGGCCAGCCGTTCGTCGGCCAGCCAGTGGCGCACCAGTTCGAGCATCTGGTTGACACCCGAGTGCACCTCGGCGGCTGGGTCGCGACCGTGGCCGTGAACGGGAGCGGCCAGCACCACCGACGGCGTCTCGCCCCCGGCGTCGAGGGCGGCCCGCAGCGCGGGGAAGCCGTCATACGCCGTGCCTGTCGTGGGCGCTGCGCCGCCCAGGTTCGCCCAGCCGGTGGGCGAGGAGACCTCGACCGCACCCGCGGAGATCCACTCGATCTCGTAGAGGGAGTCCTGCGCCTGGGAGGCACTCTCCGCGATCTGCTTCGCGGTGGCGGACCGCAAGGTCAGCGAGTCGACGGACAGTACCGTGCGGCCGGTCCCGTCGGCGGCCAGCAGCGCCACTGTGTCGATCCCCACCGGGGTCAGCCGTACCCGCAGCGCGGAGGCACCGACGGCGTAGAGCCGGACGCCCGCCCAGACGAAGGGGATGACGCCCTGGGCGGTGCCGGTAACCGCGATCGCGTGCAGAGCGGCGTCGAGCAGGGCAGGGTGCACGCCGTACGCGCCGGCGTCGCTCACCTGCTCGGGCAGAGCCACCTCGGCGAAGATCTCCCCGTCACGCTGCCAGGCGGCCTTCAGGCCGCGGAAAACCGGCCCGTAGCCGTACCCAGCCGCGGCGAAGGTCTCGTAGAGATCACTGAGCTCGACTTCCTCGACACCGGCGGGTGGCCACTCGGCCATCTCAGGGTCGTCGCGGCGCACACCAGCGGTTCCTGAGACAAAGCCGCTGGCGTGCCGGGTCCAGGCTGCGTCGATGTCGGGTGAGTCCGGGTCCTGGTGCTGCGACCAGATGGTGATCGGCCGTCGGCTGGTGGACTCCTCCGGCTCGCCGACCATGATCTGCAGCGCCACGCCGCCTCGCTCCAGCAGCAGCGGGGCCTCGATGGTCAGGTCCTCGACCAGCTCACAGCCGACCTGGTCCGCCGCGCGTAGCGCGAACTCGACGAATGCGGTGCCGGGCAGCAGGATGCGGTCGAACAGGGCGTGGTCGGCAAGCCAGGGCTGGGTGGACAGTGACAGCCGGCCGGTGCACAGGAAGCCGCCGTCGTCGGCGAGCGAGACGCCGGCACCCAGGAGTGGAGCATCCATCGAGCGCAGGCCGATCGAGCTGAGGTCGTGCCCGCCGACGTGGCTGGTCTCCAGCCAGAAGCGTTCGCGCTCGAACGCGTAGGTGGGCAGGTCGACGCGTTGCGCGCCGGTGCCCGCGAAGAAGGCTGCCCAGTCCACCTCGACGCCGGCGGTGTGCAGGGTGGCCATCGCCACCGCGACACTTTCCACCTCGTTGCGCCGACTACGCAGGGCCGGCGCGACCACCACCGGCTCGTCGCCATAGCACTCGCGTACGTGGCTGGTCATCGACGCGGCGGGCGACAGTTCGAGGAATCGGGTGACGCCGCGCTCGCGCAACCGAGCCACGTCGCCGACGAGGTCCACCATGTCGCGCATCTGCCGGACCCAGAACTCAGGGGTGCACAGCACCTCGGCGGGCACCACCATGGGGATGGTCGGGGTCGAATAGGTCAAGGTCTCCACCACGGCCCGGAACTGGGCCTGGATCGGCTCCATCGTGGCTGAGTGGCCCGCGCGGTCGACGCGCACGTTGCGGGATGCGTAGCCGAGCTCGGACAGTCGCGCCACAGCCGCCTCGACCGGGCCCTCCAGCCCCGAGAGGGTGACCGCGCTCGGGCTGTTGACACCGGAGAGCGAGACGCCCTCGATGTCGGCGATGACCGGCTCCACCACGTCGGCGCCTGCGGTGACCGTGGCCATCGCGCCGACGGCCGAGGTCTCGATCAGCCGTGCTCGGGCGGTGACCATGGTGGCCGCGTCCGCTAGCGACAGCACACCCGCGATGTGCGCCGCCGCGATGTCCCCGCAGGACTGACCGAGCAGATAGTCGGGTCGCAGACCCCACGACTCGACAAGGCGGTAGAGCGCCACCTCGATCGCGAACAGCGCGGGATGCGCGTATTCGGGCCGATCCAGCGTCGGGCCGCCCCCGGCGATGATCTGTGGCAGCTCGGGGTCAAGCCACCCCAGCACCTCCGAGTACGCCGTAGCGAAGACCGGGAACGCGGCCGCGAGCTGGGCGCCCATGCCGATGCGCTGCGGGCCGTGTCCAGGGAACATCACCGCGGTCCGACCGCGGCACTCGGTGCCGACGACCGCCGTGGCACCGCTGCCGCCGCCGGCCAGCAGGTCGAGCTGGGCGAGCAGTTCCTCCTTGTTGCCCGCGACCACGGCGGCGCGATGCTCGAACGTCACGCGGTGCAGCGCGAGCGACTTTGCGACGTCGGGCAGGGCGATGTCGGAGTCGGCGAGCCAGTCACGCAGCCGCGTCGCCTGACCGGCCAGGGCCCGCAGAGTACGGGCGGAGAGCAGGAAAGGCAAGGCGGTCGGCTGTGCGCTCACCAACTCGGCCTCGACCGCCTCCAGCGCGGGCGCCTGTTCGAGGATGACGTGCGCGTTGGTACCGCTCATGCCGAACGACGACACACCTGCCCGGCGCGGCCATTCGTTCTCCGGCCACGGGCGGTTCTCGGTCAACACCTTGACTCCGCCGGCCGACCAGTCCACTTCGTGCGTCGGCTCATCCACGTGCAGCGTCTTGGGGAGGACACCATGGCGAATGGCCATCACTGCCTTGATCACGCTGGCGACGCCCGCGGCCGCCTGGGTGTGACCCACGTTCGACTTGAGCGAGCCCAGCCACAGTGGCTCACCGTCCTTCTTCTTGCGACCGTAGGTGGCAAGAAGGGCCTGTGCCTCGATCGGGTCGCCCAGCCGGGTGCCGGTGCCGTGCCCCTCGACCAGGTCGACCTGCTCCATCGGAACCTGGCTTTCGGCCAGCGCCGCCTGGATGACCCGTTGCTGAGCGGGGCCGTTGGGAGCGGTCAGGCCATTGGAGGCGCCGTCCTGGTTGATCGCTGAACCACGGATGACGGCAAGCACCGGGTGGCCGTTGGCGTGCGCGTCGGAGAGCCGTTCGAGCAGGATCAGGCTGACCCCCTCCGACCAGCCGGTGCCGTCCGCGGTATCCGCGTACGACTTGCACCGGCCGTTGGGCGCGAGCCCACGCTGTCGGGCGAAGTCGACCATGACAAGTGGCGAGCACATCGACGCGACGCCGCCGACCAGAGCCATCGTGGACTCGCCGCGGCGCAGGGCCCGAATGGCATAGTGCATCGCGACCAACGAAGAGGAACAGGCGGTGTCGACGGTGACAGCGGGGCCCTCGAAGCCGAACAGGTACGCGACGCGGCCGGAGAGCACACTGGGCGCGTTGCCCAGCAGCAGATAGCCGTCGACCTCGCGGGGCGCAGTGACGGTCAACGGCACGTAGTCATGGGTGTTCGAGCCGATGAACACGCCTGTCGTGGTGCCGCGGAGGGTCTCCGGGTCGATGCCGGCACGTTCGAACGACTCCCAAGCGGCTTCCAGGACGATCCGCTGCTGCGGGTCCATGGCGAGAGCTTCGCGTGGGGAGATGCCGAAAAAACCCGCATCGAAGTCGGCAAGGCCGGACATGAAGCCGCCCTCGCGGGAGTACGTCTTGCCGGGCTTGCCGGGCTCCGGGTCGTAGATGCTGTCCATGTCCCAGCCCCGGTCGGTCGGCGAGTCGCCGATCGCGTCGGTTCCACTGGCGACCAGTTCCCAGAGGTCCTCCGGCGACCAGACGTCGCCGGGCAAGCGGCAGGCCATCGAGACGATCGCGATCGGCTCGGTGTCCTGGGCCTCCATCTCAGTGATCTTCTTGCGAGCCTGGTAGAGGTCGCTCGTGACCAACTTCAGATACTGGCGAAGCTTGTCCTCGTTCTCCACAGGAGAAACCCCATCTGTCTCTGTTTGTTCCAGTGGTCCGTGGCAGGCGTCTGATGAGGCCAGCAGCCCGGCAGAATTACGCCGAGAGAAGGCTCGGGTGGGGCCACGATCATGACTACCTCTGGGCGGTCGCGTTAATAACCATGGTCTGACGACGTCAGCGCGGGCACCCCCTAACCCCCCTAGCCGCCGTGGCAGTGGAACGACCTCTTGTGGGGTGTCGGTGTCGTAGCCGTGCTGGAAGCATGGTCCGCGAAAGCCATGGCAGACGAGCGAAGGGACGGCAACGTGACTTCCGAGGTGCTGAGAAACACACAAAACCCGGAGGGGGCGTCGGCATTTATCTTCAACCAGACCGCGCCGGGGCCATTGATGCCATGGAGCTGGGCGGAGAATCTACTTGAGTCGGCGCCCACGTACTGGCTGGTCACCACCAGCCCGGACGGTGTCCCGCACAGCAGGCCCTTGTGGGGTATCTGGCGGCGGGACAATTTCTGGTTCTCGAGCCAGAACCGCTGCGGTGAATTCCTGAAGGTCAACCCGCGGGCCTCGGTGAACTTGCAGCTCGGCGAGGACGTGGTGATGATCGAGGGCAGTTGCTCCCAAGTGATCGGGGCCGATGAGATCAACGTGCTCGCCGAAGGCTCGGAGGTGAAGTACCACTGGAAGCTCACGGTGAGCGAGGATCGTGTCCACACCCAATTCGGCCAGAGTGCGCCGGTGTTTCGGCTGAATCCTGAGCGGGTCTACGGCTGGGCGGGTATTGCCGGATGGGAGTCCGCGACCAGATGGGACTTTCCTCGGTCCCAGGAAACTGGCATGGCTACGCAACAAACCGGCCGATAAGGGTTCGACGCCGGTCGTCGATGGCCGGTCCGTACACCGAACGATCGTCTCAGAGTTCGTCGCCCGCACCGCGGGCTGCCCCTGGAATCGTTGGTCGACAAGGGCGATGCACCTGGATGCGGGGCATGACGCAGTAGCGGCCCAGCCGATGGGAATCACGGCGCGTTGGTTGGCCTCTGGCAACTCAACTTGTCTGATGCTCGCTGCCGTAACCCAAAAGACGCGATGTGAGAATTGGAAGGAGCGATCCGGGTGGATGCGCGGGCCCACACTGGCGACATCGCGGTGGTTGGCATGTCCTGCCGTTTTCCCGGAGCTGACGGGCCCCAGCAACTGTGGCGGCTGCTGGCTGCGGGACGTCATGCGATCACCGAGCGCCCGCCTGGGCGTGGTGCCTTGGACCGGACAGTCGCGCCCCCCTGGGGTGGATTTCTCGACGCCGTCGCCGAGTTCGACGCCGAGTTCTTCGGTATCTCCGCCCGCGAGGCGGCGTCCGTCGACCCACAGCAGCGACTCGTACTGGAGCTGGGGTGGGAGGCGCTGGAGGACGCGGGGATCGTGCCGGACAGCGTGCGCGGCGGCCGACTCGGTGTCTTCGTGGGTGTCTTCGCCGACGACTACGCCCATCTCGTGCACCGCAACGGTTCTACGGCAGCGTCGCAGCACACCTACCCTGGCATCGAACGTGCGGTGATCGCCAACCGACTTTCTCACTTCCTGGATGCACATGGGCCCAGTGTGAGTATCGACAGCGCGCAATCGTCATCGCTGGTCGCCGTTCATCTGGCCTGCCAGAGTTTGCTTACCGGCGAGTCGGACCTCGTCGTCGCGGGCGGTGTGCAGCTCAACCTGCTGCCGGAGTCCTTGGACATCGCAGACCGTTGGGGGCCGTTGTCACCAGACGGCCGTTGCTACACCTTCGACGCTCGTGCGAATGGTTATGTGCCAGGCGAGGGTGGCGGTCTTGTCGTGCTCAAGAGGCTCGAGGACGCCCTGGCCGACGGCGACACCGTGCACTGCGTGATTCTCGGGAGCGCGGTAAATCACGACGGCAACGGTCGTGCTCTGACCCGGCCCAACGAGGCCGCGCAACGGGACGTCCTGCGCCGGGCTCATGAGCGCGCTCGAATCAGTGCCACGCAACTTCAATACGTGGAGTTGCACGGAACGGGAACGCCCGCCGGTGACCCTGTCGAGGCCTCCGCCCTCGGCGCTGTTGTGGGCTCTGCCCGCCCGCGAACGCGACCGCTGCTCGTCGGATCGGTCAAAACGAATGTGGGGCATCTGGGGGCGGCCGCGGGGATCGCCGGCCTGATCAAAGTGGCAATGGCGATTCGCCACCGCGAACTGCCTGCCAGTCTCAACTTCGAGCGGGCGAACCCGGATATCGCTCTGGACGAGCTCAATCTTCGGGTTCAGCAGAGCCATGGTCCGTGGGAAGCACCCGATCGCCCGTTGATTGCCGGCGTCAGTTCCTTCGGAATGGGGGGCACGAACTGTCACCTGGTCATCGGTGATGCGCCACCCGCCCCGATCACCTCGGGCGGTAAACCTGAGACCGGTGCGGCGGAGTCCGGGCGGTCATCCGCGGTGTTGCCGTTTGTGTTGTCGGGTCGTGGGTTGGGGTCGTTGGGTGGTCAGGCTGCTCGGGTGCGGTCGTTTGTGGTGGAGCGGCCGGGTGTGGCGTTGGTGGATGTTGCGTATTCGTTGGTGGCTGGTCGTGCTGTGC
>DATATE010000252.1:0-41019 GCA_036268955.1 Pseudonocardiaceae bacterium
ATTGGAACGCCACTGCGACGCCCTTCGTCTGGACCGCCACGGCCGAGGAGATCTTGGCCAAGGTCAGGCTCGTCCAGACCAACATCAAAAAGCTGGTCGATAACAACTCGAAGTAAACCCATCAGATTTACGAGACACTAGTCTCCGATATGGGCGGGACTTTCATGCGTCCGCTGCTGCCTGGTTGAGAATTTCGGTGTTTCCTTACGCATTATTGTCGGGAGCGGTCGGTAAGATCTCCTCGTAGTTGGCGAAGTCCTCGGCACGTGGGGTGTGAGGGCAAGCCTGCGGTACCTGGCGATGAGCCAGGGGCCGGGTTGCCACCGCGCAACAGGTGAATTACGCCGACACATTACGGAGATCTCGATGGCTTACACCCCGAAGGCCCGCGCGCTCGGCGCCGTGCTCCGCCGCATTCGTGAGGAGAAAGGACTCACCCTCCGGGACGTGACGCAGGGAATTCATCTCGACGCCGGCTCGATGTCCCGCTGGGAGAACGGCGAGCGGGTACCAAAACCGGAAACCGTTTCGCAGATCTTGACCTGGTACGGCGTTGCGGGCGCCCGCTTTCACGAGATCATGACCCTGGCCCACCGAACCGGCGAGCCCCAATGGATCGCCACTTCTGAGCCCGAGCAACGCCAACAACTGATGGCATACGTCAGTTGGGAGCAGAGCGCCACCAAGATCTTCGCGGTCTCGCCACTGCTGGTTCCCGGCTTGTTGCAGACCGAGGAGTATATCGAGGCGATGATGGTGACCGATGACATCCCGGCTGCGGAAATCAAGTCGAATGTCGCAGAGCGCGTTGATCGCCGCCAGGCCATCCACGGCCAGAAACCGGCGCACTTCCTCGTACTCCTGGGGCAGAGCGCACTCAACCAGCACATTGGTGGCAGGCGAGTGACGATCGATCAAATCAGGTACCTGGTCAAGCAGGCTGCGTTGCCTAACATCGAACTGCGCGTAGTGCCGGACCGTCGTGGTTGGCACCCAGGCCTTGAAGGGTCGTTCAGTCTGATCGAGGCAACGCCGGGACGAAACGGATCGATCGTCTTCGTCGACACTCGTCGCTCGGTCGCGATGCTGCATGAAGATGCTGATGTCAGCGCCTACCGGCGGGCCGTTGACCGGATCATGCGGGTTAGTCTTAGCCCTGAGGTCACGGTCAACTACCTCGCGGACTTGGTCAGACGATTGGAGTTGGAACGGTGACACAAGCCAGCTGGCGTAAGTCAAGCCGCAGTTCGCAGAACCCGAATTGTGTTGAGCTGCGGAGCACGCTTGACCAGGTGCGGGATTCGAAGAACCCGGCTGGGCCGGTGTTGCGGATCGATGTGCTCGCGCTGGTTCAGGCGGTTCGGGCTGGCGAGTTCGACAGCTGATCCGATCCGCCTGCACTTTGACCAGCGGCCGAACGATGGGAGTCAGACCGGTGACATCACGAGCCAGCTGGCGTAAGTCACGTCGCAGCACACAGAACCAAACTTGTGTCGAGTTGCGGAGCACGCTTGACCAGGTGCGGGATTCGAAGAACCCGGCTGGGCCGGTGTTGCGGATCGATGTGCTCGCGCTGGTTCAGGCGATTCAGGCCGGCGAGTTCGACAGCTGATCCGATCCCGCTGCGCTCTGACCAGCGGTTAGACGATTGGAGTTGGAACGGTGACCCGAGCCAGTTGGCGGAAGTCCAGTTACAGCGAGAACAACCCGGACTGTGTCGAGTTGCGGAGCACGCTTGACCAGGTGCGGGATTCGAAGAACCCGGCTGGGCCGGTGTTGCGGATCGATGTGCTCGCGCTGGTTCAGGCGATTCAGGTCGGCGAGTTCGACAGCTGACTTGAGCAACGCGCCTGGTCAGAAGGGTCAGAAGAGGGGAAGCGAGATTGCGCCCTTCTTCTGACCGTCGGGGCTGATGACCACCCGTCTGAGCAGTGCTGCCAGCGGCCGCAACCGGCAGATTGGCATCGTGCAGAACATCGAGTTGCCCGACCTGATCTACAGCGGTGCGCCGCGTTGTCCCAAGTGTGGCGGTCGGGCATCACTGTCGGAGCAAGCAGCGTCCCGGCTGGTTGATGCCGGTCTGGGCCAGCTTGCGCTCTTTCATTGTCCGGAGTCGGCAGGCTGGCACGTGTGGGCGCCGAACGCGGAACGGCCACACCCCCGCCTGGTCTGAGCCTGGTCCGTAGCCGAAGATCCGGCGCTGCGAACCGGGCATTGCGGACGTTGTTCGCGCGCATCATGCCGAGTGTGGAATTACCTGGCCGGGTTCGTCGCTGACCTACAGGTGCGCGATCCGGAGGTGCTGACCGACCAGTTGTGGCTGCTGGTCGTTGGCTCCGTGATCGGCGCGGCCATCGCCGAGAGCACCGCGTTGGCCAGGTTCTGATCATAGCCGCAAGGCGCTGAGCTGCGGAAATCCCCTCCGAATGCGGTATCGCTCACGGCGAACATGCATCGGAAACATTTTAGCCAGCAGGAAGGTTGAGGGGGGTGTACTCAACTTTACCGAGAGGTGATGACGGGGATGAGCCAGACTTTGGTGCTTCCTATCCTGGCGCTGGATGACGAGGTGGTACTGCCCGGCGTGGTCGTGCCACTGGACTTCTCCGACGCCGATGTCCGGACCGCCGTGGACGCCGCTCAGGCCGCCAGTGCCGAGCGTTCTCCGGTGCCCGGTGTCCGGTCGGTCACTCCGGACGCGGCCGAGGCGCGTGTGCTGCTGGTTCCGCGCCGGGAAGGCCGGTACGGATCGATCGGCACGGTCGGCGTCGTCGAGCAGATCGGCCGGATTCGCGGCGGCCAGAAGGTGGTCGTGCTGCGTGGCACCGAGCGGGTGCGCGTCGGCGCGGCGACCACCGGGCCGGGTGCCGCGCTCTGGGTGGAGGCCACCACCCTCGACGACATTGTGCCGACCGAAGACCTGACCGAACCGATGCGCGAGTACAAGGGCATTCTGTCCTCGATCTTGCAGCAGCGCGGTGCGTTCCAGATGGTCGACGGCGTCCAGAAGGTGACCGACCCGTCGGCTCTCGCCGACCTGGCCGGCTACGCGCCGTACCTGTCGACCGAACAGAAGATTACCCTGCTGGAGACCCTTGATGTCGCCGAGCGGCTGCACAAGGCGTTGAACTGGGCCAAGGAACACCTTGCCGAACTGGACGTCAACGAGACCATCCGCAAGGACGTCCAGGAGGGCATGGAGAAGACGCAGCGCGAGTTCCTGCTGCGCCAGCAGTTGGCGGCGATCCGCAAGGAACTGGCCGACCTCGACGGCAAGCCGGCGACCGAGGAGCAGGACTACCGCGCCCGCGTCGAGGAGGCCGACCTGCCGGAGAAGGTCAAGGAAGCCGCGATGTCCGAAGTGGACAAGCTGGAGCGGACTTCCGAGCAGTCGCCCGAGGTCGGCTGGATTCGCACCTGGTTGGACACGGTGCTGGGCCTTCCGTGGAACGACCGCACCGAGGACGCCTACGACATTCCCGGCGCCCGCGCCATCCTGGACGCCGACCACGCGGGCCTTTCCGATGTGAAGGACCGGATCGTGGAGTACCTCGCCGTCCGCAAGCGGCGCGCGGATGCCGGCCTGACCGTTGTCGGCGGCCGGCGCAGTGGAGCGGTGCTGGCCCTTGTCGGTCCGCCCGGTGTCGGCAAGACCTCGCTGGGTGAGTCGGTCGCGCGGGCGATGGGCCGCAAGTTCGTCCGGGTCGCTCTCGGCGGCATCCGGGACGAGGCGGAGATCCGTGGTCACCGGCGTACCTACGTCGGCGCGCTGCCCGGCCGGATCGTGCGCGCCATCACCGAGGCCGGTTCGATGAACCCGGTCGTGTTGCTGGACGAGGTCGACAAGGTCGGCGCGGACTACCGGGGCGACCCGACCGCCGCGCTGCTGGAAGTCCTTGACCCGGCACAGAACCACACCTTCCGCGACCACTACCTCGAAGTCGACCTCGACCTGTCCGATGTGGTCTTCCTGGCCACCGCGAACGTGCTCGACTCGATTCCCGGCCCGCTGCTGGACAGGATGGAACTGGTCCAGCTCGACGGCTACACCGAGAACGAGAAGGTCGTCATCGCAGCCGATCACCTGCTGCCGCGCCAACTCGACAGGGCTGGTTTGTCCACGGAGGACGTGACGCTGACCGAGCCGGTGCTGCACCTGCTGGCCGGTGAGTACACAAGGGAGGCGGGCGTTCGCAACCTGGAGCGGTCCATCGCGCGCATCCTGCGTAAGGTGGCCACCGAGGTCGCGATGGACAGGACCGCGCTGCCGATCACGGTGGACGAGGCCAAGCTGAAGGACTACCTCGGCCAGCCGAGGCACACGCCGGAATCGGCGGAGCGGACCTCGCTGCCCGGTGTGGCGACCGGTCTCGCGGTGACCGGAGCGGGTGGGGACGTGCTGTTCATCGAGGCGTCGCTGTCCGACCCGGAAACCGGCGCCACCGGCCTGACCCTGACCGGTCAACTCGGTGACGTGATGAAGGAATCGGCCCAGATCGCGCTGTCCTACCTGCGCTCGCGGGGCGCCGAACTGGAGCTTCCGGTCGGCGACCTGAAGGAACGTGGCGTACACCTACACGTCCCGGCCGGTGCGGTGCCGAAGGACGGTCCGAGTGCCGGCGTGACGATGACCACAGCGTTGGCCTCGCTGCTGTCCGGTCGGCCGGTTCGGTCGGATGTGGCGATGACCGGTGAGGTGTCGCTGACCGGCCGGGTGCTGCCGATCGGTGGGGTGAAGCAGAAGCTGCTCGCCGCCCACCGGGCCGGTATCACCACCGTCCTGATCCCGGCCCGCAACGAGCCGGATCTGGAGGACGTGCCCGAGGAAGTGTTGGCCCAGTTGACGGTGCACCCGGTCGCCGATGTCCGGGACGTGCTGGCGCTGGCCCTGCAAGCAGCCGAGACAGTGGTGGCGGCGGGGGCGGGCCCCCGTCAGGGGGTCGGCACCAGCACGGTGGCGGCCTGAGCATCGCTGGTCACGGCGGCCGAGGTGGCCCTGGAGCGCTCGCTCCAGGGCCATCGGGCCGTCCAGGGCCGTCGGGCATCCAGGGTGGCGGACCTTCAGCAAACACACAGCCTTAAACGATCAATCGGATATAAGCACTCCATCGTGGGCATTTCCCCGTGTCACCGGACCCGGTCACCCGGTTTTGACTTCGGATATGCCACCCTGCGAGCAACCCACCCGACGGCGCTGCGTCCTACTGTGTGTAGGACTTGGTAGGGCTGTACTCGACTCATCCAGGAGTGGCACGTGAACGACTGGCCAGGACAGGACGACCCAGGTCGCGGCGGAGGACCCCGCGGCCAGGTGCCCCCTGGCCGGTATCGCGGTGAACTCCCGGCCAACGGAGGGCGTCGCCAACCGCCCCGGCCGCCGAGTGAGGAGATGAACCGGCGGCGGGAACTGCCGGTGCGCAACCCCTATCCGCGCAACCCGCAGGCTCGCTCCGAACAGGACGGCTACCCGCCTGCTCGCGGTGGCCAGGAGCGTCCCGGCCAGAACCGGCCGCCGAGGGACCCCGGTGGCCCGCGCCGGGACAGCGCCGCCCGGCCCCTGCCGGACGCACCGCGCGGCGCCTCGTCGAGGGCGCGGTGGCTGCGGGCCGGGAAGGTACTGGTCGCGTTCGCGTCCGTGCTGGTGCTCGGCATCACCTGGTACAGCTGGAACACCGCCAACGGCATCACCACCGCCAACGTGATCGATCCCAGTGCGCAGAACCCCACCGGTGACCAGAACATCCTGTTGGTGGGCTTGGACAACCGGACCGACGCGCAGGGCAACCCGTTGCCGCAGAGCCTGCTCGACGAGCTGCACGCCGGTAGCTCCGACGACGGCGGCGACAACACCGACACGATCATCGTGATCCACATCCCGGCCGGTGGCGGCAAGGCGACCGCGTTCTCCATCCCGCGTGACTCCTACGTCCAGCTGGCCGGCGGCTACGGGACACACAAGATCAACTCCGCGTACACCTACGCCGAGGTCGCCGCCGAGTCGAGCCTCAAGGCGCAGGGCGTGTCCGGCCCACAGTTGGCCGTGCAGGCCGATGCGGCGGGCGCGCAGAACGCCATTCACACCATCGAGAACTTCACCGGCCTGACCATCAACCACTTCGCCTCGGTCAACCTCGCCGGCTTCTACTCGATCAGCAACGCGATCGGCGGCGTCCAGGTCTGCCTGAAGGCGCCGGTGCACGACTCCTACTCCGGCGCGGACTTCCCGGCCGGCGTGCAGACCATCCAGGGCGCGCAGGCGCTGGCCTTCGTCCGGCAGCGGCACGGGCTGCCGCTCGGCGACCTCGACCGCATCCGGCGCCAGCAGGCGTTCATGGCCAGTATGGCGAAGCAGGTGCTCTCCGCCGGGGTGCTGACCGACCCGAGCAAGCTGAACAGCCTGATCGACGCCATCAAGCAGTCGATCACCATCGACCAGGGCTGGGACATCTTCAGCTTCGCCCAGCAGATGGAGAGCATGAGCGCGGGCAACCTCCAGTTCGAGACCATCCCGATCGTCACCGAGACCTACCCGACGCCCAGCGACGGTGACGCGGTCGAGGTCAACCCGCAGCAGGTGCAGCAGTTCATCTCCAGCACCATCCAGGCACAGAACTCGACCCCCTCGTCCTCGGCGCCCCCGCCCGCGAGTTCGTCGGCGAACAAGGCGAACAACGCCGACGTCACCGCCGAGGTGCTCAACGGCAGCGGCAAGTCCGGCCTGGCCAGCAAGGTGCTGAGTGTGTTGACCGGTCAGGGTTTCAAGGCAGGCGGCACCGGCAACACCTCGGCCCGCACCAGTTCGGTGGTCGAATACGGTTCCGGTGGTTCGGCCGGCGCCCAGCAGGTTGCCGGCGCGCTCGGTGGGTTGACCACAGAATCGCTGTCCAGCCTGCCGTCCGGTTCGGTCCGGGTGTTGCTCGGGACCGGTTACACCGGTCCGACCGGCGCCACCGGCACCGGTAGCAGCACCAGCAGCCAGCAGACCTCGTCCTCGACGCCCTCGGGTGCCACTCCGGCGATCACCGCCGACGGCGTCACCTGCGTCGACTGACCTGCTCCGGTCTGCCGGCGGCTCATTCGGGCCGGGGGTCCCAGCGGAAGCGGCTGATGGCCACCGCCGCGCCGCCGACGCCCCAGATCAGCAGGACAGCGAGGTGTGACCATTCGAAGCCGGTGTTCTGGGCGAACGGCCCGAGCAGCGCCTGGTTGAACGGCAGTACCGGCAGCGCACCGGCGATCTTGTTGAGCACCTCGGAGTGGATCGGGAAGTAGGTGCCCGAGATGAACACCAGCGGGAACAGCACGAACTGCACGACCGCCGGTGCCGCCTCGGAGTTGCGGATCAGCGAGGCGACGGCGACACCGAGGGCGCAGAAGCTCGCCGCGCCGAGTACCAGGGTTACCAGGATCGCGGCCCAGTGCGTCGGCAACGGCACCCCGTAGAGCTTGCCGATACCGATGATCAGCGCGACCTCGACGATGCTGATCATCACGCAGTGCGCGAGCAGGCCGATGAAGTAGATCCACGCGGGCAGCGGAGTGGCGCGCAGCCGCTTGAGGATGCCGTTCTGGCGGCGGGTGGACAAGATAATGGCCAACTGGCTGTAGCAGGCACCCAGCACCGACAGCGCGGCGATCGTCGGGACGTAGTACTGCAACCCGGAAAGCCCGTAGTAGAAGGCGTTTCCGGCGCCGCCGCTGAAAACGGCACCGAAGATCACGATGATCACGACCGGGAACACGAAGGTGAAGAACGCGCTCTGCGGGTTGCGCCAGAAGGACAGCTGCTCGTACTTGATCTGGTGCCACAGCAGGGGAAGCTGACGGTGCGGCGCCGACGTCCTGGCCGGCAGGCTCTCGGTGGTCATCGGAGGCTCCCCGTCGAGGCGCCGCGTCGGCGGGATCCGCGCGAGGGAACCGGTGGCGGCTGCTCGGTCGGCTCACCGGTCAGCCGCAGATAGACGTCCTCAAGGCTGGGGCGGTCCACGGTCAACCGGGTCAGCGTCACCCCGTGATCCAGTGCCCAGCCGGTGAGCCGGTGCAGCAGCGCGGTCGGCTCGTCGGCGTGCAGGACCAGCAACCCGTCGCCATCGGCCGTCGTCTCGAACGGAACCTCCTCGGCGGTCAGTCCTGGCGGCGGCGCGAACCGAATCCGGGCCCTGGCCGTATCGCGTCCGCCGATGGTCGCCGGGGTGCCTTCCGCGACGATCTTCCCGGCGGCGATCACCGCCACCCGTTCGGCCAGTGCCTGCGCCTCGTCCATGTAATGGGTGGTGAGCAGGATCGTGGTGCCGGCCGACCGCAGGTTCTCCACCACCTCCCAGGCGCCGCGCCGGGCGTTCGGATCGAACCCGGTGGTCGGCTCGTCGAGGAACAGCAGGCGGGGATTGCCGATCATGCCGAGGGCGAGGTCCAGCCGTCGCTTCTGGCCGCCGGAGAGGTCCTTGACCTTCTGCCGCAGCTGGGGAGTCAGTCCGACGAGGCCGAGCACCTCGTCGACGTCGCGCGGGTGCGGGTAGTAACCGGCGTTGCGGGCCACCGTCTCGCGCACGGTCAGGTACGGCTCCACCGCGATGTCCTGGAGTACCAGCCCGATCTCTTCCCGCAGCGACCGACCGGTCGAGGAGTTGCCGGGGTCGTAGCCGAGCACCTCCACCCGGCCACTGTCGCGGCGCCGGAATCCCTCCAGGATTTCCAGGATGGTGGTCTTGCCGGCCCCGTTCGGCCCGAGGATGGCGAAGATCTCACCCTCCTCGACGGTGAAGTCGACGCCCCGGACCGCTTCGAGCTGGCCGTAGCTTTTGCGTAGGTCCTCCACCACGACGGCGCTCATCGTGCACCGTCGGGCCAGTTGGGGTGTGCGGCCATCGCCGAGCGCCTTCTCTCCGCAAGCTGGAATCCGGCCAGTTCCCGGCCAGTATCCGTCACGGCAGGCGGCGCACCTGGTCCATTTGTCATTGCCGGGCAGCATTGCCGGCAATGACTCACGGTCGGTGACCGGGCGATGGCCGCGGGCAGCCGGAACGCCTCGGTGCGGCGCGGTCAGCCCGCGACGTCGTCCCAGGCCTGCTGGTCGGTCGGGTCCATCGCGGCGATCTCGGGGCCGTCCTCGGTCTCCACCAGACGGCTGCACATCGCGGTCGCGGCGGCCAGCGCGAGGGTCGCGTGTACCTGGGCGGTCGCCAGCCGCAGCTCGGCGTCCGGCCGTCCCTCGACCTCGTCCAGCAGCGCCTCGGCGGCCGCGTAGTGCTCAGCTCCGGTCATGGTGATCCGTTTCTCCAGCGGGGACATGGGTGTTCGCGCACAATACTGGCGAAGATCCCTGCCTGGGGACCGTGCCCACCCGCGCCGTACGCACCGTCACGTGCTAGCGAATTCGGTTGCGCGGTGGCTCGGTGATCTGCTGAACTGCGTGCCGTTCGCCAAACATCGAGTCAGGGAGTGGTCATGCGTCCTGCGTTCGTGTCCGACCAGGAATGCACCCACTCCTATCTCGAGGACATGACGTTTGAAGCGCACAATCCGCAACCTGGGCATCGTCGCCCATGTTGACGCGGGAAAGACCAGCCTGACCGAACGTCTGCTGCACACCGCGGGCGTCATCGACCAACTCGGCAGCGTCGATGCCGGCAGCACCCACACCGATTCGCTGGCACTGGAACGGCAACGCGGGATCACCATCAAGGCCGCGGTCGTCTCCTTCGCCGTCGGCGATGCCACGGTCAACCTGATCGACACCCCCGGCCACCCGGACTTCATCGCCGAGGTGGAACGGGTGTTGCGCGTGCTCGACGGCGCGGTGCTCGTGGTGTCGGCGGTGGAGGGAGTGCAGGCGCAGACCCGCGTCCTGATGCGCACGCTGCGCCGCCTGCGCATCCCGACGCTGATCTTCGTCAACAAGACCGACAGGACCGGCGCCGATGTCGACCGGGTCCTGCGGGAGGTCGCGGCCAAGCTGACCCCCACGGTGATTCGGATGGGCGATGTCGAGCAGACCCTCGACGTGCTGACCCGCCACGACGAGGACCTGCTCACCGGTTACGTCGAAGCGACGATCACCCCTGACCGGCTGGGCACGGCCCTGCGGGCGCAGACCGCGGCCGGGCTGGTGTGTCCGGCGTTCGCCGGTTCGGCGGTCACCGGAGCCGGCATCGACGAGTTGGTCGGCGGCATCACCGACCTGCTGCCGACCGTCGAGGACACCGGTGACGGCCCGGTGTCCGGCACGGTGTTCAAGATCGAACGCGGCGCGGCGGGGGAGAAGATCGCCTATCTGCGGCTGTTCTCCGGAACCGTCCGGCTGCGCGACCGGTTGCCCTTCGGGCTCGGCAGGTCCGGAAAGGTCACCGCGATCAGCGTGTTCGACAACGGATCGGAGGTGCGCGGCGAGGTGTTGACAGCCGGGCAGATCGGGCAGGTGTGGGGGCTGGGCGCGGTCCAGATCGGCGACTCGGTCGGCATCGCGCCTGCCGAGAACGATCACCACTTTCCGCCACCGACACTGGAAACCGTTGTCGCGCCATGTCATCCGGCCGACAACGGCGCGCTGCACGCCGCGCTCGGCCAACTCGCCGAGCAGGATCCGCTGATCAACCTCCGCCAGGACGAGATCCGCCACGAGATCTCGGTATCGCTCTACGGCGAGGTGCAGAAGGAGGTCATCGAGGCGACCCTGGCGCAGGAGTACGGCGTCGCCGTCACCTTCCGCGAGACGACCACGATCTGTGTCGAGCGGCCGACCGGCAGCGGCAGCGCGGTCGAGTTCATCGCGCAGGAGCCCAATCCGTTCCTGGCCACCCTCGGACTGCGCGTCGACCCGGCGCCGATCGACAGCGGAGTGGCGTTCCGGTTGGCGATCGAACTCGGGTCGATGCCGTATGCCTTCATCAAGGCCGTCGAGGAGACCGTGCACGATGCGCTACGCCAGGGCATCCACGGCTGGCAGGTCACCGACTGCACGGTGACCCTGACCCGGTCCGGATACTGGGCGCGGCAAAGCCATGCCGGGGCCAGGTTCGACAAGAGCATGTCCAGCACGGCGGGGGACTTCCGCAACCTGACCCCGCTGGTGCTGCTCGCCGCGCTGCGCGGAGCCGGGACGGCGGTGTGCGAACCGATGCACCACTTCCGCCTCGACCTGCCGGCCGAGGTCTTCACCTCGGTGCTGCCGGTGCTCGTCCGGCTCGACGCGGCCGTGCACACCTCGGCGGTGCACGGCGGCACGCAGGTACTGGAAGGCGTCATCCCGGCCGCGCGCGTGCACGAACTCGGCCGCGCGCTACCAGGGGCGACCAGCGGCGAGGGCACCCTGGAAACCGCGTTCGACCACTATCGGCCGGTGCGTGGCCCGGCCCCGGACCGGCCGCGCACCGACCACAACCCGCTCAACCGCAAGGAGTACCTGTTGCGCGTTCAGCGGCACATTGAGAGTTGCTGACACGACGGCACGTCCAGGTCACGTGTCAATCGGACTGTTCCGCTCGGACGAGGTCGGTGACGGCGCTGGTCAGCCGGTCGAATCGGCGCAGCGCCGCCCGACTGCCGGTGACCTCGACCGTGGTCCTCGGTGATCCTGGTGGGCTGAACAGGAACTGGGCGAGGGCATCGGTGGTCGCGGTAACCGTGACATCGGGCTCGGTTCGCGGCGATGTCTCCGTCAGCGACCAATGCCGGCCGTCATATTCGAGCAGATAGTCGTCGTCGGGAAATCGGAAGTGCCAGCGGGCCGGCTCGCCGTCGTCGCCGGCATGTTCGAGGGCCTGGGTGACGGCGCCGAGCAGGTGCTCGGCGTGCAACGGTTCACCGGCCAGCGGCCGGCGCCAGGCGTGGCGCAATCCCCACCAGCTCAGCGCATCCACGACCGGGCCGAGGTCGCTGCCGGCGCTGGTGAGCCGATACCAGACCTCCCGGCGGCCGGGCTCGCGGTCGTCGGCGACCAGGCCGAGGTCCGCGAGCTCGCGGAGCCGTTGGGTCAGCGTCTTGGGGGTGATGCCGCCGAGTCGCTCGGTGAGGTCGGTGAACCGCTTCGGGCCGGTGCGCAGATCGCGGATCACCAGCAGGCTCCAGCGGTCGCCGACCTGCTCAAGGGCGCGGGCCACCAGGCAGAAGTGTTCGTAGGTGCGGACATTGCGGGTCACCCTGGACATCATACTAGCTGATAGGTACTATCTTAAAGATACTATCTACTAGGTACTTAACTGAAGGGGATCGCGATGTACAGCTCGCCCTCCTATCTCTGGGTGATCACCCTCATCGGCATGGTCGGCATACCCGCGTTGACCTGCCTCGCCTTATATCGAGGCACCGTTCGCGCGGACCTCGGCCGCCGCCGCGCGGCACTGGTCGGCGTGGCCTCGGTGGTGTTGCTCGGCGGCTGGTTCACTGCCAGCGGGGTGATCGCAGGGCACGGTGGATATCACACGAAGCTCGGTCAGCAGCCGCCATGGCTGCCCATCGCGGCCGTGACCACTCTGGTCGTGCTGTGGGCAGTTAGCCGGATTCCGTTAGTGGCGCGTGTGCTCGCCGCACCCGGCATGCTCAGCCGTCTCGAGCTGGTGCACACCTTCCGGGTGGCCGGGGTGGCCTTCGTACTCATGATGGCCATCGGGCGGCTGCCCGTGCTGTTCGCCCTGCCGGCCGGGCTCGGCGACATGGCGGTCGGTATCGCGGCACCATTCGTCGCGCGCAGCCTCGCCCGCGGCACCGGTCGCCGGGCGGCGGTGTGGTTCAACGCGCTGGGCATCGCCGATCTGGTGGTGGCGCTGGCTCTCGGCGGCCTCACCGGGTTTCAGCTCGTCAGCGTCTCGCCGCCGGCGGTGGCGATCGGCGAACTCCCACTCGCGCTGATTCCGACCGCTGCCGTTCCGTTGCTGCTCGTCCTGCACATCGTCTCGCTGCGGAAGCTGGCCGAGGCGCGCCGGGCGCGAGCACCCATCACCGCCGGCGATGTCGTCACCGTCGGTTGAGCGACGGCTACCTCGCGACGCTGGCCCGTTCCAGGATCGGTCCGGTGGCGACACCAGGGGGCAGCGTGCCGAACGCGGCTCCCCAGTCGCCACCGAGCCGGGAGGCGCAGAACGCGTCCGCGACAGCGGGTTCGCCGTGCCGGACCAGCAGCGAACCCTGTAGCACCAGCGCCATCGACTCGGCGATCCGCCGGGCCCGAACCTCGATGTCGTCGAGGTTGGCGAGTTCCTTGCGCAGCCGCTCGACGGCCTCGTCCAACCGGTGGTCGGCGCCCGCCGCGAGGTCGACCTCGACGAAGTAGGCCTCCACCGATTCCGGCTGCTTGCCCATGGCGCGCAACGCGTCCAGCGCCGCGACGTTGCCGGAACCCTCCCAGATCGACATCAGGGGTGCCTCGCGGTAGAGCCGGGGCATGTCCGACTCCTCGATGTATCCGTTGCCGCCGAGGCATTCCAGCGCCTCACCGGCGTGCACCGGACCGCGTTTGCACACCCAGTACTTGGTCACCGCGAGCGCCAGCCGGCGAAACGCGGCCTCCTGGCGGTCGCCGCCGGCCAGCCGGTCGGACGCACCGGCCAGCCGGATCGCGACCGTTGTCGCGGCCTCCGACTCGATGGTCAGGTCGGCGAGCACCGAAGCCATCAGTGGCGCCTCGATCAGTTTCCGGCCGAAGGTCGTGCGATGGCGGGCATGGTGCGTTGCGGCGAGCACCCCGGCGCGCATCCCGGCCGCGCTGCCGAGCACGCAGTCCAACCGGGTCATGTTGACCATCTCGATGATGGTCGCCACCCCGCGCCCCTCCTCGCCGACCAGCCAACCCAGCGCGCCCTCGTACTCCAGTTCGGCCGAGGCGTTGGACCTGTTGCCCAGTTTGTCCTTGAGTCGCTGCAACCGGATCTCGTTGCGGCTGCCGTCCGGCAGAACACGGGGGAGTAGGAAGCAGGACAGGCCCTGCGGCGCCTGCGCGAGGGTGAGGAACAGGTCCGACATCGGCGCCGAGGTGAACCACTTGTGCCCGACCAGCCGGTAGCTGCCATCGCCTGCCGGGGTCGCGGTCGTGGTGTTGGTCCGGACATCCGAACCGCCCTGTTTCTCGGTCATCGACATGCCGGCGATCAGGCCACGCTTGGTCTCCGGCGCGCGTAGCCCGAAGTCGTAGTCGCGCGCGGCGAGCCGCGGCTCGAACCGCGCGGCCAGTTCGGCGTTGCGGCGCAGCGCGGGAACGACCGCGTAGGTCATCGAGACCGGACAGGTGTGCCCTGCCTCGACCTGGCTCCAGACGAACATCTTCGCCGCCCGCGCCACATGCCCGCCCGGCTGCGTCTCCTGCCAGGGCGCGGCATGGATGCCGGCCTCCACCGCGACCGTCATCAGGTCGTGCCAGGCCGGATGGAAGGCGACCTCGTCGATGCGATGGCCGTAGCGGTCGTGGGTGCGCAGCACCGGGGGGTTGGCGTTGGCCTGCCGACCCCACTCCTGCGCCTGCTCGGAACCCGCGCACCTGCCCAGCTCGTGCAGTTCCGGTTCGGCCCAGCCGGCGCCCTCCCTGTGCAGCCCGGCCAGCAGCGTGGCGTCCTGCGCGAGGTCGTGGCCGACCAGCGGCGGGACCTGGTTGGTGACCTCATGAGTCGACGACATCGGTACCTCCAAGAGCGCGCAGGATGAAACGGACCAGGGACGGCACGGTGTCCACCTCGGCCGCGCCCGCGGCCAGCGGGCCGACCAGTGCCTCGCCGATCGCGCCCACCGCGGCCGAGGCGGTGAGCTGCGGATTCTGCGGCGGTAGCTCGCCGCTGGCGACCCCGTCGGCGATGACCGTCGCGATCACGTCCCGATAGGCCCTGCGGAACACCAGCCGCTGCGCGTCGACAGCCGGATCGACCGGTTCGGCCAGTAGCGCGTAGGCCAGTCGCGGCGACTTCAGTGCCCGGCCCGCGAAGGTCTCCACCACCCAGGTGGCCCGCTCGACGATGGTGCCCTGCCGGCCGGCCGCTTCGGCGACCGCGTCGACCTCGCGGCCCGCGCTGAGCCGGAAGACCTCCGTCACCAGCTCGGTCTTGCTGGGGAAATGCCGGTACACGCTGCCGGTCGCGACCCCGGCCCGCGCCGCGACCGCCGCTACCGAGCAGCCGGCATAGCCGTGCTCGGCGAGCAGCGCGACCGCTGCCCACAGGATCGCCGCGCGGGAGGCGTCCAGTTTGGCCTGCACCGCAGGCGTGCGACGGTAGGGCATGGAAGTAGTGAACTACGATTCATACCTTCGCGCAACCCAACGCGGGCTATCCGGGCACCACCCGGAATCGGCGGTTGGCAAGCGAGGGGTTCTTCGCCCGCACCGCCTCGATCCGGTCGGCCGAGAGCGTGGCGACGGCGATACCGGGCGACTCACCGGCTCCGGCGAGCACGGTGCCCATCGGGTCGGCGATCAGGCTCTGACCCGCGCAGTACGGCCCGGTCTGGCCGGCGGCCAGCAGGTAGGCGGTGTTCTCGATCGCCCGCGCCCGCACCAGCGTCGTCCACTGGTCCTCCTTGGCCGGCCCGGCCACCCAGGCCGCCGGCAGGATGATCGCGGTCGTGCCCGCGTCGACCAGCGTCCTGGCCATCTCGGGGAACCGCAGGTCGTAGCAGGTCATCGCGCCGAAGGTGAGGTCGCCGATGGCGAAGGTCAGCGGTGTGGTGATCTCGGCGGGGCGGATGGTGTCGGATTCGCGGAACCCGAACGCGTCGTAGAGGTGCACCTTCCGGTAGGTGCCGAGCAGGTCACCGTCCGCGCCGATCGCGACCAGTGTGTTGAACGGGCGATGGTCGTCGGTCGCGGTCTCGGTCATCCCGGCCACCACCGCGATCCCGGCCGCCCGCGCCGTCTCCCGCAGCGTGGTGACGAACGGGCCGTCCAGCGGTTCGGGGAACGAGTCGTCGGTGCCGACATTCTTGGCGTCCCAGTACATGCTGTACTCCGGCGCGACGACGAGCCGCGCGCCTGCCGCCGCGGCGGCATCGACCGCCTCGGTGACGAGCTTGCGGTTGGCTTCCTTGTCCAGCCCGGCGGAAAACTGTGCCACGGCCACGGTAACCGACACTTCTGCTGCTCCTTAGGTCCGTTACCTCGTGCTTACCACGGCTTCAGCCGAGGTGGCGACCACCGTCGACGACGAGGCGCGCACCGGTGACGAAACCGGCACCCTCGGAGGCGAAGAAGCTCACCGCGTGCGCGATGTCGGCCGGCACGCCGATCCTGCCGGCCGGCACGGTGGCCAGATACGCCGCGATCGACTCGGGCGTCTCGTCCGCATGCCGTTCGACCGGGATGAAACCGGGCGCGACCGCGTTCACCGTGATCCCGTCCGGTGCGAGTTCCCGCGCCCAGCTCACCATCAGGCCGATCTGCGCGTTCTTCGCCGTCGCGTACGCCGAGCGGCCGGGCGGTGGCCGATGCGCGACCTCGGAGTCGATCTGCACGATCCGGCCGAATCCGCCCGCGCGCATGTCCGCCAGCACCGCGCGCAGCAACAGCACCGGGCTTTTCACGAAGAAGTCCAGCTGCGCGAGATGATCGGCCCAGCCGACCTCGGCCAGCAGCCCCTCCGGTTGCGGCCCGGTCGCGTTGCACACCAGCACCTCGACCGGGCCGAGCCGTCGCCGGACCTCGGCGACGAGGGCGTCGACCTGAGCCTCGTCGGTGACATCGGCCGGGAAGGCCTCGGCGATGCCACCGGCCTGCCGGATCTCGGTGACGACGTCCTCGGCGCTCTGCCGGCTGTTCACCGCGACCGCGAAACCGTCCTCGGCGAGGCGGCGGGCGACGACCGCGCCCAGCCCGCGAGAACCGCCGGTGACCAGGGCGACCCGCGCGCGGACCGGCATCAGTGCACCCACCGCAGCTCGGCGGCGACCTGCTCGGGTGAGGCCGTGGCGAAGTGCGCGATCTCGCCCTTGCGGACATCCACCATGGTCGAGGCCAGTTCGACGCCGAACGCCTCGGTCAGTGCCTGGTCGGCCTCGAAAGCGGCAACCGACTCGGCGAGCGAGGCCGGCAGCGGCCGGATCCCGTGCCGCAGCAACTCCTTGGTGCCCAGCGTCGCCGGATCGACATCGACCGGCTCGGGCAGTTTCGCGTCCTCGGCGATCCCGGCCAGCCCGGCGAACAGCAGTGCGGCAATGGCCAGATACGGGTTCGCCGTCTGGTCGAAGCACTTCACCTCCAGGTTCGCCGCCGACGCCTGGTTGCCCACCGGCCCGGTGACCATGCGCAGCGCGGTTTCCCGGTTCTCAAGACCCCAGGCGGCGAACGCGCCGGCCCAGTGCTGCGGAAT
The DNA here is from genome assembly GCA_036268955.1 of Pseudonocardiaceae bacterium. Lineage (GTDB taxonomy): Bacteria > Actinomycetota > Actinomycetes > Mycobacteriales > Pseudonocardiaceae > CAJCJE01. Next base: position 17,280 of record DATATE010000252.1, read on the forward strand.
CAGCCGCAGGTAGCTGGCCACCGATGGCGCGCCGACCGCCAACAGCGCCGGCAACCGGCCGAGAATGCCGGCGGTGAACGACTCGGCCGTCGCGGTGAGGCCGACCGGTCCCGAACCACCCGCGAACAGGTTGCGCTGCCCGTCCCACACGCTCAGGTGAATGTGCCCGCCGTTGCCGACGCCGTCGGCGACCACCTTGGGGGAGAACGAGGCGCGCAGCTCGTGTCGGCTACTCACCGCGCGAATGGTCTCGCGCACCAGCACGTACGTGTCGGCCGCCCGGACCGGATCGGCCGCGCCGACCGACAGCTCGAACTGTCCGCCGGCATACTCCGGATGGATCTGGTCCAGCTCGACGCCCTGGTCGGCAAGGGCGGTGACGAGGTCGCGCAGATAGTCCGACCGCTCCACCAGCCGGGCCATGCCGTAGGCCGGTCCACGCACCGCCGCGCTGAAGTCCTCGGTGTCCGGCCTGCCGATCACCCACTCGACCTCGATCGCGACCTTCGCGGTGAAACCCAGCTCGGCAAGGGCCTCGGTCGCCTTCCTGGCCAGCGTCCGCTGATCCTGCGGATGCGGATTTCCCTGCTGGTCATAGCGATCGGCCGGGGCCAAGGCCCAGCCGGGCTGCGCGGCCAACACGGTCAGCTGCTCAAGATCCGGATGCAGCCGGAGGTCGCCGACGACTCCCGGCGCGTGTTCCCCGGTGATCGGCAGATCGTTGAACAGGAACGAGTCGAACACCGGTGACGCGCCGATACCCCAGGCCGCCGCCGAGTCCAGTTTGGTCAGTGGTACCGCCTTCACCCTGGTGATCCCGCTGTTGTCCACCCAGGTGACCGCGACACTCACCACCCCGCGAGCGGCCAGCACCGGCTGCAACTCCCGAGCCCGTTCGCCGGCCGCCCGGCGATCCTGTTCGTCCACTGCTGCCCCTCGCCCGATCACCAGTGATGTCCCTGCCGGTGCCTGCCTATCGGGCAGGGCGGTCGACGTCAACCGGGGCGCGCCGGGCCGGGCGCATCATGGGCGCCGAGGTGACCGTCCAGCGTCCGAACGGGGCTTGCCATCGGCGCTGGGCGCGGGCGAGGCTATCGATCACCCTCGCAGGACGGGAGCCCGCCATGGCCACCGGTGTGCCGCAGCCGCGACGCGGGCTGCGCCGAAACCTCTCCGTCTGGCAGGCCGTCGGCCTGTCCATCGCCCTGATGGCGCCGAGCATGGCCGCCAACATCAACCCGCAGCAGACCGCGACCGCCGCAGGCCGAGCCGTGCCGCTGGCCTTCTTCCTGTCCGCGCTCGGAGTGCTGCTGGTCGCCTACGGATTCGTCCGGCTCTGCCAGTACTACCAACACGCCGGCTCGGTGTACGCCTTCGTCGGCGCCACCCTCGGCGCCGGGACCGGGGTCGTGGCCGGAATCGGGCTGCTGGGCACCTACACCTTCTACGCGGTGGTGACCTCCTGCGCGGCCGGCAACCTCGGCACCGCGTTCCTCAGCGAGGTCGGGATCTGGCCCAACCCGCCGAGTTGGGGCCCGTACGTGCTGGTCGCGGTCGCGCTGATCGGCTGCTGGCTGCTCGCGGCCGTACCGGCCAAACGCGCGACCAGCCTGCTGCTCGGTATCGAGGGCGCGACCATCGCGCTGATCCTGCTGATCACCGCCGTGATCGCGGTCCGGCTGATCAGCGGCACCGCCCCGGACGGGCACCACTTCACCCTGTCGGTGTTCACCTTCGCGCCGAGCACCGGCGCCTCCGGGGTGTTCCTCGGCGCCGTGTTCGGTTTCCTGTCCTTCGGCGGTTTCGAAGCGGCGGCCACACTCGGTGAGGAGACCCGCGACCCCAAGCGCAACATCCCCCGCGCCATCCTGGGCACCGCGATCTTCGGCGGTATCTACTTCGTGGTGGTCACCGCGATCGAGATGATGGCCTTCGGCACCAACGCCGCCTCGGTCAGCGCGTTCACCGCATCGCCCTCGCTGCTCGGCCAGCTCAGCAGCGGCTACGCCGGTTCCTGGGTCGGTGAGGCGATCAGCCTCGGCGCCGCGATCAGCGCCTTCGGCTGCTGCCTCGCCTGTGTCGTCGGCGGCTCCCGGCTGCTGTTCGCCCTCGGTCGCGACGGCAACTCGGATGCCTCCGCCAGCGGGATCAGCGCGCTGTCCCGGCGCGGCACCCCGGCCGTCGCCGCGACCGGTGTCGCGGGCATCGCGGCCGTGATCATCCTGCTCTGCGCGCTGGCCTTCGGCGCCACCGCGACCGACACCTTCGCCTGGTCGGGCACCATCGGCACGCTCATCCTGCTGGTGATCTACCTGCTCACCACGATCGGCGCGATCCGGTTGGTGTTCGTCCAGCGGAAAATGGCCGTGCCGCGCTGGCAGATCATCTTCCCGATCGGCGCCATCGCGCTGCTCGGCTACACCGTCTACGCCAATGTGGTGCCCTACCCGACCAGCGGCCCGGCCCGCTGGTTCCCGGTCGTCTCGGGCGGCATTCTGTTGCTGGCCACCATGATCGTGCTCCTCGCGCCCCGCTTCGCCCGGCGGATGGGCAGCCGACTGGCGACAATGGCGTCGGCGGAGTCGACATGAGCAACTCCGATCCCACCGAGGGCCTGTTGCCGTGCGTGGCGCTGGCCCGACTGGTCGACCACCACTGCCACGGCCTGATCGGCACCGACCTCGACCGGCCCGCCTTCGAGGCCCTCCTCACCGAGGCCGACGCCGTCAGCCCGCTGGGCACCAGCCTGTTCGACTCGCTCATCGGCCTTGCCGTGCGCCGCTGGTGCGCACCCGTCCTCGACCTGCCCCCGCTCGCCGAACCCGACGACTATCTGGCCCGGCGCGCCGAACTCGGCGCCGTCGAGGTCAACCGGCGGTTCCTGCGGACAACCGGCACCGACACATATCTCGTCGACGAGGGTTTCCGCGCGGCGGAACTCACCAGTCCCGGTGAACTCGGCACCCTCGCCGGTGCCCGCACCGAACGGATCGTCCGACTGGAAACCGTTGCCGAGGACCTCGCCCGAGCCGGTGTCAGCGCCGCCGGTTTCGCCGAGGAATTCCGGACCGAACTGGAAAAGCGAGCAGCGGGGGCGGTCGGCTGCAAGTCCATCGCGGCCTATCGGGTCGGCCTCGACCTCGCTGGCGAGCGGCCCGCCGAGGACGAGGTCCGGGCCGCGGCAGGCGACTGGCTGGCCACCGGCACACCGCGACTGGCCAACCCGGTGCTGCACCGCTTCCTCATCTGGGCCGGCATCGACCTGCGACTGCCCGTCCAGTTCCACGTCGGCTACGGCGACTCCGACGTCGACCTGCACCGCTGCGATCCGCTGCTGCTGACCGACCTGCTGCGCGCCACCGCACCGACCGGCGTGCCCATTCTGCTGCTGCACAACTACCCGTATCACCGGCACGCCGGCTATCTGGCCCAAGTCTTCCCGCACGTCTTCTTCGATCTCAGCCTGTGCGTGCACAACGTCGGATTCCGCGCCGACGCGGTGATCGCGGAAGCCGTGGAGCTTGCCCCGTTCGGCAAGTTCCTGTTCGCCACGGACGCCTTCGGCCTCGCCGAGTTCTATCATCTCGGCACGCTGCTGTTCCGGCGTGGCCTTTCCCGGTTCCTGAGCACCGGAATCGACGCCGGCGAACTCTCCACAACGGACGCCGCGCGAATCACCGCGCTCGTCACCGCCGCGAACGCGCGTCGTGCGTATACCCTCGACTGATCGGCGACTACGTTGAGTAGTTGTGGCGATCGACAATCCGCGGTGGGCCGGGCTCCGAATGCCCACTGTCGACGCGATGCTCGCTGTCGACGTGCGCGGATGTGAGCTGAGAGGGGCCCACGGATGAATGACTCGGTTCGGCCACTGCGCCGGAGCGCGGTTGACGGCGCCGGCGCGCCGAGTCCGACGGCCGAGGAGCTGCTCGTCGCTGTCGCGCGGGGGAGCGAGAGCGCCTTCGAGCAGCTCTACGGCCTGATCGCCGGCCCGATCTTCGGCCTCGTCCGCCGCATCGTCCGCGACCACGCCCAGTCCGAGGAGGTCACCCAGGAGGTACTCGTCGAACTCTGGCGAACCGCTTCCCGCTACACCCCGGACCGGGGCAGCGCGCTGAACTGGGCGATGACCCTCGCGCACCGCAGAGCCGTCGACCGGGTACGGTCCGCGCAGGCATCGACCGACCGTGACCAGCGGGTCGCCGCGATGTCCAACGACCGGGAGTTCGATCAGGTTGCCGAGGAGGTGACCACCCGGTTGGAAAGCGAACAGGTCCGCCGCTGCATTTCCGGGCTGACCGACCTACAGCGTCAGTCGATTGTGCTGGCCTACTACAACGGAAATACTTACCGCGAGGTCGCCGAACTGCTCGACACACCGCTCGGCACGATCAAGACACGACTCCGTGACGGGCTGATCCGCCTGCGCGACTGCCTGGGGGTGACGGGATGAGCCCGGACGTGCATACCCTGACCGGGGCCTACGCCCTCGACGCTCTCGACGCCGACGAGCGTGCGGCCTTCGAACTGCACCTCGCGGAATGTTCCGCCTGCTCGCACGAGGTCGCCGAACTCCGCGCCACCGCGGCCCGACTCGGTGCGGCCGTCGCGCTGACGCCACCGGAAAACCTGAAGCAGCGCGTACTCGTCGAGATCAGCCGCACCCGGCAGGACACTCCCGGCGGTTTGCGCGCCGTCGGGTCCGATGCCGACCCCCGGTTCGCCCGTCGTCGCAAGTGGACAGTCCGAATCAGTCTCGCGGCCGCCGTGGTCGCGGTGCTGGTCGCCGGTGCCTTCGGCGCGGTCGCCATCAACACCGACAACCAACTGCACACCGCTCAGGGTCAACTCAGCCAGGCCAAGGCGCAGTACGCGCCGATCACCCAACTGCTCGCCGCCCCGGACGTGCGCACCGCCTCCGGCAGCGCGGACGGCGGCTCGGCGACGCTGCTGACCTCGCACGAACTCGGCAAGAGCGTGCTGGTCACCGAGCACATGCCGGTGCAGCCCGCGAACAAGACCTATCAGGCCTGGGGCATCGGCCCGGCTGGCTTCCATTCCCTCGGCGTCCTCGGCAACGGCAGCGCCGGCACGCTGAGCGTGTCCGACCTCGGCAGTGCCCAACAGGTCGGCATCACCATCGAACCGGCCGGCGGCTCCCCGCAACCGACCAGCGCGCCGATCGTGCACTTCGCCGTCCCCGCCTGAGGCGCCTTCCTGTTCGACGGGACTGTCCCCGAACCACCAACGTGGCCCCGGCCCGGCGGCTATGCTGGCCGGCGCCGCGATGGGGGGGACCGGTCTCGTCAGCGGTGCCAGGGAGGAACGTGGTGGTCGGCCGTCGTCGAGGATCAGGGTCACCGTTCGGGGGGAGCGGAGCGCCGGTTCCGGTGCCGAAACTCACCGACCGGAACCTGCGCGCGGGCTTCGGGCGTCAGGGGCGCAAGCGGGACGGAAAGGTAGCTCAGACCTTCGGGCTGCTGATGTTCCTCGGCATGGTCGTCCTGCTCATCGTGTTCCTGGTCAGCCAGGTCGAGGAGTTGCCGTACCGGGCAGGCTGGTCCGGGGTACCGGGGACGGTGTCGGCAGTGTTCTGCGAGACCGAGGGCTCCGGTAAGAGCACGCATCTCGTCTGTGACGGCGAATTCCGGCAAACCGGGGGCTCGACGCCGCCGGTCGCCGTGACGATCGAGGGCAGCAACTACTTCGACGGCAACCGTGGCTATCCGGCCCGACTGCAACCCGACGGGCAGACCGTGTCCGTGGTCGGCAGCAAGACCGTCGTCTACCTGCTGGCCGGCATGGCCGGCACCCTCGCGATACTCTCCTTCCTCGGCGGATACCTCGTCCTCGGCCTCATCATGTTCATCCGCCGACGGCTCGGCAGGTTCCGCAAGCCGTCGAAGTTCGTCGGCCTGCTGCCGGCCTGTCTCGCCGGCCTGTTCATCGTGTTGGCCATTGCCGGCTGGATTGTCGCCGCCAGCCTCAGTTTCTAGCGGAAGTGGGCAGTGATGGATGGTCCGGGTTCCGGATCGTTGGGCGGTGGGTTCCTGTCCCCGCCGGGACAGGCGCGGCAGAACGTGAGCAGGACCGGCTGGCGCTGGGTGCGGATGCCGCCGAGCAGGTTCGGGCAGGCCTGGATGTGTACCGGCCTGCTCGTCTCTTTCGCGATATCCGCGATCCTCTTCGTCAGCGTGAGCGTTGAGCTGCCGTACCGGGCCGGCTGGAGCGGGACCGAGGGGACGCTGTCCCAGGTGTCCTGCGACACGAGCGATGCGCTGAATTCCTGCTCCGGCCAGTTCACGCCGGCCGGTGCGAACGGCAAGCAGGTTTTCGCCACGGTCGAGGGCACCAACCTGCTCGACCCCAACACCAGCTATCAGGTCCGGTTGCACTCGGACGGGGAAACCGCGTCGGTGGTGGCGGCCAAGACCGTCGCCTACATCCTGGCCGCCATGTCGCTGCTGCTGATGGCACTCGTGCTGACCGGCGGATACCTGGCGCTCGGGGTGCTCGCGCTCGCGCGGTCCCGGCCAGGCCTTGTCTGGGGGCCGTCGCGGTTTCAGGCGCTGCTGCCGCTGGTCCTGGCCGGCGCGCTCGGCCTACTCGCCCTTGTCGGCGAGGTGCTCGGGTCCCGGCTGGTCGTCTGACCGCTACCGCGACGAGGAAGTCAGAGGTGCGGGACTGACGGTCGGGGCTGCCACAACCCGCGAGTTCACGGTGCGGTGGGGACACCTTCGATTCCTTCGGCCGGTTCGCTGATGCGGTCCGTCGGCCTGGGTGCTCGTCCGATCCGCCAGTAGAGCAGCAGCACGACGACGAGGGCGGCGAGCACATAGGCGTTGCCGACAATGGACTGTGGGAAGGTCCACCGTAATTCGTCGTTGTCGCCATGCGGTACGGCGAGCTGGAACCAGCCGGTGAACACGGCGCAGAACGCGGCGAGCCACCAGAACCGGCCGCTGGCCACCGCTCGGGCCACCAGCAGCCCGAACAGCGGGACGACCCATACCCAGTGGTGGGTCCAGGAGATCGGGCTGACCAGCAGGCCGTATCCGGCACTGACGAGCAGCGCTTCCAGGCGCGCGCCGCGCGCGGCCAGTCGGCGGACCACCGGCACGACCACGGCGAGCAGGGCGAGACCGAGCAGGACGGCGGCCGGGAAGGCCCAACCTGCCCGGTCGGAGAGGCGCTCGATCAGTCCGTTCAACGACTGGTCGGCCACCTGGGCGCTGCTCGTGGCCGGGTTCGTACCGAACAGCGGACCACCGAGTACCTGGGTGCTCCAGTACCGGATCGAGTCGGCGGGCAGCACGATCAGGCTCAGTGTGGTGAGCCCGGCGAATGTGCCCAGCGCGCGCAGGGCGTCGGTGCGGCGTCCCGTGATGAACAGGTGCAGGACGAAAACCAGCGGCGTCAGCTTGATCGCTGCCGCGAGTCCGATCAGGACACCGCGCCGAGGCGACGCCGGCAGCACCACCACGTCCAGCACCACCATGGCCATCAGCAGCGCGTCGATCTGACCGAAGCCGATCCCGCGCCAGACCGGCTCCAGGGCAAGCGATCCGGCACCGACCGCCACGATGGCCGCAGTTGGCCAGCGGTTCGCCCGTGCCCCGATGCCGGTTGCCAGCACCAGGCCGAGGACCAGGATCGAGGCGACTGCCAGCGCTCCCCAGAACAGCTGCGCGGGCAGCCAGGCCAGCGGCACGAACACCAGCGCGGCCACCGGGGGATACGTGAAGGGCATCCCGGTGGCCCAGGACGGTAGGAACGGCAGCGTCGTGTACAGGGGTCTGCCGTGCAGCACGGCCAGCGCCCCGGCCCGGTACACCGAGGAGTCGAGGCCGAGCGGCCTGCCGGTGAGCCAGAATAGCACCGCGACGGCCGCCACCAGCGCGGCAAGGATGATCGACGCCCGGCGCAGCACCAGGCCGGCACGGGTGGCCTGGCTGCCTCGCCACACACCCGGCCGCGTCATGCTCAGCGTCACCGCTGCCGCGCGGGTGGGCGGAACAGGTAGTTGCGGGCGTGCGGGCACACCACGGCGGTGGGCTGCCAGCCGTGCTGCCAGATGTGCATGGTGTAGCCGCGGCTGGTCAGCCATTGGGTCACGTCCTGGACCGTGTAGCGGTAACGGGCGACGTGCCGAGCCTCGATTTCGAGCAGCAGGTTGGGCCGGAACGTCTCGATGGTGTGCGCGCCACCGCGCAGGACATGCAGTTCCGCGCCCTCCACGTCGATCTTGACGAAGTCGAGACGGGTCGGGGCCGCGCGCTGGCACAGCCGGTCGAGCGTGTCGACGGGCACGAGAACGTCGGCGTGGGCGCGGAACTCGGCGTTGGAGCCGAGGCCGTCGGTCTGCCAGGTCAGGAAGGACCTGCCGGTGACGGGCCCGAGCCTGCCGATCGGGACGCTGAGCGTGGTCTCGCCCGGCTCCGCGGACAGCGCCAGCGTGTGGCGGGCCACGTTCGGTCGGTCGTGGGCGCCGAGCAGTCGAGACCACGCGGGGTGGGCGAAGGACAGCGGCTCGACGCTGTGCACCTGGCCGGTCGGTCCGGTCAGCTGGGACAGCGTCAGCGTGTACAGCCCGGCGGCGGCACCGACGTCGACGCAGACGTCGCCCGGTCGGACCAGTTCGGACAGTCCGGCCAACTCCGGCTCCAGCCAGAGGCTCCTCCTGGCGAGCAGCGTGACCAGCGCGGCCGTCAGGCGGTGGCGATCAGGGAGACGATCGGGGAGGCGGATCCGGCCTCGTTCCCGGACAGGTGGCCGGGGCGTCGGCCCGGCGGATTCCGGCCGTCGGCCCTGACCGGGTGCGGTGGTCGGGGTCGTCGGCGGCGTGATCGGACGGTGTGGGCTCACACGATCACGTTAGGAATTCCGCGCTGCCGGCACATCGCCGCGCGGAGCGGTCCTTGGCTCGGTCGTCGGGATGATGATCTCACTCTCAGGAGTGAGTTCAGGTACTCCGCGAGGCTGACGCGGTCGGCACTCCGGCCGCGTAGGGTGTAGGCCGTGATCACCGACGCCGGCCGGCCAGGCAACGGCAGTGTTGTCTCACCCAGGCTGGTGCGCTCGCCCGGCGATCGTCTGCTGGCGTTGGGTCTGTGCGTGCTGTTCGAGGTGCCGCACTTCATCGGTTCGTTCGGTGTGCTCGATTCTCGCCCCGCGGTCAATCTCGTGGCCGCGATACTGGGCGCGGTGTTGACCTTGTCGACGGCCTGGCGCCGGCAGCATCCGCTGACGGTCCTGCTGATCACGATGGGCGTCGGCCTGCTGCTGCTCGGCGCGGGAAACAACACCGACCCGTTCGGTTTCCCGCACCAGATCACGGCGGCGACGCTGCTGGTGTGGCCGGCCATGCTCGTCTCGGTCTACACGGTGGCGCGTTACGGGGTCCCCCGCAGCAAGCGGATCATCGGCGTATCAGCGCTCGTCCTGGTCCTTGTGGTGATGTGGTGGGTCGTCTCGGGTCGCCAGCCGTACGAGGGGATCGGCAGCGGTAACCAGTGGGACGCGGTACGCAACGTGCTGGTCGCCGGGCTCGCCCTGGTCACGACCTGGATGCTGGGCGATGTCGTACACGCTCGGAGCGAGACCGCTGCCGTGCGGCTGGCGGCGGGACGTGCCGAGGCCGCCGAACACGACCGGGCCGTCGCCGCGGAGGAACGAGCGCGGATCGCCCGTGAGTTGCACGACATCACCGCCCACCACATCAGCGTGGTCACCTTGCAGGCCGGCACGGCCCGAATGCTGGCCGAGGCCGGCCACCATCCCGATGCCGGCACGCTCGCCGCGATCGAGACCGCGGCGCGCCAGGCCATGATCGAGATCCGGCAGGCTCTCGGCGTGATCCGATCCACCCCTGGTGGCGTGGCTCCGCTGCCAGGGCTCGCCCAGCTGCCCGAACTCGCGAGCCGGATGGGGCCGGCCGGCCTGACCGTCACCATCACCGGTGCTGCCGGTCCGCTGCCCGGCGGTCTCGACCTCACCGCCTACCGGATCGTCCAGGAGGGACTGGCCAACGTCGCCCGTCACTCGGCGGCGCGCACGGTCGAGGTGGCGTTCCATCGCGAGGCCGCGACCCTGGAGATCATGATCACCGATGTCGGGCCGGCACGCCAGCAACCGCCGGCCGGGGCGGGCGGCCACGGTCTGGTCGGTGTTCGGGAGCGGGTGCACCAGTACGGCGGCCGGTTGCAGGTGGGTCCGTTGCCCGACGGCGGTTTCCGGTTGCACGCGACGCTCCCCGTGCCCGACGAGGCCGTCAACGTCCTGGCCTCCCATCCCGTGCCGGAGCTGCTTCGGTGAGCGTGCGCGTCCTGATCTGCGACGACCAGCCGCTGGTTCGCGCCGGCGTCCGAACCTTGCTCAGTACCCAGGCCGACATCGAGATCGTCGGCGACGCGACCGACGGTGCCGCCGCGATCGTGGCGGCCGGCCGGTGGCGTCCGAACGTCGTGCTGATGGACATCAGGATGCCCGGCACGGACGGCATCACCGCGACCCAGCGCATCACCGCGGGCGAACGGGCGCCGCGGGTGCTCGTGCTGACGACATACGACCAGGACGAGTACGTGTTCAACGCACTCGCCGCGGGCGCGAGCGGGTTCCTGCTCAAGGACGCCCGACCGGAAGATCTCATCTCCGGGATCAGGTCCGTCGCGGCCGGTGACGCGCTGCTCGCGCCTTCGGTCACCCGTCGGCTGATCGGCCTGTTCGCGCACGATCGTCCCGCCCAGTCGCGCCGTGCCGGCAACCCGGTCGGCCTGCTCACCAACCGCGAGCGCGAGGTGCTGCATCTCGTCGCGCGTGGACTGTCCAATACGGACATCGCGACCACGCTGCACATCACCGATCACACGGTGAAGACGCATGTCGCGAACCTGCTGAACAAGCTCGACCTACGCGATCGAGTGCACGCGGTCATCTTCGCCTACGAACACGGCGTCATCGACCGCGGCCTCGAACAGCTGTGAGGCCGCGCCCCGGTATCGGCGATCAGGCGGACTTGATCATACCGAACTGCCAGACGTCGAGGTATCGGCCCCGGAAGCCGGCCTCGGAGTACGCGAGGTAGAACTCCCACATCCTGCGGAAGGTGTCGTCGAAGCCGTAGCGCTCGACCTGCGGCCAGGCATCCAGGAAACGCTGGCGCCACAGGCGAAGCGTTGTCGCGTAGTGGTCGCCGAGTTCGCGGCGCTGGGTGATGTGCAGGCTGGTGTGGTCGGCGACGTTGTGCTCGATCGACGGCACGGAAAGGCACAGGCCGCCGGGGAAGATGTACTTGTGAATCCAGGTGTAGGACTTGCGGGTGGCCAGCATCCGGTCGTGCGGCATGGTGATGGCCTGGAGGCCGACCCGGCCGCCCGGCACCAGTAGCCGGTCGATGGTGGCGAAGTAGGTCGGCCAGTACTCCTCGCCGACGGCCTCGATCATCTCGACGCTGACCACCGCGTCGAACCGGCCCTCGGCGAGGCGGTAGTCGCGCAGCTGGACGTCGACGCGGTCGGCGAGACCGGCCTCGGCAACGCGGCGGATGGCCAGGTTGCGCTGTTCCACCGAGATGGTCAGCGAGGTGACCCGCGCGCCGCGCGCGGCGGCGCGCAGGGCGAGTTCGCCCCAGCCGGTGCCGATCTCCAGCACCCTGCTGCCGGCCCGGACCCCGGCAAGGTCGAGGATGGCGTCGATCTTGCGGCGCTGGGCGTCGGCAAGATCGGTCGAGCCGGGCGCGAACCAGCCTGCCGAGTAGGTCATGGTCTCGTCGAGGAACGCGGTGAACAGGTCGTTGGACAGGTCGTAGTGCCGGTGGATGTTCTCCCGCGCGCCGTCCACGGTGTTGCGCTCGGTGTGCGGCTGCCGCGCGTCGACCCATTGGCGCAGGACCTGCAACGGCGGCGGGACGAGGACGGCCATCCGCTGCGCGAACGGGGTCAGCAGGTCGGCGAGGGCGTTGCTGGTCCAGTCACCGGCCATGTAGGACTCACCGAAGCCGATCTTGGCGTCGACGCCCAGCCGGTGGAAGAAGGCCCTCGGCCGGATGACGCGCATCAGCGGTGAACCGCTGTCGCCGGCACCGAGCCGGGTGCCGTCCGGCATGGCGACGCGGACGGGCAGTTTGTTCGCGACGAAGCGGAACAGCCGTTCGGCGGCGAAGGCGCGCAGGGGTGAGTTCGGCACGATGTGCAGATCGGCCCACGGCCGTGCGGTCGCGACCGATGCGGTACCTGCCGAGCGGGCGAGGAAAGGGGCGGGTGCGGTCTGACGCTGTTCTTCGACGCTCATTGGACGCCCTCCTGCGGTTGGTGCGGTGTGCGGGGAATGATCGGGATTCCGCGCAGCCACAGGAAAATCCCGTGCGCGCGGATCAATGCGGAGATGCGCTGCGGCAGCAGCGGGCGGCGCAGCAGCATGCCGGCCAGCGCGGCAGGGCCGGCCGGTCGGCGGGTGCCGCGCAGCACGGCGGTGAGTGGGGTGGCGCCGCCCTGGCGCAGCGAGACGGTGATGGCAAGACGCTCGTCGGGTCGCGGCACGCTCATCCGGTAGTCGCCGGCCACGGTGAGGAAGGGGGAGACGTAGAAGTCCTTGGCCACCAGGGCATTGCCGTGTCGGTCGGGGTCGAGCAGGTAGCAGTGGCGTTCGCCGTAGGTGTTGTGCACCTCGGCGACCACGCAGCGCTGCTCGCCGTCCGGGGTGTGGCACCAGTAGAGGGTGATGGGGTTGAAGACGTAGCCGAGTACGCGCGCGTTGGCCAGCATCAGGACGGTGCCGCCGTGCAGGTCGATGCCCTTGGTGGCCAGCCAGTTGTCGAGGTTGTCTCGGATGCTGCGGCCCGGCGAGCCGAGATGGTCGGCCGAGCTGAACCGGGCGAACGGGCGCAGCGGGCGGGGGAGCCGGGGGAGGTGGTCGAGGTCGACCAGCCACAGGTAGACCGGATGGCTGAAGCTGCGTTTCAGTTTCTCCCGCCGGACGTGGGTGACCACCGCGTCGTAGAGGGCGGGCGCGTGGTGGGCGGTGCGGTCCCGCGCGGTCGCGTGCTGTTGTCTGGTCGTCATGCGGTCACCAGCGCACGCCAAGTGACTCGGCGGCGCGGACACCCGCGGCGCAGCCGTCCTCGTGGAAGCCCCAGCCGTGGTAGGCGCCCGCGAAGGCGATCCTGCCGTCGTTGAGACCGGGCAGTTCACGTTGCGCGGCAACCGATTCCGGGGTGTAGATCGGATGCTCGTAGACCGTGGTGGCCAGCCGGTTGGCCGGGCTGATGCGGTCGGTCGCGTTGAGCGTGACGACGTACTCACCCGGTTCGCCGAGGCGCATCAGCCGGTTCATGTCATAGCTGACCAGCACCTTGTCGGACTCGGCGTGGCAGGCGGGTTTGTAGTAGTTCCAGCTGGCCCTCGCGCCCGGTGCCTTCGGCAGCAGCGCGGGATCGCGGTGCAGGCAGGTTTCGTTGCGCGAGTAGCGGAAGGCACCGAGCACGGCCGCCTCGGCCTCGGTCGGTTCGGCGAGCAGGCGCAGGGCCTGGTCGGGGTGGGTGGCGACGACGACCCGGTCGAGCAGGTGCCGCTGGTCGGTCTCGTCGATGAGTTCGATGCCGTCGGCGGTGCGGCGGAGGGTCCGAACCGGACTGCTCAGGTGTATCGCGGTCAGATTCTTCACGGCGAGGTCGACATAGCCGCGGGAACCGCCGACGACCGTGCGCCAGATCGGCGAGCCGCCGATGGACAGCATGCCGTGGTGGTTGAGGAAGGTGAACAGGTAGCGCGCCGGGTACTGCTTGGCGGTCTCGCGGTCGGCGGACCAGACGGCGGAGACCACCGGGAGCACGAAGTGGTCGACGAAATAGCGGGAGTAGCCGCCGATGGCGAGGAAGGCGCCGAGGGTGGTGTCACCGGTGTCCGGTTCGGCCAGCAGCCTGCGGGCGTGCCGGTGGAACCGGAGGATCTCGCCGAGCATCCGCAGGTAGCGCGGCCGAAGCAGATTGGCCGGCTGCGCGAACAGGCCGCCCAGTCGCCGCGCACCGGCGTATTCGAGGCCGCAGCCCTCGCAGCGGACGCTCATCGACATCTCGGCGTCCTTGACGCGCACGCCCAGTTCGCCGAACAGGCGCAGCAGGTTCGGGTAGGTCTTGCGGTTGTGCACGATGAAACCGGTGTCCACCGCGATGGTGCGGCCGTCAGGGGTGAGCACGTCGTGGGTGTGCGCGTGGCCGCCGAGCCGGTCGTCGGCCTCGAACAGCAGCACCTCGTAGCGCCGTTGCAACAGATAGGCGGCGGTGAGGCCCGCTACGCCGCTGCCGATCACGGCTACTCGTTCACGGTGCATCGCAGTCCTGTCGGTCCTGGTGGAGTGCTGGTCAGCACGGGTGTTGGGCACGGGCACGGTGGGCATTCGGCGTAGTCCCGGACCAAGGTGGCTTGATGTGACTCAGGTCACGCACGAGGGTCGTCGGCAAGCCAGCGGTGGTCGGGCGCCGAAGGCCCGGCAGAGACGTGTGGAAGGGGTTTTTCATGGCCAGTTCGAGGGGCGTCGCACCCACGCTCGCCGACTTGCTCGTCCAGTTCCTCGGCGCGGAGCCGCCGGTCGGCATCCGCGCCTGGGACGGCAGCGTCGCGGGGCCGACCGATGGGCCGCAGCTGGTACTGCGCTCGCGGCGGGCGCTGCGCAGGCTGCTGTGGAACCCGAACGAACTCGGCCTTGCCAGGGCTTACGTCTCCGGCGACATCGAGGTGCAGGGCGAGCTGACCGACGGGCTGCGGCGGTTCTGGGCGATGGTGCGCAAGGCGCAGGAGCACAACCTCGGCGGCGCGCGCCTGCCGAAGCTCAGTGCCGGCGAATGGTTCTCGGCGCTGCGCACCGCGGCGCGGTTGGGAGTGCTGGGTCCCCGGCCCCGGCCACCGGCCGAGGAGGCGCGGCTGTCCGGCGGCCTGCACACCCGGCGGCGCGACCGGGCCGCCATCTCGCACCACTACGACCTCGGCAACGACTTCTACCGGACCGTCCTCGATCCGCAGATGGCCTACTCCTGCGGCTACTGGACCTCCGATGACCCGGACTACACGCTCACCGACGCCCAGCGCGACAAGCTGGACCTGATCTGCCGCAAGCTGCAACTGCGACCGGGGATGCGACTGCTGGACGTCGGCTGCGGCTGGGGTTCGCTGATCATCCACGCGGCAGCGCACTACGGCGTGCACGCCACCGGGGTCACCCTTTCCCGCCAGCAGGCCGAGTTCGACCGCGCCCGCGTCACCGAACTCGGCCTCGGCGACCGGGTCGAGGTCCGGTTGCAGGACTACCGGGAGATCACCGGGGACCCCTTCGACGCGGTGTCCTCGATCGAGATGGGTGAGCACGTCGGCGAGGAGAACTATCCCGAGTACGCGGCAACCCTGTACCGGATGCTCAAGCCGACCGGTCGGCTGCTGTTGCAGCAGATGTCGCGCGGCGCGGTCGCCCCCGGCGGCGGCGCGTTCATCGAGGGCTACATCGCGCCGGACATGACCATGCGACCGCTCGGCCGCACCCTCGACCACCTCAGCGGCGCCGGTTTCGAGGTGCGCGACGTCGAGGCGATGCGTGAGCACTACACCAGGACGATCCGAGCCTGGGGTGAGACCATCGACCGAAGGGCACAGCAGCTGACCGCGCTGGCCGGCGCCGGCCAGGTGCGGGTCTGGCGGCTGTACATGGCCGGTGGTGCGCTGGCGTTCGAGGAGAACCGGATGGGCGTAGACCAGATCCTGGCGGTACGGACCACGGCGCAGGGCCGCAGCGAGATGCCGCCGACAAGGGCCTTTCTTTCTCCTGCCGCGCCGCCCGCGCGCTCGACCACCGGCCACTGATGGGTAGCAGCGATCTCGGTTCGCTCGCGATCAACGCGGGGATCACGCTCGGCGTCGCCCTCGCGTTGATCGCGGCGACCTTCTTGCTGGCCCGTGTACGCGGCCGTTACGACACCATCGACAGCCTGTGGGGGCTGGGTTTCGCGGTGATCGCGCTGGTCGGCCTCGGCCTGTCGACCGGACACGGCGAGCTTGCCGGCCGGTTGCTGGTGACCGCGCTGACCGTGGTGTGGGGCCTGCGGCTGTCCATCCACATCCATACCCGCAACGCGCATCAGGGTGAGGACGCCCGGTACGCGGCCATGGTTCGCAAGGCCGGTGACGCGCCCGGCAGATACATGCTGACCAGGGTGTATCTGGTGCAGGCCGTACTGATGTGGCTGATCTCGCTGCCGGTGCAGGCCGCGCAGTACGCGCGCGGCGGGCTGGGCGTGCTCGGCTGGATCGGGGTCGCGGTCTGGCTGGTCGGCATCGGCTTCGAGGGCATCGGCGACGCGCAGCTGCGCCGGTTCAAGGCCGATCCGTCGAACAAGGGCACCGTGCTCGATCAGGGCTTGTGGCGCTATACCCGGCATCCGAACTATTTCGGCGACGCCTGTGTCTGGTGGGGGCTGTACCTGCTGGCCTGCCACAGCTGGGCCGGGGTCGCGACCGTGTTCGCGCCGCTGGTGATGACCGCGCTGCTGGCCAGGGGCAGTGGCAAACCGATCCTGGAACGCGCCATGCTCGCTCGGCGGCCGGCCTATGCCGACTACGTGCGCAGGACGAGCGGGTTCTTTCCGCTGCCACCCAAACGCTCCACCTCCGCGCGCGGCACCGGCTGACCTCCCGGAAAGGACCGCCCCGCGCTGTGGCTGGGCGGTCGATTGCCGCGCGCTCGGGTGATCTGGGCCACCGAAGCGCGCCGCTGATGATCTCGCTATCGGCGAGTCGCCACCTAATCGGCAGGTTGGCTGTTTAATGGCCGTGATGCAGGCATTAGGTGGGTGCCGACTTTCGCCGGTTCCAGGCGCCGAGCCGGCCAGGGAGGAGCGCGGCGGTGGCTAAGACGACACCGAATGGCAGGACGACCGACGGCCCGGAGCCAACTGGCCAGGGTTCGGCGGGCGTCGTGCCGGCGGGCGTCGTGCCGGACGGCCTGCCCGCACCGGGATCGGGCGCTTCGGTGTCGGGTTCGGACGGTTCGGGCATGGAGGGTGTTGCGCCGGAAGGGGTTGTACCGGACGGCGCGATGACCGACAGCGCGGTGGCCAACACCACCGCGGTGGTGCGGATCATGAACGAGCGCGCCGTCTACCAGCGCACTCGCCAGCTCGGCCAGGTCTCCGCCTCACAGCTGGTCGCGGCGACCGGGCTGTCCAAGCCGACGATCGGCCTCGCTCTCGGCAGCCTCGAACGCGCGGGCCTGCTGCGGCATGTCGGGCACCGGGTCGGCCAGGTCGGCCGGGCGCCTCGGCTGTATGAGATCAAGCCGGACGCGGGCTGCGCCCTCGCCGTCGATGTCGGCGCCTCCTGGATTCGGGTGGCCATCGCCGATCTCGCGGGCCAGATCGTGGTCCGCTACGACGAGCGGGTGAAGGCGCGCAGCGCGGACACGCTGGTCGCGCAGGTGCTGGAGCTGGCAAGGAGCGTGCCGGTCAAGGCTGGCCTGACCTTCGCCGACGTCACGCACACCGTGTTGGGCATCCCCGGTTTCTACGAGCCGGAGTCCCAGCGCATCAACGCCGCGCCCAACCTGCCCGGCCTCGACCGCCCTGGTTCGGTGCGGGCGCTGCGCGGCGCGCTCGGCGAGCGGTTCTCCATCGACAACGACGTCAACCTCGCCACCCTTGCCGAGCAGGCCTACGGCCTCGGTGCCAATGTCGGCAACTTCGTGTTCGTCTCGGTCGGCACCGGCGTCGGGATGGGCATCGTCATCGACGGCAGGCTCTACCGGGGCGCGAACGGCAGGGCGGGGGAGATCTCCTTCCTGCCGGTCGGCGACCAGGGGCCGGTACCGGTGAAGGTCGGCAGCGCGGCGGATGCCCGCCAGCACGGCATCCTGGAGACCGTCGCCTCGGCCGAGGGCGTTGTGGCTACCGCGCGGGAGTGCGGGATGACAGTGACCACCGCCGAGCAGGTCTTCGAGGCCGCCCGGCAGGAGCAGCCGGCCGCGGTGCGAGCCGTCGCGGCGGAGGCCGATCACATCGCGCGGGCGCTTGCCGCGATCATTGCCATGCTCGACCCCGGCCTGATCGTGCTCGGCGGCGGCGTCGGCAGCAATGCCGACGTACTGCTCGAACCGGTCAAGGCGCGCCTTGCCGAACTGCTCGCGCTGGCTCCGCCGCCGATCGAGATGTCGGCGCTCGGTCGGGACAATGTGGTCCTCGGCGCACTGGCCGCAGGCCTCGACCGCGCCCGAGATGCCGTACTCGCCCAGCTCACGCCCTGACAAACCGGACCAGTTCGCGGCGCGGTCGGCCAATCCGCAGGTCACGAAGCTTGAGCAATAACCCACTGAACCCTTGACGCCGTATGTAAGGCAGGCATACAAATTATGCCGGTTGTCTTCGGTGTTGCTCTCGGCGGGCGCGGCGGTGCCGCAGGTGGGATGTGGCTGGTCATGAAGCGACGTGTGGGCTTTGGGCTCGCCGCGATGGGCACCGCGCTGGTGGTCGCCCTCGCGTTGGGCGTGCCGTCGGCAACCGCCTCCAACGGCCTGGCCGATCAGGGCAGCGGCTCGGCCGACGCGACGCCGATCGGCGTCACCACCGGGGTCGCGGCAAGCGGCCAGGCACCGCGCGGGCTGACCACTCTCGGCGTCAGCGACGGCTGGAAGGTGCTGACCAGCGCGACCGCGACGCAGGGCGGTGCGGTGATCTCCGCGCCTAGCTTCAACACCTCCGGCTGGCTGTCGGTCAAACCGGACGACGCCGGCGCGCCGGGCACCGAGATCAACGCGCTGCTGCAGAACGGCGCCTGCCCCAACGTGTTCTACGCCGACAACATGCGCACCTGCTTCGGCTACGAGGACGCGGTCGGCAAGGAAACCGTGCCGCAGTTCGAGAAGCCGTGGTGGTTCCGGACCAACTTCAGCCAGCACCTCAGGCCCGGCCAGGACGCCCGGCTCACCATCAACGGCATCGTCGGCCAGGCGGACGTCTGGGTGAACGGGCACGAGATCGCCACCCAGTCCACTGTGACCGGTGACTTCACCCGCTACACCTTCGACGTCACCAAGCTGCTGGCCGCCGGCACGAACTCACTCGCGCTGGAGGTCTACCCCAACGACGTCAACACCATGTTCACCCTCGGCGACGAGGACTGGACCGAGGTGCCGCCGGACAACAACACCGGTATCCAGTTCCCGATCCAGTTGCAGGTCGGCAATGCGCTCTCGGTCGGCAACGCGCACGTCGACCAGGACAACGCGGCGAACCTGAGCACCTCGGCGCTGACCGTGAAGACCGATGTCACCAACAGCGGCGCCACCGCGCAGACCGGTGTCGTCGCCGCGACGGTGGCCCCACCCCACGGCGGTGGCGCGCCGATCGTGCTGCACAGGTCGGTGACCGTCGCCGCGCACGCCACCACCACGGTCTCCTTCACCCCGAGCGCCTACCCGAGCCTGAAGATCGACCACCCGCAGGTCTGGTGGCCCTACCAGCTGGGTGCCCAGCCGCTGTACACATTGGACACTTCGGTGGCCGAGGGCGGCGCGGTGTCCAACTCCACCGACGAGACCTTCGGTATCCGCACGGTGACCAGCGCGCTGGTCGGCAAGTCGGCGGAGGCGCCGGACGGCGTGCGCAGCTACTCCGTCAACGGCAAGCCGTTCGTGGCTCGTGGCGGTGGTTACGACGAGGACCTGTTCCTGCGTTACTCCAAACAGGACGTCGCCAACCAGATCGCGTTGATGCGCAATATGGGCATCAACATGATCCGGCTCGAAGGCCACTTCATGCCCGACGACTTCTACGAGCAGATGGACAGAGCCGGCATCATGGTCGACTCCGGTTTCGAGTGCTGCGACGACACCTGGCAGCCGACCAAGCCACCGACCAAGGCCCAGCTCGACACCATGGGCCTCTCCGCGCTGACCATCGGCCAGAACGAGCGCAACCACCCCAGCGTCGTCACCTTCAGCTGGAGCGACGCGGCACCGGTGCCGAGCCAGGAAACGGTCTCGCTCAACGCCTTCAAGCAGGCCGACTTCGACGTGCCGATCGTCTCCTCCGCCGAGTACAACAGCAGCCCGCAGCTGGGCACCTCCGGTGAGAAGGAAGGCCCGTACGACTGGGTGTCGCCGAGTTACTGGTATGACACCAGCCACTTCGACAACACCGATCCGAGCCGTACCAACGTCGGCGGCTCCTGGGGCTTCGACAGTGAGCAGAGCGGCGGGGACACCGTGCCGACGCTGGACTCCATCCAGCGCTTCCTGTCCCCGAGCGACCAGGCCGAACTCTGGCAGAACCCCAGCTACCACCAGTACCACGCCAACTACGAGACCGGCATCGGCGGCTACGCCTTCGGCACCCTCTACGACTTCGACACCGCACTGTCCAATCGGTACGGACAGTGGAACAGCCTTGACTCCTACGTCGAAGAGGCCCAGATCGCCGAGTACGAGAACACCCGCTCGCAGTTCGAGGCGTTCATCGACCACTCGACCGACAAGCCGACCCCGGCCACCGGCACGATGTACTGGCAGCTCAACAAGGGCTGGCCGACGCTGCTGTGGTCGCTGTACAACAACGACGGTGACCAGCCGGGCGCCTACTTCGGCGCCAAGAAGGCCAACGAGACACTGCACGCGATCTACACCTACGACAACAACACCGTGACCCTGGACAACCTGGGCGGCAAGACCCAGTCCGGGCTGTCGGTCGAGGCGAAGGTGTACGACACCAGTGGCAAGGTGCTCGACGACCAGACGGCCAGTGGCCTCAGCCTGGCCAGCCAGGGCGTGCGCAACTCGGTGCTGACCCCGAAGGTTCCCGCCGTCACCACGCCGCCCGCCACGGCATCGACCTACTTCGTGGAACTGCTGGTGCGCCAGCACGGCCAGATCGTGGACCGCAACGTCTACTGGCGCTCCACCCAGCAGGACGTGGTGAACTGGTCGGCGACCCAGGGCAACCCGCAGGCGACCATGTCCCAGTACGCGAACCTGCAGGGTCTGCGGTCGCTGGCCCCGGCCAAGGTGAAGGTCGTCGCCGCGACCAGCAGGCAGCCCGGCCCCAACGGCGGGAACACCGTCACGAAGGTGACCATCACCAACACCTCCAGCACCCCGGCCGTCGGCTTCTTCCTGCGCGCCGACGTGCGCAGAGGGACCGCCAAGGGCACCCCGCTGGCCGGTGACAACCAGGTCAGCTCCGCGCTGTGGAGCGACAACGACATCACCCTGTGGCCGGGGGAGTCGCAGACGCTGACCGCGACCTACGACTCCGCCGACCTCGCGGGCGCCACCCCGGTGGTCAGCGTTGCCGGCTTCAACACCGGGACCGTCGACGTCGTCGCCACGCCGAACGGGGTCAAGAAGTGACCCGACACCGCGTGACACGGGAAACCCCGACCCGACCCGGTATCGCCTCGTGGTGACATCGAAGACCGAGTTCATGGCCCCCGACAACCACACCTCGACCGAGGTGACCGAACAGCACACCGACGAGGTGATCCTGGGTATCGACTTCGGCGGGACCAAGGTCGCGCTCGGCCTCGCCGATCCGGTGACCGGGGCGCTGCTCGCCGAGCACCGGCTGGACACCAACGCGCCGGACGGCGCCGAACAGGCCGTGCGCAGGGCGGTGACGGCGGCGCGGGAACTGATCGCGGGCCAGCCGACCGCGCGGCTGCGCGCGGTCGGGGTGGTCAGTCCCGGCATCGTGCTGCCGGACCGGATTCTGCTGGCCCCCAACGTGCCCGGCTGGGGCAGCCTGCGGCTGCGGGACGAGATCGCGCAGCGGTTGGGCATCCCGGCGCCGATCGCGGTGGGCACCGACGCGAAGGCCGCCGCACTGGCCGAATGGCGGTGGGGCGCGCTGACCGACGCCGATCCCGCGCTGTTCCTGTCCCTGGGCACCGGCCTCGCCGCGGCCATCGTCGTCGGCGGCACCATCCTCACCGGAGCCAACGGCGCGGCCGGCGAGATCGGCTACAACCTGCGCGGTGTCGAGGATTCCGGCGGCCACGCCAGCGGATCGGCCTCACTGGAGGAGGCGGTCGGCGGTCGCTGGCTCGGCGAGCGGGCCAGCGCGCTGCTCGGCAGGCCGACCACCGCGGCCGAACTGTTCGCCCGCGCCGAACACGACGAGGCCGCCCAGGTGTTGATGACCGAAGCCCTCGACGAGTTGGCCGTGCACGTCGCCAACCTGGCGATCGCCATCGACCCGGCCAGGATCGCGGTCGGCGGCGGCTTCACCCGCTCGGCCGAGGTGGTGTTCCCCGCGCTGCGCCGCAGGCTGGTGCAGGCGGTGCCGTTCCCGCCTGCCCTCGTGCCCGCTCGGTTCGAACAGGACGGTGCGTTGCGTGGCGCGGTCGCGCTCGCGATGTCCGTGCGCTCTGAATCGATCGAGAATGATCATTCCGCCGAACGGCAGGTCACTTTGCCTGCTCAGACGGCCGCTCCGCTCGCGATGGAAGGCGGGATGCCGACCAACTGAGCGCCACCCGCCGTCCGTTGTGGATTCTTTCCGCGTCGGAGGCGTAATTTCGGGCCGCCTTCTGCCGATAAGACCTAGTGACCCGGATCACCGGGGATGGTGCACGGGTCGAGGGATCGGGTGAGCGTCGGTGATGGGACAGGTCACGCCGGAGGCGGACTGGCAAGCGGACACCTCGGCGGTCTTCGACCTGGACATCGACCTGGAACGGCCCAGCGCGGCCAGAATGTACGACTACTGGCTCGGCGGCGCCGCGAATCTCGCCGTCGACCGGGAACTCGCCGACAAGATGATCGCCATCGACCCCGGTGTCGTGGAGATCGCGCGGGCGAACCGGTCGTTCCTGCGCCGCGCGGTCCGCTACTGCGTCGCCAACGGCATCCGCCAGTTCCTCGACCTCGGCTCCGGCATCCCGACCGTCGGCAACGTGCACGAGGTCGCCCAGCAGGCCGACCCGTCCTGCCGGGTCGCCTACGTCGACATCGAGGGCATCGCGGTCGCGCACAGCCGCGAGTTGCTGCGCGGCAACCCGCTGGCCACCGTCACCCAGGCCGACCTGCGCGAGTCGCGGTCGGTGCTGGGCGCGCCGGGCGTCACCGGCCTGATCGACTTCGACCAGCCGGTCGCGTTGCTGGCGCTGATGGTGCTGCAGTACTTCCCTGACCTGCCCGACCATCCCGCCGACATCCTGGCCCGCTATCGCGCCCATCTCACGCCGGGCAGTCTCCTGCTGATCTCGCACCTCACCAACGAGGAGACCGGGATCGACATGACCGGCCTCGCGGCGGCGACGGCGAGCGCCAGCACCCACGCCCACCTGCGCAGCCGCGCCGAGATCACCGAACTGCTCGGCGACGCCGAACCGGTCGACCCCGGTGTCGTCGCCGTACCGATGTGGCGTCCTGACGATCCGTACCAGCCCGCCGCCGGTGCGCTGACCGGTTGCTACGTCGCGGTCGCGAAGGTGCCCTGAGGCGATACGGTGCCCGGATCGATGTGCCAGTGGTTGGTGCGAAGCTCCGTGTTGTCGTAGCTCGTCCTCTCCTGGCCGGCCAGGGTGAAGCCGAGTGATGGGGCTGATGGGGCTTGGCCGCCCGGCTATCCTGGACAGATGTTGCGTCCTGGAAGCTGGACCAGGCCAGCGGGTGAAAGTCCCGTCCGGGTAGGCACCGGAGCGCCCGGTAGCAGGCCCCAGTCTGTCGGGGAGACCCGTCAGGCCGAGCGGGGTGTCAAGAGCCTCTTTGGAGG
>DATATE010000253.1:0-82925 GCA_036268955.1 Pseudonocardiaceae bacterium
TAGGAACCGCCGATGCTCCACCTACGGCCCCACAAGATCCACGCGACGCGCCGTCACCCGGCCACCATCCTTGTCACGTCCTCGGCTGCAACCGCCTGGCTGGGCTCACTGGACCACACTAAAAGTGCCAAAGTCGAGTGCGTAAGTCGTTCAAAAAAAAGCTCGTCCTCGACGGAATTGATCTGGATATTCCGGAAGGTACGGTATTCTCACTGCTCGGCCCCAACGGAGCCGGCAAAACCACCACGGTGCGAATCCTCTCGACGCTGATCAACCCGGACGGCGGCCAGGCCTGGATCGCCGGCCACGAGCTGGCCGACAAGCCGGCTCTCGTCCGTGCCGCGATCGGCGTCACCGGACAGTTCGCCGCCGTCGACGGTCTGCTGACCGGTCGGGAAAACCTGGTCCTGATGGGCGATCTCCATCATCTCGGTAAACGCGAGTCCCGGCGCCGCGCGGACGAGTTGCTCGAACAGTTCGATTTGGTCGAGGCCGCCAAGAAACCGCTCGCCACCTATTCCGGTGGTATGCGGCGACGCCTCGACCTCGCCATGACGCTGGTCGGCAATCCAAGGATCATCTTCCTCGACGAACCGACCGCCGGTCTTGATCCGCGCAGCAGGCGCATGATGTGGCAGCTGACCCGCGATCTCGTCGCCGACGGGGTGACCATCTTCCTGACCACCCAGTACCTTGAGGAAGCTGACCAACTCGCCGACCGGATCGGCGTCCTCGACCGAGGCAGAATGGTCGCCGAGGGTACCGCCGCCGAACTGAAGCGCCTGATTCCCGGCGGCCACATCAGCCTCGAATTCACCGAGCCCGCCGCGCTCGACCTGGCCGCGCGCACCCTCGGCGTCCTCGACCGCGACGACGAAGCGCTCATTCTCAAGGTCCCCAGTGACGGCGGTGTCCAGTCGCTTCGCTCGTTGCTGGACCGCCTCGATCACGCCGCGATCCCGGTGACCGGCCTGACCGTGCACACCCCCGACCTCGACGACGTCTTCCTCGCCCTGACCGACCATCCCAGCCCTTCCCGCCACGCCGCCAGCCTCGACAACGAAGCGGAGCCAGTCCGATGAGCACCCTTTCCTATGCCGTCTCCGACTCGGTGACGTTGCTGCGGCGCAATCTGAAGCATGCCCTGCGTTATCCGGCCCTGACCATGTCCACCGTCGGTATGCCGGTCATCTTCCTGCTGCTGTTCGTCTACGTCTTCGGCAACACCCTCGGCGCCGGTATCGGCAGCGGTACCAGCTACATCAACTACCTCGCCCCCGGCATCATTCTGATGGTCGCCACCAGTGGAGCGGTCTCGACAGCCATCTCGGTCTGCATGGACATGACCGAGGGCATCGTCGACCGGTTCCGCACCATGTCCATCTCCCGCGCCGCCCTGTTGACCGGGCATGTGCTGGGTAGCGTGATCCAAGGGCTGCTCAGCATGGGCGTGGTGCTCGGCATCGCGGTCGCCATCGGCTTCCGGCCGGAGGCGAACCTCCTCCAGTGGCTCGGCGCGATCGGGGTGCTCGCGATGCTCTGCCTCGCGCTGACCTGGCTCTCGGTCGCCATGGGTCTGGTGAGCAAGAGCCCGGAGAATGCCAGCAACCTGCCGCTCCCGCTGATCCTCCTGCCGTTCCTCGGTAGCGGATTCGTGCCGGCGGCCTCGATGAGCCCGGGCCTGCGCCAGTTCGCCGAGTACCAGCCGTTCACGCCGATGACCCAGACCCTGCGCGGCCTGCTGCTGGGCACGCACATCGGCAACGAGTGGATTCTCGCCGTCGTCTGGTGCGTTGTGCTCAGTGCCCTTGGCTACCTGGCCTCCCGCAGGCTGCTCAACCGGCTCTCGAACCGCTGAAACACGTCCCGTTGAAGCCACATCAGTCAAACAGATTGTGCAAGCAATCCGCGACGCGTCCGACCTCGTGCTCGCCGGCCACTACCGACGAGCACGGGGCATCCGGCGGTCGTCGTCATCCGGTGGCGACCGCAGGACCGGACAGCAGATCATCTGTCATCTCCCCGGCCGACATTGACAAGTCTTCGTTCCAGTCTTTGAGCAGAACCGCCTTCAGCCGGTTCACGGTCTCCGTGGAGAACAACTGTTTCAAGGGCTTGATACAGTGCTCGCAGACCTCCTCGTGATTCTCCGGGGCCGGACACGCCAAGATCGCCAGGATCCGCAGTGCCCGGAGGATTTCCCCGGTAGGCAGAATTGTAAAAATCGGCAGTTTCGTCAGCGCAGCCCAGGCTTTGTCAACCGCGAATCCGACCACCAGCTTGGTCACCAGAGATCGTTCACCTTGCCTGGTTGACCGCAGGATCAACTTCTTGACGTACTTCGGGATCTTGTTGACCAAGTTCTGAAGTTTTTCGATCGCTATCACGAGCGCAACGAAGAGATCACACCAGAAATGGTTGGCGAGTTGAGTCCTCGCCCCCTTGAGTTCTGCTCCCTGGAATTTTTCATCCAGTGCACGGTACGTCGACCTGGCGATGGCGTTGCCGAGCTGCTCCACATGATGGACGGGAGTGACATCGACCCCGTTCACCGCAGGTTCGGCATGACTCGCGGTCGACTGCCCACCGAGCAGACCGACGATGCCAGGAATGCCCTCGACAGCATCGCCGCCGGCGGCCGTCTCATCGGCGCTTCGGTTGAGATCATGAGAGTTGTTCTCGCCCGCGTCAGCTTGCTGAGCGGGTGATGCCACCTCTCGCTCAGGAATGCGCGTCATCGCCGATTTCGACACGGCATCTGGTCGCAGCTTCCTGGCCAACCAGTCGATGAGGTCGATTCGGACGGAGTCGGTACTGGCTGCTCTGTTCCGCGCGTTGGAGCGCCTGCGTTTCTCGTCGAAACTTCGACGCCAATTGGCGTCGATCTCCTGCCTACGAAGTTGGCGCACGATATCGGGTTCCCGAGTGAGGGCGATCCCACCTACCCAGCCATGGAGCGCACCACCGCAATTGGTGCAACGACACTGGTGACCTTTCGCGGATTCGCAAACTGTGGGATGGTAACCCTCAGAGGCCATTGTCTATTTCCTCGTGGTCGCACCGGCATGGCTGTCAGGTCCGGCACGCGACCTGGCAGCCATCGTCCTATTACTAGGATCGTCCGCGCTACCTGGGCTGACATTCTACCGCCAGGGCGGTAGAAATATGTTACGGAAAGTCACACTATCTTCTCGGATCTTCAACCGGACGGATTACTAGTGCGGCCAATCGCCGGGTTGGCTCATTCCGGCATGTCGGCCTGTTCGGTGAGGCGGCCTTGGTAGGGGGCGCGGACGATCGAGGTCAGGGCACTTGCCGAGCACGACCGGACCATCCGGGAGCTGATCGCCACCCTGATCATCAGGCACGCCGAGGAATTCAGGATCATCCTGCCGACGCCAGCCGAGTCGATCGCGACGGCGTTGCTGAGCCTCGGCATCGGACTCGGGTGCAGCGGGCATCGATCCGACAATCCCGGTCGACGCGCTCACCGAGCCATCCGCGTCATGGCCGGCAACGACCAGCGGCAAGTGATCAGGTGGTCAGGGCCAAATGGCCGGGAATGGCTTTTGGCAGGCTCCTGACGAGCGGCCAGACAGGTTCGGGCGGCGAAGGGGCCGTCGCGATCCCTACGATGGACGCGAGGCGGGCGCAGGCCCGCACGGAGGGAGCTACGCGCAGATGGACGCACCAGTCGATCTTCGGTCGGACACAGTGAGCAGGCCATCGGCCGCCATGCGTCACGCCATGGCAACGGCCGAGGTCGGCGACGACTGGTACGGCGATGATCCGACGGTCAACCGGCTACAGGACCTGGCCGCCGAACTGACCGGGAAACCGGCCGCCGCCTTCCTGCCGACCGGCACGATGTGCAACCAGATCGCGTTGAGCATCTTCGGCCGAACGGGACACTCGGTGATCTGCGAGGCCACCGCGCACATCGGACAGACCGAAGCCGCGTCGTCGGCCGCCCTGTCCGGTATCGCCTTCCACCACGTGCCGGCCGAGAATGCCGGACTGCTGACGGCGGAGGCGATCTCGACCGCGTTGGAACCCGACCTCTACAACGTCGAGGTCGTCGACCTCGTCGCGCTGGAGAACACCCACCAGGTCGGCGGCGGTTCGGTGCTTCCGGTGCAGGAGGTCCGGGCGATCGGCAAGATCTGCACCGAACACGACCTGCCGCTCTATCTCGACGGCGCCCGGATCTTCAACGCCTGCGCGGTCACCGGCGCGACCGTCGCGGACTACGCGGCCGAGACCGATGCGATGATGTTCTGTCTTTCCAAGGGACTCGGCGCGCCGATCGGCTCGATGCTGGTCGGTGACACCGAGTTCATCGCCGAGGTGCGCCGACGCAAGATCCTCTTCGGTGGGGCCTGGCGCCAGGCCGGCATCATGGCCGCCGCGGGAATCCTTGCCCTGCGGGAAGGTCCCGGCCGGCTGGGCGAAGATCACGCCAACGCACGCAGGCTCGCCGAGGGCATCGCCGAGATTCTGCCGGGCAGTATCGACCCGGCGAAGGTGCCGACGAACATCCTGTTCGTCGACGTCGCGGCACACGGCCATCGGATGAAGGACTGGGTCGACCGGTTGGCCGCCAACGGCCTGCTGGTGACCACGGTCGGCGGCCGGCTGCGGATGCTCACCCATGTCAACATCGGCCGGCAGCAGATCGCCGACGCGCTGGCCGCCTGGCGCACCGTGGCCGCCGAACTCGGCACCGGCGACGGCACCGACGACGGCACCCGAGACGGCACCGGCAGCCGATAGCGCTGGCCTCCGCACAGCCCAGCAGCGACCTGTGTCTGGGCGGCGAGGAGCGCGGCGTACGAGTTCCATCGCGACCTGGGCTACGACAACCGGGACGGGCGGTTCAGGAAGGAGCTGGTGCGGGGCAGCTTGTCGCGCTAACCGACCTCCCGCTCGGCCGGAGCCGGGCGATCGGTCCAGGTTTCGGTGCGCTCGCGCCGGCCGCGCAGCCGCAGCGAGCGGTACTGCTGCCAGTTGGCCTGCTCCTGCGGTGAACACGCGGCCAGTACCGCATCGCTGGCCAGGATCCGGCCGCGGACCCCTTTGGCCTTCTCGGTCAGCCGGGCGGCCTCGTTCACCGCGTCACCGATCACCGTGTACTCCAACCGTTCCCGCGCCCCGAGCCGACCGGCGAACACCTGACCGGTGGCGACGCCGATGCCGAGGTCCAGCTCACCGGTGCGGCGGACCGCGTCGCGGATCTCCCGCGCCGCGGCCAATGCCGCGGTTTCCGCGTCCGGCAACGGGTTCGGTGCGCCGAAGACGCACAGTGCCGCGTCGCCCTGGAACTTGTTGACAAGGCCACCGTGCGCGCCGACCGCGTCGACGACGGCGGTGAAGAAGCGGTTGAGCTTGGCCACCAGCTCCTCCGGTGGCAGCCGGTAGGCCAGCGCTGTCGAGTCGACGACATCGACGAACAGCGCGGTAGCGACGCGCACGTCGCCGGCGAGTTGGGCGCCGAACTCCAGTGCGTTGGCCGCGACGTCGGTGCCGACATGCCGGCCGAACAGGTCGCGCAGCCGCGCCTGCTCCCGAAGACCGACGACGAGGTCGTTGACCGAGCGTTGCAGCAGTCCGATCTCGCTGCTGTCATCGACCGAGACCCGCAGGTCGGTGTCGCCGAGCGCGACCCGGTCCAGCGCGATTCGCATCGCCCGCAGTGGGGTGGTGACCGCGCGGGCGAACAACGCGGTGGCCACCGCGCCGACCAGCAGGCCGAGGCTGGCCAGCAGAATCAGGCTGCCGGTGGGTTCGCTGTGGCCGGAGCGCGGCAGCGCGAGTACCAGCAGCACGGCCAGCAGCGGAAGACCGCTGGCCAGCAGCCAGGTGAGCACCAGCCGGGAGCGCACGGTGGCCGAACCGGAACTGCCCGGCGGGACCACGTTGAGTACCAGGGTGAGCACCGGGCGGGCGAGGCGCTCGGCCATCAGGTAGCCGATCGCCGTGGTGGCGATCCCGCCGAGCGCGATGGCGAGGCCGAAGTCGATGGCCTGCCACGCGGGCACGAGCGCGGCGGCGAGGCCGGCCAGCAGCACACAGCCGACCAGCCAGAGGGTGCCGGTGACGATCGACAGGTCCAGCGGCAGGCGCAGCGCGCGACGCGCCTGCGCCAGGGTCGGGGTGCGTGACGCCGCCAGCCAGCGCATCGTCTTGGCCTGTAGGAACGTCGTCCAGACCATACCGACGGCCAGCGAGATCAGCACATAGCCCAACGCGCTCACCGCGAGCGTGATGCCGTGCCGGCCGGCCTCGCTCGGCGCGCCGGAGAGCAGCAGCACCAAGGCGACGACGGCCGATCCGCAGACACTGGCCCCGACCCCGACCACGGCGAGGCCGCCGCTGGTACGCAGCACCAGCGGCGGGCCGGCGGTCGGCTCGATCGGACGCACGCGCCGATCGTATGGCGTGGGTTGACCGACAACCTCGATCGGTACCGGCTCGTGGGTCATCCGACCGGGGAGCCCGCCACCGCCAACCGGGTCGCTACGGCGCGATCTTCGCCGCGAGCCAGGCAAGGGACAGGGGGTACCGGTAGTCGATAGCGCCATGGCCGGCGTCGAAGTGTTCGAAGTGGATGATCTCCTCGGCGACGCCGATCTCGGCCAGCGACTGGCGGAAGGCGCTGGCGCCGAGGTCCAGCGACGCCTCGTCGTGGGTACCGGCGTCGATCCAGATCGCCCGCATCGAGCGCAGCGCGTCGGCGTGTTGGGCCGCCATCCGCACCGGGTCCCAGTCCAGCCAGCGTTGCCAGGCCTCGGGTTTGAGCGCGCCGGAGACCGCGTCGAAGGGCAGTTCCGGCCGGCCGTCCTGATCCGGCGAGAACGCCGCGGAACAGCCCAGCGTGATCAGCAGGTCGGCGTCCTCCGGCCTGGTGAACGCGACGCGGCCCTGGAACTCCGTCCACCAGCGCTGGATGTCGCCGTCATAGGCACGCAGGTGGCGCACCACATCGCGGAAGGTGGGCAGGTAGCAGTACTCGTAGAGACTGTCACCGGCATGCGTGGCGAACGCGCCGAACAGGTCCGGCCGCAGCATCGGGGTGATCATCGCGCCGAAACCGCCGCTGGACTTGCCGGTGATCGCCCGGTGCGCACTGTCGATGATGGTGCGGTAGCGCTCGTCGACGAACGGCACGATCTCCTCACACAGGTACGAGTGGTAGCGGCCGGTGCCGACCGAGTCGACGAACTGGCTGCCGCCGTAGCGCGTCCAGGCGTCGACGTAGACCACGATCGCGCCGGGCGCCCTACCCTCGGCGAAGACCTGGTCGGCGGTCTCCGGGAACGGCTGCCGGTAGGGGGTGCGGTTGCGCCACATGGCCAGATGGCCGGTGTAGCCCTGGATGACGTAGACGGTCGGCCAGCGCCGGTCCGGTTGCTCGTCGTAGCCGGGCGGCACGTACACCCACAGCGGTCGCGCGGTGGGGTCGCCGAGTGGGTTGCCGGCCAGCAGCGCGCTGTCGATCACGTGTTCGTCGAGACGTCCGGCCAGTTCGGCCGACCAGGGCAGCATCGGGTGCATCCTCCAGAAGTCGATACCGGCCAAGCTACCTTGCCAGGTCAAGCGGGTTCCCGACGCGACCCGGCCGGCGGAGGAACCTCAGGCGAGCAGGTCCGTCACGTCCTGCCACATCGGCCACTCCAGCAGCGGCCGGAAGCGGGTGAACAGGGCCAGTAGGCCCGCGCCGTACTCGGTGGCGAAGTCGGGATTGACCCGGACCAGATCGAGTTCGTTGGCGACGGTGATCGCGGCGAGGTCCCGACGAGTCGGCTCGGCCGGTACGAACTCCTTGCCGGTGAACCGATCCCGGAACAGGCCGTCCGGTTCGGCGAGGCCGGGATAGCTGAACCGGCGGTCACAACTGGCGTAGCGGTAGACCAGTTCTTCCGCGTCCGCGCCGATGGTCTCGACCAGCAGGGCACGCTGGTCGAGTTCGAGCAGTCCGGTGGCGAAACCGTCGGTGCCGTAGGCGGCGTGGCACAAACCGGCGAGCCGCACGGTCTCGCCGGTCTCCCATTCGGAGAGCTTCGCGTGCACCCGGGCGCAGATGCGCGAACAGGGTGCCACCTGGATGCGGCACGGTCTCCGCGCCGCAGGCGGCCAGCAGATCCGTTGCGTCCGTTGTGCGCTGCACACCGCCAAATTACCGCAGCGTACTCGACCTGGCCGCCCGGATACCCTGGATTTGTCTCGACCGGACAAGGAACAACCCGTCGGCAGCAGTCATTCGGCCATTCATCGATGTTATCCACAATTGACGACCAACGGCTCCTGAGTAATCCGTAGCCGGGTTCGAATCGTTGACGAATACGGTATTTCACTGTTACCCTGCGACAATATGACAACGTTGTCACAAGCTGGTCGGCCGACCGAGGCCGACCGCCCACGTGCCCGTCGTCGACCGACTTCACCCTGGCCAGCGTGTTGACTCCGCCAGCAAAGGCGGTCAACGCGCCTTCATGGGTCACTGTGCCGCGGATGACTCCATCCCGTAGCGGCCGGGCCTTACCTCTCCGCCATTCGGCAGCCCACGAATGAGCGGGAACACCGGAACGCACCTTGTCGATTCGGTATTTCCCCTACGAAGGAAAGGCGACAACCATGACCCTGACCGACCACACCGCCAGACACCGTAAACAATATCAACAAAGACTGGGAATATCTCCCGGCGACACCTTACGCGCGCTGGCCGTGGCCGGCCTTGCCGCCGGTCTGGTGGCCGGGGCCCTCGCGGTATCGCCGGCCACGGCCGAGGTGAGCGGTGCGGCCGGCCGGCACACCACCCTCGCCGGCGCCTTCGACAATGTCGCGATCAGCCCTGCGGCCACGCCGAGCGCGGCGAACTTCGACGGTACCGGGCACAGTTTCACCGCCGAGGACCTCGCATCGGCCGGGTGGAGTCCCGGCACCGAGGTCACCGTGAACGGCGCCCGGCTCACCCTGCCGGACGTGCCGGCCGGTCAACCGGACAACGTACTGGCCGACGGCCAGCGGATCAGCCTCGACGGCACGGGCTCCGCGCTGTCCTTCCTGGTCGCCAGCACCAACGGGCCGGCCGGTGGCACCGGCACCATCGGCTATGCCGACGGCAGCACGCAGAGCTACCAACTCAGTGCCCCGGACTGGATCGCCGGACCGACCGACACGATGACGCTGATGGCGCCGCACTGGAACACGCCCAGCGGCGAACAGGCGGTGGGCAGCAAGTTCTACACGGTGTCGGTGCCACTGGAGTCCGGCCGGCCGGTGAGTTCGGTGACGCTGCCCTCGGTCGGTACGACACTGGGCACCGCCCCGGCCCTGCACGTGTTCGCGATCGGTTTCCGCGCGCCGTCCGGACCGTGGGCGGCCACCTGGTCGGCGGCGATGGACGACGGCATCGTGCCGGGGCCGTGGACCAACCGGACACTGCGGATGGTCGAGCACACCAGCGTCGGCGGCGGGATGGCCAGAATCCGGCTGGACAACGACTTCATCGACGCGCCGGTCACCATCGGGCACGCGACCATCGCGATCCAACAGTCGACCTCGGTCGCGACCGCGACCCCGGCGACGCTGACCTTCGGTGGCAGGCAGGCGGTCACCCTTCCGGCCGGGGGGCAGGCGACAAGTGACGCGCTGCCGTTCACGGTGCCGGCCGACACGAACCTGTTGGTGAGTATCTGGTTCCCGGACACGGTGGCGCTGGCGCCGGTGCACAGCCTCGGCGAGCAGGACATGTACTCCAGCGCGGACAATGCCGGCGACCAGACCGCCGATGTTGGCGATTTCCCGGTGGCCAACGGTTTCGGCTTCTGGACGGTGCTCTCCGGCATCGATGTCGTCCCGGCGCGGCCGGCGGGCAGCGTGGTCGCCTTCGGTGACTCGATCACCGATGGTTACCAGTCCGACAACGACGGCAACGACCGCTGGCCCAACGACCTCGCCCGGCGGGTGCTCGCCGACACCAGCGTGCCGCCGATGGGCGTCGTGGACGAGGGGATCAGCGCCAACCAGGTGGTCAACGACCGGTTCACCGGGGTCTACGGCTCCGGCAACGGTGGCATCAGCGCGTTGTCCCGGCTGGATCGCGACCTGGTCAGCCAGAGCGGGGTGCGCACCGTCGTCCTGTTGGAAGGTATCAACGACATCGACGCCGACACCTCGGCGGCGGCGGTCATCGCCGGTCTCCAGCAGATCGCCGCGACCGCGCACGCCTACGGGATACGCATCATGGTCGCGACCATCACCCCGTTCGGCGGGTCCGCCGGGTTCAACGCGCAGCGCGAAGCAAACCGTGAAAATGTCAATAACTTCATCAGGAACAACGGTGGCGTTTTCGACTCGGTTGTTGACTTCGATTCGGCGATTCGCGATCCTGGCAACCCGGATGCCATGCTTCCGCAGTACGACTCGGGCGATCACCTGCACCCGAACGCTGCCGGCTATCAGGCGATGGCGGACGCCATCAACCTGGCGCAACTGTAGGAATTCCTCGGTAGTTCCCCCTCGGTCTCGTGCCGCGGGTGCTGGCCTCGCACCAGGTCAGCACCTGCGGCACGTCCACGTAAGCCGCAGGGCACTGGCCGGTCTGGACCAATCTTAATTAATCACCGCCGAATGTCTTGACGTTTGTTGTGTCCAACAACATACTCAGGGTGACGCGACCGAGACACTGCTGGAAACGGCTGGTGAACGGCCCGGAAGCGTTGCCACACACTGGAATCAGGTCGGCTCCGGCCGGCCTGACTTCAGCTGCTCGGTTGTCACCGGCGACAACCGCCGAACTTCGGCTGCGCGGGGTGCTGGTCATACCGGGCGACTGCGCTGGGCGCGGCACCTGCCACGTCCGCGAATCCGTACTGGAACCGCGCCCCCGCGCGGACGCCGAATTCGGAGGCAGGGTAGCAATGTTCGGATACCGACGAAACAATACCGTCAGCGCGGTGATCTCCAACCGAAGACGGCATCGGTTGCTGGCGGCGACTTTCGCCGTCATCGCCCCGCTCGGCTTACTCGCCGCGCTGACCACGGTCAGCGCGGCCCCGGCAACCGCGGCGGCGGTCACCCCGGCCATGGTCGGGGTGAGCCATTCAAACGCCGACCCGGCCGATGTGCCCGGTCCGCCCTCCGGTTGGTCCACTGTGTTCAGTGACGACTTCAACGGCTCGGCCGGCAGCGCACCGTCCTCGGCGAACTGGACCTACGACACCGGCACCGGCTTCGGCACCGGTGAGATCGAGACGATGACGACGTCCACCGCGAACACCCACCTGGACGGCAACGGCAACCTCGACATCACCGCGTTGAACAACGGCGGCAACTGGACGTCCGGCCGCATCCACACCCCGACCGCGAACGTCGGCGCGCCGGCAGGCGGCGAACTGGAGGTCACCGCCTCGATCCAACAGCCCAATCCGGGCAACGGTCTTGGTTACTGGCCGGCGTTCTGGATGCTCGGTGACGGGCAGTGGCCGGAGAACGGCGAGATCGACATCATGGAAGACGTCAACGCGCTGTCGGAGGTCTCCGGCACCATCCACTGCGGCACCGACCCCGGCGGCCCGTGCAACGAGGGCAACGGGATCGGCAGTGGGCTGCAGTCCTGCGGCGGCTGCCAGACCGGCTACCACACCTACAGCATGATCCTCAACCGGACGAACACCTCCGACGAGTCGATCACCTTCTATCTCGACGGAAACTCGTACTTCAGCGTCAGTGAGTCGCAGGTGGGAACCTCGACCTGGCAGCAGGCCTACGACCACAACCTGGACATCATCTTCGACCTGGCCATGGGTGGCGCCTACCCCAACGGCGTCTGTGGCTGCAACTCGCCAAGCGGTTCGACCTCCTCCGGTGGCACGATGAGCGTCGCCTACGTCGCGGCCTACTCGACCAGCGGTGGCGGCAGCACTCCCCCGCCTCCTGGTGGCGGTGCCATCGTCTCGCACGAGGGCAGCAACCTGTGTATCGACGACAGATCGGCCAGTACCGCCAACGGCAACCCGATCCAGATCTACACCTGCAACGGCACCTCGGCCCAGGACTGGACCGTCGCGCAGGCCGGCAGCACCCTGCAGGTCCTCGGCAAGTGCATGGACGTGGTCAGCGGCGGCACCGCGGACGGCTCACTCGTCGACCTCTACGACTGCAACAATACCGGCGCCCAGGTATGGGAACCCCAGTCGGACGGGGCGCTGTACAACCCGCAGTCGAACAAGTGTCTTGACGACACGAACTTCTCGCAGACACCGGGCACCCAGCTACAGATCTGGGACTGCTCGGGTGGCGCCAACCAGGCTTGGACCCTGCCCTCGTCCTGACCCCCGATCGGCCGGCGGTTGACAGGTGACAACCGTCGTCCCGGAGAAAACGCTTACCACACAACAGGATCAGCGAGTACACGCGAACAGGCGGTCAGCTGGACAGTTCCCGCGTGGTGCCGAGCCCGGTACCGCGCGGGAGCCGACCGCCCCTGGCGAGGAACTCGGCGACGGGAAGGGTCGCCGCGCCACGGGCGACGGCATGCGCACCGAGTTGGCACAGGTCGATTCGGGTCTGTCCGAAGGGATAGCGCAGCGCGTTGCGCGCGGCGACCTCCTTGATCGTGCCGAGCATTCGGTGGCCGAGCATGAGCCCGGCCCAGCCGCCGAGAATGACGCGTTCCGGGTTCAGCAGGTTGATCAGATTGGCGATGCCGATGCCGAGATACGTGGCTGTGTGGTCCAGGACGATCCTGGCCTGTTGGGCGGTTTCGTCATCGTGCGCGGAATTCGCCGAATCCAGAATCTGGCCGAGCGCGATTTCCTGGTCCTCCGAGAGGGGTATTTCCTCGCGCAGGCTTTCGGCGTACCGGTCGACGATCGCGGCGGCGCCGATGTACGCCTCAAGACAGCCCAGCGCGCCACAGCGGCAGCGCCGGCCGGCGACGGCGACCGTGGTGTGCCCCCATTCGCCCGCGCTGCTGCTCACCCCCCGGTACGCGCTGCCGTTCACCACGATGGCCGCGCCGACCCCGGAGCCGATGAGCACGATCGCGGTGCTGCCGGCGCCCCTGCCGGCGCCCAGCCACATCTCGGCCTGGCCCATGGTGGTCGCGCCGTTGTCGATGAACAGCGGCAGGCCGGTGACCTCGGCGAGCATCTCCTGCAGCGGCACGGCCGCCCAGCCCAGTGTCTGCGCGTCCACAACAGCGGGCGGCTCGCGCCGCACCATCCCCGGCACACCGACCCCGATGCCGAGGATGTGCTCGGGGTCGATGCCGCTGCTGCCGATCACCATGTGCAGGCCGGCCCTGATCCGGTCGACGATGGTCGCCGGGTCGCAGCTGCCCGGTTCGACCGGGAACTCGGCGCGGGCGCGTTCGGTCAGCCCGAGGTCGAACAGCTCCACCCGGACCCTTGTCTCGCCGACGTCGACGCCGACCACCGCGAAGGCCGCCTGGTTGACGCGCAGCAGAATGCGCGGCCTGCCGCCGTCCGAGCCGACCGAACCGGCCTCGACGACGAGGTTCTCCGCGACGAGGTCGGCGATGAGTTTGCTGACCGAGGCCGCGCTCAGGCCGACGGAGGTGATCAGCTCCTGGCGGCTGAGCGGCCCGTCGAAGTACAGCCTGCGCAGCAGTGCCGACCTGTTGGCGCGGCGCAGGTCGCGGGCACGTAGCGGGCGGTCGCCCGTCAGGGCGGTTGGTGAGGACACTGTCCTGCCGGCCGGCTCGATCATCGTTGTCCTCCCTGCCCGACGGCTGATCACGTCCATGATGTCGGCTGCCCGCCGAGCGTGTCAGCTCTTCGACCGAAGAGGTAGTCCGTTCGGCGGCCACAAAGCTCCGCGACTCTTGACGCCCCCATAATTTACGTGTTAAACCACAACAGAAAGAAAGAGTGGTCCAGACAACTCCCGCGCTTTGTGTGCTGACACGAAGCATCCCTGCGAAATAGCGGATCGGCCGCCGCACAGTTCGACCGGAGACAGTGACCGGATTGTCCACAACGGACATTCGGCATTGTTCAGCGCGCGTATTTGGTGATTGTCAACCGGGAAAGGCAGCGTCAACGATGACCACATTATCCGCTCCCCGATATCGCCACCGTGGGCGTACTCGCCTGCGAGCGCTGGCCACCGTCGCGCTCAGCGCCGCACTGGCCGTCGGCGGTTTCGCCGTCGCGGCGCCCACCGCGCATGCCGCGAACGAGGCGGTGAACATCTGGCTGACCACCACCAACGACTCCGGCGGCCGCAACGTCACCCGCGGCCTTCAGCAGCAGACGCCGATCGCGTTCTCGGCCGGTACGGGCAGCAGTGCCAACACCATCACCGTCGACGAGAACACCAAGTACCAGCAGTTCGTCGGTGCCGGCGCGTCCATGACGGACACCGCGGCCTATCTGTTGAACTCCTCGAACTCGATCTCCGCGAGCACCCGCAGCCAGGTGATGACCAACCTGTTCGACCCGAACAACGGCATCGGTCTCGACTTCCTGCGCAACCCGATGGGCGCCTCGGACCTGGCCCGCTCCAACTACTCCTACGACGACATGCCGGCCGGGCAGACCGACCCGAATCTGAACAACTTCTCCATCAGTCCCGACATGACCGACATCCTGCCGCTGACCAAGCAGGCCGAGCAGCTCAACCCGAACCTCAAGCTGATGATGGTGCCGTGGAGCGCGCCGGCATGGATGAAGGACAACGACGACTTCACCGACCAGGGTTACCTCCAGTCGCAGTACTACGCGGCCTACGCCCAGTACTTCGTCAAGACCATCCAGGCCTACCAGGCGCAGGGCGTGCACGTGGACTACGTGTCCGCGTCGAACGAGCCGGACTGCTGCTCCGGCGCGAACTATCCGACGATGGCCTGGAACGGTTCGGGGCTGGACTACTTCACCGCCAATGACCTGCTGCCCGCCTTCCACGCGGCCGGACTGACCACAAAGGACCTCGCGCTGGACTGGAACTGGAGCAGTTACGCCAGCTACGGCCAGCAGGAGGTCGACGACGCGACCGTCCGCAACGACCCGCTGTTCGGCGGGGTCGCCTGGCACGGCTACGACGAGGGCAGCGCCGCCGAGCAGACCACGGTGCACAACGAGTATCCGTCGATCGGCACGTTCGACACCGAGCACTCGGGCGGCACCTGGATCGCCAACCAGCAGAACGAGGACATGAACAACATCATCGACTACACCCGTAACTACGGGCAGTCGGTGGTGAAGTGGAGCCTCGCGGTCGACCAGAACATGGGCCCGCACAACGGCGGCTGCGGTACCTGCACCGGGTTGATCACCGTGCACGACGATGGCAGCGGCCAGGTCGACTACACGGTCGAGTACTACGACATGGGCCAGCTGACGAAGTTCGTCAAGCCGGGCGCGTACCGGATCGACTCGAACGAGACCAGCAACGTGCAGGACGTGGCCTGGATCAACCCGGACGGCTCCAAGGCGGTCGTGGCCTACAACGGCACCGGCAGCACCCAGCCGGTGACGGTCAACTGGGGTGACGAGTCGTTCACCTACAACCTCCCGGCGGCGACCTCGGCCACCTTCACCTGGAACGGCACGCAGAGCACCGGCGGTGGCAACACCGGCACGACCGGTCAGATCACCGGCCTTGCCGGCAAGTGCGCCGATGTCTCGGGCGCCAGCACCACCGACGGCACCAAGGTCGACCTCTACACCTGCAACGGCACCAACGCGCAGCAGTGGACGGTCAACTCCAACGGCACCCTGCAGGCCCTCGGCAAGTGTATGGACGTGACAGCGGCGGGCACCGCGGACGGCACGCTGGTCGACCTCTACACCTGCAACGGCACAGCGGCACAGGTCTGGCAGCATCAATCCAACGGTGAGCTGATAAATCCGAATTCCGGAAAGTGTCTTGACGCCACGAACAACAGTTCCGCCGACGGCACCCAGTTGCAGATCTGGTCGTGTACGGACGCCGCCAACCAACAGTGGACCATCCCTACGGGCTGATCTAGCCCAAGGTATCCGTGGTCGCCGCTGGGCATCGTCCTCCCCGCGGCGACCACGGAACCGCCCGCAACCTTCCCGCACGACTTCGGACAAGTAACCCCATTTTTCGACGAAAGTCGTCCTCGAAAAGACAAACAGAAAGAGTCCACGAAAAACGACGAAGGAGCACACCACTGTGAGAAGAAGAACCAGGCTGCTGGGTTTAGCCGCGGGCGCCGCACTGGCCATTCCCATGGCAGCAGCCCTCGGTGGCGCAAGCGCGAGCGCGGCGCCCTCGGCGGTACCGTCGATCTTCCCGGTCGCGCCGTACGCCTACACCGACACCGGCACGAACCTGGCCAACTACGCGACCTCCTCCGGTGAGAAGGACTTCACCATCGCGTTCGTATTGGCCGGTAACGGTTGTCAGGCAAGCTGGAACGGCGACAACACGGTCAGCGCGAACCCGAACAGCCCCGACTCGGTGGAGCAGGAGATCAACGCGCTGCGCGCGGTCGGCGGCAACGTGTCGATCTCCTTCGGTGGCGCGGACGGCACCTATCTCGACCAGAACTGCACGACCGCGTCGAGTCTCGCCCAGCAGTACGAGAACGTGATCGCCGGCACCGGCACCAGCCAGGTCGACTTCGACATCGAGCAGGGCTACGGCGACCAGGCCCGTGAGCAGCGCGTGGCGCAGGCGGTCGCGCAGATGCAGTCCTACGAGTCCTCGATCGGGCACCCGGTCGCGGTCACCTACACCCTGGGGGTCAGCGAGTCCGGTCTGCCGACCGGTAGCGGCAGCCAGTACGAGGTGGCCCAGTACGCGGTGAACGCCGGGGTCACCCTCTCCGCGATCAACATCATGGTGATGGACTACGGCGGGTCCGGCATCGAGATGGGCAACGCCGCCGAGTCGGCAGCGACCGGCACCGAGAAGCAGTTGGAGACGCTGTTCGGGATCAGCAACGCGTGGAGCCGGATCGGCCTCACCCCGGACATCGGCCCGAACGACACCCCCGGTGAGACCTTCACCCTCGCCGACGCCAACGAGGTGGAGGGCTTCGCCGTCCAGCACGGTATCGGCTACCTGTCGTTCTGGGAGATGGGCCGGGACAACCCGGCGAACACCGGCCAGGCGAACTGGGCCTACACCCAGGCGTTCGAGGTCTACGGCGGTGGTGGCGGCACGCCGCCCCCGCCGCCGCCCACCGGTAGCGGCGCGATCGTCTCGCACGAGGGCAGCAACCTGTGCGTCGACGACGCGTCGGCCAGTACCGCCAACAGCAACCCGATCGACATCTACACCTGCAACGGCACCAACGCGCAGGACTGGACGGTCAACTCCAACGGGACGCTGACCGTGCTCGGCAAGTGCATGGACGTGGTCGGCGCCGGCACGGCCAACGGCACCCTGATCGACCTCTACGACTGCAACGGAACCGGGGCCCAGCAATGGGTCGCCGAGTCCAACGGTGAGCTGGAGAACCCGAACTCCGGCAAGTGTCTCGACGATACGAACTTCTCCACGACGCCAGGTACCCAGCTACAGATCTGGGCCTGCGCCGACAGCGCGAACCAGCAGTGGACGATGCCCAGCTGAACCGAGTTGATCGACCGAAGTAGCGAGGTTGTCCGGGTGGTGGGGCCTGCGAGATGGGTCCCACCACCCTGCGCTGTCTGCCGGCCCTATTTGACCGCGCCGGAGACCAGGTCGACCCGCCAGTACTTCTGCAGGCTCAGGAACAGCACGATCACCGGCAGCACGGCGAGCAGGGTGCCGACGACGACCAGTGAGTACAGCGAGGCCTCGTCGGAACCGTGTTGCAGCAGGCTGAACAGGCCGACGGTGAGCGGGAACTTGGAGTCGCTGGAGAGCATCACGAAGGGCAGCAGGAAGTTGTTCCAGATCGCGATGAACTGGAGCAGGAAGATGGTCACCAGACCGGGCCCCATCAGCCGCAGGCCGACCGAGAGGAACAGTTTCCCCTCGCTGGCGCCGTCCAGCCGGCCGGCTTCCAGCAGTTCCTCCGGTACCGAGGCACTGGCGTAGATGCGGGCAAGGTAGATGCCGTAGGGGTTGAACAGCTGCGGCAGGATGACCGCGGCGTAGCTGTCGGAAAGGCCCACTTTGGACAGCAGCAGATACTGCGGGATGGCCAGCACGATCGGCGGCAGCAGCACTCCGGCCAGGATCGTGTTGAACAGCACCGACCGGCCACGGAAGGCGTACTTGGCCAGCGCGTAGCCGCAGCAGGCCGACACCGCGGAGGCCAGTACGCCGCCGACGAGCGCGTAGAGCACGCTGTTGAGCATCCACTGCCAGAAGATGCCGCCCGAGTGGCTGGACAGGTCACCGATGTTGCGCACGATGCCGAGGCCGAGGTCGGGCACGTAGGTGCTGGTGGCGAACAGTTCGCTGCGTGACTTGGTGGCCGCGATGACGATCCACAGCACCGGGAACAGGCAGTACACCGCGCCGAGCAGCAGGATCCCGGTCGGCAGCCAACCGACCCTGCCCCTGGTTCGCGCGGCGGTCGGGGCGGGCGCGCGGCCGATCGGGACGGCGGTCACGCCGACCACCCGGCCGAACGGCGGGCCACCAACCGGGAGGCGACCACCGAGATGATCAGCACGGCCAGCGCGTAGAGCACGGAGGTCGCGGCGGCGAGGTTGACGTCGGAGTCGACGAACGCCTCGGTGTAGATCTTCATCAGCGGCACCCAGGTGGTGGAGATGGCGTTGGCCAGTGGTCGCAAGGTGTTGGGCTCGTTGTAGATCTGCAACGCGGCCAGCGCGGTGAACAGCGCGCACATCAGCAGGGCCGGGCGCAGCAGCGGGATCTTCACGTGCAGCGCGATCCGCAGTTCCGAGCAGCCGTCGATGCGTGCCGCGTCGTAGATGTCGCTGGGCAGGGCTCGCAGCGCGGTGAACATGACGACCATGTTGAAGCCGACCGCGCCCCACACCACCACGTTGCCGACGGAGAAGAACACCGCGACCTGGCCGAAGAAGTTGACGTGGTTGCCGCCGATCGGGCTGGTCGCCGGGAGGTAGAGGAACCCCCACAGCAGGGTCGCGATCACGCCGGGCACCGCGTAGGGCAGGAAGATCGACAGTCGGGTGAAGCGGGTCAGCCTGGCCCGGATCGAGTCCAGACACAGTGCGAACAGCAACGCGATGCCGATGGTGAGCGGGATGGTGATCGCGGCCATCGCCACCATGTGCACCAGGCTGGACCAGAGCGTGCCGTCGGACAGGGCGGCGCGGTAGTTGTCGGCCCCGGCGAAGACGGTTTCGCTGCTGGTGCCGAGCAGGCCACCGCTGACGCGCCGGGTCTGCAGGCTCAGGATCAGCGCGTAGATGCCGGGCGCGGCGACGAACAGCGCGAGCAGCACGACGGCGGGCAGTACCAGCAGATAGGGAAAGCCGCGGTGCCCGGTCGGTTTCCGTTGCCCGGCCCTGCCGGTGGCCCGCGCCGACCTGCTCGCCGCGGCCGGCACCGCGGTGACCGTATCGATGCTGCTCATCACTCTCCTTCCACGCTGTCTCCCCCGACCGCCCCGGTGGGCAGGACGGCCGCGCCGTCCCGCCCACCGGAACCGGCCTCAGGAGACAGTGAAGCCGATCTTCTTCATATCGGCGACCGTTGCCGACTGCATGGCGTTCAACGCGGCGTCGAAGGACGAGCCGGACTGCAGTGCCGCATCGAAGGAGTCGGTGTAGCTGCTGAAGGTGACGGTCACGTCCGGGCCCCAGATCTGGAAGCTGCGGGCGTGCGGGGCGGCCGCGCTGACCAGCGCGTAGAAGTTGGGCTGGTTGGGGAAGAACGGCGGGGCGGTCGCCAGCACCGGTAGGCTCCGGCCCGAGGTGGCGGCCGGGTAGATGTTGATGTTGTCGACCTGCGAGGTGAGTGCCTGCGCGTTGGTGTTGAGCCAGGAGGCGAACTCGGCCGCCTGCTGGGGGTGTTTGGAGTCGGTGGTCACGGTGGTGGCCGAACCGCCCCAGATGCCGGTGGTCGGTGAGCCCTCGGTCCAGGCCGGCAGCGGCGCGACCGCCCACTTGCCCTTGGTGGCCGGGGCGATGCCGCCGATCTGGGCCGGTGCCCAGGCGCCGGAGATCCAGGTGGCAAGGGCGCCGGTGTTCATCTGCTTGTTCCACTGCGGTGAGAAGGACGGCCCGGTGGCCACCTCACCGCTGGAGACCAGCTGCTGCCAGTACTCGGCGACCTTTTTCGATGGTGCGTCGTTGATGTCGACGTTCCAGGTGTTGCCGGTCGAGGTCCACCAGTTGGCGCCGGCCTGCTGGGCCAGTCCGCTGAACCAGCCGGGGTCGGCGGCGTCGAAATTGGTCATGTAGGCCGACGGGTCCTTCTGGTGCAGGGTGGCCGCCTCGCTGGCGTACTGCGCCCAGGTGGTCGGCACGGCCAGCCCGTACTGGGCGAAGATGTCGGTGCGG
The DNA here is from genome assembly GCA_036268955.1 of Pseudonocardiaceae bacterium. GTDB lineage: Bacteria > Actinomycetota > Actinomycetes > Mycobacteriales > Pseudonocardiaceae > CAJCJE01. The sequence continues at coordinate 20,430 of DATATE010000253.1, forward strand.
TAGTAGAGCATCAGCGGGGCGAAGTCCTGCGGGACACCGTAGACCTTGCCCTGGAACCGCACCGCCGACAGCGTTGTCGCGTCGTAGTCCTTCACCGTGTCGGTGGTGTACTGGGTGATGTCGGTGACGACGCCGTCGGACACCAGCGCCGGCAGGCTCTGGTACTCCACCTTCGTGATGTCGGGGTCGTTGTGGGCGGCATGGTCGGTGATCAGCTTGCTCACCAACTGGTCGCCACCGGCCGGGTTGCTCATCTCGACCTGGATGTTCGGGTGGGTGCTGTTCCACAGCGCGACCACCTTGTTCATGTTCGGGTCCCAGTCCCAGAAGGTGAGGTGCACCGGCCCGGACGACGAGGCGTCGGCGCCCGACCCACCTGATCCGCTGCATCCGGTGACGAGCAGGGCGCCGACAAGCGCGATGCCCAGTCCTACGGCAATTCTGGAGCGCACGTGCTCTCCTTTTCGTCATCGGCGACGTACTCGGGTCGGGTTCGGTGATGCGATGCGGCCCGAATCCTTGGAAAGCGGTTTCCCAAGTTGGAGTCGAATGCTACGTCCAACACAGAGCCGAAACAAGACCGGAACACACATTGTCGCAACATTTCCAGCGCCCGAAGATTCGGTGCAGAGCGGAATTCGCGGCACACACCCGAGCGTGCCGCGCGAATACTTTTGGCTACCGCCAGAAACGAATCGCCGACATCAGCCAATCCGGACCGACAATTCGCCGACCTGGTGAATTCTGTTGTTTTCTGTGCGGAACCGACGGCCAGCTGGTCGGGTCAGTTGGTAGGACAGTCGGTCAGGCAGTTGGTCAGGCCATTGAGCCGAGCGCGATCGGGTCGACCCGGTGTCGCAACGGCTTGTCCTGGACGAATCGCCGCACCTCGTCGATCGCGGTCGCGCCGAGCCGATGCAATTCGGTGCCGACCGAACCGGCCAGGTGCGGGGTCAGTACGACATTGGGCAGCTCCCACAGTTGGGCCGCCGCTGGGATTACCTCCGGTTCGGTGACATCGAGAACGGCCGAAATTCGACCATTGCGTAATTCGTCGACCAGTGCCTCCTGGTCGACGACACTGCCGCGCGCGGTATTGATCACGGTGGCGCCGTCCGGCAACAATGCCAGCAGCGTCGAATTGACCATGCCGAGTGTCTCCGACAACGCGGGAACATGGATACTGAGCACATCAGACCGGGTGAAAAGGGCGTCGAGTTCGACCAGTTCGGCGCCGAGTGCCCGCGCGCCGGCAGCGGTCAGGAACGGGTCGTGGACCAGGAGCCGCAGATCCTCGAACGGCGCGAGCAACCGCAGCACCGCTCGGCCGACCAGGGAGGCGCCGAGGATCCCGACGGTCCTGCCGTAGTTGCCGATCTTCGGATACTCGGTGATCAGGTCGATCGCCTGTCGCTCGGCCCGATAACGCCTGCTGATTCCGAAGGCATCCTTGCCGGCCAACAGGATCATCGCGAGGGTGTACTCCGCGACCGGCAGCGCGTTGGCCGCCGCTGCGGAGCCGACCACGATGCCCCGCTCGAAAACCGGCGGGCTGACAAGTGGTTTCACCGTACCGGCGGCATGGATCACCGCGTGCAGCAGCGGTGCGGCGGCGAGCGCGTCGGCGTCCAGGCGCGGCGCGCCCCAACAGGTGATGAGCACCTCGGCGGTGGCCAGCCGGGCTCGCGCGGCCGGCGAGTCGAACTCGGTGAGCGTGGTGTCGAGATCCACCTCGACGACCTCGTGCAGCGCCCGCGCGAGATCCGGTGGGAACAGCAGCGGCGGCAGATGCCCGGCCATCGCCAGCACCGCGCGCGGCCGTCGCGCCCGCGATCCGGCCGTCGGCCGCTCTGTCGATCCGACTCCCGGTCCGGCCGTCGGCCGCGCCGTCGATCCGACTCCCGGTCCGGCCGTCGGCCGCGCCGTCGATCCGACTCGCGATCCGGCCGTCGATCCGGCTGTCATCGGGCGGCCCAGGCAAGACCGCGTTCGGTGAGCGTCGCGACCTGGTGCTGGCGAAGGTCGGCGGGCCGATGTCCGATCGCGGAGACGAAGACCCGGCCCCTGCCCCACTGCCGGGTCCAGACCACCGGCATCACGACCGGCTCGGTGAACTCCTCCCCGGCCACCGGATACACCGTGGTGGTGGCGAGTACGTCGTTCCAGGCGTCGGTGATCAGCCAGTACTGTTCGGTGTGTACCGCGAAGTCCTCGATCCCGGCGACGATCGGATGGTCGGCACGCTCCGGGCGGATATCGACACGATGGTCGAGAAAGTCCGGCGGGTGGTAGAGGAACTGGCCGCCGACCATCCGAAGATAGTCCCGACTCGCGACGAACGTGCCGAGCACTCCCCCGTGCCAGCCGCCGAAACCGACCCCGCCGCGTACTGCGGTGAGCAGTCCAGCGCACTGCGCCTCGCTGAGTTCGCCGATCGACCAGCACTGCACGATGAGATCGAACTCGGCGAGCCGGTCAGGGTCCTCGTAGACGGCGAGATCCGCGCTGACGGTCAGCTCGAACCCGGCCGCGCGCAGTCGCGGGATGAACAGCTCGGTGGTCTCGACCGGCCGGTGCCCCTCCCAACCGCCGCGTACGACCAGTCCGCGCTTCATACCCGGTCGGTCGATTCGTGTCGCCGGGTCCATTCCGGTAATGCCAGCGGTCCGCGCTGCACGCCGATCCACTGCCGTTTGGTGAAACCGGGCAGCTGGTTCTCCGCGCCGTGCCGGGCATGCGCGTCGTTCACGTGCACCTCGCCGGCCTGCAACCGCTCGGCGACGGCCATGCCGCGCATCAGGTCGGTGGTGAACACCGAGTTCATCAGCATCGGGTATCCGTTGATCAGCTCGATCGCCTCCTCCTCGCTGTCCACCACGGTGATCGGCAGGACCGGCCCGAAGATCTCCTCGGTGAACGCGGGCATGTCCGGCCGGACCTCGGTGAGCACCGTCGGCCGGTAGAACAGCCCCTCGTAGGTGCCACCGATGGCTACGTGGGCACCCTTTGCGATGGACGGTTCGACGATCGTCTTGTGCAGCCGGTCGCGCTGGATCTCGCTGATCAGCGGCCCCTGCTCGACCGCGTCGGTCAGCGGATCACCGACCCGCAGCGGCGCGATCCGCTCGATGAGCGCGGCGACATAGCGCTCGGCGACGGAACGCAGCACGATGTGCCGGCTGGCGCTGATGCAGGTCTGGCCCTGGAACTCCAGTGCGGCGACCAATGCGCAGGACGCGGCGAGGTCGATGTCGGCGTCGTCGAGGATCAGCAGCGCGTTGTTGCCACCGAGTTCGACGGCGACCGGACGCAGCTGGGGCGCGGCGGCCTCGGCGATGGCGAGGCCGACCTCACGTGAGCCGGTGAAGTGCACGAGGTCGAGGCCGGGATGTTCGGCCAGCGCCCGACCGGCCGGCACGCCGTCGCCGGTGACCACGTTGAACACCCCCGGCGGCAAGCCGGCCTCCTCGGCGGCCTCGGCGAGCACCTGGCCGCCGATGATCGGGGTCAGCTCGGCAGGCTTGAGCACGATCGTGTTGCCGAAGGCGAGGCCGGGCGCGACCGCGCGCATGGCCAGGTTCATCGGATAGTTCCACGGCGTGATGACGCCGATGACCCCCAGCGGCACCGCCCGCGACAGCGAGAGTTTGTCCGCCTTGTACGGCGGCAGGATGTCACCGGCGTTCTCGGTGGCCTGAACAGCGGAGATGTGCAGTTGGAGGATGCTGGTGGACACCTCGTCCTCGCCCTTGTCGCGCACCCCACCGGTTTCCCGCATGCTCTGCTCGACGAGTTCACCGAACCGGGCCTGCAACGCATCGGCAAAGCGCCGCAGATGTCCCGCCCGTCGCGGGGCGGAGAGTGCGGCCCACCCCGGTTGGGCGCGCCGCGCGGCGGCGACGGCGCGGTCGACGTCCTCGGCGCCGGCCCGCGCGTAGCTGCCGATCACCGTGCCGGTGGCCTTCTCGGTCACCGCGCCACTGGCGCCGCCGGCGGCTGGGGAGAACTGCCCGTCGATGTAGAGCTGGCCCACCGTCGCCCCTTCGTTTTTGACTTAAAGTAAGTCCAAAGGCTAGGCGGGCGCGCAAGGCCAGTCAATGGCGATACGGAAACTGCCAACTCAGCGCCGCCCCGAGAGCAGGTCCGTTGGATCAGCCGGCCTCGACGGACTGCTCGGTCGGCAGTGACCCGCTGCGCAACAGGGCGAGCACCGGCAGGCTGGCCGCGCCCCGTGCCACGCCGTCCGCGCCGGACTCGCCGAGGCCGATGGACACGGCGGCGTAGGCGTGCGGGAGGGCATGCTTGCGGGCGACCTCCCGCACCTTCGGCAGGATGGTCGGCCCGAGGACCATCCCGGCCCAGCCCGCGATGACCACCCGGTCCGGTGCGAGCAGGTTGATCAGGTTGGCGACACCGACCCCGAGTACCTTCGCGGTCTCCTCGACGACCGACCGCGCGATGTCGTCGGTGTCCGCGCGGCGCAGCAGTTGCCGCAGGTCCTCCTGCGTTCCGATGGCGGTCGGCCCGGCCTCGCCGCCCTGTTCCAGGTAGCGCGCCAGGATCGCGTCCGCGCCGACGTAGGCCTCAAGGCAGCCGGAGGATCCGCATCGGCAGGGCCGCCCGTCAAGGTTGACGACCGTATGCCCCCATTCGCTGGTCAGCCCCGATCCGCCACGCGGCGAGTCGTCGCTGGTCATCAGCGCGGCACCGACGCCGATGCCGAGCAGCGTCACCACGGCCCGGTCCGCGCCCCGTCCGGTGCCGAACCACATCTCGGCCTGGCCGAGGGCGCGGGCGCAGTTCTCCAGATGTACCGGGGCGTGCGCACCGGCCGCGACCATGCTGCCGAAGGGCACCGCGTCCCAGCCGAGGGTCGGCGCGTAGACGAGCCCGTCGTCGGTCTCGGTACCGGGCCGTTCGTCGACCGCGCCGGGCACGCCGACACCGACACCGAGCAGCGGCACCCCGTCCGTACCCGCGTTCACCTCGGCAATGGCCTCGGTGACCAGCGCGACCACGTTGGCCGGGCCGAGGTCGGTGCCCGGCCTGCGGGTGGTCATCGCCAGCGGGTTGAGCGCGCCGTCGAACAGGCCGACCCGGATCTCGGTCTCGCCGATGTCGACGCCGGCGAAGCGCAGATTCTCGGTGCCCACCCGCAGGATGCCGCGCGGCCGGCCACCGGCCGAGCTGACCGAGCCTGCCTCGACCACCAGCCCGTCGGCGAGCAGTTCGGTCACCACGTTCGTCACGGTGGCAGAGCTGAGCCCGGTCAACTCGGCCAGTTCCTGCCGGCTCGCCGAGCCCTGTTCGTACAGGCGCGACAGCGCGGCTGCCCGGTTGTACTTGCGCAGCGCACGCGTGGTCCATCGAGTCGACTCCGGCATCACAATGCTCAAGTGTGCCAGTCGAAACGGTTCAATGTGCGGTTACCGTGGTCACCGTGGTCTCGACCAAGCATCCGGACCCTGCCGCGCGGGCCTCGATGGAACGCCTTGGGTAGGTACTCGTCAGCCGGAGCGGCCTGAACCGTAGTGGTCGACGGCAAGTCGGCTGATGAGTGCTGTGGTCTGGGCATGGTCGAGGGCGACGGCGGCGAGGGCCGTGAAGACGTTCTGATACTTCGACACGTCCGCCGACTCCTCCACGAAGTAGCCCGCGGCCTCGGTCTCCAGGTAGGCGACAGGGCCGATGTCGGGGAATTCCATGAGGCCGCAGGTGCCGGCGAGGGCGGCGTGGGCGCCGACGGCGGTGGGGATGAGATGGATGGTGATGTACGGGCGGACGCTCATGCGGAGAAGGTGGTGGAGTTGTTCGGCCATGACGCGCGGTCCGCCAACCGGCAGGTGCAGGGCGAGCTGGTGGATGTAGAAGCGGCACTGCGGTGGATGCGCGATGCCGAACAGCTGTTGACGGGCCAGGCGCTCGGCGAGGAATTGTTCGCAGCCGTCCGTTGGCGCATTGACCATTCGTGACACGATCGCGCGGGCATAGTTCTCGGTTTGCAGCAACAGCGGAACGGTCGCGGTGTTGGCCTCGGTGAGACGAGTGGCCTTGCGCTGATGATCGGTCAACGTGCGCACCGCCGCGGCCGGAGTCCACCCGAGTGTCGCCGGATGGCGGGTCAGTTCCAGCAGCCGGTCACGCTCGGAACCGGTGACACCGTAGATGGCCAACAGCGCCGAAATTTCGATTTCGGTGGCAGGCAATTTTCCCGTGAGAAACCGGGAAATTCGGCTTTCTGACCAATCCAGGAGATAAGCCGTCCGTTTGCCGGTCAGTTTCGCGTTGTCCATCGCCGACCGCAATGCGTCGCCCAACTGCCGACTGCGGACCGTCGACCGTTCCTCGGTCACCGTATGCCTCATTCCCTTTTGCTTTTCTCGTGCACGAACAAGCCCCGCAAGACACGAAAGCCCAACGGGGTGGTTAGATCTGCGGTCGATCAGGTCCCGCCGGGCCAGTCCTTGCGCGCCCAGCGGGCCAGTTCGGGAAGCTGGAGGGATTCCAGCCAACTCATCGCTACGTCGATCGGCAGAATGATCGTGGTCGTGATCGTCTCCTGGCATCCGACGGAGATCACCTCCGAAATGATCATCTCGCCTTCCACCCGAGACGTCACCGTGGACCCCGGCCGGAAATCGACCGCGTACCAATTCCGTTCACCGGGAAGTCGGTAACCAGCCACCTCAATACCCCCGCCGGGCACACCGTTTGCGCGACCACCCCGCGATGAATGGCAACCCGCAGAACAAGAACACCACGACGAACAAGAACACACCCAACGCGATCAGCGCCGGCCACATTCCGAACACACGCCACCTCCCAAGTCAGGGGCGACGCACCCGGCCCGGAAACAACGAGCAAGAACCGGATGCGTCACCTGGGCACGGCTGGCCTACGGGTGGATGCGGTGCACCCGTATTGCTCGGCGTCGGCCGTGCGCAGGAAGTGACGCTAGGCGAGATGGGTCGAGGTCAGAGGTATCGAGCGACACCCCGAGCCAGCGGGTACGAACCGTACCGGTCAGACGGTGACACCGAGGGTGCCGGCGAGCGCGCGTGCTTCCCGCTCGACCATCCGGCCGCCGGATGTCACCAGCTCGCCGGCCAGGCCCCGCGCCATGGGATGGCTGCGCATCGACTCGGCGCAGACCTCGGTGGCCCGCTGCAAGGTGTGCAACGCGCCGGTGTGGTCGTTGCGCTGTGAATAGGCCCGCGCGGTTTCCAGCCACAACCGTGCGCGCCGGTCAACCGATGGGATCTCGTCCAGGTCGAGGTTCCCGGCGTGGTCCAGGGCGCTGCCGGTCTGCCGAAGATCGACGCGTACGTTTACCCCGGTCAAGTCGGTGTTGGCGCGGCCGAACAGCGTCCACGGGTGCGTGTAGCCGGTCGGTAGGCGGTGGGTCATCTCGTCGGCCTGGTCGAGCTGGCGCAGCGCATCACCTTCCCGACCAAGCCGAGCCGCCGTGATCGAGGCGTGTAGCCGGACCGCGCCCCACAACGCCCTTGAGTCGTCGGTGCCGTCGGCGAGGCGTGGCGACAGCAGGTCGGCAGCGTCGTTGGCCAGCGTGTAGGCGTCCTCCTCCCGCCCGGTCGAGCGCCAGACGTTCCCGACAACCCAGGCGGCACCGGCCAATGTGTCCGGCTCGTCTGCCTGCTCGGCAGAGGCCATGCACCGGTCGGCGACGAGCCAGAGCAGCGCGGAGTCCGACACCCAGGCGAGCACCTGCTCAGCGAGCGCGTACGCGGCTGACAGGGCGGCATGAGCTTGCCGGCGTGGTAGGCCGTCCAGGACGCGGACAGCGCGCCGACCTTCCCGGATCAGGCCCGGCAAGACGGCGCCCACCGAGGCGCGCGGGGTGGACGAGGTGTGCCACAGGTGCCAGGCGTCGGCTACCCGCCGTTCGAGGTCTGCCGGCGACGGCGCCGGGGCACCGGAGACCGCCAACGGCATTTCCTCGATCGCCTCACGCATAGCGGGGACGGCTTCGTGGCCGGCGCGGCGGCCGATCCCGAGGTTCAGCGCCTGCTCGCCGGTCAGCTCGGCCAGGTCGGTGACGCCGAGCGCTTCGCCGAGCCGGACCAGCATGTCGAGGCGGGGCGGATGCATCCGGCCGCGCTCAACGGCTTTCAGCCACTCGTCGCTGCGCCCGACCAGGCCGGCGACGACGGCGCGAGTCTTGCCCCGGCGCTCGCGAATGATCTGGATACGGCGCCCGATGGGCAGCCCGGCCAGCTCGTCAACACCGCTCATCACGGTCACCCTTCGCCGAGGTGTCTTCCCCGCCGATGCCCCCGGTGGCCAGACCGGGGGCCGAACCTCGGCGAAGAGGTACATCACCCAGGATAGCCGTGCGGTCATGCACACTCGGGATCGTCGCCAGTCCGATCGGTCGCGCGCGGTCGGCTGCGATGAACGCGAGCGAGACCTTGGTGTCAGCGGAGGTCGAGTTGGGCGTGCATCTCCCAGACCAGGATCTCGGCCGGTTCGGCCGCGGTGACGCGCTGGCCGTCGGCGGCCACGATCCGCGCCGCGTCGCCGGCACCGAGCAGGCCGGCGCCCTCCAGCCGCACGGTGCCCTGCGCGACGAACAGGTGCACGTAAGGCGCTACCGGCAGTTGCACACTCGCGCCGGGGGCGAGCCGGGCGGCATGGAGGGCGGCGTCCTTCTGTTTGATCCGAATCGCGCTGTGCCCCTCGTCGCGCGGCATGCCGGAGGCGACCGTGACGAGCCCGCCGCGCAACAGTTCGTCGGCGATCTCCAACTGTTCGTAGCCTGGTCGGATGCCGGGCTCGTCCGGCACGACCCACATCTGGATGAAGTGCACGGAATCGGTGTGCTGCGGCTGGCCGGTCAGCCGCCAGGCGTCGTTCTTCTCCGAGTGCAGGATGCCGGTGCCCGCGCTCATCCGTTGGGCGAGACCGGGGTAGATGACGTCGGCGTGCCCCTCGGAGTCCTGGTGCACCAGTTGTCCCCGCAGCACCCAGGTGATGATCTCCATGTCCTCGTGCGGATGCGTCTCGAAACCGGTGCCCGGTTTCACCACATCGTCGTTGGAGACCAACAGCAACCCGAAATGCGTGTTGTCCGGGTCGAAATGCCGACCGAAGGAGAACGAGTGGTTGGAGTCCAGCCAGGACCACGTGGTGTGCATCCGGTCCTCGGCCCTGCGCAGATCGACCGCTGCCCGCAGGTCGGTCGGTGGGGCGGACACCGCGAACGCCATGGTCGTACTCCTCGCCTAAGTCTCCGCTCACAGGATAGTTGATGGCGCAAGTACAAGGTCAGGTCGCCGGCAGGGCCAGCACCGTGCGCAGGACGCCGCGCAGCGCGGCGATGGCGGCCTGCTCGTCGGTCGCGGACGGGCGGCGCATCGCGAGGTAGCCGTCGGGCCGCACGAGCAGGCAGCCGTCCTCGTCGATCTCGCTGATCCGGCGCCATTCCCCGTAGGCGTCGCGGGCCGTTTCGCCGCCGATGGACACCAGCGGGAGGCTGATGCCGAATTCCTCGGCGCAGTCGCGAGCCGCCGTCTCCCAGCAGCGCCCGGACACCCCGGTGATCAGCGTGAACGATCCGCGTCCAACGAGATCCAATGTGGACAATCGTTGGCCCGCGGCGTCGACGAGCCAGGCGTGCGGCAGTTTCGCGCCGGGGCGGGTGGTCGGCTGGTGGTACAGCTCGGCGTCACGCGGCCACTGCTCGGCGGGGCTGCCGTCGGGCACGACCGCGCTGGAGACGTAGCGCTGGTTGAGTTCCACGCCGTGCGCGTTGAACTCGTAGTTCTTCAGCTGGATGGCCTCCTCCAGCGCCGCACGGCGTTTGCGCCCTGCCGCGTCGGGCGCCCGGCAGGCGGCCAGGCCCGCGATGATGCCGGCGTCGTCACCGCCGCCCGCGATGCCGAGGGCCTCGAAGATCGGGCCGAACTGGTCGCGGCTCAGGTTGGCGCGGTCGACGATCTGCTTGCCGACCGGTGCGCGTTCGGCGGTGTAGGTGTCCAGCAGGGCGGGGCCTGCCTCGCCGCGCAGCACCATGGCCAGCTTCCAGGCCAGGTTGTAGGAGTCCTGGATCGAGGTGTTGGAGCCGAGGCCGTTCGACGGCGGGTGGCGGTGTACCGCGTCACCCGCGCAGAACACCCGGCCCGAGGAGTATTCGGTGGCATAGCTGTGGTTGACCGTCCACAGCGAGGTCGAGGTGATCCGCACCGGCACTTCGCGGACACCGAGCAGGTCGTGCACGATCTCGGTCGCGGTGTCCTCGTCGACCTCCGGTGGCGGCGCGTCGATGTCGTAGCCCCAGGTGAGCAGCCATTCGTCCCAGGGCCGGACCATCCTGACCAGGCCCATGCCGATCCCGCCGAGATGCGCGCCGGGCCGCATCACCCAGTACAGGACGCTGGGCCGGTGCGCGACGTAGCGCGAGAGGTCGGCCTTGAAGACGATGTTCATGCTGCCGGCCTTGCCGCTGCGACCGGCGATCGGCAGCCCGACCGCGTCGGCGACCAGGCTGCGGCCGCCGTCGGCGCCGATGAGGTATTTCGCGCGAACGGTGAAATCGTCGCCCCGGACCCGGTCGCGCAGCAGGGCCGACACCCCGTCGGCATCCTGTTGCAGGCTGAGGAACTCGGTGTCCAGCCGGACCTTCGCGCCCCGTGCGGCGGCGTTGGTGAGCAGGATCGGTTCGAGGTAGGTCTGCGGGAGGTCGATCATGCCGCACGGGCTGGCCGCCGCGTATTCGCTCAACGCGGACGGACTGGTCCCCCAGGTCCTGATCCGGCCGATCTCCTCACCGGCCAGCGCGGTGCACAGCACGGTGTCGCCCATCAGATGCTGCGGTGTGCCGGCGGCCAGCGCCTGGTCCTCGACATCGAGGTCCCGCAACACTTCCAGGGTGCGCTGATTGGTGATGTGCGAACGGGGCGTGTTGGCCACCCAGCCGTACTTGGTGACCAACAGGGTGCGCACCCCGTAGCTGGCCAGCAGCAGCGCGGCCGATCCGCCGGCCGGGCCGCTGCCGACGACGAGGACATCGGTGTCGTGGTCGGTCGTCATGATCGCTTCCCGCCCTGGCGCGCGATGTGGAAGGTGAACTCGACGATGCGCCATTCGCCGTCGACCTCCCGGCCGTCCGGGGTCGGTCCGCCGCGTGGCTGGAAGTCGACGACGAGGCCGTCCTTGACACCGAACACGGTGTCGGAGTCCAGGTATTCGCCGCCGGCCACGAACAACTGGGTGACCAGCCGCTGGTAGCCGGGGGCCATGATCATGAAGTGCAGGTGCGGCGCCCGGAACGGGTGCCGGCCGACGGCGTCGAGCATGGCGCCGACCGGGCCGTCGGCGGGGATCGGGTAGAAGCAGGGCAGGATCGACCAGAACCACAGCCTGCCCTGTTCGTCGGCGGTGAACCTGGCCCGCAGCACCGGCCCGTCCAGCTCGGGCAGCTGGACGTCGTAGAAACCGTCCTCATTGGACTGCCAGACGTCGACGACGGCGCGGGGCACCGGATTCCCGTCCTGGTCGGTGATCCGCACGTCGACGTAGAGCGGGGTACCGGACAACTCGCCCGCGATGTCCCCGCCCAGCGCGGTGACCGGCGGTCCGTCCACATAGAACGGTCCGAGTACCGCGGAGGGGGTCGTCTCGGGAGTGCGCGAGTTGGTCAGCAGGTCGACGACGCTGGACACGCCGAGGGTGTCGGACAACAGCACGAACTCCTGCCGGGTCGCGCTGGAGATCTGTCCGGTCCTGGTGAGGAAGTCGATGGCGTACTGCCATTCGGTCTCGGTGAGGTCGTTGCTGGTGGCGTAGCCGTGCAGGGTGCGCACCAGGCTGGTCAGCAGCTGGTGCACGCGCGGGTCGGGGGTGTTGGCGAAGCTGGCCACCACCTCGTCGGTCAGCCAGCGCAGATCGGGCACGGCCCTCGTGGTGCTGACCGGCCGGTGGCCGTACCAGGCCGCGCGCAGCACGCCCTCGATGCCGCCCTCGGTCAGTTCGCGCGGGTTCGGGTAGGGCTTGGCGATGGCGAGTTTCGCCGCGTTCGGCAGTTCGGCGAGCGGTAGGCCGAGCGCTTCCAGGCTGGTCGGTGCGGACAGGCCGCTGATGAGGTCGAAGACCCCGCTCGGCGCGTCCGCGACACCGAGCGCGTCGGCGATCTTGGCCATCGCCTCCGGTGCGGCCTGCGCGTTGTAGGCCATGGTGTGCGGCAGCAGCACGGTGTGGGTTTCGGCGTGCGGCAGGTTGAAGGCGCCACCGAGGGTGTGACAGAGCTTGTGGTGCAGCGCCATGCCGACGCTGCCGAGACAGGTACCGGCCAGCCAGGCGCCGTGCAGCAGGTCGGCGCGGGCGTCGATGTCGGTGGGATCGGCGTGCACGGCCGGCAGTGCCCTGCCGATCCGACGGATCGCGTCCAGCGCCATCAGGTCGGTGACCGGGTTGGCCTGCACCGAGTAGAGGGCCTCGACGGCGTGCGCGAGCGCGTTGACACCGCTGGTGACCGACAGGGCGACGGGCAGGTTCCTGCTGAGCGCGACGTCGTAGATGACCGTTTTCGGTAGCACGCTCGGCGAGGACAGCGTCGTTTTCGTGCCGTTGTCGGTCTGGCCGACGGTCGGGGTCACCTCGGAGCCCGCGTAGGTGGTCGGCAGCACGATCTGCGGCAGGTCAGTGCGCAGCGCGAGTGCCTTGCTCAGGCCGGTGGTCGAGCCACCGCCGATGGCGACCAGACAGTCCGCGTCGACCTCGTTGAGTAGTTGCAGGGCCTTCTCGGTGACCTCGACCGGGGTGTGCATGACCGGCGCGTCGACATGGCCGACCAGCAGCGTGCCGAGCACCTCCTTGGCCGCCGCGACCGCGTCGGCGACCGAGGGGCCGGCCACCAGCAGCACCCGATGGCGGCCCAGCCGCTCGACCTCGGTACGCAGTCGCCGCGCCGTGTCGAGGCCGAAGATCACCCGCGTCTGCTGGGTCGAGTAGTCGAAGCTCCGCATCGAGTCGCACTCCTGGGTCGAGACGTGCCTGGGTCGAGGCGTGGCCGTGCCCTGGCTTGGCCTCCCAGTATCGGGGCTGGTGGGTGCGTAGCGCCTGCACATCCGACGCGGATGCCTGCACGAATCGCGCACCCGCGCGCGGCGGATCGGCGGGCGCGGCGGGTCAGCCCGCGCGGCGCAGGGCGGCCGGGGTGGTGCCCAGCCTGGCGCGCATCACCCTGGTCAGATGTTCCTGGTGGGAGAAGCCGCAGCTCGCGGCCACCTCGGCGATGGGACGCTCGCTGGTGCGCAGCGCCCGCGCGGCCACTTCGAGGCGAAGCCGCAGCAGGAACTGATGGGGCGCCTGGCCGGTACTGGTCTTGAACTGACGGGTGAACTGGCTGACGCTCAGCCCGGCGACCGCGGCGAGTTCGGCCAGCGGCAGCGGTTCGGCGATGCGCCTGCGCATGACCGAGCGCACGGCGTGCAGCTGCCGAGGCGCCAGGCCGGAGCCCTTCGCCTCCGCCGAGGTACCGCGCCGGACGCCGTAGCAGTGGGCGAGGTGCGCGGCGAGCAGTCCGCTCAGGTGGTCGACGTAGGTACGGGCGCTGGGCTGCCAGTCCCGAAGGACCCCGTCGAGGGCCAGGGTGAGCTGTTCGAGCAGCGGGTCGCTGGCACCGAGTTCCTCGGCGAGTTCGACGCGGTGCGGGCGGCCGCTGGCGGCTTGCAGGGCCTCGTCGGCGAGGTAGACGTGCACGGTGTCCAGGTCGCCGCCGAGTTCAACAGTCAGGTCCCTGCCGGCCGGATGCAGGAACAGCCCGCCCGGTGGCACCTCACGCGAGCTGGTCAGCCTGCCGTGCCCACGGCTGACCGTGACCGGACCGCCCCGGTGCAAAATCAGCAGATGGGTTGCTGCCGCGTCGAAATCGGCCCGGTAGGGCGCCTCGCGCTGGGTGGACACGTACAGGCCGGGCCAGCCGAGGCCCGCGCTGGTGCGCGTCGGCCGGATCCAGGGCTGGCGCAGAATGCCGTTGGTGTCCCGCAGTCCGAGTTCCACCAGGTCGACCTCCGTTGCCGCCGGAACGGCCGAGGTTCGCCGACATCGGCCGTGGCTGCCGATGGTAGTCGCGACGGGCCGGGCGTTGGGATCACGCGCTGCCATCCAGCGGCCGAGGATGCGACCGGGGCTTCAGTCGCCGACCGGGGTGTCGCCGAACTCGTCGATGATCTTGACAAGCGCGGAGCGGAGATGCTCGCGTTCCGCGCTGGTCAACCTCGCGGTGACCTGTGATTCCAGGTCGTCACGTGCCTGTTTGACCGCCCATCGCGCCTCTCGTGCGCGGTCGGTCAGGTAGAGCCGGACCAGCCGGGCGTCCTGCTCGTCGCGCTGGCGCACCAATAGCCCGGCCGAGGCCATCCGGGTCGCCGTGTTCACCACGGTCGGTGTGCTCAGATGCAGTTGAGCGGCCAGCTCCCCCGGCGTAAGGCCGTCGGTCTCCCAGAGGGCTTCGAGCAGAATGTTCTGCCCGACCCGCACGCCGTGTTTGCTCATCGCCTCATCGGCCGCGCCGCGCAGCAGTTTGGCCGCGCGGGTGAACAAACCAAGCAGCTCACTCATTCTGAGCATGCTGACAGGTCGACCGGACCGCCGCTGCGCCGGTAGACACCTTCCTCTCGACGCACCAGCTGCTCGCGTCGCCAACCGGGCCGCTGAAACGAGTTTCTCCGGCCGATGCACCGAAGTCCGAGCAGGTCGGCGAGTTCGCCGATCAGTTCGCGGCGAACCGGCCGAGGTCGGCCCTGCCGCGTTGCAGGGCAAGGACCAGCGCGCCCTGGAGCGCGGCGCCTTCGCCGAGCGCGCCCGCTTCGACGGGAGGCGGCAACGGGGCCAGTTCCCGCACCGCGGCGCGGACCGGCGCCAGCAGCTGCGGATGCAGGCCGATCGGGCCGCCGAGGAGGACCAGTTCCGGGTCGACGACGGCGCAGACGGCCGCGATGGCCTCGCCGATGGTGCGGCCCTCGCGGTGCACGATCGCGGCGGCCTCGGCATCGCCAGCGGCGGCTCGGTCGAGTACCTGGCGGGCGACGGTGACGGTGTCCTGCGGGACCGCGCCGGCCGGGTCGGCGGGGCCGAAACCGCCGGCGGCCACGGCCCGCGCGAAGGCGTGCCGACCGGGGCCCGCCGTGGTGGAGGCGACGCTGAGGTAGCCGATCTCACCGGCGGCGCCCCGCGCTCCTCGGATCAGTTTGTCGTCGATGACAAGGCCGAGGCCCATCCCGGCGCCGAGGTAGATGTAGGCGAAGCTGGTCACCGCGCGCGCCGCACCGTGCCAGCGTTCGGCGATCGCGGCGAGATTGACGTCGTTGTCCACCAACAAGGGCGCGTCCACCAGGTCGGCGAGGATCTCGCTCGGCTGGATCTGCCCCTCCGGGTACGGGGTGTCGAGCAGGTCGATCACCCGTTTCGTCAGCGGATCGACCGGTTTGGCCACCGAGATGCCGACCGCGAGCAACCGCCCATGATCGGCAGTGCCTGCGGCGATCGCCTCCGCCACGACCGCGCGCAGTTGGGTGGCGACCTCGGCCGGTTCGCGGGGCCGCGCGGGCGGATGCGCGGCCTCCTGGATCGACTTGCCGAGCAGATCGGCGGTCCGCACCCGAATACCGGCCTGGTTGAGTTCGACGGCGAGCACGAAACCCGCCTCGGCGGCCACCCGATAGTAGGTGCCGACGCGGCCGGGCCGACCGCGCTGCGCGCCTGCCACCCGCAGCAGGCCGACGCTTTCGAGGCGGCGCACCGCTTCGGACACCGTCGTCTTGGAGAGACCGGTGTGCTGGGCGAGTTCGGCCCTGGTGATCGGCGCATTGGTGAACACCGCGTCCAGCACGATCTGGTCGGTCAGCTCACGCACCAGGTTCATGCTCGGCAGCGCGGACTGACCGAGTGGGGCGAAACCGAGCGCCGCCGGCAGCTCCGAGGTGACGTCCCGGCGCGCTTCGGTCGCCTCGACGGGGTCGTTCGCCGCCATGCCCTCCCCTTCGCGCCTCTTGCCGATGCCCGATGCCGCTTGTTACCTTAGCCAAACACAGTTAGTCCAGGCTCCTTCCTAACCAATTGGTTGAAAGGTGGGACAGTGCCAAGTCCAGTAACAGATCCCCAGGTGGTGCCCGGTGAGCCCACCACAGGCGGCGGCGCACCGGCCGACCTGAAAGCGGCGATTCGGGCGACCAAACGCGACCTCCGGGCTCGAATCGGCGATGTGGCCTCGGTGTTCGCCGAGGTCGAGGCCGCGATGCGAGCCGAGGCAGCGGAGATCCTCGCGACAAGGGAACGCGGCGCCGAGGTCATCCCGGTGGTGAACTTCGCCGACATCGCGGCCGACACCGTGCCCGAGGAGATCCGAGCGGCGATCCACCGGCGCGGCTGCGCGGTCGTCCGCCAGACCTTCCCGCAGGAGCTGGCGCAACGCTGGAACACCGAACTCGGCGACTACCTGGAACACAACAGGTTCACCGAGAACTACCGGGGCCCCGCCGACAGCTTCTTCGGCACGCTGTCCTCCAGCCGCCCACAGATCTACCCGGTCTACTGGTCGAAACCGCAGGTGCAGGCCCGCCAGCACGAACGAATGGCGGCCACCCGAGGATTCCTGAACTCGTTGTGGCGCAACGAAAGCAACGGCACGACATGGTTCGACCCCACCCGCGACACCGCCTACGCCGACCGGATTCGCCGGCGCGAGCCCGGCGATTCCTCCTTCGGTCTCTCCCCCCACATCGACTCCGGCTCGGTCGAACGCTGGCTGCTGCCCGCCTACCAGGCGGTCTTCCGACACGTCCTCGACGGCAACTGGCGCGACTACGACCCGTGGGACGCCGCGCACCGCACCGAGGTACAGGAGTACCCGTCCACCCAGATGTGCGGCGTGTTCCGCACCTTCCAGGGCTGGACCGCCCTGAGCGAGATGCAACCGACCGACGGCGTCCTGCACGTGGTGCCGATCGCCACCGCCGCCGTCCACCTGCTGCTACGCCCCCTGCTCGACGACGTACCCGAGGACGAACTGTGCGGCGCCGAACTCGGCCGGGCGCTGCCGATCACCGAACGCTGGCATCCCGCGCTGCTACCGGCCCTGACCCCGATCCCACCGATGCTGCCCGGCGACACCATGTGGTGGCACGCCGACCTGATCCACTCCGTCGGCGACGTCGCCGGCATGCGGCGCTGGGGAAACGTGATGTACATCGCCGCAGCCCCGCACTGTGCGAAGAACGCCGCCTACGCGCGGCGGCAGCAGGCCGCCTTCCTGCGCGGCGGCAGCCCACCGGATTTCGCCGCCGAAGACTACGAATCCGACTATGTCGATCGCGCTAATGTGGTAGACCTCACCGACATTGGTCGGCAACAGCTGGGTTTGTCGCCAGAAAGGATGACACCCAACCGGTAACGCTTCGCACGATCGGGCGAGTTGGCCAGATATCTCGTCAGATGGCCTAACACCTTCCGTCTCACCTCCGACAGCGCGAGCGAACACCGAAAACGGTGCGGACGGCGCAGACGAGGATGACAGGAGGGTGAGCGCAATGACCACCAACACCATTCACCACGAACAGGTCGCTGCCCTACAGGGCGCGACGGCTCCGGTACAGACCCGTTGGTCCTACCGCGATGACGAACCGTTCGCGATCACCGTCGCCTTCTGCACCGAACGCGGGCAGTGGGTCGAGTGGGTGTTCGCCCGCGACCTGCTCATCACCGGCCTCGACCAGCCGGCCGGCTTGGGCGACGTGCAGATCCGGCCCGACCACGAGGACGACGAACTGCTCATCCTGGCCATCTCCTCGCCGAGCGGCTACGCGGTGTTCGAACTCGGCCGCGACGCCACCGAGGACTTCCTGCACACCACCCTTGAGCTGGTGCCGGCCGGCACCGAGAGCGCCTACTTCGACGTCGACCGGCTGCTGGAAGAAATCAGCGGCGTCTGAGCACCGGGTAACGAAATCCTCCGGCCGCCCGAAACCCGCGTCCGCCACAAGGACTTCTCGTCACGGGAACAATCCGAACAGGCACTCTCCGAAACAGGACCATTCCGAAACGGGCACTCTCCGAAAGACGAACATTCCGAAACAGGAACTTCCCGCCTCCCGCAGGAACAGGAAAAAGCTCTTGCTCGGGTCGTCACGACCCGAGCAAGAGCTTTTTCTGCACCTTGCCCATCGCATTGCGCGGCAGCGCGTCCACCAGATGCACCTGCCTCGGCCGCTTGTGGATCGACAGCTCGCTGGCCACGAACTCCATCAACTCCGCACCGGTGACCGAATCGGCGACCACGAAGGCGGTCACCTGCTGACCGAGATCCGGATGCGGAGTGCCGATCACCGCCGCCTCCCGCACCGCGGGATGCCCGAGCAGCACGTCCTCGATCTCACCGGCCCCGATCCGATAGCCACCGCTCTTGATCAGATCCGTCGAGGCCCGTCCGACGATCCGATGCCAGCCGTCCGCGCCGATCGTGGCCACATCACCGGTCCGAAACCAGCCGTCCTCGGTGCGGGTCGCCGCCGTCGCCTCGGGGCGGCCGAGATAGTCGAGGAACAAGCTCGGCCCCCGCACCTGCAACTCGCCGACGACCTCCGGATCACCGGCCAGGACCGTACCGTCCTCGGCAACCAGCCGAGTCCGCACACCGGCCAACGGCAGCCCCACCTGGCCGGGCCTGCGCTCACCATCGGCCCTGCTGCTCACCGTGATCAACGTCTCGGTCATCCCGTATCGCTCGACCGGCGGCCGACCGGTCAACGCGGCCAACCGCTCGAACACCGGCACCGGCAGACCAGCACTACCGGACACCAACAACCGCGCCCCCGCCAACGCCCGCGCCGAGGACTCGTCGGCGCACACCCTCGACCACACCGTCGGCACCCCGAAATACAAGCTCCCACCCGCCGCCGCATACCCCTCCGGCGTCGGCCGACGGGTGTGCACCAACCGGGACCCGATCCGCAACGGCCCCAACACACCCAGCACAAGACCGTGCACATGGAACAGCGGCAACCCGTGCGCGAGCACATCATCCGGCGTCCACGCCCACGCCGACGCCAACGCGTCGAGATCAGCGGCGATCGCCGACCTCGACAACCGCACACCCTTCGGCGCACCGGTCGTCCCACTGGTGTACAGAATCAACGCCGCGGCGTCCTGCGCCGGCTCCGGACAGGTCCGCGCCGAACGAGCGGCCGGGTCGATCGGCACGACAGGCAGGCCGGGCACCTCATCGACCGGATAGCCGCCATCGGTGTCCAACACCAGTTCGGCACCGGAATCACCGAGCACATGCCGACGCTCGGCAGGACCGGAGTCGGGCGGGATCGGCACGATCGGAACACCGGCCAGCAACGCACCCACGATCCCGATCACCGTGCTCAGGCTCGCGGTCGCCGAGATCGCGACCACCCCGGCACCGGCGATCCGATCCGCGACCGCCGTCGCCGCCCCGAGCAAACCGCTCGCCGACAGCGCCGCGCCATCCACCCGCACCAGATCGGCCGGATCGCCGAACACACCGTTGAGGGCGGGCAGCAGCACGGGCGACGACGGCATCGGTTTCCTCCGGCTCGAACGGACGTTTCTCGCTGCCGGCAAGGTATCAAGGAGTTTCCCGGCGAATCGCCCGTTGACGGACGGTAGCTCACTGATCACACTACAACGCACGGGATCGCCGCCAACGCGATCCGAACAGGCGCCCCGGAGACGCGCGGCCCGCGTCACGGGCGCGACGAGGCAGCAGCGGGGAGCCGACGTGTCGGTCAACGAACGCAGCCAACAGCTCGCACCGACCACCAAGCTGACCAGCGCAGGCCGCAACGCCTTCTGGAGTTCGTTCGGCGGCTGGGCCATGGACGGCTACAACTGGACCATCTTCGGCCTCGTCCTCGCACCCGCCATGGCCAGGCTGTTACCGGCGAGCGGCTATGCGGACAGCACCGACAATGTCGGCTATTTCGGGCAGATCTCCTCCGCGATCTTCCTGCTCGGCTGGGGCTGCTCGTTCATCTGGGGTCCCATCGCCGACCGGTTCGGCCGCCGACCGGCGATGATGGGCAGCATCCTGACCTACGCGGTGTTCACCGCACTCGCCGGACTGGCGACCAACGTATGGGAATGGAACGCCTTCCGATTCCTCTGCGCGGTCGGCGTCGGCGGCGAATGGGCCATGGCCGGCACCCTCGTCGCGGAATCGGTACCGGAACGGGTCAGGGTGCGGTTCGGCGGTTTCCTGCATTCGGCCGCCTACGTCGGTGTGTTCTTCGCCGCAATGCTGTATCTGTTGGCCGGCCAGTACCTCGGCTGGCGCGGCATGTTCTTCCTCGGCCTGCTACCGGCCGTGCTGATCTTCGTCATCCGGCGCAAAACCGTTGAGCCACAACGCTGGCGCGACGATGAACGGGACACCACCGCATCCCTGTGGCGACCACTCGGCGACATCCTGCGCGCGCCGTACCGCAGGCGCACCTGGGTGAACCTGGTCCTGCTCGTGGTCTGCGTCATCGGCCTGTGGGCCGGTTCGACCTACGTGCCGACCGCGATGACCACGCTGGCACAGCACGCGCACTACGCCGCCTCGACCACCGTCCACCTGGCCAGCCTGTCCGCGGGACTCGTCGCGATCGCCACCATCCTCGGCTGCTGGTCGGTGCCGTGGCTGGCCGGATGGCTCGGCAGACGTGGCGCACTGATCGTCCTGTTCATACTGATGATCATCGGTACCGTCGGCGCGTACGGATTCGCCTACGCGGACAACAACATCGGCGCGTTCTTCGGCTTTCTGCCGGTGCTCGGTTTCGGCGGCGCGAACTTCGCGGTGTTCACCATCTGGCTGCCCGAGCAGTACCCCACCTCGGTTCGGGCGACCGCGTTCGCCTTCGTGACAACGGTTTCCCGCTGGGTCGCCGCGGCCGGTACTTTCCTGATCGGCTACGGAATCCACGCTTCCGGCTCGCTGTCACTGCCGTTGGCGGCCACCGCGATTCCGTTCCTGGTCGGCATTGGACTCGCCTTGCTCGCCACCGAGACCAGGGGCCAATCGCTGCCGGAATAGCCGACCGGATGCCGATCCGATGTCGACCTGACGACGGCTGGCGCGAGCCGCGATCGCGGGCACCGTAAACTGTGGCCTTTCAGAAGCAAGAGGGGAACGCTCGTGCCACAGGAAGAAGACAAGGACGTCGACCCGGCCGGCCACGCCAAGCCGACCGGACGGCATGCCGCGAAGGACGGGGCGGGGATCGACCCGTTGATCGATCTGAACAGGGACCCAACTCCCGGTGTCGCCGATCACGCGGCACCTGGGGATGACTAGGCAGCAGACGGGGAAACCGCTGATGTCCGCGGTGTAACGGCCGCGGACATCAGACCCGTTACCGACAAGAACCCTCCCCCACCCACTGCCGCGACACTGTTGACGGCAGCGGCTTTCGCCTTCCCCCGAACCGCGTTTCCACCGGAACGCCACTCGGCCGTTGTCGGCGGTCCACCACCGGCCGGACGTCTCCTCGCTCACCCGAGCCGGTACTCCAGTACACCCTCGACTGTCCTCTTTGCTCGTCGAGGCGGCCTTTCCATCATCTGAAACGCACGTGCCGGCGAATTTACCCGAAGGCTGTTAATTTCAGTCATCACTGAAACTACTATGACATATGTTCCCAGAGTGAATTTCCTGGGCAGGACCGAGCAGAACCCGCCACGATGGCGGTATGGACGAACCGCAGACGATCCTGCTCCCACGATATGGGCAGCGTGCCTTGGCCGACGTGGTGCCCGCGCTGCTTGCCGCACAAGGCGTCGAAGGCCTGCCGAACGTGCTCGCCGTGCCGGCGGCCCGCACGGTGTGTCTGCTGCTGATCGACGGACTCGGCTGGCAGCTGTTGCGCGAACATGCCGAACTGGCGCCGGTGTTGAGTTCGATGGCTGCCGGGACCGAACCCATCACCGCCGGTTTTCCCAGTACGACCGCGACCAGCGTGGCGTCCATCGGCACCGGTCTGACCCCCGGCCAGCACGGCGTCGTCGGCTACGCCTTCGCAGTGCCCGGTCAGCCCCTGCTCAACGCGCTGCGCTGGGGCACCCAACTGGGCGAGCGCCGTGACCTGCGCGAACAGCTGGTCCCCGAACAGGTTCAGCCGCTGCCGACCATGTTCGAGCGGGCCGCCGCCGACGGGATCGAGGTCACCGTCACCGCGCCGATCATCCAACGCCGATCAGGGCTGACCAGGGCGGTACTGCGCGGCGGTACCTTTCGGACCGGTTTCGCACTCGGCGACCTGTGCACCATCGCGGCCGCCGGCCTTGCCGGCCCAGGACGGCAGTTCTGCTACGCCTATCACGGCGATCTCGATCTGGTCGGGCATGTCTACGGTCCTGGTTCCGCGCCGTGGCGCCAACAGCTGCGATTCGTCGACCAACTGGTGGCCGGCATCGCCGAGTCGCTCCCGCCGGACGGCCTGCTGGTGGTCACCGCCGACCACGGGATGGTCGCCACGACCGGGCCCGACCGCATCGACGCGGACACCGAACCCGAACTGCTGGCCGGTGTCCGGCTACTCGGCGGCGAGGCGCGGGTCCGGCACGTCTACACCGAACCGGGCGCCACACCGGAGGTCGCGGCGCGGTGGGCCGAACTGCTCGGCGACCGGGCCCTGGTACGGACGAGGGACGAGGCGATCGCGGCAGGCTGGTTCGGTCCTGTGGTCAGCGATCGGGTTCTGCCCCGGCTCGGCGACCTGATCGTCGCGATGTTGGGCAACAGTGGTGTGGTGCGCGGCGTCGCCGAGGCCGCCGAGGCCGGCATGATCGGCCAGCACGGCTCACTGACCCCGGCCGAACAGTACGTGCCGTTGTTGTTCGCCCGAGGCTGAGCGCGCCGAGAACAGCGAAGACCCGGAATGTCAACGAGAAATTGAATATCGACAGAGCACCCGATTTGGCAGTTGTCAAAATTTTCATTTCTCGATATTTCACGGCCACCCAGAGCATTCGTCACTGCCCTTGTCAAATTTGTCAGACGCTTTCATCGTGATTACCTTTGTCATCGGCAGCGGAATTGAGGCAGGGAGAAACAGGAATGACGATTCTGGTGACCGGTGCGACGGGCAGCGTCGGGCGGCATGTCGTGGCCGGGTTGCTCGCGGCCGGTGCTTCGGTACGGGCGCTGACGCGCCGACCGGAGGCGGCCGGTTTCCCGGCCGACGTCGAGGTGGTGGGCGGTGATCTTGCCGACCTCGACAGTGTGCGGGCGGCCCTGCGGGGGGTCAGCGGGCTGTACCTGTTCCCGGTGGCCGAAGGGGCGGCGCAGGTCGCTGCGGCGGCGCGGGAGGCCGGGGTCGGCCATGTCGTGGTGCTCTCGTCCGGGTCGGCGGCGAATGCCGAGTCCGGGGAGCCGGGTGCGGTGTCGCATCGCGGAGTCGAGCGGGCGGTGGAGTCGGCCGGGTTGTCCTGGACGCACCTGCGGCCGGGGGCCTTCGCCAGCAACACGCTGGCCTGGAGGTTCGCCATCAACGGCGACGGGGTGGTCCGCGAACCGTTCGGGGCTGCCGCGCAGGCGGTGATCCACGAGGCGGACATCGCGGCGGTGGCCGTCCGCGCGTTGCTGGAGGACACGCACGCGGGCCGCGTCTACCCGTTGACCGGTCCCGCCGCGATCACCCGCGCCGAGCAGGCGAGGGTGATCGGCGCCGTGCTCGGCCGGGAGGTCCGGTTCGTCGAGATCCCGCAGGCGGAGGGCAGGGCGGCGATGTCACGGTTCCTGCCGCAACGGTCGGTCGATGCGTTGCTGAACTACCTCGCCGCCGCCGTCGACCAGCCGGACCAGGTCAGCCCGGTGGTCGAGCAGGTGACCGAGCGGCCTGCCCGGTCGTTCGAGGAATGGGTTCGCGACCGCGCGGCGGACTTCCGCTGACCGAAGATCACCCTCACCCGCACGGGTGTGCCGAATGCGTGGATTCGATGATCACCGGGTAAACCTAGGCGGTGGAAAGCAGCGGAACCCGATCAACCAGCCGACGCTCGGCATCGACACGACTCAGGCAGTTGCGCGAGCGCTACGGGTGGTTCGACCACCTGGCCAGGATGATCGACCGTTACGTCGACAACCACGGCTACCATTTCGCGGCGTCGATCACGTATTTCAGTGTGCTGTCGCTGATCCCGCTGCTGATGGTCATCCTGGCGGTCGCCGGTTTCGTGCTCAGCGGGCAGCCCGCCCTGCTGGACCAGCTGCGCGCGGCGATTCACGGCGCGGTGCCCAGCGCTCTCGGTCCGTTGATGGACAACCTGGTGAACAACGTGATCGACCACCGGGTGAAGCTGGGCCTGCTCGGTCTCGCGGTCGGCCTGTACTCCGGGTGGAACTGGATGAACGCGCTGCGCGACGCGCTGACCGGGATGTGGGATCAGCGCAGGCCCAACCAGCCGCTGCTGCGTACCATCGGCAAGGATCTGCTGGCCCTTGCCGGCCTCGCCATCGCGCTGTTGATCTCCTTCAGCTTGACCGAGGCCGGCGGCGCGCTCGGCGGCTACCTGCTGCAACTGCTGGGGCTGCGCGGTTTCGGCTTGGCCAATCTGATGTTGCAGGTGTCGTCGGTCGTGCTCGCGCTGATCGCGGACTGGCTGGTGTTCTGCTGGGTGCTGGCCAAACTCCCCCGCGAGCCGGTTCCGGTGCGCGTCGCGGCTCCGGGCGCGCTGGCCGCCGCGTTCGGTTTCGAACTGCTCAAACGCGGTGCGGACCTGTATCTGGACGCCTTGGGCCGGTCACCGACCGGAGTGACCTTCGGGTCGATCGTCGGTCTGCTGGTCTTCGTCTACCTGGTGTCCCGACTGCTGATCCTGGCTGCTGCCTGGACGGCGACCACGCGGCCGGGACCCCGCCGGATTCCGGTGCCCAGCGGTGCGCCGATCGTGCTGCGACCGCAGTCGCATCCGCTGCCCAGCGCCCGCGCCGCGCTCGGCCTCGTCGGGGTCGGCGCGGTGGCCGCGCTGCTGTTGCAATGGCTGCCGAGTCTCGGTAGGCGAACCAGAAAGCCCTGAATCAGGGCAACGGCGCGCGGTGCGGATCGGGGCGCCGACCTGATGCAGGTGTCGCAGCGCCCGCGCGTAGGAGTCGATGAGGCCGGTCTGTTCGTATCCGACGCCGATCTCGGCGCAGTAGGCCAGCACCATCGGCGCGGCCCTGCGCAGGTTGGGCGTCGGCATGTTCGGGAACAGGTGGTGCTCGATCTGGTAGTTGAGGCCGCCGAGCAGGATGTCGACCAGTCGGCTGCCGCGCACGTTGCGCGAGGTGAGGACCTGCCGACGCAGGAAGTCGAGGTGGTCGGAGCCGGTCAGCACCGGCATCCCCTTGTGGTTGGGCGCGAAGGTGCAGCCGAGGTAGCCGCCGAACAGGACCTGGTGCACCACAATGAACAGCACCGCCCTGCCCGGCGCGAGCACGATCAGCGGCGCGGCAAGGAAACCGGTGAAGTTGACCAGCAGCAGGGCCGCTTCCAGCCCGCGATGGCGCATGGTCGGCCCGCGCAGCGCCCGCACCGCTGACACGTGCAGGTTGAGACCTTCGAGCGTGAGCAGCGGAAAGAAGAACAATGCCTGCCAGCGGCCGATGAACCGGACGATGCCGCGACTGGCCTGCGCCTGTTGCTTCGTCCAGACCAGGATGTCCGGGATGACGTCCGGGTCGAGATCCTCGTGGTTGGGATTGGCGTGATGGCGGGTGTGTTTGTCCATCCACCAGCCGTAGCTCATTCCGATGCACAGGTTTCCGGCGATGCGGCCGGCGATTTCACTGGCCCGGCGGCCTCGGAACACCTGCCGGTGGGCGAGATCGTGGGCAACGAGGGCGATCTGCACCGACACGATGCCGAGGAACCCGGCTATCAGCAACTGCCACCAGGAATCGCCGATGCCGAAGAACGCGGCCCAGCCGCCGACGAAGGCCGACGCGACGAGGCCGATTCTGGCCAGGTAGTAACCGGGTCTACGGTCCAGCAGGCCGGCGGCGGTGATCCGCCTGCGCAGCACCGCGAAGTCGCTGCCCGTCGCGGCGGACGGGGTCGATGTCGGGTCGGGGGCATCATCGATCAGGTTGTCGATCAGCACGAAGTGAGCCTGCTCGGCATCGGGCCGCCTCGAAAGCAGGCAGCCACCCCTAACCACGGTGGGGTTTACCCCACCGAATCACCAGGCAGCGCCCATTGACCCGCCACGGCGATACGACGGTCCACAATAGACACCACAACGGCCGACCGCGCACCGGCGGAAAGCTGTTGCCGGTGCGCGGTCGGTGGAGACGGTGTGGTCAGCGGGGGTCGGCGCGCGGACCGTCCGGGGTGCGCATCCGGCCTTCGACCACCCTGCGGACGAGTTCGCCGATGCGCTCCTCGCTCACCTGGGTGTTGCCTTCCGCGGTGGTGATGTAGATCGTCGGGAAGATCGAGCGGGTGAGGTCGGGGCCCATCGTGTAGATGTCCTCCTCGCTCGCGTCGTAGAGCGACTGGATGCAGACCAGCAGCGCGTCTTCCTCGCTGAGGTTCTCCGCGTGCAGCTTCTTCAACGCGCCGAGCGCGATGATCGAACCGGAGCCGATCGAGCAGTACTTGTATTCCTCGGTACGGCCGCCGAGTGCGTCATAGCTGAATATCTTGCCGACGCCGGTTTCCGGATCGAAACCGGTGAACAATGGCACGACACTCAAACCCTGCATTGCCATGCCGACGTTTTCGTAAATCATCTTGGAAAGCCGGTTGGCCTTACCGGCGAGGCTCAGTGGTGAGCCTTCGATTTTTTCGTAGTGCTCAAGCTCGACCTGGAACAGCTTGGCGATCTCGACCCCGAGCGCCGCGGTGCCCGCGGTGCCGATGCAGCTGTAGTCGTCGGCCGGGATGATCTTCTCGCCGTATCGGCTGCTCACCGTCGATCCCGAGGTGACCTGCCGGTCGGCGGCCATGATCACGCCGTCGGCGAAGGTGGTCGCCAGGATGGTGGTGCCGTGCCGGAACTCACCGGCCACCGATCCGGTCTTGACCTCGAATCGGCTGGTCAGCAATTCCGGGGCGTTGTCCGCGAGGTATCGGCTGAAAGATGAATTGCCGGCCTGCATGAAAGCTTTGTCGAGACCTCCGATGATCCCCAATTGACCGTCCCTCTCCCGCTCGCCCGGCATACCGTTCCCACCTGTCCGCGACCGGCTGTTTTCCGTCAATAGCCGGTCAAAGCGTCACGCTAGCACGGATGCGAGGTGACGCGGGACACCCGCCGGACCGGCTCCGGCGGGTGTCCGACACTGATCAACTCGACGCTGCTCGTTCAGATGTGCACCGCGACCGTGCCGTCCGACTTGCCCGGTTTCGCGAGCAGGCCGACGGCCGCGCCGCAGATCGCCACGATCGCGCTGATCAGGAACGCGGTGTGCATACCGTCCACGAAGGTGCTGTGGGTGATCTGGGTGATGACCTGGGCGACCGGCCCCGGCGCGCCGTGCGGGACGGGCGCGACACCAACCGAAACGGCGTTCTCCGCCGCCGACCGTGCCGCGCCGGACAGTGCCGGCAGGTGCGCGGCGGCCCAGCGCTGCGGGAAGAGATCACCGATCCGGCTGGCCATCACCGCGCCGAGCACCGCGGTACCGAGCGTGCCGCCGAGCTGCATCGAGGTGGACTGCAGTCCGCTGGCGACGCCGGCCAGTTCGACCGGGGCGTTGCCGACGATGATGTCGGTCGCACCGACGATCACCGGGCTCAGGCCGAGGCCGAGCAGGATGAACCACCACAAGGTGCCCCAGGTGCCGTCCGCGATGGTGACCTGGGAGAGGCCGAACAACGCGACCGCGGCGAAGACCATGCCGGTCACGATCGGGATGCGGGCGCCGATCTTGTTGCTGATGATGCTCGACAGCGGCGAGCCGATGATCAGCATGCCGGTCATCGGCAGGATGCGCAGGCCGGCGGCGACCGGGCCGAGACCGAAGACGTTCTCCAGGTAGAAGGTGATGAAGAACAGCGCGCCGAGCATGGCGAACATCAGCAGCAGGACCAGCACGGTGCCGGAGGACAGCGAGATCGACCGGAACAGCCGCAGCGGCAGCAGCGGGTGCTCGGCGCGGTTCTCCCGCAGCACGAACAGCGCGCCGAGCACGATCGCACCGCCGAGCCACAGCAGCGTCGTCGTGCTGCCCCAGCCGTAGGTCGGCGCCTTGATCAGGCCCCAGACCAGGGCGAACAGGCTGGCCGACAGCAGCACCACGCCGACGACGTCGAAGGCGCCCGCCTTCACCTTCGGGGTTTCGCGCAGCACGAGGAAGCCCAGCGCGAGTGCGATGAGGCCGACCGGGACGTTGACGTAGAACACCGACTCCCAGCTGACGTGCTGCACCAGCAGGCCGCCGACGATCGGGCCTGCCGCGGTGGACGCGCCGATGATGGCGCCCCAGACCCCGATCGCGGTGTTGAGCTTGCGACCGGAGAAGGTGTTGCGCAGCAGGGCGAGCGCGGTCGGCTGCAGCATCGCGCCGAAGACGCCTTGCAGCACACGGAACGCGATCATCGGGGCGATCGCGCCGGACAGGCCGATGGCCGCGGACACCGCCGCGAAGCCGATGACACCGGTCAGGAAGACCTTCTTGTGGCCGAACCGGTCCCCGATCTTGCCGATCGTGATCAAGCTCACCGCGAGTGAGAGCAGGT
Organism: Pseudonocardiaceae bacterium; assembly: GCA_036268955.1. GTDB lineage: Bacteria > Actinomycetota > Actinomycetes > Mycobacteriales > Pseudonocardiaceae > CAJCJE01. The sequence continues at coordinate 49,121 of DATATE010000253.1, forward strand.
AGCCGTTGGTCACCCACTGGATGTCCGCGAGCGAGGCGTTGAGATCGGTCTGGATGACCGGGTTCGCCACCGCGACGATGGTGCCGTCGAGCGAGACCATCATCACGCCGAGGGACACCGCGAGCAGCGTCAACAGCGAACTGCGTGACGAACTCGCCCTCGGCCTGGTCGGTGCCTCCGGTGGAGGCGCGGTGAGAGCTTGGCTGGAAGTCACTGGTTCCCCCGGTGCTGGATTCGGTTCGGCTGGTCTGAGTCAGGCCGATCTGGGTCAGGCTTAAATGTGTCAGCCAATGACAGATGACCACGGTAGTTGTGTGTCAGTCAATGACGTGTATCGTGAATCACGTGGCATCGGCAGGAGTCAGGGCCTCGGTGGGCACGCCGGTCTCGGTGTGCGGTCTTCGCGAGCGCAAGAAGCGTCGGACCAGGGATGCCCTGCTCAGCGCTGCTCTGGATCTGTTCAAGGCCAAGGGCTACGAGCACACCACGGTCCGCGAGATCACCGATGCGGTCGAGGTCTCCGAGCGCACCTTCTTCCGCTACTTCGCCAGCAAGGAAGAGCTGGTGCTGTCCTTCGTGGTCGCCGCGGCGGACGCGTTCGCGGTGGAGCTGAGCAAGCGGCCGGCCTCGGAACGGCCGGTCGAGGCGCTGCGCAACGCGATGCGCACGGCCGCGCTCACGCTCGACCCGCAGGACATCGAGCGCGAACAGATGGCCTACGCGCTGGCCATGCGGTTGATCGAGGCGACACCCGCGCTGTTGGCCGCGCAGCTGATGGTCAGCCAGAACCTCTGCGAGAAACTGATCGCGATCATGGCCGAGCGGGAGGGCGTCGACCCGGCGACGGACCCGAGACCGCGCATCATCGCCACGGTCTTCTGCGGCCTGATGAGTGCGGCCTCGCAGGTGTGGCGGGGCGATGGCGACATCACCACCATGACCGAACTGGCCGACGGCTACCTCGCCGAACTGGTGCCGACCTTCACCGAACCCTGGACCTGAGCCGACTCACAGGCCGAGACCGGGGAAGATCCGCGCCGCATTGCCGGCAAGGACGCCGCGCAGCACGTCCTCGGGCAGGCCGAGGCCGGCGAGGGCGCGGACATTGGCCCTGGTTCCGGGCAGTCCCGGCCAGTCCGTGCCGAAGATCCACTTCTGGGCGAGCCTGTTGAGGTCGAACCGCGCGTAGTACTCGGGCAGTTTCTTCGGCGGCAGGCCGGCGAGGTCCAGCCAGACGTTCGGTTTGGCGAGGGCGAGGAAGGCCGCGAGGTCATACCACCAGCCTCGGCCGCCGTGCGCGAAGACGAACGGCAGGTCAGGGAAGTCCTCGATCACGTCCAGCAGCAGTTCGGGATTGCCGAAGCTGCTGCGCGCGCCGGGAAAGGTCGAGGTGCCGGAATGCAGGATGATCGGGATGCCGCGTTCGGCGCACAGCACGTAGGCCGGATACAGTTCGCGGTCGGCCGGGGAGAAACCGGCGTGCACCGGGTGCAGCTTCAGCGCGACCGCGCCGAGGTCGAGCTGGCGACTCAGTTCCCGCGCGATCGGGTGGTGCAGGTGCGGGTTGATGTTCGCGACGAGCCGGAACCGCTCCGGCCACTGCTCGACGATGGGCACCAGGTCCTCGATCGGCTGGATACCGGTCGCACGCGGGCTGTACTCGCAGAACAGCAGCGCCCGGTCGACGCCTTCGGCGGCGAACAGCCCGTCCAGCTTCGCCGGATCGGGGTCGCCCCGCTCGTCGTAGGCCTCCCGCCAGGGCAGCTCGCGGCGGAACTCGTCGGCCCAGGCCAGCCAGGCGGGTTTGAGGGTGCTCAGGCGCGGGGCGTGCACATGCGCGTCGACCACCAGCTCACCGTCGATCATCGACTCAGCTCATCCGTTCAGGCCGGCGGCGCCGGCTCGGCCGGCGGGTCGGTCGGCGGGTCGGTCGGGCGCTGCGGCGTGCTCGCTCGGGTCGGCTCCTCGCGCAGGATGCCGCGCAGCACGTTGCGCCGGATCTTGCCGGTCGCGGTCCTGGGCAGTTCGGCCATGACCAGCACGGCGCGTGGCCGCTTGAACGCGGCGAGGCCCTCCCGGCACCAGCTGATCAGCTCGTCGGCGTCGAGCTGACGGCCGGGTTTCGCCACCACACAGGCAATCGGCTTGTCGAGGTCGTCGGCGTCCGGCACGCCGACGACGACCACCTCGGCGACGTCCGGGTGTTCCAGCAGCCGCGCCTCGACCTCGCCCGGCGAAACCCAGATCCCGCCCGCCTTGAGCATGTCGCCCTGCCGGCCGAGGCAGGTGTAGGTGCCGTCGGAGTTGCGCTGGTAGGTGTCACCGGTGCGGGTCCACGGGCCGAGGAAGACCTCCCGCGAGGCGCTGGCCCGACACCAGTAGCCGATGGCCGCCGACTCACCGCGCACGTACAGCTCGCCTGCCCGGTCGGTCTCGGTGATCACCGTGCCGTTCTCGTCGCGGATCTCCAGCTCGTAGCCGGGCACCGGATGACCGGAGGAGCCGGGGTGCACCGCACCAGGCCGGTTGGAGATGAAGATGTGCAGCATCTCGGTGGACCCGATGCCGTCGAGGACCTCGACACCGAACCGGTCGCTCATGCCGTGGAACATCCGGGGCGGCAACGCCTCCCCCGCCGAGACACCCTGCCGGACGGTGCGGAAGGCGTCGTCCGGGATGTCGCTGGCCAACAGCGGACCCCAGAAACTGGGGCTGCCGAACAGCAGCGTCGCACCGTCCGCGCGGGCCCGGTCGGCGAAACCGCGCGGCGTCGGCCTGCTCGGTTCCAGCAGCGTCGTCGCGCCGACCGACATGGGGAAGAACATCGAGTTGCCGATGCCGTAGGCGAAGAACAGCTTGGCGACGGAAAGGCAGCGGTCGGCGGCGGTGATGCCGAGAACCTGCTTGCCGTACAGCTCCGCGACCAGCTTGATGTCGATGTGCCGGTGCATCGCGGCCTTGGGGTTGCCGGTGGTGCCGGAGGTGTAGAGCCACAGTGCCTGCGAGTCCGACCAGGTGTCGTGGCCGCGGGCCGGCGGGGTGCCCAGTCCGCGCAGCTGCCGCCAGCTGTGCCCGCGCACGTTGCCGGGCAGCCGGGCGATCGCGCCGGCATAATCCGGACCGACCAGCACGAGGTGGCGGACCTCCGGTGCCTCGGTGACCGCGGTGCGGACCGCGTTGGCGAACTCCGAGGAGCCGAGCACGATCTCGGTCCGCGAGTCGACGATCAGGGAGCGCAGCTCGCGCCCGGTGAGCATGGTAGAGGTCGGCACGGCGACCGCACCGAGGTACATCACGGCGAGGATGGCGACGAACAGCTCGACGTCGTCGGCCATGCACATCAGCACCCGCTGTTCCGGGCGGACACCGAGTTCGCGCAGGCCACCGGCGACCCTGCGGACCTCGGCGGCGAGTTCGGCGTAGGTCAGCGAGCGGTTGACCGAGACAACGGCGGTCGCGGTGCCGTTGCCGGCCCGCAGGTTGCGCTCCAGCAGGTAGTCGGTCGCGTTGAAGACCTCTGCCTTGTGCCCGCTGATCGAGCGCAGGATGGACGCCGACAATTCGGCTACATCCGGCACCGTATCGGGCACGCGCTCTCCTCCTGACATCGCCGGGACCGCGCGATCAGAGATAAAGGTAGTCGTAGTCGAACGGTTTACCATTGCTGCCATTCGCCGTCGCGATGACCCGGCCGACGATCCTGTCGGATTCGGTGCCGAACAGGTTGGCGACCGGACAGACAAGAAATCCGTTTCACGTTTCTGGAATCCGATTCCGATGTGGCGGAGGAGGCCACCGGAGGACGGTCGTCGGGCTCGGGTGCGGCTAAGGCCATCGGTACCTCCATCGGGCCGCCGTACTTGCACGCCGTACTTGCACGCACAACAATTCTCGACAGTAGGCAGCGAAGGCGTCAAGGATCTGTAGTGGTTAGGCCCTGATCGACTGAATCGCAGGCCGCTGGGCTGGACAGATCCCAGGCCGTAACCTCATGACCCGTGGGGCACCTGCTAGCGATGATCGCGGCGGCGGCCGGGGTGTTCGTCGGCAGCAACATCGATGATCTGATCGTCCTGATCGTCCTGTTTCTCGGGGCCCGGTCCGGTCGCACCTCGGCGGCGCGGATCGTCCTCGGCCAGTACCTCGGGTTCGGCGTCCTGGTGGCGGCGAGTATCGCCATCGCGCTCGGACTGACCGCGGTACCGCAGCACTGGGTGGGCCTTGTCGGTTTCGTCCCGCTCGGCATCGGCGTCGTCGGCCTGATCGGCGCGCTGCGCAACGGGCCCGCGCACAGTCCGGTGGTGGCCACCAAGGTCTGGAGCATCGCCGGGATCTGCATCGCCAACGGGATGGACAACCTCAGCGTGTACGCCCCGCTGCTGCGCACCCACTCCCCCGGCGACGACGTGATCATGGTCGCGGTGTTGCTGGCAGGCGTCGCGGTCTGGTGCGCGCTGGCCCGGTGGCTCGGCGGCCGGCACCGGATCATCGCGCTGCTGCGCAAGATCGGCTTCTGGCTGGTGCCCTCGGTGTTCATCGCCATCGGCGCGGTGGTGATCGCCGGCTCCGGCCTGTTCGGCTGACCGCAGCCTCCAGCCCTCGCTCGGTTCCGAGTGGTGATCGCCGGTTCCGGCCTGTTCGGCTGACCGCAGGCTCCCGCCCTGGCTCGGTTCCGAGCTGAGCGCGACAAGTCGAACGCCACGGGTGGCCGTGATCGGCCTCGGGGACGTCGCGCGCAAGGCGTACCCGCCGCCCATCGGCGCCCGGCCACTCTGCCCTTCCCCGACGCCTTCCCCGACGTCGGTTGTTTCGTCCGCGCGTCCGTGGCGTTACCCATTGTCACCGCAACGGTGCGGCGGAACAGCGGGCTTGACAGAACACCGGGTTAAGCGTTTCACTTAACCGCATCACTTAAGCGTTTCACCCCTGGTCAGCCACGTAAAGGGAGGGTAAGTCCGCCATGGCCGTCGACGTGCATCAGCACCTCTGGCCGGACTCCCTCGTGCACGCCCTCCGAGAGCGCGCCACCGCACCGCGCATGGTCGGCCGGACGCTGTTGCTGGACGGCGAGCCGCCGTTCGAGGTCGACCCGGTCGATCACGAGGTCGCGGCAAGGACCGAACTGGCCGTCGCGGACGGACTGGACACCGTGCTGGTCTCGCTGTCGAGCCCACTGGGCATCGAATGGCTGCCGCCGGAGCAGGCGCAGCCATTGTTGGACGCCTATCACGACGGGGTGCTCGCGCTGCCGGAACCGTTCGGCGGCTGGGCGGCGGCCTGCCTGACCGAACCCGACCCGGCAGCACTGGAGAAGGAGTTGGCGCGCGGCTGCGTCGGGCTGCAGCTGCCGGCGAACGCGCTGGCCGACCCGTCCGGTTGGGAACGCCGCGCACCGCTGCTCGACGTGCTCGCCCGCCGAGGGCAGCCGCTGTTCGTGCACCCCGGCCCGGCGGCTCGGCCGGACGGCGCGGTGCCGGACTGGTGGCCGGCACTGGTGCCCTACGTGCAGCAGATGCACGCGGCCTGGTTCGGTTTCCGGGCCTTCGGCCGGCCCGCGCATCCGGCCCTGCGGGTCTGCTTCGCCATGCTGGCCGGGCTGGCACCGCTGCACGGCGAACGGCTCGCCGCGCGCGGCGGCGGACGCGGCACCGTCGATCCCGAGGTCTACCTGGAGACCTCCTCCTACGGCACGCGCGCGGTCGACGCGACCGTCCGGGTGCTGGGCATCGACGGCATCGTGCACGGCTCCGACCGGCCCTACGCGACACCCACCGTTCCCGATCTCGGCGCGGCAGCGGCGACCGTCGCGATCCGCGTCACCAACCCACACCGCCTGCTCCACGGCCCTGCCCCTGTCGGGACCACCACGAAAGGAGTTCTTCGATGACCTGGGACACGCTGCCGGCTCGCGCACTGGACAAACGTGAACTGCGCGATTTCGTGGCCGGCCTCGCCGGGCAGCCCGAACTGTGGCGGCCACATGTGGCGTTCTCCGACGAGCAGCGGCACTACGTCTCGCTCTACCGCGACGAGTACGTGGACGTGTGGCTGCTGTGCTGGACGCGCCAGAACGACACCGGCTGGCACGACCACGACATCTCCTCGGGCGCGGTGCAGGTCGTGCAGGGGGCACTGGCCGAGCACAATCCGAGGATCGGCGGCGACCATCTCGTCAAGATCGTCCGGGACGGGCTGTCGTTCTGTTTCGGGCCGGAACACATTCACCGGCTGACCGGGGCCACCAACGACGCGGTGTCCATCCACGCCTATTCGCCGCCGTTGTGGCGCCTCGGCCAGTACGACATCTCCAGCGACGGGCTGATGCGCAGGATGTCGGTCAGCTACGCCGACGAGCTGCGGCCGGTCAACCCACCGACCGCGGCCTAGCGGGGGCATCATGTCCGGTGTTGTCATGCTCGGCAACGGAACACTGACCTGTGCCGAGGTCGCCGCGATCGCCCGCGACGGCAGGCGGGTGAGCGTCGCCGCACAGGGACTGGCCAGGGCGGTCGCCTCGCACGATGTCGCCAACCAGCTCGTCGAACGGCGCGGTGTGTACGGCAGGACGACCGGGGTCGGCGCGAACCGGTCGGTGCAGATCGACGCGGTCGAAGCGCCCGATCACGGTCTGAACCTGCTGCGCAGCCACGCGGGCGGCGCGGGGCCGCAGGTCGAACCGGACATCGTCCGGGCCATGCTCGCCGTGCGGGTCAACCAGCTGGCGGCGGGCGGGGCCGGCGTGCACCCGGACCTGATCAGCGCGCTGGCCGAGGTGGTCAACAGCGGCCGGTTGCCGAGTGTGCAGCGCTTCGGCGCGATCGGCACCGCCGACCTCACCGCGCTGGCCTCGACCGCGCTGTGCATGCTCGGCGAGCTGCCCTGGCGAAACGGTGAACTGGCAACGGTCTTCCGATTGGCACCGGCCGATGTGCTCGGCTTCTGCAGCAGCAACGCGGCAACGCTCGGCGAGGCCGCGCTGGCCTGCCACGACCTGGACGGACTCTTGCGGGCGAGCACGGTGATCGCCGGGCTGTCCTTCCTCGCGGTGGACGGTTCGACCGAGGCCTACACCGAGGCGGTGCAGCTCGCCCGGCCCTATCCCGGTCAGCAGGCCGTCGCCGCCCTGCTGCGCCGGTTGCTGGCCGATGCGCAGGCCAGGCCGGCCGCCCGTATCCAGGACCCGTTCGGCTTCCGGGCGCTGCCGCAGGTGCACGGGCCGGCGGTGGACGCGATCGCCCGGTTGGCGCAGGTGCTGGCCGTCGAACTGAACGCGGCGAGCGAGAACCCGCTGATCTCCTCGGTGGAGCTGGACGCCTTCCACAACGGCAACTTCCACACCGCCTATGTCGCGCATGCCCTCGACGGGGCGCGGGCGGCGGTGTTCAGTACGGCCGCGCTGTCCTGCGCGCGGCTGGCGAACCTGGTCGAGCCCAGCTACACCGGGCTGCGGCCGTTTCTCGCGGCCGGGCCGAGCGCCAGTTCCGGGGTGATGATCCTGGAGTACGTCGCCCAGTCCGCGCTGGCCGAACTGCGGTACGCGGCCGCACCGGCGACGCTGGGCAATGTGGTGCTCTCGCGGGGGGCCGAGGACCACGCGAGCTTCTCCGCGCAGGCGGCCAACCGCACCACCGATCTGATCACCACCTACCAGACGGTGCTCGCCTGCGAGCTGGTCGCCTCGGTCCGGGCCCTGCGGCTGCGGGAGATCGCCCCGAAGGCGGGCGCGCTGCGGATCGCCTTCGAGAAGGCGAACGCGGCATTCGACCCCCGGCTTGCCGACCGGCCACTCAATGCCGATCTTGCCAATGCGGTCGCCCTGCTCCCGGAACTCGTCCCGGAACTCCCGGAACTCATCGGCGAGTGAATTCCTTCGACAAGGTAAGTATTTTCTGCACATCAAGTACCCACACCTAGGCACTTCCTAACATGGCGCACCGTCAGTACGAAACTTCCCTCCTTTTGACATGTTCTCGCACATTGTGCGGTCGCTGTTTCGATTGGCCGGTCAGCGTGGCTGCCAGCGAATTCACAGCCGAAGAAAGTAACTAAGGTAACTGGTCGCCGGGCGTAATCCGATTCCAAACGGTCGGGAATCGGATTACGGTGGTCGGTCGGGCACGAATTTTCGGCCTGACCGAACAGCTTTGAACAGGTGACGGGAGCGACTCAGCGGTGGAGTTTCGGTTACTCGGCGGCATCGAGGCATACCGTTGCGGACGCCCGGTGGATGTCGGCCACGCACGGCAACAATGTGTGTTGGCCGTCCTGCTGATCGACGCGAACACCGCGGTAGGCGTCGAGGAACTCATCGACCGGGTCTGGGCCAACCACCCGCCGCACCGGATGAGGGAAACGCTGCACAGCTACCTGACCCGGCTACGCAGGGCGCTCGCGGACACCGACGCGGACATCAGCAGGCGCGGCACCAGCTATCAGCTGACCGTGGACGAACAGTCCGTCGACCTGCACCGCTTCCGCCAGCTGACCAGCCAGGCGAGGGCCAGCTCCGACGACAAGGCCGCCGAACTGCTGGACACGGCGCTGGGGCTGTGGCGCGGGGAGCCCTTCGCCGGCCTCGACACCCCGTGGCTGCACGGCATCCGCGCCACCCTCGGCAAGGAGCGGCGGGCCGCCGAACTCGACCACACCGATCTGGAACTGCGGCTCGGCAACCACACCAAGCTCCTGGCCACCCTCGCCAGCCAGGCCGAAGCACACCCGCTCGACGAACGACTGGCCGGCCAACTCATGCTCGCCCTCTACCGCAGCGGACGCCAAGCCGACGCGCTCAACCACTACCAACACACCCGCAACCTCCTCACCGCCGAACTCGGCGTCGACCCCAGCCCCACCCTCCAGCAGCTCCACCGACAAATCCTCACCACCGACCCCCGACTGAGCACCACACCGCCGCTGGTCCGTCCCAGCCGAACCACCGCGACCGCGCAGGCCGGCCAACCGCCGGTCCCCCGGCAGCTGCCGGCCCCGCCGCGCACCTTCACCGGGCGCAGGGCCGAACTCGACGGTCTGACCGCGACACTGGACGCGCAGCAGTCCGTTGACTCGACGGTGCGCATCTCGGCCATCGGCGGACCGGGTGGGATCGGCAAGACCTGGCTTGCCCTGCACTGGGCGCACCACAACCTGCATCGCTTCCCGGACGGTCAGCTGTTCGTCAACCTGCGCGGTTTCGATCCGTCCGGGAAACCGATTTCTCCACAGGACGCGGTGCGCGGTTTCCTCGAAGCACTCGGGGTCGATCCGGCGGCCATCCCGGTCGCGCTGGACGCTCAGGTCGGGCTGTACCGCAGCCTCGTCGCGGACAAGCGGATGCTGATCCTGATCGACAACGCGGCCAACACCAGCCAGGTCGCCCCGCTGCTGCCCGGCAGTTCCACCTGCACGGTGCTCGTCACCAGCCGCGACCGGCTGACCAGTCTGATCGCCGCGCACGACGCGCACCCGCTACCGCTGGACGTGCTACCCGAGGAGGAGGCCCACGGTCTGCTGGCCAGTCGCCTCGGTGTCACCCGGCTGGCCAACGAGCCGGCCGCGGCAGCCGATCTGTTGGCCAGTTGCGCCGGGCTGCCGCTGGCCCTGTCCATCGTCGCGGGACGCGCCCAACAACACCCCGAGTTCCCGCTCACCGACCTCGCCCACGAACTCCACGACACCACCAACCGCCTCGCCGCGCTCCACGAGGACAACACCAACAGCGTCCGCACCATCCTCTCCTGGTCCTACACCACCCTGACTCCCCACCACGCCACGACCTTCGCCCTCCTCGGCCTCGCCCCAGGACCCGACATCTCCCGCGCCGCGGCCGCCAACCTCACCAACAACACCACCACCAACACCCACACCGCCCTGCGCGCACTCGAACGCAGCAGCCTCATCCACCAACCCACCCCCGGCCGCTACCGCATGCACGACCTCATCCGCCTCTACGCCCAGGAACAGGCGAGGCAGTTGCCGGTCGAGGTGCGGGAGGCCGCGCTGCTGCGGTTGACCGACTTCTACCTGCACACCGCGAATGCCGGTGACAAGCTGCTCGACCCCAACCGCGGCTCCGTCGAACTCGGCCCGCCGGCACCCGACTGTCAACCACTGGCCTTTTCCTCGATCACCTCGGCGATGTCCTGGTTCGACGCCGAACACGCCTGCCTGCTCGCCGTGCAACAGCTCGCCGAGCAACGCGAGTGGTCGAACAAGGTGTGGCAGCTGGCCTGGACGCTGAACTGCTTCCGCAGGCTGCGCGGGCACGTGCTGGACAACCTGGCCGCCTGGCGCGCCGCGATCGCCGCCTCCCGGCAACTGGACCGCCTCAGCGCTGGCGCGTGTTCCGCCCTGACGCATCGACTGCTCGGGCAGGCCTACACCAGGGCCAGTCGGCACATCGAGGCGTTGCAGCACCTGCATCGCGCGCTGGCGCTGGCCGAACGCGACGGGGACCCGGTCAACCAGGCGCAGACCCATCACACGCTCGCCCTTGCCTGGGAGCGGCATGGCAACGACGAGAAGGCCCTCACCCACGCCAACCTCGCGCTCGCTCTCTGGCACGGCCTCGACCGCCCGGTCGACGAAGCGCGCGAACTCAACGCCGTCGGCTGGTATTCGGCCCGGACCGGCCGATACGAGGCCGCGCAGGACTCCTGCGCCAAGGGGCTGGCCATTCTGCGGCAACACGGTGACCGGGTCGTCGAGGCGGACGCGCTGGACAGCCTCGGCTACATCGCCCACCGCACCGGGTACTTCCACGCGGCGATCGACTACTACCAGCAGGCCATCGCCGGCTACCGCACGATGGCCAACACGCACGACGAGGCCGGCACCCTGGAGCGACTCGGCAACGCATACGCGGACAGTGGGGCCACCGCGTCGGCGCGCGGTACCTGGCAAGCCGCGGTGGAGCTTTACCAACAACACCACCGTGGCACCGACAGCGACCGCGTCCAGCACCAGCTGGCGCGCCTGGACCAGCCACGAACCACGCCCATCCATGCCTGACCCAGTACCGGCCGTGCTGCTCGTCAATGTCAACGCCGGGCAATCGAGGCCCAGCCGTTGCCGCGCAATCGCCATCCGGTCCTGGCCGCGTTCCGCCCTTGTTGCCGCTTGATCTTGTTGCCACTCGATCTGTTGTCGCCTGGTCCTGTGTTATCGCCTGGTCCTGTGTTATCGCCTGGTCCTGTTGCGGCCTCGTCTTGTTTGCGGCCTCGTCTTGTTGCGGCCGTGTTGCGGCCAGAGCACGACCGGTGGCGCGGCGCGCCCGGCCCGGTGGCCAGTCCGACTGTATCGATCACATAATCGATACTCAGTGGCTGAGCAGGACGAACATCAATTGGTGACATCGCACAAAGATTCACGTCGCAGCCTGGCGAACTTCGACAAGTAACGGCCTCATCCGACGGCCGTCAGAGCCACTTGAAACGTCATCCCAGCAGCTCACAGGCTTGTGGTCGACCGATCCAACGGGTGGGACGACGCAGAAATGAGGTGGCGGAAAGCACGCGAACAGACCATCATTGTCCGATCAGCGGACACCAACGATCGTCGAGCGGGCCAAGAAAGGATGAAAGTCCTAGTTGAACCCGAGCAATACTTGATGTCCATCAGGTTCGCTGATTTTCGCACGATCGCAGTAATCGCCACCATTGAGGAGGCCATCATGGACACCATGCCGGAGCGAGAACAGACTTCCGCCTGGCCGACAACGGCCGTGCGCGCCGACGTTCTGGGCGCCGACGTTCTCAGCGCCGATTTCCTCGCCGCGGAAATCCCGCACCCGCAGACCAGCTTCGAGATCTGGGGCAACTCGGCTCGTTGCGTTGACGACCAGGAATCCGTCGACCGCCACATCCTCCGCGGCATCGACTAGAACCCTGGTACCTGGCCCGCCCGCACCCCGGCCCGGCCAGACCTGCGCAGCCAGGCTCGGCCCTACCCCGGCCTTGCCGTAATCCTTCACCCTGCGGCAAACCATGGGCTCGGCCGCAATCCCCAGGCCCAGCCCCGATCCCCGGCCTTGCCGCAACCCTGGGCTCCGCCGCCGCGCCACACCCCAGCTCCGCAGCCCTGCCGTACCCCCGGTTCCGCTGCCCTGCCGCAACCCCGGCCCTGCCGCGCACTCAGAACTCGGCTGCGCACTCACGACTCGGCTGCGAACGCCCGGCCGTGGCCACAAACCACGGCCCGGCCGCATCCTTGGAAAACACTCGGACCCGAAAACCCAAGCCCAGCCCCAAAAAACCCTGCCAAGCAAAATTTTCTCACAGCGCCCAGACCCCCACCCTCCCTGGGGGAAGGCGGCCCTGCTCCAGCCTACTGGCGTTGTGTGGGCGGGCCAACGGGATTGCGGTTGGTTGTGGATGGCGGTCGTCGGTGTGGACAACTGCCACCGTTGGCGGGTAATTGGTTTGACACGTTGATCCGAATGTGTCTCAACGTTCGGGCGCCAAGTACCGGCCGTCCTGGACATCCAAGTCGATCGGTCCGCGTCCCGCATCTTGTTTCACCTGGGCGCGGTTTCACCCGAGCAAGGACCGCCCAAGCGCGCGCCAGCCGCCCAAGGTCAGCGCAGGCGCAGCAAGGCGAAGCTCTCCGGGCCCAGGGACACCGTGTGAGCGGTGAGTTCGGTCGGGCCGTTGGTGAGCACGAGGTCCGTGCGGGGGTCGGCGTCAGCGGCCGAGCCAGGACCGGTCAGGGTCAGTTGACGGCGCTCGGTGCCGAGGTTGCAGGCCAAGGCGAACCTGCCGCGGTGCATGACCAGCCAGCGCTGCTCCTCGTCGAACTCGACATCCAGCAGCGGCAGCCGGGGGTCGGTGAGATCAGGGTGGGCCTTGCGCAACGCGATCAGCTGCCGGTAGACGCCGAGCAGCCGCTGGTGGGCCGGATCGTCCAATTCGGACCAGCGAAGGCGGGAGGCGGCTACCGTCGCAGGGTCCATCGGGTCGGGGACTTCTTCGGTGGCCCAGCCGTGTTCGGCGAACTCGGCGCGGCGGCCGGTGCGGACGGCGTTGGTGAGTTCGGGGTCGGGGAAGGACGCGAAGAACTGCCAGGGCGCGCGCGAACCCCACTCCTCGCCCATGAAGATCATCGGCGTGTACGGGGAGCAGAGCACGAGCGCGGCGGCGACGCCGAGCAGGCCGGTGGACAGGGTGGCGGAGATCCGGTCGCCGGTGGCCCGGTTGCCGATCTGGTCATGGTTCTGTACGTAGCCGAGGAACCGGTACGCGGGCAGCCGCTGGGTGTCGACCGGACGGCCGTGGGTGCGGTGCCGGAACGAGGAGTACGTGCCGGCGTGGAAGAAGACCCGTCGCCAGGTGTCGGCGAGCGAGCGCAGCGAGCCGAAGTCGGCGTAGTAGCCCTGCCGTTCGCCGGTCAGCGCGGCGTGCAGGCAGTGGTGCAGGTCGTCGTCCCACTGCGCGGTGAGGCCGTAGCCGCCGGCTTCCCGCGCGGTGACGAGCCTGGCGTCGTTGAGGTCGGACTCGGCGATCAGCGCGAGCGGCCGGCCAAGATGCGTGGACAGGGCGTCGACCTCGACGGCCAACTGTTCCAACAGATGCGTCGCGCTACTGTCGCGCAGGGCGTGCACCGCGTCCAGCCGCAGGCCGTCGAGATGGAAGTCGCGCAGCCAGCCGATGGCGTTGTCGATGACGTAACGGCGGACCTCGTCGGAGTCCGGGCCATCCAGGTTCAGCGACCGGCCCCACTGGTTGCTGCCGGCGAAGTACGGACCGAACCGGTCCAGGTAGGCGCCGGACGGGCCGAGGTGGTTGTAGACGACGTCCAGCAGCACACCGAGACCCTTGTCATGGCAGGCGGCGACGAAGTGTCGCAGGCCGGCCGGTCCGCCGTAGGGCTCGTGCACGGCATACCAGGCGACACCGTCGTAACCCCAGCCCTCGACGCCGTCGAAGGCGTTCACCGGCATCAGTTCGACGAAGTCGACGCCCAGTTCGACAAGATGGTCGAGCTTGCTGATGGCTGCGGTGAGGGTGCCCTCCTCGGTGAAGGTGCCGACGTGCAACTCGTAGACGACCCCGCCGGCGAGCTGCCGCCCTGTCCAGTCCGAAGCCGACCAGTCCCCTTCGGCAGGCAGGTAGCGGCGGGAGGCGGAATGCACGCCGTTCGGCTGCCAACGCGATCGTGGGTCGGGCAGCGGCTTCGGGTCGTCGTCGAGGAGAAAGGCGTAGTCGCAGTCCGGCTTCGCGGTGGGCGCCTCGACCGACCACCAGCCACCGTTGCCGGCGGTCAGGTTGTGGTCGGTGCTCTCGACGCGGACCCGGACCCGCTCGGCCTGCGGGGCCCAGACGGTGAAGCGGGGCATCAGCTGTTCACCTCGACGAGCAGAGCGACCGGGTAGTCCCGCAGCAACGCGCCGAGCGCCACCCGGTGGCCCTGGTAGCTCTCCCCGGTGAACGCGTCGGTCCAGGTCGCGTCGGTGGGCAGGGTCAGCGCGGCGTCCCGCCAACCGCCGGTCGCGGCGAGCCTGATCGGCAGCCGCGTGGCGACCGCGACGACCTGCCGGTCCTGACCTCGGGCGAAGGCGACGGCGTGCGCGGCGGCCATACCGTCCGGGGTGAGCGGCCGGTAGCCGAGGAAACGATCGGGTTGTTCGCGGCGCAGCCGCAGCGTGTGCCGGACGACGGCGAGTTTGATCGCGCCGGTGTCGTCGATCGGCGGTCGCCAACCGTCGACGAGCCGGGCGAGCAGTTCGCGGCGGGTGTCGTAGTCGACGAAGCGGCGGTTGTCCGGGTCGACGAGGGATTCGTCCCACAGTTCGGTGCCCTGGTAGACGTCCGGGATGCCGGGGCCGGCGAGCTGGAGGAGTTTCTGGCCGAGCGAGTTGGACCAACCGGCCGGCCGGACCCTTGCCACGAACCCTTCCAGCAGTTCGAGGGCTGCCGGGTCGTCGAGGACGGCGCTGATCCACTCCGTGAGCGCGCCCTCGAACTCGGCGTTGTTGTCGGTCCAGGAGGTCGCGAGTTTCGCTTCCCGCGCCGCCTTGAACAGGTAGTCCTTGAGCCGGTCGGCGCCGATCGGCCAGGCGCCGACCAGGGTCTGCCAGCCGAGCAGTTCCAGCGTCGGCTCGGGCAGGGCGTGCAGCGCGTGCAGTTGCTCGACGAGCGCGGCGAACTCGGCGGGGATCTCGGCGAGCACGGCGAGCCTGGCCCGGACGTCCTCGCCGCGTTTGGTGTCGTGGGTGGCCAGCGCGGTCATCGCGGTCGGCCAACCGGCCTGCCTTGCCTGCGCCGAAGCGTGCAGTTCGCTGACGTCGACGCCGAAACGGTCCGGGTCGCCGCCGACCTCGTTGAGCGCGACGAGGCGCGGGAAGCGGTAGGAGGCGGTGTCCTCGACGCCCTTGGCCATCACCATCGCCGAGGTCTGCTGCAACCGGATCGCCAGCTCGCCCCGCGGTTCGCGGGAGGCGAGGAACGCGATGTTCGACAGCGGTTCCGCCAGTTGCGGCTTGGCCCTGATCGCCGAGGCGACGGCGGCGCGCAGCCGATTCCGGCCGTCCGGGAGGTAGCTGCGGTAGACGTCGAAGGAGGCCAGCAGCTCGGCCACGGCGGGCTCGGCCTTCTCGATCGGGATGGCCGTGAGCAGCCGGGCGATGCGCAGCACCTCGGCCCGCAGCGAGGTGGTCACGATCAGCCTGCGGCAGTCCCTTGCCAGGGTGGCGAAGTCCTGCGGAGGGCAGTACTGGTCGACCAGCGTGGTCAGTGGCGCTTCGCCTGCCGGGTCGACGAACACGCCGCAGATGTCGGCGAGTGCGTCGTAGCCGCTGGTGCCGGCGACCGGCCAGTCCGCCGGCAGCGGCTCGCCGACGGCGAGGATCTTCTCGACCACCAGCCAGGTCGAGCCGATCTCCGAGGCCAGCCTGCGCAGATACCCGCCGGGGTCGGCGAGACCGTCGACGTGGTCGATGCGCAGGCCGTCGACCTGGCCTTCGGCGACCCAGCGCAGGATCTCGGCGTGCGTGACGTCGAAGACCTCCTGGTCCTCCACCCGCACCCCGGCCAGGTTGGTGACGTCGAAGAACCGCCGGTAGTTCAGCTCGTCGGCCGCGTGCCGCCAGGAGATCAGCCGATAGTGCTGGCGCTCGTGCACCTGTTGCGGGGTGCCATCGCCGGTGCCCTCGGCGATCGGGAAGCGGCGTTCGTAGTAGCGCAGCTCGCCGTCGACGATGGTCAGTTCGGCCAGCGCGGCCTTCCCGCCGTCACCGTCGTCGCCGAGTACCGGCAGCAGCAGCGGGCCACGGCTCCAGTCGATGTCGAACAACCGCGCGGACCGGGAGTCCGGGCCCTCCGCGAGCACGTCCCACCACCAGCGGTTGGCGGCCGGCTGGGAGACGTCCATGTGGTTGGGCACGGTGTCCACCACCAGCAGCAGACCCAGTTCGCGCAGCCGCGCGACCAGCGCCAGCCTGCCATCCTCGCCACCGAGATCGGCCGAGGCCCTGGTCGGGTCGACCACGTCATAGCCGTGGGTCGAGCCGGCCGCGGCCTGCAACATCGGCGAACCGTAGACTGCGCCGACACCGAGGGCGGCGAGGTAGTCCGCGATCGCGGCGGCGTCGGCGAAACCGAACTCGGGACGCAGTTGCAGCCGGTAGGTGGAGCTGGGCGCCCCGCGCTCAGCCATCAGGAGCACCGCTGCAGGACGAGCAGGGACCGGGCGGTCACGGTGAGCTTGTCCTCGGCGGCGACGTCCCCGACCTCGGTCGGCGACTCGGGTTCGAGGCCGAAGCCGATCGAGGTGTGCGTGTCCACCTCACCGGTCGCGGTGTTCACCACGAACTTCCACTGCGCAGCGTATTCGGCACCCGGCACGCTGAACTCGATGTCCTCGTAGTGCGCGTTGAAGAACAGCACGAACGAGTCGTCGCGGACCGGCTCGCCGCGTGGGTCGCGGTCGTGGATGCCGTCGCCGTTGAGGTAGACGGTGATCGCCCGCCCGAAGCTGACCTCCCAGTCCTCTTCGGACATCTGCGCGCCGTCCGGGGTGAACCAGGCGATGTCGGAGGGACCTTCGCCGTGCGAGGTCGGCCTGCCGTCGAAGAACCGCTTGCGCCGGAACGCCGGATGCGCCCTGCGGAAGGCGATCAGCTCGGTGGCGAAGGTGAGCGTCTCGGTGTGCTTCTCGGCGTCCTTCCAGTTCATCCAGGTCAGTTCGTTGTCCTGGCAGTAGGCGTTGTTGTTGCCCTGCTGGCTGCGGCTGATCTCGTCGCCGTGCAGCAGCATCGGCACGCCCTGGGACAGCAGCAGCGTCGCCAGCAGGTTGCGGGACTGCCGGCCCCGCAGGTCCAGCACTGCCGCGTCGTCGGTGGGGCCCTCGACGCCGTGGTTCCAGGACCGGTTGTCGTCCGAGCCGTCCCGGTTGTCCTCGCCGTTGGCCTCATTGTGCTTGCTGTCGTAGCTGACCAGGTCGTGCAGGGTGAACCCGTCGTGCGCGGTGACGAAGTTGATCGACGCGAACGGGCGGCGGCCGTCGTCCTGGTAGAGGTCGCTGGAACCGGTGAACCG
This sequence comes from Pseudonocardiaceae bacterium, assembly GCA_036268955.1. GTDB lineage: Bacteria > Actinomycetota > Actinomycetes > Mycobacteriales > Pseudonocardiaceae > CAJCJE01. The sequence continues at coordinate 66,649 of DATATE010000253.1, forward strand.
GGAGGCGAACTCGCCGAGCGTGCCCGGTTCGCCGCGCCAGAAGTCCCTTACCGTGTCTCGGTATCGGCCGTTCCATTCCGTCCACAACGGAGGGAAGTTGCCGACCTGGTAGCCGCCGGGGCCGACGTCCCACGGTTCGGCGATCAGCTTCACCTGGGAGACCACCGGGTCCTGCTGCACGATGTCGAAGAACGCCGAGAGCCGGTCGACGTCGTAGAAGACGCGGGCCAGTGCCGCGGCGAGGTCGAAGCGGAAACCGTCGACGTGCATCTCCAACACCCAGTACCGCAACGAGTCCATCACCACCTGCAGGGTGTGCGGGTGGCGCATGTTCAGCGAGTTGCCGGTGCCGGTGTAGTCGGTGTAGTACTCCGGCTTGTCCTCCTCCAGCCGGTAGTACGCGCTGTTGTCGAGGCCGCGCATGCTCAACGTCGGGCCGAGGTGGTTGCCCTCGGCGGTGTGGTTGTACACGACGTCAAGGATGACCTCGATGCCCGCGGCGTGCAGGGCGCGCACCATCGCCTTGAACTCCGGCACCTGGTGGCCGAGCGCGCCCGCCGAGGAGTAGCGGGCGTGCGGGGCGAGGAAGGCGAGCGTGTTGTAGCCCCAGTAGTTGGAGAGGCCGCGGTCGACGAGGTTGTGCTCGCTGACGAAATGGTGCACCGGCATCAGTTCGACGGCGGTGACGCCGAGGCGCTGCAGATGTTCGATGACAGCGGGGTGGGCGAGGCCGGCGTAGGTGCCGCGCATCTCCTCGGGCACCCTCGGGTGCGCCATGGTCAGGCCGCGCACGTGTGCCTCGTAGATCACACTTTCGTGGTACGGAACACGCGGCGGTCTGTCGTTGTCCCAGTCGAAGAACGGGTTGATCACGACCCCGACCGGCACGTGACCGGCGGAGTCGGTGTCGTTGCGCTTTTCCGGCGCGTCGAACTGGTAGCCGAAAACGGCCTCGTCCCAGGCGAGGTCCCCGGTGACCGCCTTGGCGTAGGGGTCGAGGAGTAACTTGTCCGGATTGCACCGCAGGCCACGAGACGGATCATACGGTCCGTACACCCGGTAGCCGTAGCGCTGGCCCGGTCCGACGGAGGGCAGGTAGCCGTGCCAGACGAAACCGTCCGTCTCGGGCAGGGGGACCCTGGTTTCCTTGCCCTGCTCGTCGAAAAGGCACAGTTCGACCCGCTCCGCCGGTTCGGAGAACACGGCGAAGTTCGTGCCCGTTCCGTCGTAGGTCGCGCCCAACGGGTACGCAGTCCCCGGCCACGGCCGCATATCCTCGACTCCTCCACGTGCTGTATCGATACTGGATCGATATGACCTGCGGCCCGGCTGGCTGCCAGGCACACGAGCGACAACCATGCCATCGATGACCTTGCAGTAACGACAGCCAGCAAACAATCACACTTTTGTCACCAGAACTGGCGACCTCAGGTGGGCCGCCCGACACGGAACGTGTCCACAATGTGCTGAACTCGCTGGTCGCGGCGGAATTCCTCCAACGGCATCGACAGTGGCAATCGCCAGTTCGGGTACTGATCGATCGTGCCTGGCAGGTTGGGCTGCCGGATTTCCCCGATCACATCGTACGGGGACACCAGGTGCAGCCGGCACGGCGTACTGGCCAACAGCTGGTGCATGGCGACGATGAGCTGCTCATCGGTGGGATCGGCGCCGATCAGGCCGGCATCCGCGAGCAGGTCGAGCAGCCGCCGTCGGTCGAGCGCGGCCGCCGCCTCGGCGGCTTCCACGCTCTCGGTGAGCTGGCCGAGAGCGGCGCGGACCCGGACGTGCTCGGCGCGCAGGAAGCCGGCCGCGGTGGGCAGGTCGTGGGTGGAGATGCTGGCCGTTGCGCGTTCCGGCCACTTGGCGGGCGCGAGCATCCTGGGTGGTTCGTGCTCGTCGTCCTGGTCGTTCTCGAACCACAGGACGGCGCAGCCGAGCGCGTTGCGGTCCCGAAGGCCCTCGCTGACCTCGGGTTCGACCGTGCCGAGGTCCTCGCCGATGACCACGCCGCCGGTCCGCGCGGCTTCCAGGGCGAGGACACCGAACATGGCCTCGGCGTCGTAGTGGACGTAGGTGCCCCGGTCGGCAGGTTCGCCGGTGGGCACCCACCACAGCCGCCACAGGCCGGCGACGTGGTCGACGCGCAGCCCGCCGCCGTTGCGCAGCGCGGCACGCACCACATCCCGGTAGGGCTGGTAGCCGGCCTCGGCGAGGCGAGCCGGGTGCCAGGGCGAGAGCTGCCAGTCCTGTCCGCGCTGGTTGAACGCGTCCGGTGGTGCGCCGACGGTGGCTCCGGTGGCCAGCACGTCCTGTAGTGCCCAGGCGTCCGCGCCGTTCGGGTCGATGCCGACGGCCAGGTCGTGCACGATGCCGATGGCCATCCCGGCCTCGACCGAGGCCTGCCGGGCCGCGCCGAGTTGCTGCGCGCACAACCGCTGTAGCCAGGCGTGGTAGCCGACCCGGTCGGCCAGTTCGGTACGCAGCGCGGCGACGGCCGGTGCGTCCGGATGGCGCAGTTCGGCCGGCCAGTCCCGCCAGTGCCGGCCGTGGCGTTCGGCGAGGGCGCAGAAGGTGGCGAACTCGGTCAGTGCCGGATCGGCCGGGGCGTCCGCGTCCAGATCGGCGGCTCTGACCAGCGCGAGGGCCTGCTGTTTTGCGGTGAACACGCCGTCGTAGTCGATCCGGTCACCGACGACGGGCCGCAGCGCGTCGACCCGGCGGCGGGTGTCGGCGTCCAGCCGCTGGTAGCCGGCGGTCTGCTGAATCCGCAGGTAGAGCGGGTTGGCGAAGCGTCGGCTGGACGGCGCGTACGGGGAGGCCTCCACCGGCAGGACCGGGGTCGGTGCGTGCAGCGGATTGACCAGCAGCACGCCCGCGCCGAGGTCGCTGCCGGACCATTCGGCCAGTTCACGTAGGTCGGCGTAGTCACCGATGCCCCAGGAGTCGGTCGAGTGCAGGGCGTAGAGCTGCACCATCCAACCCCAGGTGCGCGGTGGTTGGGCCAGCGCGTCCGGGACGACGATCAGGGTGCGCTCGGTCTCGCCGATGCGCAGCCGGTGATAGCCCAGTGGCAGGTCAACCGGAATGGCCCGGTCGGCGGCGCGGACCGTACCGTCCTCGCAGTGGATCTCGCCGGGCGCCGACAGTGGGCGAGTGGCGCCGAGGCGCAGCACGATGGTGGCCGGCAGGTCGGTCGCGGTGCGCCTGGCTTCGGCGAGTTCGCGACGGATCGCCGCCGGCGAGGAGGTGTCGACGCCCAGTTGGCCGAGCACCGCCGCGACCACCGCGTCGTCGACCTCGACCTGCTGTCGGTCGCCGTTGGCGTAGCGAATCGCCACGCCGTGCGCACCGGCCAGTTCCGCCAGTTCTGCGTCTCGCACGCCACTCCCCTTGGTCGACAACGGGTTCCGAGAACGGATTTCGGTGACCCTGAGCTGGAGTTACTCCGCCCTTATGATCACAGCATGCGATTCGCGTTCAAGACCGCCCCACACAACACCACATGGTCGGACATGCTCGCGCTCTGGCGCGAAGGCGACCAGATCGACGTCTTCGAGTCCGCGTGGAACTTCGACCACTTCTATCCGCTGACCGCCGACACCACCGGGCCCTGTCTTGAGGGTTGGATCACGCTGGCCGCGTTGGCGCAGGCCACCACGCGGCTGCGGCTCGGCGTGCTGGTCACCGGCATCCACTACCGGCATCCGGCCGTGTTGGCGAACATGGCTGCCTCACTGGACATCGTCTCCGGCGGACGGCTCGAACTGGGCCTCGGCGCGGGCTGGAACGAGGAGGAGTCCGGCGCCTACGGCATGGCGCTGGGCAGCAAGAAGGAGCGCAGCGACCGGTTCGAGGAAGCGTGCGAGGTCATCGTCGACCTGTTGACCAAGGAATGGACCGATTTCACCGGCACGTACTACCAGTTGAAGCAGGCCCGCTGCGAGCCGAAGCCGCTGCAGCGGCCCCATCCGCCGATCTGCATCGGTGGCGGCGGGGAGAAGCGCACGCTGCGCACGACCGCGCGGTTCGCGCAGCACTGGAACTTCGGTGGGGGCACCCCGGCCGAGTTCGCGCACAAGCGCGACGTGCTGCACCAGCACTGCGCCGACATCGGCCGCGACCCGGCCGAGATCCTGCTCTCCTCGCACGTCCGGCTACAGTCGCCGACCAGTGTCAACGAGGTCGCCGAGTCAGCGGCCGCCTTCGCCCAGGAAGGCGTTGACCTGGCGATCATCCAGCTGCCGGTGCCCTACGACCCTGCGGTGCTCGCGCCACTGGCGGACGCGCTGGCCACCGTCAATTGAGTCGACCGACCTGGGCCCGCCGGGCTCAGGTCGGTTCGGCCGGCCCGTTCTCGTCGTCGGCAACGGCTTCTTCGGCCGACGTTTCGTTGAGTGCGGCTTCCTCGGCCGCGAGTTCCCCGACCGGTTCGCGCCGCGCGCCACCGCCGGTCAGGGCGGTCAGGGCGACCGCGGCGGCCAACGGCAACAGCACGAGAGCGGGCAGCTGGTAGCGCCAGGAGAACTCGAAGGCCGCCGCCATTGCGAGCAGCGTCACCGCCATGGCGACCAGCAGTAGCGCGGGCGCGCGCAGCTTCGAGCGTTTCGCCCTGCCGTAGCCGAATCCCGCGACGCAGCCGAAGATCCCGGCCAGCAGCAGGAACGGTCCTGGGGTGTAGATCACCGTCTGGTAGTCGCGCAGGATCTGGCCGAGTACCGGACTGGCCACGCCCGGTCCGCCGCTGTACTTGCGCACGTAGGCCTGTTGCATGGCGACGATCTGCGGCACCGTCTGGTTCGGAGCGCTGTAGTAGGCCGGGTAGACGGTGAGGAACTGCCAGGTGATCGCGGGCGGGTCGGTGCCGAAGGTGATGTGCGTCGGCCAGAAGCCCTTGGCGAAGTCGACCAGCACGGCTGCGGCGACCTGTAGCGGCTGGTGCTCGATGACCTTGTAGGCGAATTCCTTGTCGAGGTCGTAGATGGTCTTGCCGGGCGGCACGTAGCCGGGCCAGCCAGGGGTGCCGTCGGCGTGCGCGTATGCGTCCGAGCCGAGGCGCTGGCCGAGCGGCTCCTTCGGACACAGCTCTTGGAGCACCTTGGTGAGGTCGTCCTGCGGGCAGTTGGCGATCTCCGCGGTGCGGCCGTAGATCGAGTTGCCGGACGCGGTGTTGAGTCCCCATTGGCCGGTGACGGAATGGAAGTAGGCGGCGTAGCTGAACACGACGACCGCGAACGCCGCCGCGCAGGCTCCGGTGCGGGTGGCGATCTTGCGCCAGCCCGCGGCGCTGCGCCACTGGCCGCCGGCCAGGATCAGGTAGAGCACGACCGGGACGATCAGCGGTAGAGCGACCATCCGGATGGTCAGCGAGACGCCGACGAACAGTCCGGCCAGCGCGGCGCGACCCGGCCCCGGCACGCCCTTGGCCAGCAGCAGCCAGACCACGATCACGACCGCGACCTGCAGCCAGATGTCGGAGAGGATGGTCTCCTCGACGTTCAGCTCGAACGCGTCGATCAGCACCGGCGCCGCCGCGAGCGCGGCCAGCCAGCGGCGGGAGCCGAGCCGCAGCGCCAGGACGTAGATGGCGAGGCCGATCCCGAGGCCGGCGAGGTGCTGCACGATGACCACGGTGTGGATGCCGCCCAGCGGCAGCAGCGGGCGCAGGATCAGCAGCGGATAGCCGATGGGGTCGAGGAACTGTGGATTCAGCGGCCCCGCGTTGTCCAGGTAGGCCCAGGAGTCGAGGTTGAGCAGGCCGGGCTGGTAGGCCTGCAGGGTGATGATCCGCATGATGATGCCGACCACCACGAAGACCGTCATCAGCCAGTGCGTGCGCAGGGTGGCCAGGCGCAGCAGCGAGCGCAGCCGGCCGGGGGTGGCCGCCGAGACCGCGTCGACGGCCGGCTGAGCAGGCCGTTTCTCGGCTGCCTCGTCCCGTGCTTCGTCGGCGAGGCCGGCGCCGGCCAGGGTGGTTCGCACGTCGCTGTTCATCGCGACCACCGTACCGACCGCAGCGGAGCGTGATCTTGCCGGCGCCGCCGCGCTACCAGGGCAGCGGGGCGCCGCCGGTCCAATCGTGACATTTGGTGCTGATCCTCAATCAAGAACCCCAGACATGTGAGTCCTTTTCTACCGGTTGGCCAGTCGATTCAGCGACCTGATCTGCCCCGTCCCGAGGTTTCTTAGCGGACTCCGAGGTAATTCCCACGGTGCTCTCAGCCTCGTCGCCGGCCAGCGGTGGCGGATTGGTACCGTCGAGCGGTTCGACCGGATTGGTTCGGCGGAACTCCCGCACCGCGACCCAGACCGCGAGCAGCAGGGCCGCCAGCATGACGGTGGACAGGATCGTGAAGCTGACGACGGTGTTGGTCGACGTGCCGAACCCGCCTCGGCCGGCGGCACCGGCCGCTCCCCCACCGCCGAATCCGCCGGAGCCACCGGTGGCGGGCAGGCTGCCGGTGCCGGGGGTCGGCAGCGTCGGAGCCTGTCCGGGGTTGCCACCACCGGGAAACCCACCGCCGCCGTAACCGCCACCCGAGTTGCCACCGGGGAAGCCACCGGCCGGGAACCGACCGGTGCCGCCGGGGAAGGCGCCCCGCGCTCCGCTGCCGCGTACGCCCGCGGTCATCAGCAGGAAGGGCAGGTAGGAGAACAGCGAGGCGAACTGTTCCAGGATCGGCAGCGCCCAGAGCTTGCGCGGCAGGTAGAAGGCGGACAGCACGGTGAGGGTGTCGGCGAGGTAGAAGTACCGCTCGTGCATGGCCGGCAGGAAGTACGGGACCAGCAGGACGGACACGGTACCGGCGAGCAGGATGCGGGTCGGGGTGAGTTCGACGCGCCGGACCACGGCCGGAATGATCAGCGCGAGCAACAGGACTCCGGTCAGGCCGATGCCGCCGTAACGCAGCACCGTCGAGGTCGTGGTGCTGAAGTACTGGTAGATGTTCGGCGCGTTGAGCGTCAGCTGGTCGTAGGTGTTGGTCTGGGTCAGGTAGACCGACAGCAGCGTCGAGGGGCTCGCGCCGACCAACAGCGCCGGGATCTCCAACACCAGGTAGACGCCGGGGATGAGCAGCAACGCCCGCCACGGCACGTACTTGCGCAGGACCAGCAGCAGCAACAGCGGGAACAGGAAGATGATCTGCAGCTTGAAGGAGAAGGCGAGACCGAAGAACAGGCAGGCCAGCCAGGGCCTGCGGCGCAACAGGAAGTAGACGGCCCCGACACCGAAGGCGGAGTACATCGAGTCGGCCTGGCCCCACATCGAACTGTTCAGCACCACGGTCGGCAGGAACAGCACGAGCGCGCCGGCCAGGATCGGCCACCAGCGGTTGGGGTAGCGCAGGTTGACGATCCGGTAGGCGAAGAAGCCGAGCAGGAAGTCGAAGACGACCGACATCAGCTTGATGCCGGCCAGTTCCGGGATCGGCGTGTAGGTCAGCCCGGCGAGCAGGTAGAGGTACGGCTCGTTGTAGTTGGCGAAGTTGTTCTTCAGCGCGCTGAATCCACCGTTGTCCTTGATATAGGAGTACCAGCGGGAGAAGTATGCGGTGTAGTCGCCGGACTGGTACTTGAAGAAGACCAGCCGCACCGCGATCGCGGCGAGCACAATGACGGCGATGACCAGCATCTTCCGCGCCGATCCGGTGTTGGCCAGCGGGTTCCGTCGCGCTGGTTGCACAGCTCGCCGCGTGGCGGAGTCGGTGGTGGCACCAAATGTCATCGGTGGGTCCTCGCGGTTCATCGGTGATAGGCGGCACACAGGCACTGACGGGCGGTGCCCCTGCTGATCACCCACGATAGCCAGACCGATGCACTGCGTGGCTTTGTCATCGCTGTGCAGCTGCTGTGAAAGCGGACCTTTCCTGGGAGCGAGCTGTGCCGGCGACCGGCGCGGCGCCGTGGCCTGCGGTGCTGCCGGCCACGGCGCGGGACGCTCCGGTTCAGCCGCTCATCGGGACGAGTCGTCCGTGCGGCCCTTGGCACTAACCGACGGCGGGCACCACGTCGACGTCGGCGGCCAGCACGAACGCCACCCGGTGGCCGAGCTGGATCTCCAGATACCGCTGCTTGCCGACGACATCGGTGTGGTCGTCGGGGATGCTGTTGTCGATGGTCTTCGCGTAGTAGTAGTCCGTCGGCGTCGTCCCACCGTACACATAGGACTGTCCGGGTTGGATGGTGTACGGCAGCGGAGTGATCGCCTGTGCCGGGATCGCGGCCGGGTAGGCGCTGGCCTCGGGATAGGCGGTGCCGTAGACCGGGACCGAGGTCTCACCGGGCTTCGGCTTGACGACGAGGGTCGAGGTCGGGGTGAGCACCGGGTCGGCCTTCGGGTTCTCCAGCCAGACCTTGGTGCCGTCCCACCAGATCGCCACCCAGTCCCCGGACCGTCCGGCGACCACGAACTGCTGCCCGCTGCTGGCCTTGTCGCCCCAGTCCGAGGCGCAGGTCGTACCGACGGTACCGATCGGGTCGAGGCCGGGATCGTTGTACAGCGGGGCGTTCGCGTTCGGCGCGGTGCGCAGGTAGACGAAGCTGGAGGCCTGCGCGGCAACCGGCTGGTTGGCGTCGCAGTCGGTCACCTGCTGGATGTTCGTCGCGAAGTTCGGGTTGATCGTGACGACCGGGGCGCGCGGGCCGCCGGTCGGCACGACGTAGTTGCCGAGCAGGTTCATGAAGTGGTTCCAGTTCCAGAACGGCCCCGGATCCCAGTGCATACCGGGAATACCGGCCGGGCTGACGCCGGGCACGTCGTCGTGGCCGATGATGTGCTGGCGGTCCAGCGGCACGTGGTAGCGCGCGGCGAGGTAACGCACCAGGGTCGCGGTGGTCCGGTAGAGCCGTTCGGTGAACCAGGTCGCGCCCTGGACGGCGAAACCCTCCTGCTCGACGCCGAGCGCGTGCATGTTGACGTACCAGTTGCCGGCGTGCCAGGCGACATCGTTGTCCGGGACCATCTGGGTCACCGTGCCGGTACTGCCGCGCACCACGTAGTTGGCGCTGGAGTAGTGGCTCGGGTTCTGGAAGTCCGTGACGGTCTGCGCGTAGGACTCCTCGGTGTCGTGGATGACGATGTAGTTGATGGTGAGGTTGTTGTTCGGCCGGTCGGCGAGGTCGTAGTTGCCGTAGTCGGTCGCCGAGGTGACCTCGGCGTAGGCGGCCGGGATGAACGAGCAGTCCAACGTCGGCGGGCACTGCGCCTGCTGGCCGGGCGGCGGCGGGGCCAGGTTCAGCGCGGCCAGTTGGCCGGTGTCGGGCCGCACGTCCGGATTCGCCGCGAGGCTGAGGTTCTGGCCGTCGGCGGTGTGCCGCGCCGCACCAGTGCGGATGGTGTCGTAGACCTGGTCGGCGAACTCACGCGCGCCGGCCTGCTCGGTCGAACCGGAGTACTCGGCGACCGGCGCGTACCAGGCACCGAGGGCGGTGGGCAGGATGCCGTTGTCGAGCTTGCGGGCATAGCCGGCGAGCAGTGCGGCCGCGCCGCGAACGTTGTCGGCCGGATCGGTGCGCACCGCGGCCGGACTGACGCCGAGCAGGGTGGCCGCGGTGGTGAGGGTGTGCAGGGCGGCCGAGGTGCTCGGTTCGGCGCCATCGCCCTTGGCACTCGGCGTGCCGGCCGGTAGGTCGGTCAGCGCCATCGGCCCGTAGTCGCCGGTCGTGCTGGGTTGGCCGTTGTGCGTTTCCCACAGGGATTCGTTGTAGGACACCGCGAGCAGCACGGCCTCGGGAACGCCGAACTCCTGGGCGGCCGCGGCGAACTGCAGCTGTCGGGTCGCGGCGGCGTCCTGCGCGCCCGCGGTGACCGGGAGGCCGATGGCCACCACGGTTGCCGCGACGGTGAGCGTGACGACCAGTCGGCGGTCCAGTCTCATCGACGCCTCTCCTCTACGCTCGCCCACGCGCGCGAGTGCGCGGCCGGCTACCCCGGTCAGATCTTGGTTCACCTTGGCCCGCGCGCGCAAAGACGTCAATACCTAACACATTAACCCGTATATCAGGTGAGAAACCGCCCAATCGCGTGCGCTTGGTTGGCCCCGTACGCTTACCTGGCACTACGTGGATTTCGGCACTGGGCCAACGGGGAGACAGTGCTTCACCGCGATCGACCGCAGGGAGTGGGGATGGCGCGCCGCCAGACACCGGAGGACAGAGCCGCCTGGTTGGCCGAGGTGTCCAAGGTCAACGTGGATCGGCCCAACGCGGCCCGGATGTATGACTACTTCCTCGACGGGAACACCAATCTCGCGGTCGATCGCGCCGCCGCCGAGGAGTTGCTCACGACCGGGCCCTGGCGCACCTATGCCAGGGCGAACCGGGCCTTTCTCGGCAGGGCCGTGCGTTTCGTCGCCCAGCAGGGGATCGACCAGTTCCTCGATCTCGGCTCGGGAATCCCCACGGTCGGCAACGTGCACGAGATCGCGCACCGGTCGAACCCGGCGGCCCGGGTCGCCTACGTCGACATCGAACCGGTCGCGGTGGCCCATGCCCGCCGGCTGCTCGCGGACTTCGACAACGTCAGCATCACCCAGGCGGACATCCGGGAGCCGGCGGAGGTACTCGCGCAACCGGGTATCGCCGAGCTACTGGACCTCACCCGGCCGGTCGCGGTTCTGGCGGTCGCGATCCTGCCGTTCATCACCGACGACGACGATGTGGCCGAGTTGGTCGCGGGCTACCGATCGGTCTGCGTGCCAGGCAGCTACCTGGCGATCTCGCACACCAGCCAGCTCAGCCTGACCGAGGACCAACAGGCGCGCGGCGTCGAGCTGATGAAACGGACGCCCACCCCGGCCGTGTACCGGACCGAGGAGCAGATCCGGCCGTTGCTGGCCGGCTACGAACTGGTGGAGCCGGGTCTGGTGTGGACGCCGCACTGGCGTCCCGACGACAACCCGGCCTGGCTACCCGAGCCCGCCGAGGCCAACGCCTTCGCCGCCGTCGGCCGCCTGCCCTGATCGCGGCGACTGGCCTGATCGCGGCCGGCCGGTGCGGGGTTCAGGCCGCGGTGAGCCGGTGGTCCAGCGCGGTGTGCCGACGGCCGGTGCTGACCGCGCGCACCGCTTGGCCGATCGCCTTGCGCGAGCCGACCAGCACCACCAGTTTCTTGGCCCTGGTCACCGCCGTGTAGAGCAGGTTGCGTTGCAGCATCATCCAGGCGCTGGTGGTGATCGGGATGACGACGGCCGGGTACTCGCTGCCCTGTGAGCGGTGGATGGTCACCGCGTAGGCGTGCGCCAGCTCGTCGAGTTCGCTGAACTCGTAGTCGATCTCCTCGTCCTCGTCGGTGCGCACGCTCAGCCGCTGCTCGTCGAGGTTGACCGTGGTGACGATGCCGAGAGTGCCGTTGAAGACACCGTTGGTGCCCTTGTCGTAGTTGTTGCGGATCTGGGTGACCTTGTCGCCGACCCGGAACACCCGCCCGCCGAACCGCCGCTCGGGCAGGTCGGGCCGGGACGGTGTGAGCGCCTCCTGGAGCAGGTTGTTGAGCGCGCCCGCGCCGGCGGGGCCGCGGTGCATCGGCGCGAGCACCTGCACGTCGCGGCGCGGGTTGAGGCCGAACTTGGCCGGAATCCGGTTGGCCACCACGTCGACGGTGAGTTCGGCGGTCGGTTCGGCCTCGTCGACGGCGAAGAAGAAAAAGTCCGAAAGCCCCTGGGTGCGCGGGAACTCGCCGGAGTTGATCCGGTGCGCGTTGGTGACCACCCCGGACTGCTGGGCCTGCCGGAAGATCTCGGTCAACCGGACGTTGGGCACCGGGCTGCCCTCGGTCAGAATGTCGCGCAGCACCTCGCCTGCTCCGACCGAGGGCAACTGGTCGGCGTCGCCGACGAGCAGCAGGTGTGCGCCCGGCGCGACCGCCTTGGCGAGTTTGTTGGCCAGCAACAGATCCAGCATGGAAGACTCGTCGACGACGACGAGATCGGCGTCCAGCGGCCGATCCCGGTCGTAGGCGGCGTCGCCGCCGGGGCGCAGCTCCAGCAGCCGGTGCACGGTGGCGGCCTCCAGCCCGGTCAGCTCGGTGAGCCGTTTCGCGGCCCGGCCGGTCGGCGCGGCGAGCACCACCTTGGCGCCCTTGGCGATGGCGAGGGTGACGATCGAGCGGACCGCGAAACTCTTCCCGCAGCCGGGTCCGCCGGTCAGCACCGCGACCTTCCTGGTCAGCGCGAGCTTCACCGCCTGTTCCTGTGCGGCCGCGAGATCGGCGCCGGTCCTGCCGCGCAGCCAGGTCAGCGCCCGCGCCCAGTCGACGTCGGCGAAGGCCGACAGCCGGTCGCGCTCGGCGTGCAGCAGCCGCAGCAGTTGGTTGGCCAGTGAGATCTCCGCGCGGTGCATCGGCACGAGGTAGATCGCGGCGATCTTCTCGCCTGCCTCCTCGTCCGGCAGTTCCTCACGGACGACGCCTTCCTCGGTGACGAGTTCGGCGAGGCAGTCGATGACCAGGCCGGTGTCGACCTGGAGGATCTTCACCGAGTCGGCGATGAGTTCGTGCTCGGGCAGGTAGCAGTTGCCGTTGCCGGTCGCCTCGGAGAGCGTGAACTGCAGCCCGGCCTTGACCCGCTGCGGGCTGTCGTGCGGAATACCGACGGCCTTCGCGATGGTGTCGGCGGTGCGGAACCCGATCCCCCAGACGTCGGATGCCAGCCGGTAGGGCTCGGTGCGGACCACCTCGATGGATTTGTCGGTGTACTGCTTGTAGATCCGCACCGCGAGCGAGGTGGACACGCCGACGCCCTGGAGGAAGACCATCACCTCCTTGATCGCCTTCTGCTCCTCCCAGGCCTCGGCGATCAGCTTGGTACGTTTCGGGCCGAGTTTCGGCACCTCGATCAGGCGCTGCGGCTGCTGCTCGATGACATCCAGCGCGTCGACGCCGAAGTGCTCGACGATACGGTCGGCCAGTACCGGGCCGATACCCTTGATCAGGCCGGAACCGAGATAGCGCCGAATACCCTGGATGGTCGCGGGCAGCACGGTGGTGTAGTCCTCGACGTGGAACTGCTTGCCGTACTGCGGATGTGAGCCCCACCGGCCGCGCATCCGCAGCGACTCCCCCGGCTGCGCGCCGAGCAGCGCGCCGACCACGGTCAGCAGTTCGCCGCCGCGGCCGGTGTCGACCCTGGCAACGGTGTAACCGGTGTCCTCGTTAGCGAAGGTGATCCGTTCCAGCACGGCATCGAGCACCGCGGCGCGGAACGGCTCGGTCATCGCCGGCTACCTCCCGGTTCGAGGCCGGTGTCCGGCCGATCGGCTGCTGCGCTGAGCGTATCGCCAGCACCGACATTCACCGGTCACGCACCGAACCCACCCGCTAGGGTGTCCGGACAATAACGACATCGGGGGTTACATGACTCGGCATGGCGCGACGCTGGCGATCGGTCTGGCGATCGCCGCGGGCGGACTGTTGACAGGCTGCGGGCCGTCGGCTCCCTCGCCCGGCGGTTCGGCGCATGTCTCGCTCACACCGTCGTCCGAAATCCAGCGGCAGCCGTGTCCGACCGAGGACGGCGACATCCGGACCAACTCGGGGACCTGCCTGTACTTCGACCCGAGCCTCACCCCGCCACCCAGCAGGTAACCGACCGGCAGATTACAGTCGACCAACTCCCAGCCCTCTGGCTGCCTGCCCATGGTTGGCCGTCAGAGGGCCTGAGCGGGTTCAGGTCTTGGTTCCCACACCGACCCACAATACGGACTTGCTGGGATCATCGAACGCGACGTCCTGGACGAAGCCACCGGTCTGCTCGTCGGGATGCCACTGCGGTGCCCACACCATGCCCGGCTCGACCGGTGCGAACTCGCCCATGAACTCCTGAATCTCGCGGCGCGACCGGAAGACCACTCTGATGCCGGACCGACCGAACATCGCCACGACCTGCTCGAACTCGGCTGCGTTCGGTGCGGGCACACCGTCGTTGGTGGCGTGGGACAACACCAGGAACGAGCCGGGTGCGAGCAGCTCACGATAGCGGGCGACCGATCGAACGCTGAGGTCTTCGCCGTCGAGCCCCGGTTGGACCACGTGCAGGACGGCGATCATCAGCAGCGCGATCGGTTGCTTCGGGTCGAGAACGCCGGTGGCGACCGCCTTGCCCCAGAGGTCGTCCGGGTCGCGAAGGTCCGCGTCCACCACCGCGTGCCGGGCCGGATCTCCCGTTCTGTCCAGCAACTCCTCGGCATGCGCGATCGCGACCGGCTCGTTGTCGACATAGACCACACGGGTGCCCGGCGCGATCACGTCGGCGGCCTGATGGGTGTTGCCGGCCGTGGGGATGCCCGACCCGATGTCAAGAAACTGGCGGACACCGCGCCGACACAGGTAGGCGACCGCGCGATTCAGGAACTGCCGGTTCGCGAGCGCCATCTTTCTTGTCAACGGCATCTGCTCGGCGATCTGGTCGCCAAGCACACGGTCGGCCGCCCAGTTGGTCGTGCCGCCGAGCCAGTAGTCATAGATCCGGGCCACGTTCGGCCGGTCGAGATCCACCTCGCGCGGAGGTATCGGCTCAGGGGCCAGGCTGCTCACGATGATGGCCTCTCGTCGTCGAAAAGCGAACGATCTTGATCGTAGTCGAATCAACGTGTACGTGCGGGAACGCATACGCCCGACTCATCAGCTGGCGAGGTCTGAATCAGGGCAACCAGCTCAAACCGTGACTGTCGACGAGTTCATTGAACCGCTGGGCGAGGAAAGCAACGGTTGCATCACGAGTGAGCGCTGCCTGCGCCAGAACTTCCCAGTGCTCGATGAACTTCGTCGTGTCCTTCATGAGCTGACCACCGCCGGCATGCTCCAGATACACGAAATCGTCCTGATGAGCGGTCGCCGGAGAATCCCGGCGAAACCGCAGTACCGCGAAGTCGGTGTCGACGTAGGCCACATTCGCGGTGTACGGCAGAATCATCAGCTCGAACTGCGGATTCATCGTCAACAAGGATTGTAGCTGCCCGATCTGGTCCAGCTCGAGTTCACGTGACCAGCCGCCGGGCAGCCGGTAGAAGGATGATTGACTCAGAATGACGCGATATCGGGGCGGCCGACGGACGTAGAAGACATTCAGGCGCGTTTGGCGCGCGGCCATGGCCGCGCGGACCGAATCACGCTGCCCGCCGCGGTCGAGCTGAAACTGTTTGAGCATGTAGCGGATGTGTTGCAGCGGGCCGGGCACCCGCTCACTGTGCCAGCTGAGGATCTCGGCCGCGTCAGTCTCCGCCGAAACCAGTTTGGCGAAGGCGTCGGAGCGTACCGGGTAGCCCGGCACCGCGCGGGCGATGACGGAATGGGCGTGCAACTCCCGGAGCTCGGCCTTTTTCGAGGCGGGCAGCTTGTAGTAATGCAGCATGTCTTCGAGGTCGTCCGGGCTGATGGCCACCAGCTTGCCCTCGATCTTCGCGATCTTGCCCTGCCTGCACCGGAGCAACGACGCGATCCCGTCCTGCGTCAACCCCGCTGCTTCACGAGCTACCCGCAGCTCACGACCGAGTCGTTGACGATTGACTTCCGACGACTCCGCCAAATCTCCTACCCGCCCATCGGTCCCGAAACGCTTGGGCCGATGGTAGAGCACCTTCGGTAGTTACCTGGCCTGAAATTGGTACACAGGTACCGCTGATTTGCCTCCTTCACCCGACCAGCCCCAATCGGGTCTCACGCCGAGTAGATTATGATCTTGGGAACGGGCCCGGCCGATCCAATCTATCGGGTGAACAGGTCGACGAACTCCGCCCAGGATTCGGGCGTGAAGGTGATCGGTTGGACCTCGGGCCACTTGGAGTCGCGCACCCCGACCCGCTTCGGCGCGGTCCGATTGACCTCGACGCAGTTCCCACTCGGATTGCACGCGCTCGCGCGCCGCCACCCTCGGGACGACATGGGTTCACCGGCGCAGTCACCGACATTTTCGTTGCCGCAACACATATCGACCTCCCGTACCGACGGACATGTACGGGAATAATTCTGTTCAAGAATATTCCAGAAGCAAGGGCTGTCACCTGAAGAGGTAGTCATCCGGCCCGAAAGGAAGAAACGGATCATTGTCAGGTTGACGAGATCAACAGCGACAGCTACCCGATAGGTTGGTTCTTGACCACACTCATCACCGACTTGGCCTAAACGTCCATCATCTTCGGTTACTCGACTTTGGCACTTTTAGTGTGGTCCAGTGAGCCCAGCCAGGCGGTTGCAGCCGAGGACGTGACAAGGATGGTGGCCGGGTGACGGCGCGTCGCGTGGATCTTGTGGGGCCGTAGGTGGAGCATCGGCGGTTCCTATA
>DATATE010000254.1:0-39034 GCA_036268955.1 Pseudonocardiaceae bacterium
ATTGGAACGCCACTGCGACGCCCTTCGTCTGGACCGCCACGGCCGAGGAGATCTTGGCCAAGGTCAGGCTCGTCCAGACCAACATCAAAAAGCTGGTCGATAACAACTCGAAGTAAACCCATCAGATTTACGAGACACTAGGCCGTTTGACCAGCATAGATGAAGACCAATTCGACTCCATCGTGGCGACGATTCCGGTAATGTCAGAGCTGTCACGTAAGTTCGCGGCGCATCTGCTCACCGCCAACCGAACGAGGCTGCTCGATGCCTAGCTTGACCAGCCTCGCTCCTGGTCACGTCGCGCTCGGATCCGATGATCCCCTGCGTCTGTTGGTTGCATGGCAGAGCCCTCAGACACGAGCCGTCACTCCCGTGGGTGTCTTGCAACGACGCGAGGACGGGTACTCGTTCGACTATCTCAAGAGGGCACTCACCGTCAAGGACTTCCGTCCCTTCTTGGGGTTCGACGATCTGCGCCGCCACTACGTCTCCGCTCGGCTTTTCCCCCTGTTCCGGCAACGGATCGTGGCTCAAGACCGTCCGGACTTCCAGGAGTATCTGGAGACGCTTGGACTTGACGATGGCGCATCACCACTGGCCGTCCTCAGCAGGTCGGGTGGAAGCCGTCCTGGCGATTCGATCTACCTGCTTCGGGAACCGGACGTTGCACAGGACGGGACGACTCGCGCGATGTTCTTCGTCCATGGCCTGCGATACCAGGATGGCGCGCTGACACGGGTTGCGCGTCTCCAGCCAGGCGAGAAGCTGTCCGTAAGGCCGGAGCCCGACAATCCGGTCAACAAACGTGCCGTGTTGGTTACCACTGACGACGAGCAGGTACTCGGCTGGGTTCCTGATGTGCTGGTCGAGTACGTCCAGCACATTCTCATAGTTGCTCCGCCAGTTGTTGATGTCCGCCAGGTCAATGGCGATGACGCTCCACCTAATCTTCGGCTGCTGGTAGAGCTTTCCGGCCACGTGTCGGTCGACTACGCCCCTTTCGCTGGTCCGGAATGGGAGCCGCTTGTATGACAGGCGGCTTCTGGTCCGATCGCGCCGTCACCGCTCGTGATGCCCTCGCGATCAGCGTGCCGCTGATCAGGCGCGACGCGCACTCCGGACTCGGCGATCGCACCGCCGGATCGCCGAGTCCAGGTCTGTTCGCTAACGGCCGACCAGCTTGTTGGCCCAGGCGATGACGGCGGCCTGGTAGCCGGGAGCGTCCGGTGCGTAGTTGATCGAGTGGCCCCAGTCGTCGACGACGTAGGTCTGCAACCGGGCCTTGGCCGAGTAGTACGGCGCCTCGTCGCGCAGCAGGGTGGCCGCGGTCGAGCAGTCGGGCGCGATGAGGCCGCCGCAGAACGCCGGGTCGTCCTGGCCCATCACCAGCATGACCGGCACGGTGATCAGCTTCGAGTAGGTGCTGACCACCCCGATCAGTACGGTGTCGACCACCTCGCCGGTCGCGAACACGGCCTTGGTCGACTCGTCCATGGCCGCGACGGCGGGCAGGTACGGGCCGGGCTTCTGGAAGGAGGCGTACCGGGTGCCGGGATCGGTGGTCAGGTAGCCGAGGTCGTAGCCCTTTCCGGCGAACTTCGGGTCCAGCGCGGCCGGGATCAGGGTGGCCACGATCGCCGCGGCGCCGATCGGGTTGATGCCGTGGGTGAGTCCGGTGACCAGCACGCCGTCCACGTCGTGATAGGTACCGGCCTCGATGATCGCGACCGCCGAACCGACCGAGTGGCCGCCGAGGATCACCTTGTCGAACGCCTGCGACTTCGTGCCGGCGCGCAGATCCTGGACGACCTGGTGCACCGCGCCGGCCTGGGTGACCGAGGTGAGCAGCACGCTCGGCGGCCGGGAGCTGCGGCCGGTGCCGACCCGGTCGACGGTGAGGGTGGCGTAGCCGCCGTTGTTCATCGCCAGCCGGAACGAGCTGACGCTCGGCGACCGCGGATCCCAGTAGGCGCTGTCGTAGGAGGCGCCGGGAATGAGCACCTCGACGGTGCGCGCGCCACCGGCCGGGACGCACAGCCTGCCGTACATGGTCTGCGGCGTGCCCAGGATCGTCACCGGGAAGTAGAGGTCCTGGCACGAGGCGGGCGCGGTGTCGGCCTGGACGGGGACGGCGAGTAGCAGCGTGGCGGCCAGCGCGGCGCAGGCCGCGACGGCGCGCTGGATTCTACGGTGTCGCCCGGTTACGGCGAACAGGCAACGGAAACGCAACGGATTGGTCCTCCGATTTCGATCAGCTCAACGTGCGCGAGAGTGGTTGTGGGTGACCGGAAAGGCGGCGATCAGGCCTGCCGTGGCGTGACGGTCATCGGCAGCCTGCTCGGATACGCGGCGCCGGTCACCTTGATCCGGACCGGTTTGCCGGGCACCGGGACCAGCTGCCAGCGCGCGGTGATCGTCGCCGCGACGAGCGCGATCTCGGTCTGCGCGAAGGCATTGCCGATGCACTGCCGGGCGCCGCTGCCGAACGGGATGAAGGCGCCCTTCGGGATCTCGCCGACCCGCTCGGCCGACCACCGGTCCGGGTCGAACCGGTGCGGTTCGGTGAAATTACGCGGATCGTGGTGCAGCGCGTGCGGACTGAACACCACCTCGGTGCCGGCCGGGAGCCGGACGCCGTCGAGGTCGACCTCGGTGGTGGTCCTGCGCATCAGCAACCAGATCGGATACCTGCGCAGGACCTCGTCGACGACCTGGCGGGTGTAGGTCAGCCGGGGGAGATCGTCGATGGTGGCCGCCCTGCCGGCGAGTACCTCGTCGACCTCGGCGTGCAGCCGCCGCGCCACGTCCGGGTTCTCGGCCAACTCGTGGAACAGCCAGGCCAGCGCGAGTCCCGTCGTCTCGATACCGCCGGTGAGCAGCGTGACGACCTCGTCGTAGACCTGTTGGTCGGTCATGACCTCGCCGGTGTCGGCATCCCTGGCCAGCAACAACATGGACAGCAGGTCACCGTTGTCGGTGCCCTGCGTCCGGCCGGCCACGATCACCTCGCCGACCACCTCGCGCAGCCGGGCGATCGCGTTGTCGAACCGCCGGTTACCGGGAATCGGCAGGGTTTCCATGAACTTCGGCGACAGCGCGCGGATCATGCCCTGCTTGATCACGATCGGCATGGACCGCTGCGCCTCGGCGATCGCGGCGGTGCCCAGTTCGGTGGCGAACAGGGTCCTGCCGACGATGGCGACCGCCAGCTTCTGCATGTCCTTGTCCACCGCGACGACCTGACCCGGCCGCCAGGCCGAGATCAGCTCGTCGGCAGCGTCGACCATGGTCGCCGCGTAGGTCGCGATCCGGTCCCGGTGGAAGGCGGGCTGCATCAGCCTGCGCTGTCGAAGATGGAAGCCGCCGTTGGACATGGCCAGTCCGTTGCCGAAGTGCGGCCGGAAGCGGTCGAACAGAATGCCCTTCTCGAACTTGCCCGCCTCGGTGACCAGCATCCGGTGCACCAGTTCCGGCGTGGTCAGCGCGTAGGCGGGCAGCGGGCCGAGGTAGATCTTGACCACCGCGCCCCGGTCACGAAGGCCAGAGGTGAAGCGAAACCGTTGGCGCAACAGGGAAGGAGTGTGGCCGAGCAGCGGCCAGCGGCCGGGCACGGCAACGACTTCCGACGCGCCGACATCGGTCTGCTCGGCGGCGGCGCCCATGTGTTGTTCCTCGCGACGGGAAGTGGAGGAGCCATACTTTAAGCCCTACCGGGCGCCCCTCGCAGCCACCCGATCGTGTCAATGGATGGGCCGTTCGGGTAACGGGTGCGAATATCGACATCGTTTTCGCACCTCAGCGGGTTTCTCCCGGCACGGAAATCCACTACGAAAACTTGGATTTCCGGATAAAAACTCGCATTCCATGATCCGGACGGCCCGGCCGGGGAGACGCGGAATGCTCAACTGGGTAAGCTTCCTCCCATCATATCCACCCGATGAGGTGCGCTTTGACGGAACAACAGAACTGGGTGCCGCTCGGAATTGATCCGACCGTACCCAGCATGGCCAGGGCTTATGACTATCTGCTTGGCGGTGCTCACAACTTCGCGGTGGACCGGGAAGTGGCCGAGGCCGCCGAGCGCATCATGCCGCGCTCCCGTGAGATCGCCCGGCTGAACAGGGCGTTCCTTCGCCGGGGCGTGCTTTTCCTGGTCGAATCGGGAATTCGGCAGTTTCTCGACATCGGATCCGGGGTGCCGACCGTCGGCAACGTACACGAAATCGCGCAGGAGGCCGACCCGGAATGTCGGGTGGTCTACGTTGACAAGGACCCGGTTGCCGTCGCACACAGTGAATTGATGTTGCAGGGCAATGATCGAACCGCGATCATCCAGGCCGATCTGCGTGATCCCGATTACATTCTCGGCCACCAGCACACCAACCGACTGCTGGACTTCAGTGAGCCGATCGGCCTGTTGACCGTGATGATGCTGCACTTCGTGCCGGACTCCTCCGCGCCCAAGAAGGTGCTGGGCCAGTACCGAGACGCGGTCGTTTCCGGTAGCTATCTGATGATCTCGCACGTCACCGCGGATCAGCGTGCCGATCAGATCACCGAGGCCGCCAAGGCCATCAAGGACAGCAAGAGCCCTGATCAGCTCGCCTATCGCAGCCACGCCGAGGTGGTCGATTTCTTCGCCGGTTTCGATCTCGTCGAACCGGGAGTGGTCGGGTGCGGGCTGTGGCGTCCGACGCGGCCGGGTGATATTTCCAACGACGTCGACGTCAACGCGCACGTCTACGGTGGAATCGGGGTCAAACCCGCCGATGGCTGAGCTGTTCGAGCGGATTCTCCTCCGGCACGACGCCGCCGACGGCGGGAAGACGGCCGGAAACGGCGAGAAGACGACGGCGGGAACGGCGGGAAAAGGTAGCGACATGACAGGCCCGCTTTCCACCACCGGACCGGCGTCGAGAGTGCAGGTTGGAAGACAATGAGCACGCCACCTGTTGATGGCTCGCTTGCGCGCGGCGACTCGCCGTTCGACGACCGAGGTCGTGAACGGAACAAGCTCGCCCGGAAATGGGCTTATCTGCTCAGCCAGACCAGCTACCTGCCCTGGTCGCACCAGGAACTTGAGCAGCGGCTGGCGGTATTCGTCGGCCAGCTGGTGGATCTGGTGATCACCGAGCCGTTCAATCCAGAGCCGGCGACCGAGATCGGTATCCGGTTGGTGGAATGGCGCTGCACCGATCCGGCAAGCCTTCGGCTGACCGCGACGGTGCTCAGCAAGGGTTTACTCGCCTTGGAGGAACTGCGGCACGTCGCCGAACTCGCCGACCGGGTCGTTGCCGTACTCGTCGCGCTGGCCGCCGGTTTCACCGAGCAGATGCGCGAGTTCGTCATCGGCCAGCAGGAGTCCATGAGCCGCGCGCTGCGCAGAGTGGTGGAGACCGTCGAGGCGGACCTGCGTGACAGCGAGGCCCGTTTCGACCGGGTGTCCACCTGCTCGCCGAGCGGCATCGCGATCACCGACCTTACCGGCAGGTTCCTGCGGACCAACGCCGCGCTGCGCCGGATCCTCGGCCACCAGGCCGACGATCTTGAGGGGCATTCGCTGTTCGACGTGCTACCGGCCGAACGAGCCGAACAGATCCGCGCGATCTACGTGAACCTGCTCAGCGGCCAGGCCACCGCGCCTCGGCAGTTGTTGCGGCTGCTGCGTGAGGACGGCGGCGTGGCAACGGTGTCACTGGCCATTTCCCCGCTGCACGGCGAGGAACGCGCGTCCAGCCAGGCCGTCGTCCTCGTCGAGGACATCTCCGAACTCACCCTGCTGCAGGACGAACTGCTCCGGCAGGCCCTGCACGACCTGCTGACCGGCCTGCCCAACCGGCAGTTCTTCACCAGTCGCCTCGAAGAGGTGCTGCACCGCGCCGACGCGGCCACCGGAGTCACGCTCTACCTGCTGGACCTTGACTCCTTCTCGCTGATCGCGGCCGGCTTCGGGCGCAGGGTCAGCGAGCGCCTGCTCATCCACGTCGCCGACCGACTGAAGTCCGTTATGGATGGTGAGTCGGCGATGATCGCCCGGTTCGAGGGCGACGAGTTCGCGATCCTGGTGGAGAACAAGGCCAGCACCCCGGATGTCGCGCGCATCGCGGAACGGATCAACTCCGAACTCGCCGCGCCGATCTACCTCGACGGCCACAGCCTCGCCATCTCGGCCAGCATCGGCATCGTCGAAGCGCCACCGGCCGGGCTCGGCCCTGTCGAACTGCTCGGCGCCGCCGAGACGGCCCTGCGCAGGGCACAGCGCGGCCGGGGCCGGCGGTGGGAACGCTTCGACGTCGAAGCGGCCGCCCGCGACCGGGAGAGCTTCCAGCTCGCCGCCGGCATGGCCGGCGCCTGGGAGACCGGCGAACTGCGGGTCGGCTACCAGCCGTTGGTCCGGCTCGCCGACGGCAGCCTCGCCGGTGTCGAGGCGCTGCTGCGCTGGCATCGGCCCGGCACCGGGATCCTGGACCACGAGCGCTGCGTGAGCCTGTCCGAACAGACCGGGCTGACCCTGCCGCTGGGCACCTGGCGGCTGCACTCGGCCTGCGAACAGTGGCGCGACGCGGGCTGGGACCTGCCGCTCTACCTCGGCCTGACCGCCGACCAGGCGGCCAACCCGGACCTGCTCAGCGCGGTGGCGCGGACGCTGGCCGACAACGACCTCGACCCCGCTCTGCTGCGCATCGGCATGCCGACCCCCGCGCTGGTCGCCGGCGGTGCGCCGGTGCGCAACCTCAACCTGCTCGCCGAGGCCGGCGTCGGCACCGTCGCGGTCGACTTCGGCGCGGTGCCCGCCGATCTCGTCGACTTCGAGAAACTGCCGGTACAGGCGGTGCACCTGGCCCGCTGGCGCCCGCACGGTGCCGGCCCGGCCGCGGATGCGGTGCTGACCGCGCTCATCGCCGCCGTGCACGCCGCCGGGGTGCTGGTCATCGTCGACGACATCCAGAACCTGGCGCAGCTGGCCTGGTGGCAGCGGGTCGGCGCGGACATCGGGCAGGGCGGCCTGTTCGCACCGGTCAGCGCGCCGGAAGCCATCGGTGCGCTGCTCGGCGAGGCCGACCGGTAGCCCCGGTTAGGCGTCGCGCACCGTCGGCCACCTCGGCGGGATCGGGCGAGATTGCCAGGAAAGCCCTAGTCCGAAAAGGGCTAGTCTTCGTCGCAAAGTGTTCGAGACGCGTTCGACACAATGGTGTAATGTCACCCACACGAGTCACTGACTCGATAAAGAAGCGCCGCAGCCCTTCCTGACCTGGGGCAAGTCGTGAGCGCTAGAGTGCCCTGGTCGGCAGTGTCGCCGACAAACCTCAGCGGCACCAGCCGGAGAATTACAGCTAACGCCTCGCGACGCGCGAGGGTTGAGCACGAGGAGACATATCGTGACGGTTCGGGTAGGTGTCAACGGCTTCGGTCGGATCGGTCGCAATTTCTGGCGCGCCGTGCGATCCGGTGGGCACGACATCGAGATCGTGGCCTTCAACGACCTGGGTGACGTCGCGACCATGGCTCACCTGCTCAAGTACGACAGCGTCCAGGGCCCGCTGGCCGCCGAGGTCAGGGTGACCGGCGAGGGCATCAGCGTCGACGGCAAGGTCATCAAGGCGCTGGCCGAGCGCGACCCCGGCAAGCTGCCCTGGGGCGACCTCGGCGTGGACGTGGTCATCGAGTCGACCGGCTTCTTCACCGACGCCGCCAAGGCGCGCGCGCACGTCGACGAGGGCGGCGCCAAGAAGGTCATCATCTCCGCGCCCGCCAAGGGCGAGGACCTGACCGTCGTGTTCGGCGTCAACGACGGCGACTACGACGGCTCGCAGACCATCATCTCCAACGCCTCCTGCACCACCAACTGCCTCGGGCCGCTGGCCAAGGTCATCAACGACACGTTCACCATCGAGCGTGGTCTGATGACCACCATCCACGCGTACACCCAGGACCAGAACCTGCAGGACGCGCCGCACAAGGACCTGCGTCGGGCCCGCGCCGCCGCGATCAACATCGTGCCGACCTCCACCGGCGCGGCCAAGGCCATCGGCCTGGTGCTGCCGGAGCTGAAGGGCAAGCTGGACGGCTACGCGCTGCGAGTGCCGGTGCCGACCGGTTCGGTCACCGACCTCACCGCGACCGTGGGCCGCGAGACCAGCATCGAAGAGGTCAACGCCGCACTGAAGGCCGCGGCCGAGGGTCCGCTCAAGGGCATCCTGCGCTACAACGAGGACCCGATCGTCTCCAGCGACATCGTCAACGACCCGGCCTCGTCGATCTTCGACGCGCCGCTGACCAAGGTCATCGGCAACCAGGTCAAGGTCGTCTCCTGGTACGACAACGAGTGGGGCTACTCCAACCGCCTCGCCGACCTGACCGTTCTCGTCGGCTCGAAGCTCGCCTGAGGAGCACACACCAAGTGAAGACGCTCGACGACTTGCTCGCCGAGGGTGTTGCCGGTCGGCGCGTGCTCCTGCGCGCCGACCTCAACGTCCCCCTCGATGGCGACCGGATCACCGACGACGGCCGGGTCCGCGCCTCGGTGCCCACTATCTCCAAGCTGATCGAGGCCGACGCGCGCGTGGTCGTCACCGCGCACCTCGGCCGCCCCAAGGGCGCCCCGGAGGCCAAGTACTCGCTGGCCCCCGTCGCCGCCAGGCTGGGTGAACTGCTGGGCAGCGAGGTCGCGCTGGCCACCGATGTGGTCGGCGAGTCGGCCACCTCCGTGGTCGCGGCGCTGGCCCCCGGCCAGGTCGCGCTCGTGGAGAACATCCGCTTCGACCCGCGCGAGACCAGCAAGGACGAAGCGGAGCGCGGCGCGCTCGCCGAGGAGCTGGCCGCGCTGGTCGGCGCCGACGGCGCGTTCGTTTCCGACGGTTTCGGTGTCGTGCACCGCAAGCAGGCCTCGGTCTACGACGTGGCCAAGCGGCTGCCGCACTACGCGGGCGGGCTGGTGCTCACCGAGGTCGAGGTGCTGCACAAGCTCACCGACGAACCCGCTCGTCCCTACGTCGTCGTGCTCGGCGGCGCGAAGGTCTCCGACAAGCTCGGGGTCATCGCCAACCTGCTCGGCAAGGTCGACCGGCTGCTCATCGGCGGCGGGATGGCCTACACCTTCCTGAAGGCGCAGGGCCACGAGGTCGGCCGCTCGCTGTTGCAGGAAGACCAGCTCGACACCGTGCGCGGGTTCCTCGCGGACGCGCAGCGGCGTGGCGTCGAACTGGTCCTGCCGGTGGATGTGCTGGTGGCCAAGGAGTTCTCCGCCGACGCCGCCTACGAGATCGTGTCGACCTCGGCCATCCCGGCCGACCAGGAAGGCCTCGACATCGGCCCGGCCACCCGCGAGCTGTTCGCCTCGAAGCTGGCCGACGCCGCGACGGTGTTCTGGAACGGTCCGCTCGGCGTGTTCGAGTTCGCGGCCTTCTCCGGCGGGACCAAGGCGGTCGGCCAGGCACTGGTCGACTCCTCGGCGTTCAGCGTCGTCGGTGGCGGTGACTCCGCCGCCGCGGTGCGCGCACTCGGCCTGCCAGAGGACGGCTTCTCGCACATCTCCACCGGCGGCGGCGCGTCGCTGGAGTTCCTGGAAGGCAAGGAACTTCCCGGCATCGCGGTCCTGGAGGACTGAGGCATGGCCCGTCAGACCTTCATCGCCGGCAACTGGAAGATGAACCTCAACCACCTCGAAGCCATCGGGCTGGTGCAGAAGATCGCCTTCGCGCTGCCGGAGAAGTACTTCGCCAAGGTCGAGGTCGCGGTGCTGCCGCCGTTCACCGACATCCGCAGCGTGCAGACCATGACCGACGGCGACAAGCTGTTGATCAAGTATGGCGCCCAGGACCTCTCGCAGCACGAGTCGGGTGCTTATACCGGGGACATCTCCGGTGCGATGCTCGCGAAGCTCGGCTGCAGCTACGTCACCGTGGGGCACTCCGAACGCCGGGAGTACCACAACGAGGACGACGACCTGGTCAACCGCAAGGTCAGGGCCGCGGTCAAGAACGGCATCGTGCCGATCCTGTGCGTCGGCGAGCGGCTTGAGGTGCGCGAGGAGGCCAACCACGTCGAGCACTGCTGCGAGCAGCTGATCGCCGGCCTCAAGGGCCTCAAGGCCGAGCAGGTCCGCGAGGTGGTGATCGCCTACGAACCGGTCTGGGCGATCGGCACCGGCCGGGTGGCCACCCCCAAGGACGCCCAGGAGGTCTGCGGCGCGCTGCGGGCGAAGCTCGCCGAGAAGTACGGTGACGAGGTGGTCGGGGCCACCCGGATCCTCTACGGCGGCTCGGTGAAGTCCGGCAACATCGCCGAGCTGGTCGGTGAGCAGGACATCGACGGTGCCCTGGTCGGCGGTGCGAGCCTGGACGCGAACGAGTTCGCCAAACTGTGTGCCCTCGCGGCCGGCGGTCCGCTACCGTAACGAGTCGTTTGCGGGGCGTGGTTCAGGTTCGAGCGCCCGGCCCGGTATTGTGTGAGACCGACGGCTCTACAGCGAGGATGACATGAAGCTTGGCCTACAGATCGGTCTGATCGTGACCAGCGTGCTGCTGGTCCTGCTGGTTTTGCTGCACCGCGGTCGCGGTGGTGGTCTTTCCTCACTCTTCGGCGGTGGCACGCAGTCCAGCCTTTCCGGTTCGACGGTCGCCGAGAAGAACCTCGATCGGATCACGCTGTTCGTCGGCGCGATCTGGGTCATCTGCGTCATCGGCACCGGGCTGCTGTTGAAGATCGGTTGACAAAGTCGGCTAGTTCGATTTGTGTGTCTGCCATGTCCGATTTTCGGTGATGAGGGTGTGAGGGTTAATGGGTGGTGGCAACGCGATTCGCGGTACGCGGGTCGGCGCTGGCCCGATGGGCGAGTCGGAGCGCGGTGAGTCCGCCCCGCGGCAGCGGGTGGGTTACTGGTGCGCCAATGGCCACGAGTCGCGGCCCTCGTTCGCCATGGAGGCCGAGGTGCCGGACAGCTGGGACTGTCCGCGCTGCGGCCTGCCGGGTGGACGCAACCAGGAGAAGCCGCCTTCTCCGCCGCGCAACGAGCCGTACAAGACGCACCTTGCCTACGTGAAGGAACGTCGCTCGGACGCCGATGGCGAGGCCATCCTCGCCGAGGCACTCGCTCGGCTACGCGCACAGCGCGAGGACATCTGAACAAACCACGTCGGCGCCCTTCCCGGTTTTCGGGAAGGGCGCCGACGTGCGTCTGCGGGCGATAAGACGTTCCTGACCTCGGCGACAAGCGGACGAAGGCGCAAGCGCGCGGCACGACTGACGGGGTTCAGCCAGCCGTGCCGCCTGTGCCGTGGCTCAGTTCCAGTCGTCGGAGCGGCGCAGCGGGAAGCTGGCCCGCACGAGGAAACCGCCGTGCCCGACCGGGCCCGCCTCGAAGGTGCCGCCGAGCAGTTCGGCCCGCTCCCGCAGGCCGAGCAGGCCATGGCCGCCGGAGGGCAGCGGCCGGATCAGGATGCGGGTACTCGCGGCGACCACGGGTGGGGCGTCATTGCGGACCTCGACGTCCAACCGGTCACCGTCGGCCGAGACCCGGACCGTGGTAGTGGCCTGCGCGGCGTGCTTGCGGACGTTGGTCAGCGCCTCCTGCACGGTCCGGTAGACCGCGCTGGCCACCGGGCCGGGTGGCGTCCGACCTTCCAGATTCAACGAAAAATCGGCCTCGACGTGCGATTCCGTTACCAGATCCGCGAGCGTGTCCAGGCCGATCTCGTCGTCAACAGTGGTCCGTAACGCGCCAACGAGCTGCCGTAACTCGTTCAGCGTCCGCACACTCAGCGTCCGGATGGTGGCCGCGGTCTCGCGCGCGTCCGGGTCATCGGTGGACACCTGTAGCGCGCCGGCCTGCATGGCGATCAGGCTGACCTGGTGGGAGACCAGGTCGTGCATCTCCCTGGCCAGCTTGGCCCGCTCGTCGGCCCGGACCGCGCCGGCCATCAGCCGCTCCTCGCGTTCCCGGCTCGCGGCCAGTTCGGTGACCCGCGCCGAGAGGTCCCGCCGGACGTTCACCAGCAGGCCGAGCGCCATCGGACCGATCGCGAACACGCAGCCGTAGATGCCGTCGAGGACGTGATGGTGCCAGTCCTCCAGGGCGAACTGGCTCAGCGGCCAGATGATGAACGTGCCGGTCCAGACCCCGACCGCGCCGACGATCGTCTGCCAGCCCCAGCCCTTGCGCCAGGCCAGCGTGCCCAACGCGATCATCGCGGCCAGTTCGGCCCAGCCCGCGATGTAACCGGGGATCACCGCGAGGGTGACCAGGAACGGGAAGCGCCGCCGGAACAGCAGCGCGGCGCAGGAGACCAGGGACAGCACGGTCGAGTAGGTCGTCGCGTCGGTGGGGGTGACCAGTACGACGTCGAGGACCGCGACCGCGACCCAGGCCAGGTTGACCAGGATGATCCGGTGCCGGCGCAGCCAGCCGGTGGCAATGGTGAACAACGCCTGGCCGAGATCGTGCTCGGCTACTCGGCGCGCGGACTGCGCGGTGGCCAGGTTCGGTGTGCCGGTCGGTGTCTCGGTGGGTGATGGCGCGGTGGTGAGCAGGGTCCTACCTCCCGCTGCGGCGATGTGACGGCCAACCCGCGAGTTGCGGGGTCCGCCGCCACCGTTGGTGTGGTCGAGTTCCTGATGGGCTCGGCCACGTTGCCGCGGCACCATCGGTTCGGCGGTTTCGTTCCTGTACTTCGGCACTGGGTCCTCACCTTGGCAGGTGCTGCGGCTTTGTGGAAGGAGAGTGTCCGATCCTGTCTATGGGACGCCTGAGCGCACAGAAAGTTGCGGATGCACAGGTTGTCCGCTGACCGTACGTCCGGTTGTGCCCATTCCGAACGTCGACGTTCATTCGGGTGCTTCGTTCTGTCCGATCGCCCATTGTCGGGCGGCGTGACGGCGCAGTGCTGCTTCGGCCAGTTCCGCGGATTCGCTGGTCGGGAGCTGAAACGAGAAGCGCAGAATGGGCAGATCCTCGCGTAGCCGCTCGCCGGAGATCACCGTGTCGACAAGGTCGGGATAGCCGCGCAATACGTCCAGATCGGCCGGAAACAGTTCCAGTGTCGGGGTGACCGGCGTGCTGGAACGGGCGCCACGAATTTTCTTCGGAAATACCAGCCGGGCCGCGGCGATATCGGCCCAGGGCACCTCGACCAGCCGCGCTCCGTCACGCCACCAGACCGCGCCGGCATCGATCGCCAACCCCTGCCGGGCGCGTACGGCCTTCACGGTGACCCCGACCAGGCCGATGACGATCACGATGAACACGATGCCCAGCACGACCGCCACGATCCGCAGTGCGGACGGCGCGCCGAGACTGGTGTTGACGACGGCCCCGGCCGCATAGCTGAACGCGGCGGCCGCGAGCACGGCGAGGAACAGGGTGGTCAGACCGAGACAACCCAGTGCCAGCGGCTTCGGACGACCGACCTCGATGATCGCCGCGTCCGGCGCGGGCCCGTCGTCAAGGCCGGCGAAAGGCGTGGTCCGTGGCACCTGACGAGCCTACTTGCCGGTCAACCTCGAGAGCGATGTGTTGATCCAACCGCGGCCGGCGGCAATCGGGTGACGGCAGGCGGCGCCGATGAGACCGGGCCTGGCCTGGCATTGGCTGCCACCAATGCCCGGCCAGGCCCTCAGGAACTTGTCTCAACTGGTGGAACGGAGCTGATGGAGCTGTGCCGGCGCGGCGTGGTTCGGGCGCCGCACCGGCGAACGTGACCTGGGATCAGCGCGACGCGTCCGGGAGTTCGCCCGCGGCGGTCCGGTCCAGCAGCCACAGCGTGCGGCGCAGACCGCGTGCCCCGGCTGCCGGAATGTCCACCTCGCTGGCCCCACCGATCGCCTTGGCCACCGGACCGGCCTTGGCCGCCCCGGTGGTCATCAGCCAGACCTCGGCCGAGCGGCGGATCGCCGGCAGGGTCAGCGAGACCCTGGTCGGCGGCGGTTTCGGGCAGTCGCGGACGGACACCACGGTGCGGTCGGTCTCGTGCACGGCGGGGGAGTCGGGGAAGATCGACGCGGTGTGGCCTTCCTCGCCGACGCCGAGCATGCACACGTCGAAGGTCGGCACCCCGCCCTGGTCCTCGGGCTTCGCCGCCTCCGCCAACAGCTGCGCGTATGCCTGCGCGGCCGCGTCCGGATCATCGCCGAAGCGTCCGTCCGACGGCTCGATCACGTGCACCCGCCCCGCCGGTATCGACAGCGCGTCCAGCAGTGCCTCACGGGCCTGGGTCTCGTTGCGGTCCGGATGCCCTGTCGGCAGGAACCGCTCATCGCCCCAGTACAGGTCCACTGTGGACCAGTCGACCGCGTCCCGCGCCGGACTGTCCCGCAGGTGCGCCAGTACCGCGTTGCCGGTGCGTCCGCCGGTGAGCACCACCGATGCCCGGCCCCGTGCGGACTGGGCATCGACGATCGCGGTCACCAGCCTGGCGGCCGCCGCGGCGGCCAGCAGGTCGGCGTCGGCGTGGATGACGACCTCAGGAGTGGTCACGACGTTGACCCGCCGGCACTCGCCTCCGCCGTGGCCGACTCGGGCTTGGCCGTGGCCGAGTTCGCCGAGTTCGCCGCCGTGCTCCGTGCCTTGCGCGGCGCGGCCTTCGCGGCAGCCGGGGCAGCACCGTTCGTCGCCGCCTTCGCTGTCGTCGCCTTCGCCGAGGCCGAGGCCGGGGCGGACTTGGTCCGCGTACCAGCCGGCTTGGCCGTGCTGGCCGGTGCCTTGGTCGCGGCCTTGCTGGTCGCGGTCTTGGCCGCCGACGCGCGCCGGGTCGTCGAGGTGCTCGCCGCCTTGCCCCGGACCACTTTGGACAGACCGCGCAGGGTCTCCTCGTAGATCACGTCCGGTTCGAGCCTGCGCAGTTCCTCGACGAGACAGTCCCGAACGGTCTTGCGCTGCAGGGCGATCCGCCGATCCGGCTGCCCCGGCTGCGACAGCGTGCCGACCTTGGCATCCGGCCGGACCAGTTCGACGTTGCCGGTGCGCCGTTCCAGCGTCACCGCGACGATGCCCTCACCGGAGGTCGCCTTCAACCGGGACACCGGAATCTTCAGGCACACACTCAGCCACGCGGCCAACAGGTCGGTGGAGGGGGAGTCGGCCTCACCGGTGACCGAGGCGGCGGTGACCTTCTCGTGCGGCGGCAGGTCCAGCGCGGCGGCCAGGTAGGCCCGCCAGCGGGTCAGCCTGGTCCAGGCCAGATCGGTGTCGCCGGCACTGTAGGTGCTCTTGAGCCGGTCGAGCGCCTTGAGCGGGTTGCGGTCGTTGGCCGAGTCGGTGATCCGACGGTGCGCGAGGGCGCCGATCGGGTCCTTGACCGGCACCGCGGGCGCCTCGAACGGCCACCAGGCCACCACCGGGGTGTCCGGCAGCAGCAGCGGCATCACGCAGCTCGCGCCCTCGTCGGCCAGTGCGCCGTAGAGGCGCAGCACCACGACCTCGCTGGCACCCGCGTCGCCGCCGAACCGGATCTGCGCGTCCAGCCGCGGCGCGGCCTTCTTCAGACCCCTGGCCACCACGATCACCCGACAGGGATGCTCGTGGCTGGCGTCGTTCGCGGCATCGATGGCGTCTTCGGTCTTGGCACCGTCATCGGTGACGATGACCAGGTTCAGTACCCGGCCCAGGGTGGTCGCGCCACCCTCCTGACGCAGTTCGACCAGCTTGTTGTTGACCTGCGATGTGGTCGTCGACGGCAAGTCGATGATCACGGGCGCCTCCATTGACGGCCGGTGCGGTTGAGCATCTTGTCCGCCGAGGCGGGACCCCAGGTCCCGGCGGTGTAGTTGTCCGGCTTCCCGTTGGCCGCCCAATGCTTCAGGATCGGGTCCAGCAGCCGCCAGGACAGTTCGACTTCCTCGTTGACCGGGAACAGCGAGGGCTCACCGAGCAGCATGTCCAGGATCAGCCGCTCGTAGGCCTCCGGGGAGGCCTCGGTGAACGCGTGCCCGTAACCGAAGTCCATGGTGACGTCGCGGACCTCCATGGTGGTCCCCGGCACCTTCGAACCGAACCGCACGGTGACGCCCTCATCCGGCTGCACGCGGATGACCAGCGCGTTCTGGCCGAGTTCCGCGGTGTCGGTCGAATCGAAGGGCAGGTGCGGGGCGCGCTTGAAGATCACCGCGATCTCGGTGACCCGACGGCCGAGCCGCTTGCCGGTACGCAGGTAGAACGGCACCCCGGCCCAGCGGCGGGTGTTGATGTTCACCGTGATCGCGGCGTAGGTCTCGGTGGTCGAGTCCTTGCGGAACCCGCCCTCCTGGACGAGTCCGGGCACCTTCTGCCCGCCCTGCCAGCCACCGAGGTACTGGCCACGCGCGGTCGTCTCGTTGAACGGACCGGCAGGCTCCGCCGCCGAGAGGACCTTGATCTTCTCCGCCCGCAGGTCGTGCGGGTGGAAGGAGAGCGGCTCCTCCATCGCGGTCAGCGCCATCAGCTGCATCAGGTGGTTCTGGATGACGTCCCGCGCCGCGCCGATGCCGTCGTAGTAGCCGGCGCGGCCACCGAGACCGATGTCCTCGGCCATGGTGATCTGCACGTGGTCGACGTAGTTGGCGTTCCAGATCGGCTCGAACAGCTGGTTGGCGAAGCGCAGCGCCAACAGGTTCTGCACCGTCTCCTTGCCGAGGTAGTGGTCGATGCGGAACACCGATTCCTCGGGGAAGACCTCGTTGACGATCCCGTTGAGCTGCTTGGCGGACTTCAGGTCGTGCCCGAACGGCTTCTCGATGACCACCCGGCGCCACTGGTCGCCGTCCTGCGCGGAAAGACCCGAGCGGGACAGCTGCTTGAGCACCACCGGGAACGCACCCGGCGGGATGGACAGGTAGAAGGCGTGGTTGCCGCCGGTGCCGCGAACCCGGTCGAGGTCGGCGACGGTGGCCGCGAGCGAGTCGAAGGCGTTGTCGTCGTCGAAACTGCCCGGCACGAACCGGATGCCTTCCGCCAGCTGCTTCCAGACCTCTTCGCGGAACGGCGTGCGCGCGTGTTCCTTGACCGCCTGATGAACGATCTCACCGAAGTCCTCGTCGGCCCAGTCGCGACGGGCGAAACCGGTCAACGCGAAACCGGGCGGCAACAGGCCCCGGTTGGCGAGGTCGTAGATCGCCGGCATCAGCTTCTTGCGCGACAGGTCGCCGGTCACACCGAAGATCACCACGCCGCAGGGGCCTGCGATCCTCGGTAGCCGCTTGTCCCGGTCGTCGCGTAGCGGGTTGGAGAACGTACGGGGCAGAGCTCGGGTCACCGTGATACCTCCGCGAGAGCACTCACCAGGTCGGCAAGGCCGGCGACGCGGTCGGTGAGGTGCAGCCGCAGCACGGGACGACCATGCTGGGCGAGCACCTGGCCATCGCCGAGTGCCTGCGCATGTTGTAGGGAGCCTAGCGTGTACTCCCGGTCCGGCACGGCCATATCCTCGATGACCGCGCCGGTGATCTGTAGGAAGACCCCGTTCTGGTGTCCGCCCTTGTGGTACTGCCCTGTCGAGTGCAGGAACCGGGGACCCAGCCGAACGTGGTCTGGAGGCCGCCGCGTTTGGCCAGCTCCGGACGCAGCAGCGCGGTGGAGGCGTCGTCGAGCCGGTCAAGATAGGCCTGCACGGCCAGGTAACCGAATTCCGGTGCGGCGGCCAGCAGTGCGTTGACCGCGCCGGCAACGGTGTCCACACCGGAGGCCAGCCAGTCGCCGGACGGGTGGATCTCGATCACGCCGTCGACGGCGGCCGGCAGGTCCTTGTCGTCCGATCCGGCCGGCTTGTCCAGCAGCGAACGCGCGGCGGCCTTCGCGGCCTCCACATCGGGCTGGTCGAACGGGTTGATGCCGAGCAGGCGGCCGGCGACCGCGGTCGCGTACTCCCACAACAGCATCTGCCCGCCGAGCGGACCGGTCGTGCTGATCTGCGCCGCGCCGTCGGCCGGTCCGATCGCGACCGTGGTCGCATCGGTGCCCGCGTCGAGGAAGCCGGGTGCACCGACGCCCTCGACCGCCACCGGCAGCAGGCCGGTGCCGCTCTTACCGGTCGACTCGGCGATCAGCTGCTCGGCCCAGTCGGCGAAACCCTTGATGCCGGAACCGGAATCGGCCAGCACCACCTTTTCCGCGCCCTTGGCGTGCGCGGCACCCAACGCGGTACCGAGGACCAGCCCTGGATTGTCCGCGTCGTCGCGCGAGAGGACCGTCGCCGCCCGCGCCGCGTCCGCGAGCAGCGCGGCGATGTCGACCCCGGCAAGACCGGCCGGCACAAGGCCGAACGCGGTCAACGCCGAGTACCGGCCGCCGACGTGCGGATCGGCCAGGAACACCTTGCGGTAGCCGGCTTCCGTGCTCAGCTTCGCCAACGGCGAACCGGGGTCGGTGACCACGACGATCCGCGAGGCGGCGTCGACACCGGCGTCGGTGAACGCGGTGGTGAAGATCCGCCGATGGCTGTCGGTCTCCAGCGTGCCACCGGACTTCGAGGACACCACCAGCACGGTGCGCCGCAGGTCGCCGGCGAGCGCGTCGGCGACCTGGGCGGCGTCGGTGGTGTCCAGCACGACCAGCGGAACACCGGCGGTACCGGTGATCACCTCGGGCGCCAGCGACGAGCCACCCATCCCGGCCAGCACCACGCGGTCGACACCCTCGGCGTGCAATTCCCCGCGCAGCGCCTCGATCTCACCGACCAGCGGACGTGAACTGGCCGACAGCGTCGTCCAGGAGAGCCGGACGGCAGCCTCGTGCGCCGCGGCCTGTCCCCACAGGGTGGGGTCCTGCGCGGTCATCTTGCTGGCCACCTGCTCATCGGCCAGCCGGGCCGCGAGCGCGCCGGCCTCTTCGGCCAGCCTCTCGTCGACGACCCGGACCGCTACGTTCTCAGTCATTGTCGACGTCTCAGCCCTTCGCCTTGGCGAGTTGCTCGCGCACCGAGGTCAGCAGATCCTCCCAGGACTTGTCGAACTTCTCGACGCCCTCGTCCTCAAGGACCTGGTACACGTCGTCGATGTCGATACCGGCATCGGCGAGCGCGTCGAACAGCTCCTGCGCCGCCTCGGCGGTACCGCGCACCGTGTCGCCAGCCAGGTTGCTGTGGTCGGCGACCGCGTCGAGGGTCTTCTCCGGCATGGTGTTCACCACGCCGTCGGTGACCAGCTCGTCGACGTAGCGGGTGTCCGAATAGGACGGGTCCTTCACGCCGGTGGATGCCCACAGTGGACGCTGCACCTTCGCGCCCGCCGCGGCCAGCTCGGTCCAGCGTGCGCCGCCCAGCACCTGTTCGTAGGCGGCGTAGGCCAGCCGGGCGTTGGCGATGGCGGCCTCGCCGCGCAGGGCGTTCGACTCCGAGGTGCCAAGCGCGTCGATCCGCTTGTCCACCTCGGTGTCCACACGGGACACGAAGAAGGAGGCGACCGAGTCGATGGTGGCCAGGTCGTGGCCGTTGGCCTTGGCCTGCTCAAGGCCGGCGAGGTAGGCGTCCATGACCTCGTGGTAACGCTGCACGGAGAAGATCAGCGTCACGTTCACGTTGATGCCCTCCGCGATCACCTTGGTGATCGCGGGCACGCCTTCCCTGGTGGCCGGGATCTTCACGAACAGGTTCGGCCGGTCCACCGTCTTCCACAGGTCCTGGGCCTCGGCGACGGTCTTGTCGGTGTCGTGCGCCAGCCGAGGATCGACCTCGATGGACACCCGGCCGTCGACCTTGCCGGTGGCTTCCCAGGTCGCCCGGAACAGGTCGCAGGCGTTGCGCACGTCGGTGGTGGTGATCTCGCGCACCGCGGCGTCCAGCGAGGCGCCCCGCGCGGCCAGTTCGCGGACCTGCTCGTCGTAGGCCTCGCCATGGGTCAGCGCACCGGCGAAGATCGTCGGGTTCGTGGTCACCCCGACCACGTGCTTGTCCTTGATCAGTCCGGCAAGGTTGCCGGAGTTCAGTCGTTCCCTGGACAGATCGTCCAGCCAGATCGACACGCCTGCGGCGCTCAACTGCGCCAATCGATCAGTGGTGGTCACGTCGCTTACTCCCTGTCTGACGTCCTTACCGCGAGCGGCCCGACCCGGAGATCGGGCCGCTCGCGGCGTTGGCTGTTGGCTCAGCTCTGGTTCTTGGCGCGCTCGACCGAACGGCGGGCGGCCTCCACCACGTGCGCGGTGGTGAAACCGAACTCCTGGAACAACGTCTTGTAGTCGGCCGAGGCACCGAAGTGCTCGATCGAGACGATCTCGCCGGCGTCACCGGTAAACCGGTACCACGGTTGTGCGATTCCCGCCTCGACCGCGACCCGCGCCTTCACCGTCGGCGGGATCACACTGTCCCGATAGGACTGGTCCTGGGCGTCGAACCACTCGACGCACGGCATGGACACCACCCGCGCGGAAACACCCTCCTCGGCGAGTGCCGTGCGCGCGTCGAACGCGAGTTGCAGTTCCGAGCCGGTACCGATGAGCACCACATCGGGGTTACCCGACTCGGCGTCGGCCAACACGTAACCGCCCCTGGCGACGCCCTCGGCGCTGGTGCCTTCCAGGGTCGGCAGGTTCTGCCGGGTCAGCGCCATGCCGACCGGGCCGTTGCCCTCCAGCGTGGCCTTCCAGCCCGCGGCCGCCTCGTTGGCGTCGCCGGGGCGCAGCACCGCGAGGTTGGGAATCGCGCGCAGCGCGGCGAGGTGCTCGACCGGCTGGTGGGTCGGACCGTCCTCGCCGAGACCGATCGAGTCGTGCGTCCACACGTAGGTCACCGGCAGCTTCATCAGCGAGGCAAGGCGAACCGCGCCGCGCATGTAGTCGCTGAAGACCAGGAACGTGCCGCCGTAGGGCCGGGTCGGGCCGTGCAGCGCGATGCCGTTGAGGATGGCGCCCATCGCGTGCTCGCGGATACCGAAGTGCAGCGTCCGGCCGTAGGGCTTGGCGTTCCACTCGGTGGTGGCGATCGAGGTCGGGCCGAAGGAGTCGGCACCGGCCATCGTGGTGTTGTTGCTCTCGGCCAGGTCGGCCGAGCCGCCCCACAGTTCGGGCAGCACGTCGGCGAGTGCGGAGAGCACCTCACCGGAGGCCTTGCGGGTCGCGACCCCCTTCGGGTCGACGTCCCAGTGCGGCAGCTTCTCGGTCCAGCCTGCCGGCAGTTCCCTGCTGGCCAGCCGGTCGAACAGCGCCTTGCGCTCGGCGTTGTTCGCCGCCCACTTGTCGAAGGACTCCTGCCAGGCCGCGTGCACCTGCTTGCCGCGCGAACCGGCCTCGCGGGTGTGCGCGAGCACCTCGTCGGAGACCTCGAAGGTCTTCTCGGGATCGAAGCCGAGGACCTTCTTGGTCGCCGCCACCTCGTCGGCACCCAGCGCGGCACCGTGTGCCTTGCCGGTGTTCATCTTGGTCGGCGCGGGGTAGCCGATGATGGTGTGCAGCACGATGATCGACGGCCTGTCGGTCACCGCCTTGGCGGCCTCGATCGCGTCGAGGATGCCGACCACGTTCTCGCCGCCCTCGACATACTGCACATGCCAGCCGTAGGCCGCGTACCGCGCGCCGGTGTCCTCCGAAAGGGCGATCTTGGTGTCGTCCTCGATGGAGATGTGGTTGTGGTCGTAGATCAGCACCAGGTTGCCCAGCTGCTGGGTGCCCGCGATCGAGGAGGCCTCCGAGGTGACGCCCTCCTCGATGTCACCGTCCGAGGCGATCACGTAGACGTGGTGGTCGAACGGGCTCTGCCCGGCCGGCGCGTCCGGGTCGAACAGGCCGCGCTCCCGGCGGGCCGCCATCGCCATCCCGACCGCCGACGCCAACCCCTGGCCGAGCGGACCGGTGGTGATCTCGACACCGGCGGTGTGCCCGTGCTCGGGGTGACCCGGGGTCCGCGAACCCCAGGTGCGCAGCGACTTCAGGTCCTCAAGTTCCAGGCCGTAGCCGGCAAGGAACAGCTGGATGTACAGCGTCAGGCTGCTGTGTCCACAAGAGAGCACGAACCGGTCCCGGCCGACCCAGTTCGGGTCGCTCGGGTCATGTCGCAGCACTCGCTGGAACAGCGAATAAGCGGTCGGCGCCAGGCTCATCGCTGTGCCAGGATGACCGTTACCCACCTTCTGCACCGCGTCTGCCGCCAGCACCCGGACCGTGTCGACCGCGCGCTTGTCCAGCTCGGTCCAGTCCTCGGGCACAAT
This sequence comes from Pseudonocardiaceae bacterium, assembly GCA_036268955.1. Classification (GTDB taxonomy): domain Bacteria; phylum Actinomycetota; class Actinomycetes; order Mycobacteriales; family Pseudonocardiaceae; genus CAJCJE01. Next base: position 22,105 of record DATATE010000254.1, read on the forward strand.
GGCGGTGGTTAGACGGGTGAGGTCGTCTGAATCAGACACGGACCGCAGCTCCCACTCTCGCGTCATGCGGATCTCCTCGCGGCGATGTCCCCATCGAGGATCTCGATCGATCCCGACGCGCGGAACAGCGCAGGGAGATCCGCGGGTTCTCCCTCGTCCGGGGCCAGCGTAGTCCTGCGGTCAGCTCCGTGTGTCCTGAAGGCGGATGCCACGCGCATGCTTTCTGTGGCCGTCGCCACGCCACACCGAGCTGCGGTACCCCGAGCGGGTGGGGCCGGTTGTGCGGATTAACATCGTGATGACCAAGCAGTATGTCCAGCGGCGGTGCTCACCCGCACTGCCGGGACGATTGCGACTTACTGAAGGCTCAGCCCGAGCCGAGCAGCAGGACGCCACCGGGTCGGTCGGAATGTTCCGGAGGTGTTCGCCGGCTGTTCGTCGGAGCTGGAAAGGACAGCTCACGTGAGCGCACCCGCGGAGGTCATCGGCTCCGCCGACGCCGCCGAAACGCCGGCGCGGCGACCGACCGATGTGCTGCGGGCCTACGTCGCGCTCACCAAGCCAAGGGTCATCGAGCTGCTCCTGGTGACGACCATTCCGGCGATGTTCCTGGCCGCCCGCGGCCTGCCATCGCCGCTGCTGGTGCTGGCAACCCTGGTCGGCGGCACCATGGCGGCCGGCAGCGCGAACGCGTTGAACTGCGTCTTCGACGCCGACATCGACGCTGTGATGAAGCGCACCAAGTCCCGCCCACTGGTCAAGCACACCGTGCCGCCGCGCAGCGCGCTGATCTTCGGCCTCGTCCTCGGCGTCGCCTCCTTCGCCATGATCTGGGCCACCACCAACTTCCTGGCCGCGATCCTCGCGGTCGCCGCGATCCTGTTCTACGTCCTCGTCTACACGATGGTGCTCAAGCGCAGGACGTCCCAGAACATCGTCTGGGGCGGCGCGGCCGGCTGCATGCCGGTGGTCATCGGCTGGGCCGCGGTCACCGACAGCCTCGCCTGGCCGGCGCTGGTGATGTTCGGCGTGATCTTCTGCTGGACGCCGCCGCACTTCTGGGCACTGGCGATCAAGTTCCGCGACGACTACAAGGCAGCCGGCGTGCCGATGCTGCCGGTGGTCGCCACCCCGCAGCAGGTTTCCCGGCAGATCGTCATCTACACCTGGGCGACGGTGGCCTGCACGCTGCTGCTCATCCCCGCGACCGGCTGGGTCTACGCCGCGTGCGCGATCGTGTTCGGCGGCTGGTTCCTGGCCACCGCGCACCGCCTGCACCATGCGGTGCTGCGTGGCAGGAAACACAACCCGATGACCCTGTTCCACGTCTCCAACACCTACCTGATGCTGGTGTTCGTCGCGCTCGCCGTCGACTCGGTGCTGAGCCTGCCGGTCATCGGCTGGCCGTTCTAGCGGTAGAGGTCGGCTCTAGCGGTAGAGGTCGGCCGCGCCGACCAACACCACATCGGATGACCTGGCGGCCCGTTCGCGTAGTTCGTCGGTGAACCCGGCCGCGCTGAAACAGGCGAGCTTCGCGGTCTCCGCGCCGTACCTGCCCTGCGCCACGAGCAACGCCCTGATTCGGGTCAGCCGGTCGAGATGACCGATACCCATGATGTCGCCCCATTTGCACTCGCCGATCGCCAGCAGGGGCTCACGGAAGTCGTCATCCAGTCCGAACGCGACCACGTCAAGTTCGTGCATGGTCTGCTTGGCTGGATCGTTCACCGTGCCCGAGCCGACCCGGAAGGCGTGGTCACCGAACCTGTCGTCCTCGGCGAAGTGGTGTGTCCAGAATCGACATACGTGTTCGAAATGAGGACCGAGCACATTGCCGACAAAGCGTCGCTGCGCAAGCCGCCACAACCGAGTCCTGTCGGGTGACCCTTCAAGATCGGGCCAGATCGGCCGCATCACCGCGTGGTAGAAGGTCACCAGCGGCTCGGCGATCCGAAAACTCGTCCGGTTGTCCTTGAACACGTCCGGTTCGCGAGTGATGAATCCGCAGTCCTCCAGCACGTTCAGCGGGTGCGCCAACTCGTTCGACTTGCGACCGAGATAGCTCGCGATACCACCTCGGTGCGCGCTGCCGTTCGCGATCGCGGCGAGCACCGAGTGGTAGAGCGCGCCGTCGCGCAGTTCGGGTTCATCGGCCAGCAGATAGCGGGCCTCGCGGAACAACGCGCTGGCGGGAGACAGCACGGTGCGGAGCACCCAGGGGTCGAAGTCGTTCGGCTCCGCGGGTGTGTCGCTGCGGACGAACTCGCGTCGGTACGCGGGCGTGCCGCCGACGATCGCGTTCACCTTCAGCGCCGTCACTGGATCGTCGACGCCCCAGAACTCGGCGGCGAGTTGGTGGTCCAGGGTCGGCACGATCATTTCCAGCCCGGCTCGGCCGCGCAGCGGCGCCTGGCCCCCGAGCAGCCGCCCCATGAACGACATGGCCGATCCGCACAGCAGCAACCGGGTCCGGCTCTGGTCCTTTTCGGGGCGCAGCGGCCCCAGGGCGTTCTGGATGATCGATGGGAGCGAAGGATTCGCTCGGGCCAGGTACGGGAACTCATCGATCACCACCGGTACCGGCTTGTCCCGGCCGAGCGCGAGCAGTGCGTCGATCACGTCGTGCCAGTCGTCATAGATGATTGGACCGGGCGTGTCGAGGTAGGCGGTGAGCTGGGCGCTGATCTGACGCAGCGACTCGCCGTCGGTTGCCTCTTCGGCCACGAAATAGAAGCCATTGGTTGCCCCGCACAACGCCTTGAGCAGGAACGACTTGCCCTGACGGCGTCGCCCGGAAACTACGCCGAGCGTGGCGCCCGTGCCCGCGTCGCCGGCGAACCTGCTCAGCGCCTGCCACTCCCGATCGCGGTCGAACATCTCCGGAGGGCGGTGAAGAATAGTCACCCAGTTATCATAACTCTGGTTATGAGTACTCGAACTCTCAGAACTTCCGCTTGAACGGGTCGCGCTTGCGCATGCGGATCAGCAGGAGCAGTGGGACGAGCACGTAGGGCAGGTTGAACGACAGGAACTTGGCCGGTTCCGGGGTGCGCAGCGCGGGCTCGCCGAAGAACTCGAAGCCGAACACGACGATGCCGGTCAGCGAGACGATCATGGTCGCGTAGATCACCGCCGGCAGTTGGATCCAGTTGCGCCCGGTCAGCAGCGAATAGACCAGCACCAGGTAGAACGGCAGGTAGACGAACGCCGAGAGGCCGGTGACGATGCGCATCCAGTCCGGCGGGTTCATGAACAGCGGGTCGGCGTCGTGGGCGTACCAGTAGTTGGAGTCGACGAAGAAGTTGCCGGTCGGGTGGACGTGCTGTTCGGGCTCGTCGCCCTCAGGGGTATTGGGCTGACCTTCAACTTCGCGCAAGGGCGGGTACGCGGCGGGCGGCGAGGACTACCGGTGGGTGGTGCTGCGCGGCCGGATGAAGCCATGGCAGTTCCAGCTGGTCAACCTCGGGTTCATCACGATCTATCTGAACGCGATCCTGCTGCTCATCACGCTGCCGGCCGACACCGCGCTGGCGCACCGCACCCCGTTCGGTCCGCTGGACGTGCTGTGCGCCGTCGCGTTCCTCGCCTTCCTGGTCGGCGAGACCGTCGCCGACCAGCAGCAATGGGCCTTCCAGCAGCACAAACGCGCCGAACTCGCGGCCGGTCGGGAGCCGGCGCTGCGGTTCCTGCGGCGGGGCCTTTTCCGCTACTCCCGGCATCCCAACTTCTTCTTCGAACAGGCCCAGTGGTGGGTGGTGTTCGCCTTCGGCGCCCTCGCCGCCCGCTCGGTGGCGCAACCGACGGTGCTCGGCGCGGTCCTGCTGACCCTGCTGTTCGTCGGCTCGACGCGCTTCACCGAGAGCATCAGCCGCGACCGCTACCCCGAGTACGCCGACTACCAGCGGCGCACCTCGGCCATGGTGCCCTGGTGGCCGAAGGCGGGCGCCGGCCTCAGGCCACCGCGGTGAGCAGTTCGGCGACCGAAGGGTCGTCGAGGGACTCCACGATGCACTGCCACAGTTCCAGGTTCGCGGTGGCCCACCGCGAGTACATGGCGGCGGCCTGCTCGCTGTAGAAGTAGTAGCCCTCCGCGTGCACGCCGCGTTGCTCGCCGACGATCTTGGTGGCCAGTTCGCGCAGGCTCACCCCGTTCTCGTCCAGGTACCGGTGCGCCAGCATCACCGGAGTCACCGGCAACGCCTTGAACAAGGTGTCCGCGTCCGACAGCGCCTGCGCGGCGGGGGAGATGTCGCGGCGCCGGGTGCGCATCTCGGCCTCGCAGACGATCTCGTCGATGTGCTCGGCGACCGCGATCGGCACCCTGGCCGCGGCCAGGATGTGCATCCGCAGGCCGCGACCGTCCTCGGCGAGTGAGTTGCGCCGCACGAGGTAGTTCACGTCGTGCACCAGCGCTGCGGTTTCCACCAGTGCCACGTCGGCGCCGTTGTGCGCGGCGAACACCGCTCCCTTGGACCGCACGAAACTCACGTGGTGCCAGCCGTGGAAGGGAAGTTTCGCCGCATTGCCCGCACACAGTGCCCGCACCTGCCGTTCGACCTCGGTGACCGCCGAGGAGGCGACGGTGAAGGTCGGGCACCCGGCGCGGAGGGGAGTCCCCGCCGTGGGATCGGTGACAACGTCGGTGACAACACTGTTCTCGCGCATGACAGCCTCCGGTCGCGCCTCAGGCATTCTGAGCAGCGATCGTAAGCTGTTTCAGTTGTGCTGCTGCTAACTTTCGGACATTCCGCTGGTACGCGGGGAAGGTCTACAGTCGGTCGGCAAGCTCGTCGAAACGGTTTTCGACCGGTATGTGCTGATAACTGTGGTGAGTCGTCGGATCATAGGACAGGCTCCAGGAACGAAGCTCACGCGATTTCACCAACAGTGTCATCGTGCCGTCCTCGGCACTGGGGATGCGGTGGAATTCGTCGGCCAGCAGGAAACCTCCGGTACCGGCCGGACACACCGTGCTACGCAACAAGGTCACTGAATTGATTCCGGACCCCGCCCCGTCGAGCGCGGCGGTGAAGCGCTCATGCGTGTAGGCGCCGGAAATGATATTGGTACAGAAGTGGTATCGATGGTTGTGTACGGAGTCCGCGTATCCCTCCCGCCAGTCCTGTCGCGGTTTGTACTCGTGCAGCCAGACCGAGAACGGATCATCCTTCTCGGCGCGTAGGCACCAGGCGAAATGTGTTGTGGTTTCGCGGGAGGAATTGATCAGCGCGGCATATTCCGCGCTGCTCAGCCCGCTGAGATAACCCTTCAGCTCGGCCCGTAGGCCAGGTTGGCCGACCCAGTCCTGAAAGTGTTGGTTCACCTCCGACCAGTGTTCGGTGATCGGGCCTTCGGTGTGCCGGAGGGCGCTTGCCAGATCGGCAAGGGCGGGCAACCGGGTTGGCACGCAGATCAGCTCCTCAGTCCGACAGTGGTGGAGAAATCCTGTTCGAACGCGCGGAACTTGTCGTCGAGGGCGTGGAAGCCGCTCTCGGTGAGTTCGGTCCCGGTGATCGTCTCGAACAGGGCGAGAAACTCCTGCCGGGTCGTGTCGGGGGTGATGACGAAGTGGCGACCGGCTCGGGAATTGCAGACCCGGAGGAACTCGTTGCGTTCCATGCCGTAGATGAACGAGCCCGCGGAGAACCGCAGCGACCTCGGGTACAGCGCCTGCGCGCCGGCCGCGTCGCTGAACAAGGTGACCCAGACGCTGTCGTCGAACATCTCCAACCGGTCCAGCGGGGGATCGGTGATGATGGTCATGTCCACCCGGCTGCATCTGCTGCGCGCCTGGTAGAGCCCGACGAGGCCGACGCAGATCTCGTCGTGCAGCCGCTTCTCGATGACCTCGTAGTCCTCGGCGGTGGGGTCGCGTCGCAGCAGGTAGCGGGCTCGGCCGCTGAGCGCACTGGGTCCGCGCGGGTCGGCGATCACGGTGCGTAGTTCCCATTCGGCGCTGGAGAGCAACAGCCGGGCGGCCGCGTATCGGCCGGAGAAACCGCGGAAGAAGTACTCCTTCGTATTACGTAGGTCCCGCATCATCAGCCGGTTGAAATTCGGGTCCGGTTCGGTAGTCGGTTCGAAGAGATGGGTCGGATAGAACTCCTGATTCAGTTGTCGGTACTCTTTGGACAATTCACGAAGAGCCTTTTTGTTTTCCTCGATCAACGGGGTCACCAGGGCACGCTGTGACGCGTTCGAGGTGATCAGCGTCTGACCGAATCCGATCACGGCCGAGATCAGGGTGCCGGTCCCGACCGAACCGAGGAAAGTCTTCAGTGCTCCGGCAGCCATGACGCTGTTGATCCCAAGGCACACTGCCGAGACCACCAGCAGGCTCAGGAGAAGAAGTCCGGTGCGCGTCCAGAAGATCTCCTGAACAAGGTTATGGCGGAAGCCAGCGGCAGGGGCATCCGCGGGCACAAAAGTCACCTCCTTGGCGGGCACCCGAACGGACGAATGCTTTACGTGTCCTTTCGAGCGCGAGGAGTCACCCTACGCGCCTGTTCGTTCATTGCGGTAGCCGCAATTCGGGGGAGTCCGCTGCACCGGTGGTGGCAGCCTTTGTGCCCCTCTGTGGGCGCTGATCAACGATTTCGCCGTTGATCCCGCCAATTACGCACCGTTGCGCCGCATGGGTGGCCAGCGTGACTACCCGCAGTGACCAAGACGAATCGGTCCAGTTCGGCACACCGGCCGCGACCGGTGGCGACGCTGCCGTCGGTTGCCCGATGCGGCAACGGAATCCGGGTCTCGGTGCCGCGAATGGTGGTTCGGACGCCGATCCTGGTGGCTCAGGTGCCGGTGGCCAGCGCCGGGGCCTTGGCCGGTGCCGCGACCCGTCGGCGCGGCACCGGCAGCCGCAGCGAACCGATCAGCTCGCGCCTGCGCAGCCAGGGATACCAGCCGATCATCCCGATGACACCGGAAATCAGGTGCCCCGCCGTTGTCACGATCGAGTCGGTGTCGGCAACTCCCATGTACAGGTAGGCGAGCATGATCGCCGAGCCGAGCGCGGCCGTCGCCCACCAGCGAGCCGGGGTGGCCAGCAGCAGCAACAGGGCGCCCGCGGTGGCCGCGAGGCCGTAGCTGACGCCGACGTCGAGCAGATGGCCGTCGTTGTGCGGCAACAGATGCGCGCGGATCGCCAGCAGCACCGGCAGTTCGGTGGCCAGCGTCGCCAGCACATGTCCGCTCGCGAACACCAGCACCGTCCACCAGCTGCCGATCCGCCGCTCCAAAGGCGCGATCACCACGGTGAAGGTCAATGCGTAGATCAGCCAGTGCGAGCCGGCCAGCCACAGTGCGGACAGCAGCAGCACCTGGAGCGGATGGGTCTGCAGGTTGATGGCGTTGGTGCTGGACAGTTCGAGCAGCCGGTGCACCGCCGATGGCTTCGCGAAATCCAGTAGCAGGGTGGTCAGTGCGAGTAGGACCAGATACCAGAAGGTGAACGGGGTGTTCGTCGGGAGAGGCACGCAGCGCAGCGCGGAACGGGCCAGCGAGCCGACGGTGAGCGACCGGGAGGGGGCGGCCTCGCCGGGCCCGTCACCCGGTAGGGCGCCTTCGGTCGGCTCCGCCACGTGCCCTCCTGCTTCCGACAGCTGCTGGGACTCATGATGCCTGGCTTTCCTGTGAGCCCGCTGAAGCTCTGAGCTGCGTGCGCCGTGAATGTCAGACCTGCCCGTTACCGTCCCCGACGTGCCGATACCGAGATCACTCCGATTACTTCCCTAGATCGACTTATGTCACTATGATTTCAGTGTAAGTCGAAATCGATCGTGATCGGATGTGCGATGGTCGCCAGCTACGGACAGCTCAACGAGTGGATGGAGCGCCTCGCCGCGCATCTGGTTCCGGAGGGGATTCCGCTGATCGGCGGCCGAATCCTCGGCTACCTGATGGTCTGCGATCCCGAGGAGCGCACCGCGGCCGAACTGTCGGAGGAGCTGGAAGCCAGCACCGGTTCGGTGAGCACCAACCTGAAACTGCTGGTCAACACCGGTCTTGTGCAGCGGTTCACCCGAAGGGGCCGGCAGGCGGCGCAGTACCGGCTGGACGCGCCGGCCTGGGCCGATCTGGTCCGGCGCAGGTTGCAGACCATCGCCGAGACCCGTGAGCTGACCGCGTTCGGCCTGCGGCTGCTCAGCGGCGATCCGCAGCGGGCGCACCGGCTGCGAACGGTCGACGAGTTCTACGGCTGGTTCTCCACCGAGCTACCCGGCCTCTGGCAGTCCCGCCCGGCCCCGCCCAAGTAGCCGGGTGACAGCAGCGGGCGGTCAGGAAGCCGTGGCGGCCGTTGCCGGGTTCCCGCTGGCCAGGGGCTCGGCCGGGGTGGCCGGCAGCGCGTCGCGTTCACGGGAGGCGGCCCACAGGAAGGCCATCGCCGTGACGCACAGGGCCGAGCCGAGTACGTGGAAGGAGACCAGCGCGTCCGGTACGCCCAGTTCGTACTGGGTGATGCCCAAGGCGCCCTGGGCGAGGATCAGGCCGGTCAGAATCCAGTAGCGGCGCCACAGGCGCTTGGTGCCACCGGTGATCCGCATCGCGAAGAACAGCGCGGCGAGCATGCCGAGGAACACGAACAGGAAGTCGGCGTGCAGTTCGACCAGCGCCGGGATGGGCAGGTCGAGGCGTGGGGTGTGGATGTCGCCGGCATGCGGGCCTGCCGCGGTGACCAGCGTGCCAGCCATCACAAGGCCGGTGAGCACCAGCGCCATCGCGGCCAGCAGGCCACGCAGCGGCTTGGGCAGCAGGGGCCGCGCCGGGCCGTCGCCCTCGGTCACCGCGTGCACGATCAGCACGGCGAGCCAGACCAGTACCGGCGAGAGCAGGAAGTGCAGGCACACCGACCACCAGACGAGCTTGAGCAGCACGGTGAGGCCACCCATCACCGCCTGCGCGACGAAACCGAGCGGCATGGTCAGGGTGAGCAGCACGTAGCGGCGGCGCATCGGCTTGTCGACGACGGCCATCAGGAAGACCAGCACACTGATCACGCCGACCGCGATGCCGAACATCCGGTTGCTGAACTCGACCCACTGGTGCAGTTGCCCGTTGGTCGGGTCGGCGACCGGGACGAGGCTGCTGGCGGTGCAGGTCGGCCAGGTCGGGCAGCCGAGGCCGGAACCGGTCACCCTGACCACCGAACCGGAGACCATGATGCCGATCTGGACGACCAGGTTCGCGATGGCGATCGCCCGCTGCGTCGCCCGGTTGGGGGCGGGAACGCGGGCGATCAGCTGAGTTGTCCGGGGCGCGATCGGCACGGTTCGATGGTAGGCACCTGGGACTTTGGTCCCGCCAACCGGGGTATCCGGGGGCGGGGACGGCGCCGCCGGGGCAGCACGGTCAGGGACAGCGGTCAGCCAGGTCCGGGTGGTCGGGTCCGAGCGGTCAGGGGCTGACGGCGAGGAACGGAATGGCACTGTTGAGCGATTCCTTCTTGGCCGGCACCGTCGCCGGCAACGCGGTGAAGGTGTCCGCTGTGGACACCCAGAGCCGGAAGTCGCTGTTGAGGTTGAGGTTCGTGCCGAACTCGCGGTCGCCGACCACGGTCGGGGTCTTGTCGAGGCCGCCGATCAGGATGGCCAGCCACAGCTCCTTGTTCACCGACTGCGCCGGCAGCGGGGTGGTCAGCGGGGCTCGCACGGTGCCGGGGGTTTCCAGCTCGCTGGAGATGTCGCCGCTGCTGGCCAGCAGGCGGCCGGTGCTCGGGTCGTATACGCCGATATAGCTGTCGGACAGGCCGGCACCCGCGGTGATCACCGCGGTCAGCGCGACGTCGGCCGCGGTGTTCTGGTCGACGTAGACCCTGGCGAGATAGATGATGCCCTTGGCGAGGCCGGGTGTGCCGGGCATGGTCGCCGGGTCTCCGGTGGCCGCGACGAGGCCGAGCTGGGTGGCGTCCCAACCGCTCTTGTGCAGCTGCACCTGTGGTTGGGTCGGCGCGGTCGCGGTGGGGGCGGGGTCGCTCGAACAGGCGGTAAGGCCGAGGACGGCCGCCGCCAGCGTTGCTGCGAGGGCCGGGATGAACCAGCCGGTCGTTCTCATGGACATGCGCTCTCACTTCAGGCGGGTTCACCGGGCGCGATCGGATCGCGCTGCGGGAGGAGGTCGGGGATGGTCTCCGGAACGGTCGGCTTCGCCCTGGTGCGGATGGCCAGCCGGATCACCCGCCAGACCGCGTAGAGGCCACCGAGGGACATCAGCCACGGCACGACCGCGACGCTGCCGCCGAACTTGAGGGCGATACCGGCCAGGGCGAGGCCGAGGACGGAGTCGATGAAGCGGGCGACGAATACGGCGCGGGAGTGTTTACGGGCCACGACTTCGGAGATGTAGGGCAGGCCGACCGCCCAGACGGTCAGATAGGCGACCCAGCCGAACACCAGGATCGGGCTGACCGGCCGGCCGGTCATGATCCGGCCGGCCGGGCCCGCGAGCAGGGCCAGGATGCTGCCGCAGATCACGGTGGTGGCCAGCAGCAGCCAGACCGCGTAGCGGGCCATCCGGTTGCTGTTGTTGGCCTTGCCGTGCTCGCCTGCCGCGAAGCCGGCGAGCAGGAAGCTGCCGGCCCCGTTGATGACCACCTGAAGTGGTGCGACGACCAGCCGGCCCGCTTCGAGTATGCCGGCCGCCGGAAGTGAGATCAGGCCGATGACCAGGGTTTTGGACAGCAGCAGCGCGGTCGGCCGCAGGGCGGCGTGCGCGGAGCGCCAGGCGGCGAAGGTGGCGACGGTGCGCATGGCGGCCCAGCCCGGTCGCAGGTTGCTCCGTTCGGCCTTCGGTACCTGGACGATGCCGAGCGCGACCGCGGTGGCGGCGCCGGCGGCCATCGCGACGAAGATCTGGCCGAGGGTGACGTGGTGTTTGCTGACCAGCAGGACGCCGACGATGACGAGGGCGATCGTGTTGTAGCTGCTGTCGTTGGCCACGAGCTTCCAGAACTCCAGCCGGGCGATGAGAATTCGGCGGAAGGTCTCCTCGCACAGCCACAGCACGGTCATCACCGCGTAGACGAGTGCGGCGCCGGGGGAGCGCAGCAGGACGAAGACCACGCCGAAGGCGATGGCGAACGCGGCGATCAGCAGCACCATCGCGCTCGCGCTCAGCGTCGCCCGGGTCGCGCGGTCCTGCCGGTCCAACACGGCGAGGCTGTCGCCGACGTAGCCGCTGTAGAGGGCGGTCGCCGCGGAGAGCAGGGCGAGGCAGACCGCGAAGCTGCCGTAGGCGGCGAGGCCGAGGGTGCGCGCGGCGACGATCTGCAGCAGCAGGCTGCCGCCCGCGTTGATGCCCTGCGAGATCAGCGGTGCGGCGGCCTTCTGGCTGATGCTGCGGATCGAGGGCAGCCGCAGCCGGGTGCGCAGTGGCTGTCTGTGACGTGGTCCTGTTCGTTGTTGCGGCACGTCCGTGGTCACCGCAGGGCGCCGCGAACGACCGTGGGCGGCTTGCGCCGGTTGGAGACCGCCGTGGTGGCCGCGAAGGTCAACAGGTAACCGCCGATCTTGCCGTCGAGCAGTTTGATCCGGTCCCTCGTCCGGTCCAGTGCGTCCATGCTGACCCCGCGTCGGGTGACCACCAGCACCGCGTCGGACTCCCTGACGACGGCGGCAACCTCGGGGGCGTCCACGATCGGTGGGGTGTCGATCAGCACGAGGTCGTAGTTGGCTCGTAGTTCGGCGAGCATCTTCTCCAGCAGGCTGGACTGGAACATGGCCGTGGTCGTGCCGGGTGTCTGTACCCCGGCGGCGACCGCCCACACCGCGGTCTCGTGGTCGACGCGGACGTTGTGGATGCAGCCGGCCAGCGGTGCCGCGCCGGTCGCGAGCTGGGTGAACCCGGCCAGTTGCGGATTGAGGCCGAGCAGTTCGGAGAGCTTGCGGGTGTCGGTGTCCGCGTCGACGACGCAGACCCGCAGGCCGTCGCGGGCGGCGACGGTGGCCAGGTGCAGGGTGCTGGTGGTGGCGCCGGCCTGGGGTCCGGCCGCGGTGACCACGACGACGCCGTCCCGGACCGCTGACCGCAGTCCGGTGAGGGCGACCTGGTAGGAGGGCATGGCCAGGCTGCCGTTGGGGCCGGGCAGGGCGGCGCCCTGCTGCCAGCCGATCTCGGCGATCTCGGCGAGGATCGGTTCGGACGCGGTGGCGTGCAGGTCGTCCGCGTCGCGTACCCGCCGGTCCCGGTCGGCGCGGGCCCAGGCGATCGCGGCGGCGACGACGAGGCCGAGGGCGAGGCCGATCGCGCCGTCTCGCAGCAGGTCCTTGCCGAAGACGGAGGGTTGCGCGGCGGCGCTGTCGGCGAAGGTGACGCCGTCACCGAACTGGCTGACCGCGACCCCGATCGCGGCGCTCTGCTCGTCGAGGTTGGCCAGTTCCTGGGTCAGCGCGGCGGTCGCCGGCGAGGTCGTCGTGGCGCCCTTGCCGGTGGGCGGCGGGGGCGCGGCGGCAAGCAGTTGGCTGCGCTGGGTGGCCAACTGGGCGAGCGCCTGGTTCGCGGAGGCGGTGGCGTCGCTGCGGGAGAGGTCGCGGTAGGACTCGACAACGGCGTTCGCGACGCCCTCCGCCTGGCTCGCGTTGGCCGCGCTCACCGACAGCGTGATGGACTGGCCGCTGGTCGCGGCGGTCGCGGTGACCTCGGTCCGCAGCGAGTCGAGATCCGGCGGGTTCGACAGGATCGTCCTGGCCTGGTCGAGTACCCGGTCGGAGGTGAGGAACAGGGCGCGCTGCTGCACGTAGCGGACGAAGCTGGCTTCACTGAGCTGGTCGGAGCCGGTGATGTCGGTGCCGACCTCGGTCGAGTGCAGGGGTGCCTTGAGTGCGAGCGTCGAGGTGGCCACCACACCACGCGGGGCGGTGATCGCCGCCACCGCGACACTGATCGCCACGATCACCAACGTCAGGCACAGCGAACTCCACTTGTAGCGGATCAGCGCTTCAAACAGACGCGGTGCGGGTTGGTTGTCCATGTCATCCAGTTCTGCTCGTGCTGTGGCCGGGCTGGGGGCAGGGCCGGATCAGGGCCTGCCGGATCCGGCGTCGAGCGCAGGCGGACCTGCCGACGCCGGCCGACGTACCGCTGCCAGCTTACGAAAACCAGCCGAGCGCATACTTAGCGTGTTGTGGTGCCGTGTTGACAATGTCGTCAGTGAGCCGAAAAGTGCTACAGGCCGATCTCGGGTGCGTGGCGCTGACCTGCCGATGCAGCCTGTTGCGTCGGAGGCAAAATGGCGGTGTGCCGCCGGCGGCTGCCAGCTCCCCGTGGCCGAATCGTTATGGACAAAAATTCGGCAATGTCGATACGTCAGCGGCGAAGCCGGCGATCAACCGGTTATGCCTCGCTCCCCGAAACGCAGCGCGTTGCCGACACCATCATCGCCGCCAGCCGAATATGCGCTGGTGGCCGGTAGTGTGCGCGGGGTGGAAGCGATGGGCGGCCGGTGACCAAGGCGACACATCCCGATCTCGACTTCAGCACCCTTCTCGGTCGACTCCCCGCCGCGCAGAAAAGCGCGAAAGGTGCCCCGGCCTACTCGCGGTTCGTCAATCGCCGTGCCGGAGGGTACCTGGCGGTCATCGCGTACCGACTCGGCCTGACACCCAATCAGGTGACAGTCATCAGCGCGCTGTGCACCGGTGTCGGCATCGCGCTGATCGCCGTCCTCCGGCCTTCCATAGTGGAGGGTGTCGGGATCTGCCTTGCCCTCGTCGTCGGTTACGCGCTCGATGCCGCGGACGGTCAGCTGGCCCGGTTGCGCGGCGGCGGCTCCCCGGCGGGGGAGTGGCTCGACCACGTCATCGACTGCGCCAAGATCGCCTCACTGCACCTGGCGGTGTTGATCGCGGCGTTCCGGTTCTTCGCCCTGCCGACCGGCTGGCTACTGGTGCCACTCGGCTACTCGGCGGTGGCCACCGTGATGTTCTTCGCGATGACCCTCAATGATCAGCTGCGCCGCAACTACCGCCCGAACGGTCGGCAGACCCCGCCCGTCGCGACGGTCGCCCGGCCCTCCGCGCTGCGCTCACTGCTGGTCATCCCCACCGACTACGGCCTGTTCTGCCTGGTTTTCCTGCTGTGGGGCCTGCGCGACGTGTACGCGGTGATCTACGGCCTGCTGTTCCTGGCGAACGCCGGATTCCTCGCGCTGGCCCTGCGGAAATGGTTCGGGGACATGCGCGCACTAGCCCAACGGGAGACCGGATGACCGTCATCGGCTACGCACCGGGTGTCTACGACCTGTTCCACATCGGACACCTCAACATTCTCTCCAGGGCCGCCGAATGCTGCGACCACCTGATCGCCGGGGTGGTCACCGACGATGTGGTGCTGAAGGCGAAGAACAAGGCACCGGTGGTGCCACTGGCCGAGCGGCTGGCCATCGTGCGCAGCGTCCGCTACGTCGACGAGGCGGTGCCCGACCCGTACGTGGACAAATTTCAGATGTGGCCTCGGTTGAAGTTTGATGTGCTGTTCAAAGGGGACGATTGGCGGGGTACCGAAAAGGGTGAAGCCCTTGAGGCTCGACTTGCTGAGGTCGGCGCACGCGTTGTGTACTTCCCGTACACCTTGCACACCTCAAGCACCCTCTTGCGGAAGATGATCTCCATGTCGTCCTAGCAGGGTGGGAGGAAAGGCCGGTGCGGATGGCAACCCGACTGACGGGTGCTCTGATCGTCAGCATCGTGCTGTGTCTGACCACTGGCACGGCAACCAACGACCCTGCCCCGCAGAGCAGGGTCAGCGCACACAACCTCCCGGTGGCCACAACGGCCTACCCGGTCCCGGTCGGTGCCGTTTTCGTTGCCGGGAACGGCTCGGACTCCGCCGCCGGCACGCTCACCGCACCGCTGGCCACGGTGGCCGCCGCGATCGCCAAGGCCCCGGTCGGTGGCACGGTGGTGATTCGCGGCGGTACCTACCGGCAGACCGTCGGCACGGTGACCAAACGCATCACCATCCAGCCCTATCCCGGTGAGAAGGTGTGGCTCAAGGGCACCCTGGTGGTCACCGGCTGGACGCACACCGGCAGCACCTGGATCCACACCGGCTGGAACGTGACGCTCTGCCATACCTGCTACACCAAGGACATCATCGACCCGAGCTACCCGTACTCCGGTTGGCCGGACATGGCGTTCCTCGACAACACGCCGCTGCAACAGGTCGGCAGCGCGGACGCGGTGGTGCCCGGCACGTTCTTCGTCGACCAGACCGGACACCGGCTGATCCTCGGTGACGACCCGACCGGCAAAACCGTCGAGGCAACGGCCTTCGATCGACTGCTGCAGTTCGATCCCGGCTCCGAGGGCAGCGTGCTGCGCGGTATCGGCGTCGCCGAGTACGCGTCCAATCAGGACTACGGCAACCACGGCGCGATGGTCGTCGACAACGCTGCCGGCGTGACCTTGGACAACGACACCTTCGCCTTCTCCGCCTCCGCGGGCGCCGCGGTCTTCCAGCCCAACTCGACCGTCTCCGACAGCACCCTGATCGACAACGGCCTCGTCGGCCTCGTCGCCAACCGAGCCGACGGGCTGCGGCTGACCGGGGACACCTTCAGCAAGAACAACCAGCAGCACTTCGCCCTCACCGGCGACGCCATCGGTGCGGCCGGGGCGAAGGTGACCAGAACGAAGTCCGCCTACGTCGCGGACAACTACTTCACCGACAACCTCGCCACCGGCTGGTGGTGCGACCTCGGCTGCACCGACGCGACCGTGGTCGACAACGTCGCCACCGGCAACCTCGTCAACGGGCTGTTCTACGAGGTGTCCAGCCGCGGGCTGTTCGCGTCGAACGTGATGGCCGGCAACCAGGTCTACGGGTTGAAGATCGCCAGCTCCGACCATGTGCAGATCTACAACAACACCTTCGACGGCAACGGCGTCAACGAGCTGAGTCTCTACAACGACCCCCGCTCGCCGAGCGCCGACCCCTACAGCCAGCAACTCGGCCTCAGCTGGGTCACCACGAACACCGAACTGGTCAACAACTTCTACGCCGAGCCCAACCCGGACCACGCCATCATCGTCTCGGGCGACTACAAGACCACCCCGCACGCCGGCCCGTTCGTCTCCGAGTCCGACGGCAACGCCTACCTCCGCGCGGCAGGCTCATCGGACGCGCCGCTGTTGTCCTGGTTGGTCAGTGTGGGCACCACCACCAGCTATCCCACGCTGGCCGCGTTCGTCGCCGCCACCGGCGAGGACAAACACGCCGTCGCCGCGACGCTGGGCACCGTGCTCCCGTTCATCGACCCCAACCAGCAGAACTACCTGCTCAGCGCCGATGCGGTCGGTGTCGACGCGGGCCAACCCCTACCAGCATCGGTTGCCACCGCCATCGGAGTCCCCGCCTCCACCCACCCCGACATCGGCGTTCTGGCCGGCCCCAAACCAGTCAGCTGAGCCACCGCCTGAGACCCGATGACGGCAATCCAACGAACGGCACCGAAACGATTTCCATTGCCGCACAACGGATTCCTCTAGAAGAACACAGGCCCCCGCCCATCCCAAGGGGGGCGAACCCGTCTCCAGTATACCGCTTTCACCCGTTCGGGAAGCGTGGAATTGGCGGGCTGTGGATGGCGTCGGCTGATGTGGACAGTCGCTGGGCATTCCTTGCGCCAACAGTACAATCCGCCGCCACCTGACTGGCCCGGCGCACTCGGCTGACCCGGCGAACCCTGACTGCTCCGCGAGCTTTGGCTGCTCCGCGAACCCTGGCGGCTCGGGCGAACCCCGGCTGCTCCGGCAAACCTCCGGCGAACCTGAGCTGGTCCGGTGAACTCCAGCGAATGTCGCCTGCCACGGCGAAGGGACCACCGTTTGCCATGAGCTAGGGACCAGCTCGGGCCGGCGGTCGCGGGCCGTGTGTTGATGGTGGTCCAGCCGGTGGAAATGGTCAACTCTGGGTGTCCTCGTCCCGGTCGGCG
>DATATE010000255.1:0-67643 GCA_036268955.1 Pseudonocardiaceae bacterium
CGAGGTGCCGGTGACAATGATCAGCGAGGCACCCGCCTGCTTGCACGCGACCGTCTGGGACAGGCCCTGCTGGCCGGGGCCCTGGATGAGGACGGTGGAGTGGTAGCCGACGCCACCGTCGATCAGGGCCCACTCGATGCCGTTGGACATCGGCGTGACGATGCCGGCCAGCTCGGCGGACACGTTGTCCGGCACCTTGTGCGGCACCGAGTTCCACGGCAGGTACAGGTACTGGGCGAATCCGCCCCACAGGTGGTACGGGTTGTCCGATGTGGTGTAACCGTAGCGGCGGGCGTCCGGATTGGTGCGCCAGTCGGTGTTCTCGCAGTGCCGGTACTCACCCCGGTGGCACCACTCGCACCGGAAGCACCCGACGTAGTGCTCGACGAACACCCGGTCGCCCTCGCGGAAGCCCTTGCGCGCCACGAACTCCTTGCCGGCCCGCGCGATGACGCCGACGTTCTCGTGGCCCATGATCACCGGGTCGGCGAAGGGCGGCTTGGCGTACATCTTGACGTCGGTGCCGCAGATGCCGGCGACCTCGACCAGCATGAGGGCGCTGTCGTCGGGGATGTCGGGCAGTGGGAACTCGCGGAACTCGGTCGTACCCGGGGCGGTGCGCACCGCCGCCAGCACCTGCTCGCCCATTGGCCCGCGCCCCCTCCGAGCAGAAAGGTCTTACGGTTATATGGTCTGCAGTAGGCTACCCCACTATGGCGGGCTCCAGGCTGACGACCGTGATCCGCACCCAGGGGCACACAGCGGCGCTGAAGGACGGCTCCATCACCCCGCGCGGGTTCGGCCTGGATTTCATCGAGGTGCCGGTGCTCGTGCAGGCCTTCCGCCGGATGGTACGGAGCCTGGAGTTCGACGTCAGCGAGATGGCGTTCACGACGTACCTGTGCGCGAAGGCGCAGGGCGTGGCCATGACGGCGCTGCCGGTGTTCCTGGTGCGGCAGCTGCATCACGGCGCGATCGTGACGGCCGCCGGCGGCGGCATCAGCAGCCCGGGCGAGCTGGCAGGGCGGACGGTCGGCGTCAACCGCGGCTACACGGTGACCACCGGCGTGTGGGCGCGCGGCATCCTGCAGGACGAGCACGGGCTCGACCTCAGCCAGGTCACCTGGGCCCCTACCGGGGACGAGCACGTGACCGGGTACCGGCCGCCGCCCAACGTGGCGCCGCTGCCGCCCGGCGGCGACCTGGCAGACCTGGTGGCCAGCGGAGAGCTGGCGGCCGGGGTGGGCATCACGGCCGGCCGCCCCGGCCTCGCCCCGCTGATCCCTGATCCCGCGGCGGCGGGCTTCGCCGCGCTGCACGAGCGCGGCCTCTACCCCATCAACCACCTGCTGGTGGTGCGCGACGAGCTGCTGGCCGCGCACCCGGACCTGGCCGCCGAGCTGTTCGGCGCGTTCGCCGCGGCCAAGCGCGGCTACCTGGACCGGCTGCGCCGCGGCGAGGTCACCGACCCGTCGCCCGCCGACCTGCTGTACCGGCAGGTGCTCGACAAGACCGGTGCCGACCCGCTGCCCTACGGCATCGAGCCCAACCGGGCCATGATCGAGCTGCTGGTGCGGCACGCGGTCAGGCAGCGGATCCTCGGCGTGACGGTGCCCGCCGAGGCGCTGTTCCATCCCGGCACCAGCGACCTGACCGGCTGACCCACTCCCGCAGGACGGTGACCATGCGGATCGCCATCGCCGCCGACCACAACGGCGTCGCGCTGAAGGCACAGCTCGCCTCCTGGCTGGCCGGCGAGGGGCACCAGGTGGACGACCGCGGCACCGGCAGCGCCGACCGCACGGTGGACTACCCGCCGGTGTGCGACGACCTCTGCCACGAGGTGACGTCGGGCCGGGCCGACCGGGGCATCGTGGTCGGCGGCGCCGGCGGCGGCGAGCTGATCGCCTGCAACAAGCTCCCCGGCATCCGCGCCGCGCTCGGCTACAGCGAGTTCACCACCGGGATCTCCCGCGCCAACAACGACAGCAACGTGCTCGTGCTCGGCGCGAAGGTGACCGCGCCCGCGCTGGCCGAGGCGATCACCAGGGCCTGGCTGGTGACGCCGTTCCAGGGCGGCCGCCACCGCCAGCGGCTCGACATGATCGCGGCGCTCGAGCGCGGCGAGCGGCTGCGCCCTGGCTGACCGGGCGCGGCTCACCGCCCCGCGCTACCCCGAGCTCACCCGGTCAAGGAACTCCCGCGCCCGGGCCGGCACCGTCTCGCCGGTCTGCCCGCTGACCGGGACGTCCCAGTACTCCGCCCGGGGCAGGCACTCCGCCAGGTACCTGGCGGCCGAGGTGGCGTGCGAGTCGTCGCTGCCGGGGACTACCAGGGCCGGGACATCCAGCCGCAGCAGGTCCTCAGGCTCCGCGCCCGGCACCGTGTCGCGGTCGAAAAGCGACCGGCCCATGCCGCTGACGACCAGCTGGTAGCGGGCCGCGTCCAGGCGCGCGAACCCGGCGGCGAACTCAGGGTCGCCGGCGATGACGCTGGCCCACGGCCCGACCCTGGCGTCCTGGGTGAAAGCCTGCCCGGTGCGGGCCGCCAGGCCCGCGACTCCCGCCGGGCCGTGCTCGGCCGCGTAGGCCAGGTGGCCGGCGAACCGCTCCTGCTGCCTGAGCCGGTACTTCACTCCCCCGGCCGGCCAGAACGCGGTCACGCTCAGCGCCCGCTCCGGCCGCGCCGCCGCGAACGCCGCCGCCGTCGAGCAGCCGGCGCAGCCGCCGAGCAGGTGCGCGGCCCCGATGCCCAGGTGGTCGAGCAGGCCGGCGCCCTGGGCCGCGTAGTCAGCCCAGCCGACCCGCTCGACCCGGCCACCGGAGCCGCCCGCCTCCCGCCGGTCAAAGGTGATGCAGGTGTACCCGCTCGCCAGCCGCTCCGGCAGCCGGAGCCGCCGGTAGATGCCGAGCGAGTCCCAGTTCGCGAGCGCCGCGCTGAAGCCGCCAGGCGAGAACATCAGCAGCGGCGGCCCTGACCCCGTCACCTCGTAGGAGGTGGTGATCCCGTCGCAGACGGCGGTGGGCACGGTCTCTCCCTTTCGCTAGCGGTTGTCGCCGCGGACCGGGCGGCCGCCGCGGACGTCGCCCGCGTACCTGGTGAGCGCGTCAAGCGCGACCCTGGCCACGTTCGCGTAGCTGTCCGGCTCGCTTTCCAGCCCTGCCGCGGCATACCCGATCGCTGCGTGCGCCAGCCGGACCCGCCCGTCCAGCCACGGCCCGCCGCCCCGGCCGCCGAGCACGGGGACCGGCACCGCCCGCGCCACCGCGGCCCCGGCCGCCGGGCCGGACCCGGTGAAGTCGAGCAGCGAGGCGCCGGCCTCGTGCAGCCGGACCGCCGCGGCGACAAGCTCGCCGGCCAGCCCGGCCGGCACCTGGGCGCCGGCCATCACGTCGGCGTAGCTGACGCCGTGCCGCTCCGCGGTCTGGGGCGTCAGGCCGAACTGCGCCCACACCGGGATGCCGGCCCCGGCCACGGCCGCCACCGCCTCCGGGTGGTCGGCCGCCGCGTCCAGCTTGACCAGGTCCGCGCCGCCCTCCTCGGCCAGCGCAGCGGCTGCCGCCCTGGCTGCTGCCGGCCCGTCCTGCACCGGCCCGAACGGCACGTCCGCGCTGACGAGCGCCCGGTCCACGCCCCGCCGGACGGCGGCGGTGACCACCAGCATCTGCTCCATGGTCACCGCCAGCGGGTCCGGCTGGCCCCACAGGTGCACGCCCACCGAGTCACCCACCGAGACGATCTCGGCGCCGGCCCGGTCGGCGATGGCGGCGAGCTGGCAGTCCCAGGCGACCACCGCCACGATCTTGCGGCCGCGGCGCTTCATCTCCTGCAGCGAGCCGACGGTGACCCGGCCGGGGGCGGCGGTCACGGCCCTACACCCGCAGCGCGGCGAGGAGTTCCGGCACGTCCCCGGCGTCGGCGAGCACCACCAGCACCATCGCGTTAGGCCGCAGCGCCGCCACCACCCCGCCGGTCGTGGCCGTGCCCGGCTCGCCGCCGTCGCCGTCTGCCGCGACCACGAGACCGGCCGACATGATCATGCGCTCCGCGCAGGCGTCGCCGATCACCTCGGCGGCCTCAGCCGTGGCGGCCGGGGTGGCGATCATCACCACCGAGTCGGCGGCGGCAAGCTCGTCGCTGAGCAGCACCCGGGTGCCGTCGGCGGCGCGCAGCGCGGCCTCGGCCGGGCCTCCGGCGCCCTCGCCGTTGGCGGCGGCGCTCACCGTCTCGTCGAAGACCAGGAAGTGCCCGCCGCGCCACGGCTGCCAGGCCAGGCCGCGGACGATCACCGCGGCCTGCTCGTCCAGCGCGATGACCCGGGCGGCGCGATTCGCGGTGTCGGGGTAGTCGATCCGGAAGCGCGCCTCGGCGGCGGTCGCGGCCCTGGCGCAGCTGCTGGCGAGGGTCGGCTGGCGCTGCTGCATGTCAGACCGAAGCGTGCCGCACGCCCGGCTGCACGGTCAGCGCCTCCCGGCAGCTGTCGACGAACGCATCGTCGCGGGGCAGTACCACCGCTGCCGAGCGCACCCGGTGGTGCGCCGGGTCGAGCCCGGGCGGCGTCTCGCCGTTGTCGCGCATTGCCTCCACGGCCTTCCAGAGCTTGCGGCGGGCCATGATGATCCCGCTGTCGGTGGAGACCAGCTTCTCCTTGCTGCGGTCCACGATCGGGCCCATGCTCTCCTGCAGCGACGCGTCCTGCATGGCGATGCCCTTGACCCCCGAGTAGGTGTCGCCGCGCCGCTGCGCCGCCCGGTCCATCAGGTAGTCGTTGTCCCGGTTCTGGAGCGGCCGGAAGGTGCCGGGCACGTACTCGTTGTGCACCCCGTGACCGTCGCGCATCGCCTGCAGCTCCTCCTCCCGCAGCGGCCGGACCGGGTGGTAGTCGTAGCTGAACACCCAGCAGTTCTCGTCGTCGATGGGGACCCAGAAGTGACCGTGCACCGGGTGGTCGCCGCGCGGCGGGATCATCGTGAACGTGGGCATCACCCAGGGGGTGATCCGCCAGTAGTAGTGCTCGTCGTCGGCGTTCCTGCGCACCCCGATGAACAGCCCGCCGTCGGAGTCAGCGACCTCGAAGAACGGCTTGCGGTCGGCCAGGGTGTACTTGTTCCCGCGGGCCCCGCGGTACAGCGGGTCGTCCCGCAGCCCCGACGAGTGCCGCCCGGAGACGTGACTGGAGTCGATGCCGCCCTCGAGCGCCTGCAGCCAGTTGCACTCCTGCCAGCGCTTCGACGTGTAGGTCTGCTCGGCCGGCACCCGGGCGAACTCCCACTCCGGCAGCGGGGGCACGTCGCCCGGGTCGCCCAGGTAGGCCCAGAGCACGTCGCCCAGCCTGACCAGCGGGTAGCTCCTGAGCTTGATCTTGCGGCAGAGCCTGCTCTGCCGCTCGTCTGTCTCCGAGGGGATCTCCACGCACTGCCCGGTGACGTCGTACTTCCAGCCGTGATAGGCGCAGCGCAACCCGCCGGTCTCGTTGTTGCCGAACCACAGCGAGACACCCCGGTGCGCGCAGAACTCGTCGATGAGGCCGTAGCGTCCCGCGCTGTCCCGGAAGGCGATCATCCGCTCGGACAGCAGCTTCACCCGCACCGGCGGGCAGCCGTCCTCGGGCAGTTCCTCGGCGAGCAGCGCGGGAATCCAGTACCGGCGGAACAACTCGCCCATTTCGGTACCGGGACCGGTACGCGTCAACAGCTCGTTGAGTTCCTGCTTGAGCATTGCTCAGGCCGCCTTTCTGACCATGATGTCAACGGTTCTTCGCGCCATGGGTGGTGCCGGCCCGCACGGCGGCGTCGAGCAGCTTCTTGCCCTCCTCGGGGGAGAGTTGGACCGCGTGCCGCTCGATGTTGTGCAGCCGCATGGTGCGCAGCAGACCGGTGTCCTGAATGGCCAGATAGCGCGAGGTGTCGTTGGCGTCGAGATTGAAGTGCTGGTGCCAGGCCCACCTCGGCGGCGCGAACAGGGTGCCCTCCTGCCACTCGACCACCTGGATCGGCTCGTCCTCGTAGTTGACCAACGAGTAGCCGTGCCCCTTGACCACGTACAGGTAGGCCTCGGTGGTGTGGCGGTGCCGGACGGAGTTGTTGCCGGGTTTGAGTTCGGAGATGTGCGCGCTGAGCACCTCGTAGTCGGCGAGGTCGAAGTAGTGCCCCCGATTGTTGCGCCACGGCCGGGCCGGCAGCTCCATCTTGCGCAGGTCGTCTTCGACGACAAGCCCCCTGTTCGGCGGATGCTGCCGGTTGAACTCGTCCCGCGCCGCGATCTCCGAGGTACTGAGGTTCTTCTTCTCGCTGGACAGGACGCCCTTGAGGTATTCGTCGCGCATCCGACTCTCCTTTGGTCATACCAATCGTCCATAATACTAAACGGGCCGACGTACGCCGTGTCAAGCGCTCCCGGATGCCCGAACTCGCACACCGCTCTCGACCTCGATACTCTATGGTCTAACTGTCCTACCAATTATATGATCATGAACTCAGTAGGGATGTGCAATGCGGACACTGCGACCGAGTGTCGCCACAACGGACTATGACCACTTTCGCGACTTCCGGCTCGGCACCGTCCGCGCCGAGGGCATCGAGCCCATCTGGTCGGTACTGAGCCACCACGAGGTCTTCGCCCGGTTCACCGCCAACCGGGAGTGGGACGTCGCCGAACTGTCCATCGCGAAGTTCGCCGCGCAGGTCACCAGGACCGAGGCCGACATCGTCGGACTGCCGGTGATCTGCTCGCGGCTGTTTCGCTTCGGCGCCTTCTACGTCAACCGCAACAGCGGCATCCGCACCGCCGCCGACCTGCGCGGCAAGCGGGTCGGTTCACCGGAGTGGGCACACTCGGCCGCCGTCTACATGCGCGGCTGGCTACAGGACGAGGCAGGCGTCGGCCTTACCGAGATCGACTGGTACCAGGCCGGCGCGAACGCACCGGGCCGGGTGGAGAAGGTCGAACTGAACCTGCCGGCGGGCGTGAGGTTGACCAGGGTGGCCGACCGGTCGCTGTCGGAACTGCTCGCCGAGGGCGACATCGACTGCGCCATCATCGCCCGTCCGCCGACCTGCTTCCTCGACGGCCACCCCGACGTGGTCCGACTGTTCCCCGACCACCAGGAACAGGAGGCGGACTACTACCGGCGGACCGGGATCTGGCCGATCATGCACATCATCGCGATGCAACGGCGGATTCTCGACGAGCATCCGTGGGTCGCCCGCAACCTCTACAACGCGTTCCTGGAATCCAAGCAGCGCAGCGTGCGACGACTGCTCGACCCCGCGGTGTCCCGCTACCCGCTGCCCTGGCTGGCCACCTATGGCCAGCGGATGAGCGAGCAGTTCGGCGGCGACCCGTTCCCGTACGGCATCGAACCCAACAGGGCCACCATCGACCTGCTGCTGCGCTACGCCCACCAGCAAGGCATCACGCACCGCCTCGCCACGGCGGAGGAGGTCTTCCCCGCCGGAGTCATGACGAAGGTCGTGGTCTGACCCACCGACCACTTCCCAAGCACAGCATCTTTTGGAATAATGGTTATACCTTTAGGAGGATGGACCTCATGCTTGATGTCGATGTGCTGGTGGTCGGCGCCGGCCCGGCCGGGCTGTACGCCGCGTACTACGCCGGCTTCCGGGGCCTGCGGACCGCACTGGTCGACTCGTTGCCCAAACCGGGCGGCCAGGTCGCCGCGCTCTATCCCGAGAAGAAGATCTACGACATCGCGGGCTTCCCCTCGGTCCGTGGCCGCGATCTGGTCGCCGCACTGGTCGCGCAGGCGCAACGGTTCACCCCGACCTGGCTGCTCGGCCAGTCGGCTGCCGAGTTGAGCAGGACGGCCGGGGGCAGGCTCGCGATCACCACCACCGATGGCACCGAGCTGATCACCAGTTCGATCGTGATCGCCGGCGGCATCGGCACCTTCACCCCGCGCCCGCTGCCGGCCGGCGGCGACTACGTCGGCCGGGGCGTCGACTACTTCGTCACCGATCCGGACGACTACACGGGCCAGCACGTGGTGGTCGTCGGCGGCGGTGACAGCGCACTGGACTGGGCGCTGGCCCTGGAACCGATCGCCGAATCGGTGACCCTGACCCACCGCAGGCCGCAGTTCACCGCGCACGAGGCATCCGTCGCGCAGTTGCGCACCTCGACGGCCAGTATTCGCACCCCTTGCGTCGTGCACGAGGTCGGCGGGCGTGCGGCCGTCGAGTACGTCGTACTGCGCGACACCCGCAGCGGCGAGGTGACCGAACTGCACTGCACGCGGATCGTGGCCGCGCTCGGTTTCACCGCGAACCTGGGACCGCTACAGAGCTGGGGCCTGCGCATCACCGACCGGCACATCGAAGTCGACTCGCGGATGTCCACCGGTGTGCCGGGCATCTACGCGGCCGGGGACATCACCGACTATCCGGGCAAGGTTCGGCTGATCTCGGTCGGCTTCGGCGAGGCCGCGCTCGCGGTCAACAACGCCGCGGCGGCGGCGAGTCCCGCGGCGAACCTGTTTCCCGGCCATTCCAGCGAGACAGCCGCCTGAACAGCGCGCGGCCGACCGGCCCGCAGCCCAACGGCCCACCACCCAACCGGCCTGCCGCCCCAGTAGGTCGAGCCGGCCACCGGCCGAGAAAGGAGACGATCATGCCATATTTCATCGCCGGCGACTGCCTGGACGTACTGGACAAGTCCTGCGTCGAGGAGTGCCCGGTGGACTGCATCTACCAGGGCGACCGAAAGATGTACATCAATCCGAGGGAGTGTATCGACTGCGGCGCCTGCGAGCCGGTCTGCCCGGTCTCGGCGATCAACTCCGACCTGCGGCTGGATGCCGACGAAACGACCTGGCAACAGGACAACGCGGCCTTCTTCGACCAGATCCTGCCCGGTCGGGACGCCGCGCTGGGCGCACCGGGCGGCGCGGGCTCCCTCGGCCCGGTCGGCGTGGACACCCCGCTCGCCGCCGGCACCCTCAGCAACGCGGGCTGACGACCACCGCTCAATGAGTTATGGTCTTACCATTATTCGTTAGATGGAGGTAGCAATGACCGAACAGGGCAGAGTGGCCGCGGCACCGTGGCGGGACGCCACCTTCGCCAACGTCTGGACCCGTACGGACTCCCACGCCGAACTGCTGGCGCTGCCCCGCGCGCTGGCGGCGGCCCTCGTCGCCCAGGACCGGCCGTTCAGCCATCGAATCCTGGACATCGGCAGCGGCCCCGGCGACTTCCTCGCCACCTTCCTCGACGAGTTCCCGAACGCGCAGGGCGTCTGGCTGGACGCCTCGGAAGCCATGCTCGACCTGGCCAAGGACCGCCTTTCGCCCTACCGAGGCCGGGTCGAGTTCCGGCTACTGGACATGACCGACCTGCTCGACCGCGACCTGCCCACCGACTTCGACGCGGTCATCACCTCGCGAGCCAGCCATCACCTCGACCGGGCCGCCCTCGCGGACTTCTACGGCCAGGCCGCCCAACTGCTCGCACCCGGCGGCTGGCTGCTCAACCTCGACCACATCGGGCCGGCCGACGACAACTGGGATGAGCGCCTACGCACGGTGCGCAAGCGCTTCCAGCCGCCGAGCAACACTCCGCCGCACCATCACACCTACCCGCTGACCAGCATCAACGACCACCTCGACGGACTGGCCGCCGCAGGACTCACCGATGCCGAGGTCGCCTGGCGAGCCTTCGTCACCTGCCTGTTCGCAGCGCGTAATCAGGTTTCCTGAACGCCATTAGTCGTAGTTCCAATAGCCGGGGCGCAGGGACTCATCGCCAGCGGCGATAATCGAACTGTCGAGCTGAATAGTGGATTCGGACGAGTGCACGTTCACCGGGTGGGCATGCGATTCGGTGTGCGTACCAACAGCAGCGAACAACGAGAGACCGAACACCGCGAAGACCACCAGTTCACCAGTGGCAACACGTTTCTGCGTCATTGACCGTCGTGCCTTTCTCAGGCTTGCCAGCTGGGCAAGCACCTACCCGATCTGTTTTCCGGGGGTTGCTGTCTAGCAGAGCCCATCCGGAATAGCAGCAGGTAACCACACCACACCCACTACCCGTCTGTCGGGGGTCGCCAGACACCAACTCGCACGGGTTGCGAATGCTAACGATCAAGTGGCAGTGAGGGTCAAGTTTCACTTAGGGTAGTTCGATAGCCCGATCTGATGACCTCGACGGCGCCTCGTTCGGGTCATCCCCATCGAGTCGTCGGTCATGGATATCGGTCATCCTGGTCCAGCCGGGGGTGAATGCCTTTCTCGCCTGCGGCACCGCCCGATTCCCGGATTTCAGCTCGGCCAGATCGGCGTCGATTCGATGGACGAGGGGAATCCGGCCGAGGTCCGCATAGACCACCCTGGCTCGTTCCCAATTCTCGCGTGCTTCCTCCCAGAGGGCCAGATCGTGCTGCGACTGGGCGAGCACGTCGAGCGCTGCGGCCTCGATGGGAGCGTTGCGCAGGTTGAGGGCGAGCCGGGCAGCGGTCCTGGCGTACCGGACGGCGGCGGTGTTGTCACGACGCCGATGGTGGATGCCGGCCAGGACGAGGCAGGTCCTCGGCGCTTCCTCGATGTCGTGGATCTCTTCGACGATACCCAGCGCACGCTGACAGTAGGCCTGCGCGGCCGTGTAGTCCCCCAGTTCGGCCAGGGCCGCGCCGAGTTCGGTCAGCGTCTCGGCCTGGCCGTGGTGGTTGCCGATACCGTCCCGAAGATGCAGGGCCTGCTGGTACTCGACGACGGCCTCGCCGAACTGACCCTTCTTCTGGAATGTTTCACCGATCTGATGCAGTATCGCCGATTGCAGCGAGCGAGCGCCGATATTTTTCGCCCCGTCCAGCGCCCTGCGATAGAGACCGACGGCCTGATCGAGCTTGCCGGTCAACTGGTCGAGGTTGGCGAGTTGGAACTGGGAAACGGCAATTCCCATGGCACTGTTCGCCTGCTGTGCGATATTGGCCGACGTGTGCAACTGAACACTCGAATTCAGGAAATCACCCATCAGCAGATAGATGTAACCCAAATCATTCCGAGTGGCACCCTCCGACTCGATCTCGCCGCATATCCGCACCGAGTTCACTGCCATTTCATATACTACGCTCAGTTCGTCATAATACCCATATCGCCGGTATACGCCATAGATGTTGTGCGGCATCCGCCATACGTAGTCGTGTCTGCCAAGGGAAACCGCCCACCGAAGGACGGCCACGATATTCGGCCGCTCGTGTAGTACCCAGGAAATCGCGGCATCGTCCTGGGTGAAGCTTACCGGCGTGACACCGGCTTCCAGGTCCGGCATGGGAACGGGAGTCCGGTGCGGAAAGAGCTGCCGGTTGCTGTTGAAGGTGGTGTGCAGATAGAAGGACAGCAGGCGCGACTGCGCCGCGTCGCGTTCGGCGCCGAGTCCCTCGGCGGCGGCCAGGTCCGCAGCGAAGGTGCGCAGCAGGTCGTGACATCGGTAGCTCCGGTCGATCAGGTGTGCCGCGGCGAGGATGTCGAGGCCGTGCCGAGTCGTTCGCACATCGTCCCCGGTCAACGCGGCTGCTGCCGGCGGGCTGATCTGCTCGCCGGGATGCAGGCTGAGGAGCCGGAACAGGCGCTGCTGGTCCTGCGGCAACGCACGGTAGGACAGCGAGAAGCTGGCGCGCAGGCTGGCGTCCGGATCGTCGCCGTCATCGCCGATGTCCAGCAATCGGGTGCGGTCGCCGAGTTCGGAGACGTAGTCCGGCAATGACGGACCCTCGTCGGTGTCGATGTGGTTGGCGACGAGTTGCAGGGCCAGCGGCAGGCCGCCGCAGAGTGCGGCCAACTGGTCGACGATATGCGGTTCACGGGCGGCACGAACGCCGATCCGGCCGGTGAGCAGTTCAGCTGCCTCGTGCTGGGGCATTGGCAGCACGGTGAAATGGCTGAGACCGTAGGACGCGATGAGTCCGGTGAGACGTTGGCGGCTGACCACGACGACCGTGCCGCGCGAGATCAGCGGGATCAGCGGGCGGACGTGTGCGGAATTCTGGACGTTGTCCAGGATCACGACCGTACGCCGGTCCGCGATGAGTTCCGCGAGCTTGGCAGCCCTGCGTCCCGGTGTGGTGAGCCGGTCGACGGGATAGTCCAACGCGTGCAGCAGTTCGTCGACCGCCTCGGCAACCTCGATTCGAGGTCCGCTGGAGAAGCCGTTGAGGTTGAGATAGAGCGCGCTGTCGACGAGTTCGGCGGTGCCGAGTTCATGATGCGCCCAGTGCACGACGAACGCGGTCTTGCCGATACCGGGCGGCCCGTCGAAGACGACGCAGGCGGCGCGGGCGCGGTTTTTGGCGTGGGCAACGAATTCGTGAAGTTTCGCCAGCAGGATCTCGCGCCCGACGAAGTCGACGATATCCGGCGGGAGCTGCGATACCGAGGTATGCGCGGCGGCAGCGGGCGCCGCGGGAATGTTGGCGGTTTCCCTTGCGGGCTCGGCGTCCCAGTCGGCGAGCCGGTCGTGAAAGACACGCAGATCCTCGGCCTGCGCATCGTCGTTGTCGCCGCGCAGCGCCTTGCGTGCGGCGAAGTAGTAGGTCTTCGCGTCATCGGCGCGGCCGAGGCCATAGAGCGTCTCGAGTCGCCGCTTCATCAGGACAAGGCTGCCGGCGTGTTCCTCGCCGAGTTCGTTGAGCCGGATCAGTGCCTCGTCGAGATCGCCGAGGGCGAGCAACTCCTGGAGGAGGACGTTGTTGGCCGGTATCCACTCATCGGCGCGCACCTTGCGACGCCAGTTGTCCGCACGCTCGGACGCGACCTCGAACAGCGGTCCCTCCGGCTGCCACAGGTCGACGCCCGCCCTTGCCAGGTCACGCGCCGTCGCATGGTCGCCGGTCTTACCGGTCGAGCGCGCCTGTTGCATGAGGTCGCGGAACCGGTGATAGTCGATCAGGTTCTTGTCGACCTCAAGGTGCAGATATCCCGACCGGCTGACCAGCTTGACTTCCGCGTCCACTTGGGACAGAACGGTGCGGATGCGCCCGGCGTAGGTGTGAAAGGTGGAGTCGAGACCGTTGGGGCGTTTCTCGTCCTCGCCCCAGGCCCAGTCGATCAGGTTGTCCCGCGAGAAGGGGCGGCCGGGCTGGATCAGCAGCGGGGCGAGGATGGCGCGCACCCTCGGCGCCGCCCAGTCCGTGCTGAACTGGCCGTCCAGCAGAATCTGGACGCGCCCCAGCACCCGAAAAACCACGTTGATCGACACCAGCGCCCCGGCCCCTCGCTGCGTTGTCAGCCAGTGGCCCAGTGTGACTCGGATCGCTGGCCCAAACCAGGGTTCTTTCACCGAAAGATCGTGTTTTTTCGAAGATATCCGCTGTCGCGGTGACGTTTGTCCAGGAATTGACGGCTTTCCGGCCAGCCGTTATCAATTTGCGACCTCAATACCGAACGCCACTCATATCGGCGTGTTCTCGGCTATTTGTCAGCTCAAACATTAGGGCCGCACAGCCCGTTTTACCTGCCTGTTCGATGGCCTACGCAGGCGTGCCCGTGCGCCGAACGTTCGAGAACTCGGAAGCCCGATATTCCTCGTCCGGACCGGCGACACGCCACTCGTACCGTCAACTGCTCGCCATGCTGACGACCTCCGCCGTTCACCTACAACATGTAGGTGTATGAGGCCGAACATACCAGCCTTGGAGGACAGTGGTGTCAGTGTTGAATAGTCGTTGGCGCACAGGGGCTGTCGCGGTCGGCGCGGCAATCCTTGCGGCTGCCGTGTCACCGCTGTCAGCGACCGGCGCGCAGAACGAGACCGGGCCCGCGCGGCCGACCGGCATCCAGCACGTGCTACTGCTGTCCGTGGACGGCCTGCACCAGCAGGACCTTGCCTGGTACGTGGCCCAGCACCCCACCTCGACCTTGGCCACACTGGTGCATGGCGGGGTCGAGTACCCGAACGCGAGCACGACCGTGCCGTCGGACTCCTTCCCCGGCATGGTCGGCCAGGTGACCGGTGGTGACCCCGCTGTGACCGGGGTGTATTACGACGACACCTACAACCACGCGCTGCTGCCGGCCGGCACCACCGACTGCGCCACCGCGAAGCCCGGCACCGAGGTGGACTTCACCGAGGACCTCGACCTGAACAAGAACTCGATCGACGCCGGCCAGGGCCTACCTGGGCTGCCGGGCAGCATCCTGAAGATGACCGGAGATCCGGAAACCCTGATCAACCCCGCCAAGCTGCCGGTCGACCCGAAGACCTGCAAGCCGGTCTACCCGCACTCCTACCTCAAGGTGAACACGATCTTCGAGGTGGCTCGGCAGGCCGGCCTGCGCACCGCGTGGTCGGACAAGCACCCGGCCTACGAGATCCTCAATGGACCGTCCGGGACCGGCGTCGAGGACCTGTACACGCCCGAGATCAACAGCTCGGTACCCGGCGAGCCGGCCGGCAGTGACTGGACGACCGACAACGCGAGCACCCGCCAGTACGACTCCTACAAGGTGCAGGCCGTGCTCAACGAGATCGACGGCTACGACCACAGCAGGACCACCAAGGTGGGCACCCCGGCGATCTTCGGGATGAACTTCCAGACGGTGTCCACCGCGCAGAAGCTGCCCACCTCCGACGGCCTGACCGGCGGTTACCTCGCCAACGGCGTCACCCCCGGCCCGCTGCTGGCCAGTGCGCTGGACTACCTCGACAACCAGCTGACCGCGTTCGTCACCGAGCTGCGCAAGGATCATCTCGACCGCAGTACCGAGATCATCCTGTCGGCCAAGCACGGCCAGTCGCCGACCCAGCCCAGCGCGTTGACCAGGATCGACGACGGCGCCCTCATCTCCGGCCTGAACGCCGCCTGGGACGCCGGACACCCCGGTGCCGGCCCGCTGGTTGCCCAGGCCACCGATGACGACGCCATCATGATGTGGCTGACCAACCGCTCGGCCGAGGCGACCGAGTTCGCCAAGAACTACCTGCTGCACCAGAACGGCGTCGGCAACGACATCAACGGCAACCCGAAGCCGTTCACCGCCTCCGGCCTGCAGACCGTGTATGCCGGTGCGGCGGCGGCGCGGTACTTCCACGTCGCACCGGGCGACCCGCGCGTGCCGGACGTGTTCGGCGTCGTGCAGCACGGGGTCGTCTACACCGGCGGGCAGAGCAAGATCGCCGAACACGGCGGTGCGGGCCAGCAGGACCGCAACGTCCCGCTGGTGGTGGCCCCGGTCGACTCGACCGGCTACGCGGGAACAGTCGTCCGGCAGCCCGTCGAGACCACGCAGATCGCCCCGACCATCCTGCGCCTGCTCGGCCTGAACCCGAACGCGCTGCAGGCGGTACGGATCGAGCACACCGCGGTCCTGCCGGGCCTCGACCGGCACTGATCGCCGGCGTCCGCCCCTGGCTCGGTCCCTTTCCTCGGGCCGGGGGCGGAGGGCCAAGGGGATCAGCTTGGCAGTGGCGGGGTTGGCGGCAACCACTCGTCCGCCTGTGTACCCATGGTGTTGAGGAGGTAGGCGACCGCGTGGTACTGGCCGACCAACATGACCAACTCGATCAGTTCGGCCTCGCTGTAGTGCGCGTGGAGCAGCCGCCACGTCTCGTCGGTGATGGTCGAGGCCGTGTGCAGTTGGTCAACCGCGTCCAGCAGCGCCTGCTCGTGGGGGTCCCAGTCCCCGATCCCCTTGCCAAGGTCGTCGACCTCCGCCGCGGACACGCCCGCCGCGATAGCCGCCTGGTAGTGGTGCGCCCACTCGTACGGAGAACGGCAGCGCACTGCGGTGCGCAGCACAGCCAGTTCCCTGTCCCGTGCCGACAACAGCCCATTGGTCAGGTACTGGGCGTAGGCGGTGCACGGCCGGAACAGCGCGGGATTACGCACGAGGGTCGCCTGCACGTTGAGCGGAGGCCGGTCCCGGTAGGCGGCCTGCAATGCGCCCTCGCCCTGGCAGGTCCCGAGCAACTCGGCGATCTCCCCCACCCGCTCGTGGGGCGGAATCGGCGGGATCCGTTCGGTCATCAGCTCACCTCGATGTCGTGCAGCCACTGTGCTACCACGGTTGCGGCAGCACCGATCATGGTGAAGTGGTCACCGGGCACCTCCGCTGCCTGGTGCGGCAGTTGCCACCGGGCGCCATCGACCGCGGCCACGTGCAGTACTGGCACGGCCGGGTCGACCGGTGACCACTCACTCACGATGCGCAGATAACCTCCCATCGCGGTGAGCCGGGTCATCCCGACCTCCTCGACACCGGTCGCCTGCTCACGCTCGATGAACGTACGGAACATCCGAGGCACCTCCTCGCGGACGAACCCCGACGACGGCCACGGCGAGTCGAGCAGCACCACACCACGCAGACGCCGCCCGGTGATCCGCTCGGCGACCAGGTGCGCGATCCAGCCGCCGGAGGAGTGCCCGCACAGCACATAGGGGCGATCACCGACCGCCGCGGTCACGGCGGCCGTGTGCGCCGCGACGAGTGCGTCGAGGTCGACGGGCAACGGTTGCCCGTCAACGTAACCGGGCTGCGGCAGTGCGTGCACGTCCCTGCTGCCCGCCAGGGCGTCGGCCAGCGGCGCGTATTCGGCGGGCGCGCTCATGGCCAGCAGTGAGGGGAAGCAGACCACCACGGTCGTTGCCGGCCCGCCGGCCAGCCGGACCGGTTGTGGCGCAACAGCTTGGGCCGCGGTGAACGCCGGCCGCAGCCGCGACGCCTCGCGCACCATGTCCGCTGCGGCAGCGGAAGCGCCCGTCGCGCACAACATCCGGTACACCTGTTCGAAACCGCTGGGCAGCTCGGTGGGCGCATCCTCCGCGAGGTGAGCGGCCAGCGAGGCTGGTGTGTCGTGGTCGAACACGACCGTTGCGGGCAGGCGCCGGTCCAGCAGTCGGGCCAGCCGGTCGCGCAGTTCGACGGCGAGCAACGACGTGAACCCGTTGGCCTGGAACGTGGCATCGGCGGGCAGCGGTTCCCGGTTGCCGGAGACAGCGGCGGCGGACTCCTGGACCGCCCGCAGCAGATCGGCCCGTCCACTGGGCCGGGACCGCGTGACCCGCGTGGTCTCACCGAGCCAGTGGCGCTCCCGCTCGAACGGGTAGGTGGGTAGCTCGGCCATGTCGCCGGCCCCTACCTCCCACCGGAGGTCGACGCCCCTGGCACCGGCCAGCGCGAGGGACGCGGTGAACCGGTGCGGGCCGCCCTCGCCGCGCCGCAGCGTCGGGACCGTCGTCACGTCGGCGGTCTGCTCGATGGCGTTGGTGAGCACCGGGTGCGGACTTATCTCGACGAAGTACTGGTGTCCCTGTTCGGCGAGTCTGGCGGTCGTGCGCGCGAACTCGACCCGCTCGCGCACGTTGCGGTACCAGTAGTCCGCGGTCAGCTCCGCGGTGTCCAGCTCGTTGGCGGTGACCGTGGAGTAGAAGGGGATCGTGCCCCGCGTCGGCCGGATGCCCGCGAACCCGGCGAGCAGTTCCGCACGCAGCTCGGCCACCATGGGGCAGTGCGACGGGTAGCTACCCCGGATGAGGGTGGCGCCCGCGGTCGCGGCGACGGCCGCGGTGATGTCGTCGTTGCTGCCGCAGACCACGACCGACCGGGGATCGTTGACCGCGCTGACGGTGAGCCGTTCGCCGACCGCGCCGCTGTCGGGGGGCAGCGGCAGCCACGCCATCGTGCCCCTGCCGGCCAGCCTGGCCTGGAGCATGCCGCGCACGGCGATGACACGGGCCGCGTCGGCGAGGGAAAGCCCGCCCGCGATATGCGCCGCGGCCACCTCGCCCAGGCTGTGGCCGACCACGGCGTCGGGCACCACGCCACGGGACATCCACAGCCGGGCCAGCGACACCATGACGGCGAACAGCACCGGTTGCAGGATATCGACGGCCGTCAGGTCGGCCTCGGTGCGCAGCAGCTCCGACGGGGACCAGTCGATGTGGGCACTCAGCGCCTGCTCGCATTCGGCGAAGGCCTCGGCGAACGCCGGGGAGCAGGTGAGCAGCTCCCTGGCCATCCCCGGCCACTGCGAGCCCATGCCGGGGAAAACGAACACGATCGGCCCGCGTTCCCGGACATGGTCGACTACCAGGCCGGGGTGGTCGCGACCGTCGGCGAGTGCCCTGAGCGCCTGCCTGTGCCCGGCGAACAGAACCGCGCGGTGCTCGAAGGAGGTCCGGGCGGCCAGCGCCCGCGCCACCGCACCGTCCTCAGTGGACGAAAGATCGTCGACGGCGGAGCACAGACGCCGGGCAGAGGTGCGTAGCGCGGACGGTGTACGCGCGGAGAGCAGCCAGGGCGCTGGTTCCACCGGGTCAGCCGCTTCGTCCACTTCGAACGCCGACACCGGGGTGTGCTCCAGAAGGACGTGCGCGTTGGTGCCGCTGATGCCAAACGCCGACACACCCGCTCGGCGCGGGCCTGCTTCGCCAGGGGAATCAGGCCACGGCATCGTCTCGGTCACCAGCCGCAGCGGGCCCGCGGACCAGTCCACGTGCGGGCTCGGCGCGTCGACATGCAGTGTCTTCGGCAGCACGCCGCGCCCCATGGCGAGCACCATCTTGAGCACCCCGACCAGGCCCGCGGCCGCCTGGGTGTGCCCCAGATTGGATTTCACCGAGCCGAGCCACAGCGGCCGTTCGCGCGTCCCGTAGACCGCCGCCAGTGCGTGCGCCTCGATGGGGTCGCCGAGCGCGGTGCCCGTGCCGTGGGCCTCGATCGCGTCGATGTCCCCGCCCGCAAGGCCGGCCGCGTGCAGTGCTCGTCGAATGACATCCTGTTGGGCGGGGCCGTTGGGCGCGGTCAGCCCGTTGCTGGCGCCGTCGTGGTTGACGGCGCTGCCACGCACCACGGCCAGCACGGGGCGCCCGAGCCGCCGCGCCTCGGACAACCGGGTGACCACGACGGCGGCGACCCCCTCCGACCAGGCCGCACCGTCCGCGCCCGCCGCGAACGCCTTGCACCGGCCGTCGGGCGACAACACGCGCTGGCGGCTGAACTCGACGAACGGGGCCGGGGTACACATGAGACTGGCCGCACCGACCAATGCTGTCGCGCACTCGTCGCGCTCGATCGCGGTGACCGCGAGGTGCAGTGCGGACAGACCCGAGGAGCAAGCGGTGTCGACAGTGACCGCGGGCCCATGAACGCCGAGGAAGTAGGCAAGGCGACCGGACGCGACGCTGGGGGCGGTGCCGATCACCAATGTGCCGTCGTAGCTGACCGGCGACTCCGTCCAGCGTGGGCCGTAGTCCGAGGGCATCATGCCGACGAACACACCGGTGTCGCTGCCTTTCACCGACTCGGCGGAGATCCCAGCCCGCTCCAGTGCCTCCCAACACACCTCCAGCAGCAGCCGCTGCTGCGGGTCCATCGACCGTGCCTCGCGGGGGGACACGCCGAAGAACCGGTGGTCGAAGGCGTCGATGTGGTCGATGAACCCGCCGAAGGGCGTCATCGACCCGTAGCTCGCCGCCGGGTCGGGGTCGTGGAGGTCGGCGGGCCAGCCCCGGTCGGTGGGGAACTCGGTGCGGATCTCGCGACCGTCCAGCAGGGTCTGCCAGAGATGTTCCGGTGAGACGATGCCACCGGGCAGCCGACACCCAAGGCCCATGATCACCACTGGGTCCTCACCGGTGCGGGCCACCCGCTGGGGCGCGATGTGGTGGTCGCCGAAGAGCCAGCGGACCAATTCCCGAGGCGTCGGGTAGTCGAAGACGGCGCCGGTGGGCAACGGCCTGCCGGTGGCCGCGACGATCTCGTTGCGCAGCCGGATGGCCGATGCCGAGTCGATGCCGTACTCGCGGAAGGTCATCCCCGGCGCGATGGGGTCGTCCCGGCCGAGCACCCGCGCCGCAGCGCCGCGCACCACCTTGAGCAGCCCCGCCTCGGTGTCGCGTTCGGCCAGCAGTTCGGTGACGAGCCTGCGACTGATCTTGCCGAAGGGTGTCAGCGGGATCGCCTCGACGGTGACCAGTTCGAGCGGGATCTTGTACTCGGCAAGGCCCACGACGCGCAGCAGCTCGGTGACCTCGGTCAGCGTGATCCCTGGCTGGTCGACCACCAGACAGGGGTACTCCCCGAGCCGGTCGTCGGGGCGCCCGACCACGGCGACCCGGCCGAAGCGGGCGAGCAGGTCCTCGACTTCGCACGCGGCGAACTTGCGCCCGCCGACGTTGATCGTCTCGCTGGACCGGCCCAGGAAGCGCACCCTGCCGTCGGGGCCGATCTCGGCGCGGTCCCCGGTGCGCAGCCACCCGTCCTCGGTGACCGCGGCACCGGTCAGCTCAGGCTCGCCGAGGTAGCCGCGGAACATCGACGGCCCGCGCAGCTGAAGTTCACCGTCGACCACCCGCACTCGCGCGCCGGCGACAGGTGTGCCGATGGTGGTCGACACCGTCTCGTCGGGGTCGCCCTGCCTGGTGTAGGTACCTGCCCACACCTCGGACATGCCCCACTGAACGATCACCTGGGCTCCGGTCGCCCTACGCAGATCCTCGATCAGGGAGGCGGGCACCGAAGCACCTCCGGTACGCACCCAGCGGAGTGTGATCTCGGCCGTGGACCGGGTGTCGAGCCTGCGCACGAGGTCGCCGAGTTGGGTGGGCACCGCGTAGAGCACAGTGGCGCCGGTACCGGTGGCCAGGTCGACAAGGGCGTCGGCCTCCCATTGGGGCAGCAGCACCTGGCGGGCACGGGTGAACAGGGTGAGGTGGATCAGCCCAAGGGCGAACCCGTGGGTGAACGGGCTGGCACTGAGGAGGACGTCGGCCTCGGTGACCAGGCCGTCCGCGGTGATCGCCGCCGCGTTGGACAGCGTGGCGTCGTGGGTGTGCAGGCTGAGCTTGGAGCGGGCCGATGTGGTGCCGGAGGAGGGCATCACCAGCAACGGCATGTCGGGGCGCACGGTTACCGGATCCGGTTTCCGGCCCGTCCCAGCTGCCAGCAGCGGCGCCCAGGTCTCGGTGTCCAGGACGAGCACCGGCTCGACGCGGTCCAGCAGGGCACGCACGTCGGCGGCCCCGAGGGCCATGTGCAGGGGCAGCATGACCGCGCCGACAGCGGCCACGGCGATGTGCGCGGTCAGGAACTCCCAGCCGTTGGGCAGCCGGATGGCGACGACGTCACCTGGTTGGACTCCCCTGCGCTGCAACCCGGCGGCCAACGTCTGCGAGTCGGTCTGCCACTGCCGCCAGGTCCACGACGTGTTCGCGTCGGTCACCGCGACGGCGTCCGGCGCGACCCCGGCCGCACTGGCGAACACCTCAGGCAAGGTCAGTCCGAGTAGCCCGGCTGTCGGTGGGGCGACCAGGTAGTCGTCAGCGGTGATCTTCACGTGAACCCTCCGATCGCGGGGAAGGAATCCAGCGCCATCAGTCCGTCCGCGGCACCACACCGTGCCACAGCACCGCACGGGGCTCCGTGGAAGACATCACCCTCGCTGGGCACCGAAGCCCCCGATCCCGGCCCTCGCTGCCGACCAACTCGGTCATGTTCCGGCGGCAGCCGGCACGAAACGCAAGAATGGCACCAAGTTGCAACGCATCCACGATGTGGATGACGAGGACCATTCGTGAGACCAACGCGAGACGGCGCCCCTGGTCAACTGTCGACCTTTCGGACCAGCGTGATGCCGTCAACGACGTTGACCATCACCAACTCGACCCGCTTGTCCGCGAAGGCGTGCTCGTTGAACGCGTGCACCGCGGCAGCCTGGCCGCCCGGTTCGGGTGCGAGCACTTGTCCGGAGAAGAGGGTGTTGTCGACGATCAGCAGGCCACCCGGCCGCAGCCGCGGCACCACCTCCTCCCAGTAGCTGATGTATCCGGCCTTGTCCGCGTCAATGAACGCGAGGTCGAGGTGGGGCGTACGGGGCAGCGCACGGAGCGTGTCCAGCGCAGGGCCGAGGCGCACCTCGACACGGCTGGCAACTCCGGCGCGATCAAAGAAGGGCCTGCTGATCTCCGGGAAACGAGCGTCGATCTCGCAGGTGATCAGCCGACCGTCAGCAGGCATACCTCTGGCCAAGGCGATCGTGGAGGACCCGGTGAACATACCGACCTCGACGATCGACCGCGCGCCGGTGAGCCGGACCAGGAAGGTCAGCAGCGCCGCCTCCTCAAGGGGCACCGACATGTGTGCTATCTCCGGCACCGCGTCGCGGGTCGTCTCCGCCAACTCCTCCAACAGCGCATCGGCGGCGCGGCCATGGCGCACCGCGTAGTCATGGATATCGGCGC
Organism: Pseudonocardiaceae bacterium; assembly: GCA_036268955.1. Taxonomy (GTDB): domain Bacteria; phylum Actinomycetota; class Actinomycetes; order Mycobacteriales; family Pseudonocardiaceae; genus CAJCJE01. Next base: position 22,195 of record DATATE010000255.1, read on the forward strand.
TGTTCATGATGCTTTTGCGGACGTCCCGCATCGCAGTCCTCCTTCAGAACCGGAAACTCCAGTCGACATCGATGATCGTCTTTCCCTCTGCGGCGCCGAAGCCGAGGGACAGGACCTCCGGCGCGTCCCGCAAACTCAGTACCACGCCGACAAGCGCGTGGGGATCGAGCTGACCGGACGCGAAGAGGTTGAGCAGGTACGGAAAGATCGCTCCGCAGTGACCGCGGGAACCGATGAGCCTGGCCGCGTTCGACACCCACGGGTTGGTGTCGATCCGAGTGGGCACGTCCGTACGAGACACGAGCACGCACCGACCGCCCGGCCGCAGGTGCTGCTCAATGATCGGCACCGTCCGCGCCGGGTTGCCCGAGGCCTCCACGTGCACCTCGGCGTCAAGGTGGTCCGGCGGGCACTCCGCAGGGTCGAAGCAGGCCGTGAAGCCCAGCCGCTCGGCGAACTCACGCCTGCCGGCCAAGGGTTCCACGCCCACGACCCTACTGGCCCCCGCGATACGGCACAGCATGCCGGCGAACAGGCCAAGCGGCCCGAGACCGTGTACCGTGACCTGTTCGCCCGGCCGAATTCCGCCCCCTTCTACGAAGAGTGCGTTGTAAACACAGCCGAGCGGCTCCAGCAGCGCTCCGGCGAGCAGGGCGTCCTTCGGGGTCCATCCCTTGGCACACAGCGGTTCCAGCCGGTGACAGGCGGTCTGTGGCACGATGACGTACTCGGCCAGCGCGCCTGGCGCGGTCAGCCCTGCCAGCACCACACGCTCGCACTGGTTGCGGCGGCCCCGCAGGCAGGTGTCGCAGATGCCGCAGGTCAGGACGCTCTCCAGCGCGACGAGGTCGCCGGACCGGACGCGTGTCACCAGCTCGCCAGTGCTGACGACCTCGCCGGACGCCTCGTGGCCGAGCACCACCGGCAGGCTGAGCGGGCCGCCAAAGGTGGAGGTGTTGTCCGCGTGAAACCGGCAGGCATCGACGTCGGTGCCGCAGATGCCGCACAACGCAACCCGCACCAGCACATCGGTCGGTCCGGGAGTGGGGACGGGCAGATCGACGAGGTCCAACCGTCCCATCCCGGACCCGTCGTCCGGAGCGCCCAACACCAGTGCGCGCATACGCATCGCGGTGAACGAGAAGTCACCCGTTTTCTCGGCGGCTGCCAGGGGAACCATTACACCGCCCTCAGCGTCACCGCTTCGTGGGATCACGGAAGCTGGACCTCCCATGTGGAGACGGTAATAGGCCGGTACCTTGTTTCGGCCGGCTGGACGGCCACCCGACTCGTGATTTCACTGCCTTGCGCTAGCGCAGCGAGGCGAGGAAGTCCCGAATGGACTCGGTGAAGGTGGCGGGCTCCTCGATGTGTCCGAAGTGGCCGCTGTCGGCGAAGACGACCAGCTTCGAGTTGGGGATGGCATCGGCCATCTCGTGCGCCCAGCGGGTGCCGCAGATGAAATCGTAGGCACCGACGATGATCAGGGTCGGTGTGCCGATGGTGTCGAGGCTGCCGCGCACATCCCACCGGTCGGGTTTGCGGGCCGGATCGTAGCTGCGGTCCACCGTCGCCAACCACGGTTGCAGCTCCTGCTCCTCGCTCCAGAAATCCCGGAAATACAGCGGAAGCAGCCGGCGAAGTCGGGTGATCGCGGATTCCAGGTCGGTCGCGGCCGGCTCCTGCCAGGCGGCCAGCACATCGGCAAGGCCGGGGTGACCGACCCAACGCTCGGCGAACAGCTCGACGTTGCGGGCCGTTTCGGTGTTCAGGTCGGGTCCGGAGGTCGGCGCCGTGTCATAGGCGATCAGGCCGGCAAGGGATTCCGGATGTTCCAGCGCGAACTGGAGGCCGACGAAACCGCCGTGCGAATGGCCGAGGAACAACACCGTGTCGAGACCGAGCCGCGCCACCAGTTGGTTGGCGAAGTACACATAGCGGCTGACCGCGTAGTCGCCGTCGGCGAGCAGGTCGGAATCCCCGGTGCCGACCGGTTCCAGGTAGACCAGCGTCAGAAACTGTTCCAGCCTCGGGATTCGCAGGTATTCGACGTGAATGCCGGGACCACCAGGATGTACGAAACAGATCGGTCCCTGCCCGGCCACCTGATAGGCCTGGCGCACCCCGTCGATCGTGATGGTGTGCTTTCCAGGCGCCAACGGGTCCTCGGGATCTCCGGTCGTCACCTCGCGAGCATACCGACAACCGCACCGTCCACCCGGCCGCGCACGGACGCCGCGGCCGGGAACGCTGAGCGGTTGCTGACCGGGCGCACCCGTGAACACTGAGCAGGGCTGGGTAGATTGCCACCCAACGTCTCGGACGGTAATGGATCGGCGGAGGGAATTCGACTGCATGACCAACCATGCCTATTCGATATCGGTGCGGTTGCGACGGACCACCGTCGAGGAACGGTACGTGTCCGTCCCGGTCACCGACGCGGTGCTGCGGGACGAGCCGGACGAGGACGACACCACCCGCCTCGACGGGAAGAAGGTGTTCGCGGCAGCGATCGAACTGGGGGCCGACGACACCGACTGGCTGCCGGAGAACCAGGAGATCGTGGTCCACCCGATCCAGCAGCCTCCTCCTGGCCTGCCTCGCTCGGACGCCTGATCCTTTCCGGCACTTCCGGAAAGGCACCGTCCGACTCTGCCGATATGGTTCGGACATGGATCTGCGACTACGCGGCAAGCGCGTTCTGATCACCGGTGCGTCAAAAGGTATCGGCGCTGCCGTCGCCAGGGTATTGGCCGAGGAAGGCGCTCACCTCATTCTCGCCGCACGTGGCAAGGGGGCCCTGGCCGAGCTGGCCGAGGAACTGCGACAGGCGCATGGTGTCGCGGTCGACGCGCACCCGGCCGACCTCCGGGATGCCACCGAGCTGACGCGCCTTGCCGAGGCGGCGGCCGATATCGACATCCTGGTCAACAACGCAGGCGACATTCCGGCCGGTTCACTTGACGAGGTCGACTCGGCGACCTGGCGGCATGCCTGGGATCTCAAGGTGCACGGCTACATCGACCTGACCAGGCTGGTGTACGCCAGAATGCGTGAGCGTGGCCACGGCGTCATCATCAACGACATCGGCGCGGCGGGCGAAGGCTTCAACGCCAACTACATCGCCGGCAGTGCGGGCAATGCCGCGCTGATGGCGTTCACCAGGGCGTTGGGCGCGCGCAGCATGCGCGATGGCATCCGGGTGGTCGGCGTCAATCCTGGGCCGGTCGAGACCGATCGGATGAGCACGATGCTGGCCGCCAGCGACGCCCTCCGCCAGCAGATCGCCGGCGTCGCGGCCGGCCGGGCGGCCACCCCGTGGGAGATCGCGGACGCGATCGCGTTCCTCGCCTCCGACCGCTCCGCCTACACCAGCGGCGTCATCGTCACCGTCGACGGCGGCCTTTCCGCGGCGGGCGGCTGAGTCGCCCTGTCGATCACGGCAACGAAGGCGGCAAAAGTCGACGAAGGCGGCAAAATTATGGCGGTGACCGGCAAAGGTCGGTAAGACTGGTCAGGTACACCAAGGGGGCGGTTGGACGGATGTCCATCACGGAGCAGGCGCTGGCGATCTCGGTCGCCGCCGGGGTGCCGGTGTTGTTGTGGGGCAGTCCGGGGACCGGGAAGACCTCGGTCGTCCGGGCACTCGGCGAGTCGCTCGGCTGGCCGGTCGAGGTGGTGGTCGGCTCGATTCGTGAGCCGACCGACTTCTCCGGGCTGCCGGTCGTACAGGACGGCGGGGTGTGGCTGGCGCCGCCGGCATGGGCGCGTCGACTGGCCGATGCCGAACACGGCGTGCTGTTCCTCGACGAGCTGACCACCGCGCCGCCCGCCGTGCAGGCCGCGATGCTGCGTATCGTGCTGGAGCGCGTCGTCGGTGATCTTGCCCTGCCGAGCGGGGTTCGGGTCGTGGCCGCGGCGAATCCGCCGGAACAGGCCGCCGACGGCTGGGAGCTGAGCCCGCCGTTGGCCAACCGCATGGTGCATCTTGACTGGTCGGTGGACGCGGCAACGATCGCCGAGGGCCTCGCGGTCGGTTTCCCGCCGCCGTCGGTGTCCGATCGGCACACCAGTCCCGATCCGACTCGACTGGCCACGGCACGGGCGACGGTTGCCGCGTTCCTCAAGGTCCGGCCGACGCTGGTGTTGCAGGTGCCGACGACCTCGATGCTGGCCGGTCGGGGGTGGCCGAGCCCGCGCAGTTGGGAAATGGTCGCGATGTTGCTCGGTATGTGCGATACGGCCGGCGCCGACGAGGATGTCCGCGCCGCCCTGGTGACCGGTGCGGTCGGCGAAGGACCGGGTATCGAGTTCCTGTCCTGGCGCCTCAACGCCGATCTGCCCGATCCGGAGGCGGTGCTGGCCGATCCCGACTCCTTCGAGCTGCCGGAGCGCAGCGACCGCGCCTTCGCCGTGCTCACCGCGGTCGCGTCGGTGGCGATCGCGCACGGTGACGCGGAGTCCTGGTCGGCGGCCTGGCGGGTGCTGGCCAAGGCGACCTCGGCCGCACCGGATGTGGCCACCCTGGTGGCACAGACGCTCGCCTCGGCTCGACCGGCCGGTGCCGTGCTGCCGGCGGAGGTGCTGGAACTGACCCCGGTGCTGCGCGCGGCGGGTCTGCTACCCGATCAGGGCAGCGGGCGGTGATCGGTTCGCGATGACACCGCGCCTGTCCGGTATCCACGTTCTGGCCCTGCCCCAGCGACAGAAATGGGCGGCGGCTCGAGTGTGGACCGCGCGCAGGGCGCCGTATCTCGCCTCAGCGGTCCTCGCCCTGCAGCCGTATGTCGTCGAACAGTCCGACGGCGAGCGCTACGACCTGCGGGCCTTCCCGGTCGACCTGGCCTGGCACGTCTACCTCGATCCGGCCGTGCTGGACGCCACCGAGGTACCGCGGATCGGCTTCTGGCTGCTGCATCAGGTCACCCATCTGCTGCGGCGGCACGCGAAGCGCTATCCCGGCGCGGACACCGACGCAGTCGGCGACCAGTTCACCCGCCGCAGCCCCGAGCAGGTGCGGTGGAACCTGGCCTGCGATGCGGAGATCAACGACGACCTGCACGCCGATGACCTGCCGCTGCCGGCGCGAGCGATCACGCCGACCCGGCTCATGCTGCCGGATTCCTGGCTCGCCGAGCAGTATTGGGACGTGCTGCACGAGGACGCTCCCGCACTCGTCGACCAGGTCGACTGCGGCAGCGGTGTGGACGGTCGGCCGCGCGACTGGGACAGCGGCGAGCCGGGTCTCGGTGAGTCGGGACAGAAGTTGCTCGGCCGGGACGTGGCTCGGCGGATCCGGGAACACAGTCGCACTCGGGGTGACATCCCGGAAGGTTGGCAGCGGTGGGCCGATGAGGTGCTAGAGCCGGTGGTGGACTGGCGGCGGCTGCTGCGCTCGGCGTTGCGGCGCGGTGTCGCGGACATCGCCGGCCGGGTCGATTTCACCTATCGGCGCCCGTCCCGACGCGCGGCGGCGCTGCCCGGCGTGATCCTGCCCAGCCTGCGCCAGCCGCTGCCGACGGTCGCGGTGGTGATCGACACCTCCGGCAGTATGAGCGATGACATGCTCGCCCAGGTGCTCGGCGAGGTCGCCGGCCTGCTGACCAGCGTCGGTATCGGCCGCAACCGCTTGCACGTGGTGTGCTGCGATGCGGAAGCGTATGCGGCACAACGGGTGTTGAACGCGCACGAGGTGCGGTTGCTCGGCGGGGGCGGTACGGACATGGGTGCCGGTCTTGCCGCGACCCAGGACCTGCGGCCGCGCCCGGACCTGGTCATCGTGCTCACCGACGGGCACACCCCGTGGCCGTCCGCGCCGCCCGGCAAGGCGCGGGTGCTGGTCGGGCTGATGGACCCGACCGGTTCGACGCCGCCGTGGGCCGACGTGGTGGGAATCGAGCCGACTCCGGCGGTTGGTCGATGAGCCGCTTCGACGATCCGGACCAGCCGCCAGAGGACCTGACGCCCTGGCTGGCCGCTGGTTACGGCCGTCGCGACGCATTGGCCTGGCGGCGCTGGAACTTCACCGTCGAACAGGCGAACCAGTGGCAGCGGGCCGGCGTCGACGACGCGCTGGCAGCCGCGCAGTGGCAGATCGCCGGAGCGCGGCCGGAGACGGTCGGGGTCTGGCAGGCCGCGAACATCGGGGCCGCGGCGGCGATTCGCTGGCACGAGTTCGGTTTCAACGGCGCCGAAGCCGCCGAACAGGCCAAGCTGGGCCGTGGGCCGGAACAGGCATTTCAGCACCGGCCGGCTGCCTCGGGATCAGGCGGCCCGCCGGCCGGGTCGATGGGCGCCAAGGTGCAGGCCTTCAGCAACGCCGGCGTGTCGCACCAGGTGCTGGGCGGCTACCTGCACAGCAAGTGGTTGGACGACGATGCTCTCCCGTGGGCCAAAGGCGGGATCCAGGCGAGCGACGCGCGAGTATGGAAGATGATCGGGCTCACCGCGGCCGAGGCCGGTGAACTGCACAAGAAGGACGTTCAGCCGCTCGATGTGCTGCGCGACTGGTGGGAGGCGGGTATCCCGTTCGAGGAGGTCGCCGACTGGCTCGGCGCCGGCCTCACTCCGGCCGAAGCCGTTGCCCAGCGCGCGAGCGGGGTCACCGTCGAACAGGCGGCCGCGTTGCGTGCCCTGCGCAACGGCGCAGGCTGAGCCTGCTCGGTGCGGACCCCTTCAGGTGCGTGAACTCAGAGCCAGTCCTTGCGGCGGAACACGATGTAGAGGATCACCGACAAGACGATGATCAGCGAGCAGGAGGTGAGGAAACCGTGCTCGGCGGAGAAACCGGGAAACGGCACGTTCTGCCCGTAGAACCCGGTGACCGCGGTCGGCACCGCGATGATCGCGGCCCAGCTGGTCACCTTCTTGGTGATGATGTTGAGCCGGTTGCCCTGGATGGTCAGGTTGGTCTCCAGGATGGTGGTCACCAGATCGCGCAGTGACTCGGTCCACTCGGTGGCGCGCAGCACGTGGTCGTAGACGTCCTGGAAATAGGGCGCCATCTCCGGGGAGATCGCCTTGACGTCCCGGCGCATCAGGGTGTTCACCAGCTCGCGCATGGGCAGGACGACCTTGCGCAGCCGCACCAGGCTCTTGCGCAGCTCGAAGGTCCGCCGCTGCACGTCCGAACCCGGCGACCGCTCGTCGAACAGCAGATCCTCCAGGTTCTCGATCTCCTCGTCGAGTTCCTGCACGGTGTCGAAATGGCCGTCCACCACGAAGTCGATCAGGCCGTGCAGCAGGAAACCGACCTTGTGCTCGGTCAGCTCGGGCGCCGCGTCCCAGCGGTCGATCACCCGCTGCACCTGGAACCGATCGTCCTTGCGCACCGTCACCAGAGCGCGGGGCGTGACGAAGACCGCCAGCTCGCTCAGCTCCAGCTCGCCGGTCTTCTTGTCCAGCCAGACCGCGTACATGCTCAGAAAGTCATGCGTCGCATAGTGATCCAGCTTGGGCCGCTGCCGGTGCTCGACGGCGTCCTCGACCGCCAGCTCGTGCAGGCCGAGTTCCTCGGCGACCACCTTCAGGTCGACGGTGTCCGGCGCGCAGAGGTCCACCCACACCGTGGTGTCCGGTTCGGCGAGGTGATCGGAGACCGCCGCGACCGGGAAGTTCTCCTCGACGAGGTTCCCGGCGCGGTAAGCGCGGGTCCTGGCGATCTTGTCGGTGTCAGTCCCGCTGCCGATGTCCATGCGGCCGAGAGTATCCGGGGCGCAAGGACCGACCTGAGGCCAGGCCGCTTCGGCGGCCTCAGGAGTTGAGCTTGGCCAGCTCGGCAGCGACCATGGCCTCGTGTTCCTGTTCGTCGCGCCGGGCGTCGGCCGGCCGCCATCGGCCGCGCAGCAGGGGAATGCTCAACAGGAACAGCAGGATGCCGATCACGCAGATCCAGTACCAGGTCTTCCACTGGCCGGGCGCCTGCGCGGAGGCCTGCTGCACATCGGTGCCGTGCGCCTGCATGTAGGGAAACACGTTGGGAGGCACCTTCGACAGGGCGGCCACCTGCGCGGCGTAGGGCTGGATCGCCTTCAGTTGCGGGGCAACGGCGATCACGTTCTGGATGGCCGGTTCGTTGGCGGCCAAGGTGGCCAGGATGGCCTGCCCCTTGGCGCCGCCGCCGGCCGCGGCAAGGGCCTGTTGCTGGAGGTTCGGCGGGATCGCGGCCGGGTCGGGGTAGGTGGCGAGTTGGCTGAACAGGGCCGGGTTCGCCTCGATCACGGCCAGTTCCGGGCCGAACTTCACCGCGTCCGTCAACTGGGTCTTGTACTTGCCGGCGGCGGCGGCCACATCCGGGTGGGCGGTGACGAAGGCAAGCTGGCTCTGGTACTGCGCCGCGTAGGAGGCGACCGTCGAGCCGTAGTCGACAAGTGGGGTCACCGAGTGCACGACGATGGGAATCACCAGGAACGACACGAACACGACCGTCCGCTGGATCCAACCCCAGATCGCCAACCCGGTCGCGGTCAGCGCCGGATTGCGTGCCTCCACCGTCTCGGTGAAACTGGCCATCCACGGCGTGTACGCGATGCCGAGGAAGAACGACAGCGTCGCGAGGATTCCGGCGAGGCCGGCATAGCTGGGATGCCCGCCGGCCTGCTCCAGATAGATGATGATCATGACGATGGCCCCGATCCCGCCGACCACCATGAACGGCTTGCGCACCCGGAGACGGTCGGAGAGCACGCCGACCACGATCACCGCGATGACGTTGAATCCCCAGTTCCAGTTGCCAAGCCCGTTGGCCTGGGAGACGGAGAAGCCGAACACCGTCGTCGCGTAGATGACGAAGAAGCCGACCGCGGTGTAGTAGATCAGCAGCATCACCGACACGGCCAGCGCGGAGATCACCACATCGGCCTTGAGCAGTTGGCGGAACGGATTGCGCAGCGCCGCCGCGATGTCGATCCCCTTGGCCCGCGCCTCGACCAGGGCTCGGTCGCGCATGGTCACCATCAGCTGATCACGCAGCCGGGGGGACAGCTCGCGCAGTCCCACCAGTGCGATGACGAATACCACGATTCCGGCGATGCCACAGATGCGGTACTCGTGCGTCCAGAAACTCGTATCGCCGACGACAGCGGGAATGGTGGCGCTGCCGACCACCGCCACGATCAGGCTGCCGAGTACCGGACCGCTGGTCCAGAACCCCATCGCGGTCGCCCTACCGACCTGCGGCGAGAAATCGCGAATCAGCGCGGGTGTCGCCACCAGACAGATGCCCTCGACGAGGCCGACGACGAAGGTCTCGATGGTGAAGGCCCATTTGTCCGTCGCGGTCGGAATGATGAACGCGGTGAACACCGCGGTCAACAGCAGGCCGCCGACGACGAGATTGGCCCTGCCGAGCCGGTCGGTGAGTCCGGCGAACAGCGAGCCGAACGCGCCGATCAGGTTGCCGAAGGCCAACGCGACCACGTAGAAGGTGAAGCTCATGTGCAGGTTGGCCAGCAGCAGCGTCGATACCGAGCCGCCGACGTAGAGTTCGTAGTAGAGCGTGACGGTGGCCAGCACCGTGATCGCCAGGAGCAGGATGCGCGGCCCGGTCTCGGGATAGGCATCAAGCTGTCGGCGCCACAACCAGGATGCCCCGCCGGGGCTGGGCGCACGCAGATCTTCCGCGGTCACTGTCATGCGGACCTCGCCATCATCATTGATAGACATCCGTCGGCCCCGACGTGCGGGTCACGATATATGCACTCGGAGTGCAATTTCAATGGCTCGACCGAGAAGAGACTTCAGGTCGTCTCCGAGTTGAGACCGGCGCGCCACCAAGGCCGTTACGCGGCGAATCCGGCCTTGGCCAGTAACGCGGTGAAGGTGGCGCTGACCAGCTCCTCGGCCGAGGTGGTACCGAGGCCGAGGTCCACCCGAAGCGACTCCCAGAACGACCAGATGGTGATCGCGTGCAGGGCATCGACCAACCGCTCGCGCCGGTTGTCGGCGAGTTGGCCCAGTTCCAGCGCGAAGGTCGTCTCCAACTCCGCCCGCGCCCGTGTCAAGGTCCTGATCTTGTTCTGCCGCAGCGGTTGCGAGGGCGAGCGGTGCAGCCGGGCCGCCCGCCAGGTCGGTGTCATCTGTTCGAGGACACTGGATCGCCGTCCGACGAACAGCGCGATTCGGACGGCCAGCGGCTGGTCTGGTTCGACCGGTTCGATCAGTGACCGCAGGATCTCGTTGTCCCGCTCGATCGCCTCGACCAGCAGTGTCTCCATATCGGTGAACTGCTGCCAGACCGTCCGCAGCGACACCCCGGCCCGTTGGGCGATCCGAGGGGCCGTCGGGCGCAGGTCCCCCTCGGCGTGCAGGGCGCGCATTCCGTCGAGGATCGCCCGCCGGGTGCGCTGCGACCGGGCGGCGCGACCGTCGGCGGGAGCATCAGCGGCGGCCGGGGCGTCGAGGCCGTCGAACGGTTCGGCGGCAGCACGCTCGTCGCCGGACCGAAGACGGGACTCGGCACTCGATTCGGCATCGGATTCAACGCCGCGGTCGGCACCGCGCTCGGCGGCACCGCGCACGGTCGAGGAGACATCCACCAGTTCCCACCCCCGGTCCGCAGCTGAACCCGGCACGCCGGGCACGCGCTCGGCGCCGCCCAGCCATAGTAACCAGCGGACGCGGGCAGGCGCGGGCTTGCGCACGAGCGCCGAGCAGCGCACCGATGAATACGAACTGCCGGTACATCAGCCAAATCCGCTCCCCGATCCGGTTACCTCCGCTGTGTTCACCCGAGCGGTCGGTAATCGGTTCTTCGAACTACCGGGTGAACCTCAACCGATATCAGGTCGGTCCTCGACCTCGGCCCTGTGCCGTGACACGCTGGCCGTCCCAACCGCACATGTTCAGGAGGGCATCCACCGATGATGTCGGACATCAGACGCGATCTGCGTCGACTGGTCGGCCAGACCGTCGATCGACTGGCCGCCAGATATCAGCCACTGCTGCGCGCGATGGTCGCCGCCGAGGTCGATCGCGGGGTAGCGGCGATGCGGGCGGAAACCGAGCGGTTGTCCCATCAACTGGCCGAGATCGAATTCCGCGCCCGGCGCGACGTCAACGCGGCAGGCGAGCGGGACGCCGTGCTCACCAGCGCACGGTTCGCCCAACAGTACATGTCGACGGTCGCGACGTTCCCGCATCCGGACGAGACCTTGAAATACGCGCTGGGGCTCGCGCTGCCCGACGGCATGGCGCTGGAGTTCGGTGTCTACAGCGGACACACGTTGCGCATCATCCGGGATGCCCGCAAGGGAACCGAGATCTACGGCTTCGACTCCTTCCAGGGGTTGCCGGAGGCCTGGCGGCCCAACATTCCGGCCGGCGCGTTCCACGCGCCGGAGGTGCCCGAGATCGACGGCGCCCAACTGGTCGTCGGCTGGTTCGACGACTCGCTGCCGCCCTTCCTCGCCGAGCACGCCGATCCGGTGACCTTCCTGCACGTCGACTGCGACCTGTACTCCTCGACCGTGACGGTGCTGGCGAACGCCGGCCCTCGGCTGGTGCCCGGTTCGGTGATCGTCTTCGACGAGTACTGGAACTATCCCGGCTGGCAGGACCACGAGCACCGGGCCTGGCAGGAGTACGTCGCGGCCAGCGGTACCCGGTTCGAGTACGTCGCGTACTCCTCCAACAACGAACAGGTCGTCGTGCGCGTCACCGGCACCGCCACCGCCGACGCCGATTCGGCGACCGAGCGGGACGGGGCGGCGGTCGCCGGTAACTGACCCTCGGCGAAGCGAATCGGCCGCGACCTCGCCCGGGCCGTTACCTGCTGCCGCTGAGGGCGTCGGCGACCCGGTCGAGCGCGGCGCCGAAGTCCTCGGCCGGCAGGTGGCCGAAGCCGAGCCGGAACACCCGGTCGTGCTCGCCGAACCAGGAGCCAGGGGCCACCCTGGTATCGCGGTGGGCGAGGCGGGCGTAGAAGGCGGCGACCGCATCGTCGGTGAACCGGTCGGCGGGCAGGCGCAGGCAGCACACGGCGCCGCCGTCCGGTCGGCACAGTTCGACAGGCTGGCCCTCGGCCCAGGCCAGCAGTTCGGCCAGTGCCCGCGCCAGCCTTTCGGCGCGGGCCCCGAGGATCTCGGTGCGTCGGCGGAACACCTGGCGGGCGAGGAACTCGTCCACCGTCGAGCAGGCGATGGTCAGCTGGAACTTGGCCTCGCGGAGCCGTTCGTAGAGTTCGGCATCGGTCGTGGTCAGCCAGCCCAGCCGCAGTCCGGGCGCACCGTACGCCTTGGACAGCGAGGAACAGGTGACCACCCGCGCCGAGAAGGCGACCGAGGGCGGGGTCGGGTCGTTGCCGTAGGTGGATTCGCGGTAGGTCTCATCGACGAGCACGACCGCCTCCGGTGCCCGTTCCCGCACCGCGGCGAGCAGCGCGCTCAGTTCCTCGTCGGTGAACCGGATTCCGGAGGGGTTCTGCGGCGAGGCCAGCGAGACCAACCGGGTCCTCGGTGTGAGCGCCTCGGCGACCCCTGTCACCGGCAGCCGGTAGCCGTCGTCGAAGGACAAGGCCACCGTGTCCACCTGGGCGCCGAGTCCCGCCGGGACGGTCCTTGCCGGCGGAAAACACGGCGTGAGCAGGAGAACCCGGTCCCCTGGCAGACACGTCGCCTGGGCGAGCAGGAAGGTCGCCTCGATCGCGCCGACCGTCACAAGGACCTGTTCGGCATCGACCCCACTGCCCTTGGCGATCAGCGCGCGCAGTTCGGCGTCGCCGCGCGAGGTGCCGTAGCCGAGGGTCAGGTCCGCGAGTTCGGCCGGGTCGATCAGGTCGCCGAGGGTCAACGGCGGGCAGGTGCTCTCGGCGAGGTCGTAGCGGGCGGCACTGTCGACGAGGGTGGTCATGGCGCTGGGCGCGAAGGTGGTCACGGTGTCCATGATCGAAGCGGGCCCGCGACCAGGGCAGAGCCAATTGACCCCAAATTGGTCTGTCAACGACAGCCAAGTCCCCCTCGCTGGCGACGACGGCCGGTCGCCGGCCGGTCCTCGGTCGATCCGCAGCCGTTCGCTGGCTGTTCGCGAAGCCACCTGGCGGTTATATTCATCGGACGTCTGATGGGTCACTGTTGCCTCACGGAGGACCGATGCGCATCACCGCCGTTGCCGTCGCACACCTGGTCATCGCGGCCGCCGCCTTCGGCGCACTGGGCATGACCAGTGCGCCACCCAACCAGCCCCAGAACGCCGCCGACATCGTCTACGCCTCGCCCACCGGCTCCGGCTCCTCCTGCGGCGCCGGCACACCGTGCGATCTGTCCGCGGCACGGGATAAGGTCCGACGTCTACTCCCCCACGCGGTCGGCGATGTTCGGGTCGAACTGCGTGGTGGAACCTACCGATTAACCAGCCCCCTACAACTCGGCGTCCAGGACTCCGGCACGCCCGACCACCAGGTCATCTACGAGGCGGCCCCCGGCCAGACCCCGGTGCTCAGCGGAGCGCGGCGAGTCACCGGTTTCACCAAGGTCGACGCGACCAGGAACATCTACCGCGCCACGGTGCCCAAGGGCACTTCGAGCAGGGAACTGTTCGTCAACGGTGTGCGCGCCGATCGGGACCGCAGCGCGGTCAACCCGGCCGGCTTCTCCGTGACCAGCACCGGATTCACCACCAGCGATCCGCAGTACACCTCCTGGACCAACGCACCCGGCGTCGAGATCGTGCAGAACAACGCCTGGAAGCAGATGCGCTGTCCGCTGGCCTCGATCACGCCGAGCGCCTCGGGCGGTTCGGATCTCACCGTCGATCCGGCCTGCTGGAGCAACAACCACAGCTCGGTACCGAACCCGAGCTTCCCGTTCAACGGCGCGGGCCTGCCCGCACTGGATGGCATCAGCTGGATCGAGAACGCCTACCAACTGCTCGGCACGCCTGGTCAGTTCTATTTGGACAGTGCAGCCGGCGAGCTGTACTACGTGCCGCGACCGGGTGAGAACCTGGCGACGGCGGACGTGGAACTCCCGGTCGCACCGGAGCTGCTGGACCTCTCCGGCACTCCTGGGCATCTCGCGCCGTTGAACGACAACGACTGGCGGGCGACCTACACCGGTTCGTGGGCCACCTCGACCGGGCGCGGGCTCGGCGACCTCGACGACGACGTGCACTACACCAGCACCGACGGTGACTCGGTCAGCTACACCTTCACCGGCACCGGCATCCAGCTGCTCTCCGAGACCAACTCCGACGAGGGCACCGCCGACGTCTATCTCGACGGCAAGAAGGTAGAGACCGTATCGGCCAATTCCCCGGAACGGCTCGCGCAGCAGGCGATCGTCTCGCTGACCGGACTACCCAAGGGCCAGCACACCCTACGAGTGGTCAAGACCAGCGGTAGCTATCTGCTCGTCGACGGCTTCACGGTGATCGGAGATGTCATCGCGCCGGTGCACGACATCACCTTCACCGGCATCACCTTCGCCTACACCACCTGGAACGCGCCGACGACCGAGGGCTACATCGACAACCAGGCCGGTATCACCTGGGACCCGACAACCCGGACCCCGAGCCGGATCCCCGCGGCCGTGCAGGTGCACCGGGGCATGCGGATCTCCTTCACCAGGGACGTGGTCGAGCACACCGGCACCAGCGGCATCGACCTCGCGGACCAGACCCAGGACTCCTCGGTGACCGCGAGCACGATCACCGACACCTCGGGCATCGGCGTCGCCGTCGGCGAGGTCGACGACTACTACCAGACCGTGCCGGCGCTGATGACCAGCGGCAACACCGTGGCCGACGACATCGTGCGGTTTCCGGGTCAGGAGTACTCCGACGCCGTGGGCATCTGGGTCGGCGACAGCAGGGGAACGACCCTGTCGCACAACGATGTCGGCTACACGCCGTACTCCGGTATCTCGATGGGCTGGGGTTGGGGTTGGGCGTCGGACTGCACGTTGCAGGCGAAACAGGGCCTGACCACCTGCCGGCACGGCACGACCTACAGCGGTGGCAACCAGATCGTCGACAACCACGTGCACAGCGTGATGGGCGTGCTCAACGACGGTGGCCCGATCTACACACTCGGCGGGCAGGCCACGACATCGCAGTTCACCGGCAACGTGCTCGGCGAGTGCATCAACGGCTGCAACGCGATCTACCACGACGAAGGCAGCTCGCTGTGGAACACCCACGATAACGTGGTGGAGTTCAGCAACGGCGGGCTGTGGCTGAACCTGTGGACGCCGAGCATCCACGACGACTCGATCTACGACAACTACTCCGACACCGCCCAGTACAACAACAACGGCACCAACATCACCTTCAGCCAGGCGACCGTGGTGACCGACGGCCAGTGGCCCGCACCCGCGCAGGCGATCATCGACGCCGCGGGGCCGGGCATCCTGCCGGGCACGGTGGTCGACGACGACGATCTGCGGATCGGCTATCTCGGCAGCTGGTCGTCGAGTGGTTCGCGCGGCCTCGGTGATCTCGACAACGGCGTGCACTACACCCAGCAGAACGGCGCCACCGCCACGATCACCTTCACCGGCACCGGTATCACCTTCCTGACCGAGACGAACTCCGACGAAGGCGATGTCGGCATCACCCTCGACGGTGTCGCGCAACCGACCGTCAGTGCCTACAGCGCCCAGCGGCAGGCGCGGTACCCGCTGTACTCGGTATCCGGCCTTGCCGAGGGGCGGCACACGCTGACGGTCGGCAAACTCGGCGGAAGCTATCTGCTCGTCGACGGGTTCACGCTGAAACCCTGAGCCGACCGGAGGTGTTGCGACGGTCTGACCATTGCAACACCTCCGATTGTCATTTCAACAGTCCGAGATCGATCGAGTTCGCCATGACCTGCATCCCAGCCGCGTTCGGGTGAAGGTGATCACCCGAGTCGTAGCTGGGGTTCAGGGCAACCGGATTGGACGGGTCTTGCATCACCTTGTCGAAATCGATGACGCCGTCGAATGCGCCGCTGGTGCGAATCCAGGTGTTGACGGCCTGCCGGATCGCCTCGGCCGGCGCGCTGTAGTACCCGTTGCCGAAGTCGGGCAGCATGGTGGCGCCGATGATCCGGACACCGGCGGCGTGCGCCTCGGCGATCAGGCTGGTGTAGCCGTCGATGAGATCCTGCGCGGTCAGCGGCGTACCGTTCGGACCCGCGTTGTTGCCGATATCGTTGATACCCTCCAACAAGATCACGTCGCGGACCCCCGGCTGGCTGAGCGCGTCGTGGCCGAAGCGTTTGAGCGCGCTGATGCCCTGCCAGATATTGGGTACGTCGGTCAGCACCCGGTTGCCGCCGATCCCGGCATTGACCACCGAGAGCGGATTGCTGCCGGCCAACCGCCGCGCCAGGTCATCGGGCCAGGTCGCGTACGCGCCGGTCGGCGTGTTGTAGCCGTCGGTGATCGAGTCGCCGAACGCGACGACGGCGCCGCGCGCGGCAGGCGCCACGACGTCCACTCCGGACAGGTAGTACCAGGAGGTGGTCGCGGTGACATAGTTGCCGTCGTCGACGTCGGCGGCGTAGTCACCGGGCTTGGAAAGATACGACGTGTCAAAGGCATCGGAGTGCCAGGTGGACGAGCTTGTCGCCTGTGGCAGGTAGAGGCTGACCAACAGGCTGCTCTCCGGCGCGACGGTCATCGGGATCGGGTCACTGAAAACCTCGGCGCCGGCCGGAATGGTCACCGTCCGCGCGTGCGAGAAGGTCACCGAACGGCGCGAGCCGGGGACCGCGGTGGCCTGCTGTGCCTGCACCGCGACGTCCACCTCGCCGACAGCCAGCGGCGTGGTGCTGCGCAGGTTGGACAACTTGATCCGCACCGACGATCCGCCGATCGTCGTGTGCACCACCATCCGGATCGTCTCGTTGGCGAAGTCGGGGCCGCCGATGGTCATACTCGGCCCCCAGGTCGCCGTCCGCGCCACCGGGGAAGCAGCGGCGCCAGGTATCGCCAGCACCGCGGCCAACAGCACGGCGACCGCGCCAAGAGAGGTCTTCATCGTGACTCCTGTCCATTGGGGACCGCCATCGACAATTCGACCTGAGATTACCTTGATAGGAGCGTACAAGGAATAACAGAATAAGCTATTCCGAATTCCGGAGCGACTGCTCGCCGGATTTATTAAACGCGGACAATTTGAATTGTGAGCCGCGATATTCCGGTAGGCGTACCGGCTCGTGATGTCGGCCTTCGCCGCCACAACCACCCGATCACCGCACCGCGAGCCGCCGAAGGCGCTAACGGTCGGATTCGGCGCGACGATTACCCGTCCATGCGCAGTCCCTCGATCCTACTGGTCATCACCGTCCTGGTATGCCTCACCGGATGCGAGCACGTTGTCAGCGGTCAGGCACAGGCTGCGCCGGCTCCGGCGCCCGGCCCGTCGCTCGGCGTTGTGAGCAGGTCGGCACTGCGCTTTCGTCCCGTGATCCGGGAAGCGCCGGCCTCGGCCACCGGACCGAGCACAGGTGCGCCGACGCAACGGCAAAGCCCGGACAAGACCGGACAACAGGCTGCGCTGGACGCCTTGTACTGTGCGCACAACAATTCCGATCCACTCGCGGGCAAGGACGATCCGGCTCTGCCGCTGGTCACCTGCGACCAGACCGGCACGACCAAATACATACTCGGCCCGGCCATTCTGTCCGGTGCGGATCTCGCAACCGTGTCCGTCGCGCCCGTTCCCCATTCGAGTGATTTCGAGCTGAACCTGACGCTCAGGGCCGCAGGCTCGAAAACCTGGGCGAATTGGACGGCTGCACATGTCAACGATGCGATGGCCTTCGTGCTGGACGCACAGGTCCTGTACGCGCCGACCATAGACGAGGCCATCCCCGGCGGTAACACCACAGTCACCGGCAACTTCACTGAACAGGAGGCGGTACGACTCGCCCACCAGATAGCTGGCGGTTAGTACTACAGCGGCAGGGTGTTGTATTAGCCAAGCCGGAATCGCCAGGCACGCGCCGGTAAGTCCGATCGCGGCGCACCAGCAGGCCGAGGACCGACACACCTTCGCGCAACCGGTCCTCGGCGGTGCGGTCGATGGCGGAGTCGGTTGTCACATCGCGAGTTTCCCGTTGTCGAACATGATCTGGCGAACCTCGATGCCAAGCCCCTCCACTGTGGCGTCCGGGATCATCGCGGCGAGTTCGATGGCCCGTTCCCTGCTCGCGCACTCGATCAGATAGAAGCCGCCGAGGTACTCCTTGGCTTCCAGATACGGCCCGTCGGTGACGAACCGCTGGCCGTCCTTGACCCGGACCACCGCCGCCTGTGACGGGTCGACCAGCCCCTGGGTGGTGATCAACTCGCCGGAGGCGGCGACCACGTCGATGAACGCCTGGTGTCCGGAACCGATCGCGGCCTGCTCCTGTTCGGTGAGCGCGTTCCACACGGCCGGGTTCATGTGCATGATCAGCAGAAACTTCACAGCTACTCCTCGTGGTGAGTCGAAACCTCGGTGGGCTCGTTCGTCAGGTGGTCGGAGCCGGTCACGGCGACTCGACATCCGCCGGAGCTTTGTCCGCGGTCGGGCGGACAAGGCCACGGAAGGCGGTGTCGATGATCTTGTCGACGTGTTCGGCGCTCAGTGGGGCGGTGTGCAGCAGAAACCGGTAATACAGCGGGCCGTAGAGCATCTCCACCGCAGTCGTCACATCGAGGTCGGCGCGGATCTGGCCTCGCTGCTGGGCAGTACTCAGCCGCTGCCGTTGCACGCGTTCGACCCTGGCGACCAGCATGTCGGCCAAGGCGGCGGCCACTTCCGGGTCGGACTGGGCCTCGGCGATCAGACCGGTGTAGTAGCGGCTGAAATCCGGCCGGTTGAACAGCTCGGCGACCGAGGTCAGCTGGGTGCGCAGATCGGCAAGCAGATCGCCGGTGTCCGGCAGGTCGATCATGGTGCCGACCGCGTTGTTCAGCGTGTCCAGCAGCACCGCACCCTTGGACGGCCACCATCGGTAAATGGTCTGTTTGCCGACGCCGGCCCGCGCGGCGATCGCCTCGATGGTGACCTTTGCCGGCCCGAGTTCCAGTGCGAGCTGGTAGGCGGCGTCCAGGATCGCGCGGTGCGACTCGGGATTGCGGCGCAGGACGTTCGGCGACATGACATCACGGTAGCACGAAGCGAGACGATACGTCTCGTCTCTTTGAAGCGAGCCGGCACCGTCTTCAGGTTGGGTTCAGCAACGGCTGGCAAGGTCGATCTTGACAACGATCGACAACGATCGATCTGATCGACCTGATCAACGGGATCGGCCGGTCAGCTGACGCGGGGAGGATTCGGTGCGGATTCGCCGTTGGCACGGAACACGCCGAGCGATCATGCGGGCGAGCGGACTGATGGTCGGCCTCGCTGGTGTCGGCGTCGTGCTGGTCGGGTGCGGTGGGTCGTCTCAGGGGACCGCGGTTCCCGCGACCTCGACGGCCCCGGTGACCAGCGCACCGTCCACGACGCGCCACGGTCCGCGCGCGGTGAGCGGTGAGATCAGTGCCGAGAACGGTTCGGTCTGGATGGTGACCAACAAGTCCGGCAAGCAGTACACCGTGAACATCACCTCGAAGACCCGCTTCGGCAGCAAGGACCAGCCGGAGACGGCGGCTCAGTTCCCGGTGGGCAGTCCGGCCAGGGTGGCGGGCTCGATCAATGGCACCACGGTTACCGCGACCCGGATCACCGGGCCGACGCAGGCGACCCCGCCGAGCGGCGGTTCAACGGTGCCGGCGCCGACGACAACGCAGGCCACCACAACGGCCTGACCCGAACCGATCGGCACCGCGCGGTGGCGCCCACCGCCGCGCTGATCCGCCACAGCGCGGACCACTGTCTGCCGGCCGAGCGGACCTGATCACGGGCCGAGGCCGGCTGGACTCCGCCGATCGGCGCGGCGATACTCGATCCGTGTCCGTCAGGCTCGACCGCAGCTCGCGCACGGTGCTGACCACCTCGCTGGTGCCCGCGCGGGACGCGTTCGCGTACTGGCGGGAGATGATCTGCGCGACCTTCGTCAAGCTCGCCGCCGACCCGGTGACGGACGCACCGACCACGGGGTTCTCCGGGCGGATCGAGCACGTACCCGTCGGTGACGTCGAACTGTCCACTGTGGTCGCGGGCAGCCAGCACGTGCGTCGCACCCGCTCACTCATCGCGCGCGGCGACGAGGAGTACCTGCTCGCGAGCATCCAGGTGCACGGCGCGGGACGCGTCGAGCAGGACGGGCGGGTCGCGCTGCTCGGCGCGGGCGAGATGGCTTTCTACGACAGCACCCGGCCCTACACGCTGCACTTCGACCAGCCGTTCCACCAGCTCGTCGTGCAGGTGCCCAAGCACGATCTGGGCGTCGCCGACACGAGCGGGCTCACCGCGCGCGAGCTGCGTACCGGCACGCCGGGTGCGGTCGTGTCGAGCTTCTTCACCGCGCTGCTCGACGCGGCCAGGTCGAACCCCGAGCAGTCGGGCCTGCTCGCCCCGCACGCCGTCGGCCTGCTCTCGGCGGCCGCCGCGTTCGCCGGTCGTGCCAGGCCCGATGCGGCCGCGGTCGACGCGCTCTCCAGGCAACGGGTCACGGCCTTCCTGCGCGAGCACCTCGCCGATCCCGGACTTGACGCGGAAACCGTCGCGCGCGGCTGCCACGTCTCGCGCCGCACGCTCTACCGCATCGTCGGCGAGGGCGGGGTCGCGGCACGACTGCGCAGGCTGCGTATCGACCGGGCGAGCGCGCTGTTGCTCGCCGAGCGCGACCTGCCCGTCGGCGCGGTCGGCCTCGCCTGCGGGTTCGACAGCGAGTCCGGCTTCCACCGCGCCTTCCGCGCCGCGACCGGCCAGACGCCCGGCGAGTACCGGCGCATTCGGCACACCGGGTAAGTCAGGGCGGCACGCGCGGTCAGCCATCGGGGCCGGGCCGGCGTCATCGTGTGACACACCATTCGATGACAACCTTTCAGGAGCCGGCAATGCAGGAAACCGTGCGTGTCGCCGCAGTACAGGCCGAGTCGGCCTGGCTGGACCTGGCCGCGAGTGTGGACAAGGTCGTCGGCCTGATCGGCGAGGCCGCGGCGGGCGGCGCTGCGCTCGTCGCGTTCCCCGAGACGTTCGTGCCCGGCTACCCGTGGTGGATCTGGCTCGACTCACCAGCGGCCGGAATGGCGTTCGTGCCCCGCTACGCCGCCAACTCGATGACCCGCGACGGCGCCGAGATGGACCGCATCCGTGCTGCCGCCGCCCGGCAGCACATCCATGTGGTGCTCGGGTTCAGCGAACGCGCGGCGGGCAGCCTCTACATGGCGCAGGCTTTCATTGCCGACACGGGTGAACTCGTGTCGGTGCGGCGCAAGCTCAAGCCGACGCACGTGGAGCGCTCGGTGTACGGCGAAGGCGACGGCAGCGACCTACAGGTGCACGACACCGCGCTCGGCAGGATCGGCGGACTGTGCTGCTGGGAGCACCTCCAGCCGCTGACCAAGTACGCGATGTACAGCCAGGACGAGCAGATCCACGTCGCGGCCTGGCCGAGCTTCTCGGTGTACCGGGGCGCCGCGCAGGCACTCGGGCCCGAGGTGAACACGGCGGCGAGCCTGATGTACGCGGTCGAGGGTCAGACCTTCGTCGTTGCCTCGTGCGCGGTGATCGGCGCGGCAGCGATCGAGCAGTTCTGCGACACCGAGATCAAACGGCAACTGCTCCAACCCGGCGGCGGCTTCGCGCGGATCTTCGGTCCGGAAGGCTCGCCGCTGGCCGAGCCGCTCGCCGAGACCGAGGAGGGCATCCTCTACGCCGACCTCAACCCGGACCTCATCGCCATCGCCAAGTCAGCTGCCGACCCGGTCGGCCACTACTCGCGGCCGGATGTGCTGCGCCTGCTCGTCAATCGCAACCCGGCGCCGAGGTTCATGGCGGCGCCGACCGAGGAGCCGCAGTTCGCCGTGCTGTCCGGAAAGGAATGACGGCGAGCCGTTCAGGACCAACGCATCGGGCGGGGATCAGTCGAGGACGTCCGGTTCGGTCTCGCGGACGAGGTCGGCCATGATCTGGAAGCTGTGCCGGGCCATGTTCGCGTTGCCGAACTGCCGGTGCGCCAGGGTCGCTTCCTCCTCGGTCATGATCCGAGGCGTGCCGGCCGCGTCGGCGAGCAGCTGCATCTGGCAGGCGCGGTCCATCGCAATGAACCACCAGGCCGCCTCGGCCACCGACCGGCCGACGGTGAGCAGTCCATGATGGCGCAGGATCGCCGCCCGCCGCTGCCCCAACCGCGCCGCGATCCTGGCGCCCTCGGTCTTTTCCAGCACGAGACCCCGGTACTCGTCGAAGAGCACATGATCACCGTAGAACGCGCAGGACTCCTGGATGATCGGATCGAGGGTCTTGCTCAGCGCGGCGAAGGCCCGCCCGTGCACGCTGTGCGCATGCGCGACGGCGATCACGTCGGGGCGTGCTTCGTGCACCGAGGAGTGGATCCAGAACGCGGCCTTGTTGGTGCGGCGGGCGCCCTCGACGACCTTGCCGTGCTCGTCGATCAGCAGCAGGTCACTGACCTTGATCCGAGAGAAGTGCACCGCGTAGGGGTTCACCCAGAACCGTTGCGGGAACTCGGGATCGCGGACCGTGATGTGACCGGCGATCCCTTCGTCGAAGCCGTATCGCGCGAACAGCCGGAAGGCGACGGCCAGGTCCCGCTTGCGAGCCAGCCGCTGCGCCTCGACCGACTCTCCCGCGCTGGGCAGGTCAGCGAGATCGAGCTGTTCGACACCGTCGTGCGCGGTGTCGGCGATGTCGGCAGGGTCGGCGATGTCCCGGTGCTGGGCGGAGGTGGTCATCTCGGCTTCTCCTTGTCGGTCTCGGCGCGACCGCGGCGGTGACGGCGCCATCAGTATGCCGATGTATTGCCTCCGAGACAACTTTATCGCCCCTAGGGCAACGTTGCGGCAGGCCGAGCGGTGGCCGCGTTCCTCAAACGGACCCGCGAATGACGCCGGTCCGTTTGACGGTGGCCAGGATGGGCGAGACGTCGATTGCGCCGATCCCCGGCAGCGTTCCGATCGTGTCGGTGAGGAAGGTGTACAGCGCGTCGAGGTCGGTCGTCGCGGCGGCGATCAGCAGGTTCGCCGGGCCGGTGATCGCGGCGGTGAACCGAACCTGGGGATGCCGGCTGATGGTCCGGCCGACCTCGTCCAGCTCACCGGGCGCGACGTTGACCCACAGCAGCGCGTCGGCATTCACGCCGAGCAGGGCGAGGTCCACCTCGGCGGCCAGCCGCAGCATGCCTGCGCTGACCAACGTGGTCAGCCTGCGGCGGGCGGTCAACGGAGTGGTGTCGGTCCGATCGGCGAGGTCGGCGTAGCTGGCCCGACCGTTCTCGACGAGGGTCCTGATCAGCGGGTCATCGGACCGGACCGGCGCGACCGATGAGACGCCAGGTGACCGGTCGGCACGCAGCGCCGCCGCTTCCTGCGTGGTGAGCAGCCCACCGGTCCAGGTGAAGGCGTCCACGAACACCCGCAGCAAGGCATGTGCCGACCAGGAGTGCACCGCCGCGGTCGCGGGAAGGTCGCGCAGCAGCAGGGTATTGCGCGACTCCGGGCCGTCGAGGAAGCCGACGAGGCAGATTTCGTCACCGCTGCCGAGCACGTCCACCCAGAGGGTGTCAGGGCGTCTGGCCAGCGTGGCGGCGATCTCGCGGACGCGGTTGGGACGGCATCGGATGCGCAGCGCCATCGGGATCAGTTCCGGGAACAGCGTCGGGTTGGGCACCGCGGTGATCCGCACCGTCCCGTCGGCGAGCAACGGGCCTGCTCTGCGCACCACGGTTCGCTCGGAAAGGCCGAGGCTGCCGGCGATCGTCCGCCAGGATGCGCGGGGCGCGGCGAGCAGCGCGGCGACGATCCGGCGATCGGTGTCGTCCAGCTCATGGCGCACAACCAGTATTGTAGGCGGCATAGTTGTCGCGTTTTCTATCTCGATTGGCTTGATATTGGCGAGATACTGGCCATTGGCCGTAGACATGTTCCAGGCAGGACGAACCCGATGTGGCAGCTGGAGTGATGACGATGACGACGGGGCAGGCGCGGCCGGTGGTGCGGACGGACAACGGAGCCGTACGCGGCCGGATCGAGAGTCAGGTGGCGGCCTTTCGCGGGATTCCGTATGCGGCATCCCCGGTCGGAGAGCTGCGGTTCATGCCGCCACGGCCGCACAAGGGCTGGTCAGGGATACGGGAGGCCGAACAGGCCGGGCCGGCCGCGCCGCAGAACTCGTCGCGGCTGGAACTGGTGATGGGCACGCGTACCCCGGACTGGAACGAGGACGGCTGTCTGACGCTCAATGTGTGGACGCCGCGCGGGGCACTGTCCGACGGCGCCCGGCGCCCGGCGCTGCTGTGGTGGCACGGCGGCGGTTTCACCAGCGGATCGGGCGGCTGGGACTGGTACGACGGCGCCAGGTTGGCCGAACTCGGCGACATCGTCGTGGTGACCGCGAACTACCGGCTCGGCGCCCTCGGCTACCTCCACCTTCCCGAGATCGGCGCGGACAACCTCGGCACGCAGGACCAGGAAGCGGCGCTGCGCTGGGTGCACGCCAACGTCGCGGCCTTCGGCGGTGATCCCGACCTGATCACCGTCGGCGGCCAGTCCGCGGGCTCCTTCTCCGCGCTGAACCTGGCACTGGCACCGGCCAACCGGGGATTGATCCGGCGGATCATCCTGGAGAGCGGGCCTTGGGGGCTCGAACCACAGGACCCGGCCGTGGCGGCCGAATCGGCCAGCATGTTCCTGGGAGCGCTGGGCATCGCCGATGCCGCCGACCCCGGCGCCGCGCTGCGTGCGCTGCCGATCGAGCAACTGTTGGCCACCCACGCCCGAGTCTCGGCCGACGCCGCGCTGATCGGCGCGGTCGCGCCGATCATGTACCCGGTCCTCGGTGGCGCCGGCACACCGGTCGATCTGAAGGCCGCCGTCGCCGACGGCGGCCTGGCCGGCATCGACCTGCTGGTCGGCACGACCGCCAACGAGATGACCAGCTTCTTCGCCTTCGACGACCGCATCCAGAACGCGACCGCCGAACAGGCCGTGCGCATCGCGGCCGACTGGTTCGGCACCGAGGCGCAGGCCCTGTACCGACGTGCCGAGGCGGCAGGAGTCGACCGGACACACGCCAAGATCCTCACCCGGCTGGCCACCACGTACATGTTCGAGTCCGGTATCGGCTGGCTGACCGACAACCGCGGGGACCGTCCGGCCTACGTCTACCGATTCGACCGCTCCTCCCCCGAGGACGACGGACTGCTCGGCGCCCCGCACTGCGCCGAACTCCCCTTCCTGTTCGGGACCTTCGACGCCTATCCGGACAGCCCGATGCTCGGGTCGGTCGACGAGCGGGCACGGGCGCTGGGGGTGGCCTTCGGCGGTGCCCTCGCCGCGTTCGTCGCCACCGGCTCCCCCAACGGCGCGACGCTCGCCCACTGGGCGCCCTACCATCACGACACGGCAACCGGGGTCACGATCTTCGGGGCGGCGGCGGGAATCGTCTCCTGAGCCGCGAACGGGACAGCGTGATCACCCTCACCTCTCACCACCGGCTCAGCGGCTGAGCGTGCCGCCAGCGGCGAACCCGGATAACTGCTTGGATGGACATCGGACGGACACGGCGCAGGGCTGATCGACCGGGAGGGACAGGCCTCATGTGGCAACGCCCCTATCTCGCGGCGCGCACGCCGGTCAGTCCGCTGCCGGCCAGGTTCCAGCTCGGTGAGCTGCTCGGTCGCGGTACCGGCACCGAGGTGTACTCGGCACATGATCGGCTGTTGAACATGCCGGTCGCGGTGAAGCTGTTCCCGGCCGATCCCGACCCGGAGTCCTGTCGCCGAGTGGCCGACGAGGCGCGGGCGCTGTACCGGTTGGACCACGACGGGTTGGTGTCGGTGCTCGACGGCGGCCTGCACCGCAGCCGCCCCTACCTGGTCATGCAGCTCATTCCCGGTCACAGCCTCAGCGCTGCGCTGCGCGGCGGCGCGCTGTCCATCGGTCAGGTGGTGCCGATGGCCACGCTGCTGGCCGACGCGCTGGGGCACGTGCACAGCCGGGGTGTCGTGCACCGCGACGTGAAGCCGTCCAACATCATGCTCGACGAGCACGGCGTGCCGCACCTCGGCGACTTCGGCATCGCGCTGCTGGCCGGCCAGGCCCGGCTGACCAGGGCGGACGAGATCATCGGCACGCCCGCCTACCTGGCCCCCGAGCAGATCCGGGGCCGCAGCCTCACTCCGGCGGTGGACGTCTACGCCCTCGGCCTCGTCGTGCTGGAATGCCTGACCGGCCAACGGGAGTACGCCGACGCCAACAAGATCAAGGCCGCGCTGGCCCGGCTGGACCGCAGGCCCCGCATCCCGACCGGCCTGCCCGCCGGGCTGGCCCAGCTCCTGCGCGGGATGACCGAGGATGATCCGGCTCGCCGGCCGAGCGCGGACGCCTGCGCCGAGGCGCTGAAAGCGATCATGCGGAGCCTGCTGGCCGTCAGCAGGCCAGCGCTCGCGCACGAGGCGCGCACCGTCCGGCTGCGGCGGCCGGCCGGACCGGGTGCGCTGTCGTCAATCCGCCGGCACTGAGACCGGCGGAGCGGCCTGCGCCGGGTCGGCGCGCATACCGGTCCAGAGCAGGTCGGTGAGACTGTCGGTCTGGGCCTGCCAATCCGTACCGGGGTTGAGATGCAGCAGGCCGCTCAGCGCGCGCAACACGATCAGCGGATCAAGACCGGCCCGGACCGATCCGGCGCGGACGCCTGCTTCCAGCAGGGTGGCGACCGCGCTGTGCATGGCCTCGAAGGAGCTGGCGAACAGTTCCTCCTGGGAGGTCGTGGCCGCGCGCAGCGCACCGGCAAGTCCGCGCTTGGTCATCATGTAGCGGGCCAGGTGCCCGGTCCACGCCCGGAAGGCGTTTTCGGGGGTGTTCGCCGCGAGCAGCGTTGGCACCACCTCGACGAGGTGGCGCACCTCGCGCTGGTAGACGGCCAGGACGAGCGCCTCGGGATTGGGGAAGTGCCGGTACACGGTGCCGACCCCGACCTCCGCCTTTCGCGCGATGGCGTTGAACGAGACGTCGCCGGACGTGGTCAGGGACTCCAACGCCACCGCGAGGATGCGCTCGTGGTTGCGCCGGGTGTCCGCGCGGCGGGGACTGACCGATCCCGTTGTCATCGTCCCTCCTCCAGCGTCTCCGCCTCTCTCGGCGGAAACGTCATGCGCTGTCGGGTCTCCGGACCTGGAGTAACTCCTGGACCTGCTCATCATTGCGTAGCGGATAGGAATCCGCTACCGTGGCGAACGAGACCAGTGCGGATAGCTATCCGGTCGGCCCCAGGTGGGCTCGGCCGGAGCGCGGCAGCACAATCCCAGTCGGTGATCACCCATGCCGTCTTGAGGTCCGATCCGGACGCCCAAGGCGGCCCTCGGGAAAGAAATCTGGTGGACATCTCCCTCGAAGTCAACGGTCACACCGAAAAGCTGAGTGTCGATGCCGGCGTCACACTGCTGGACGCGCTGCGCGAGCGACTCGGCATCACCGGTCCGAAGAAAGGCTGCGACCGCGGCCAATGCGGCGCCTGCACGGTGCATGTCGACGGCAGGCCCGTACTGTCCTGCCTCACCTTGGCCGCCATCGTACGAGCGCCGGTCACCACGGTGGACGGACTGTCCACAGGGGATCAACTGCATCCGGTCCAGCAGGCCTTCGTCGACAAGGACGCCCTTCAGTGCGGATTCTGCACGTCCGGCCAGATCATGTCGGCGATCGCCGCGGTCGAGCAGGACGTCGAGGATGTCCGGGAGTTCATGTCCGGCAACATCTGTCGCTGCGCGGCATATCCGAACATCGTCGCGGCGGTCGAGCAGGCAAGGCGGGCCGATGCGTCCCTTTGAGCTGACCGCGCCGGCCACCGTCGAGGACGCACTTGCCGCGCAGGGCACCTTTCTCGCCGGTGGGACCACCCTCGTCGACCTGATGAAACTCAATGTCCTTACCCCACAACGGGTCCTGGACATCAACGCGCTGCCGCTGCGAGGCATCGACACGCGGGACGGGCTGCGGATCGGCGCGCTGGAGCGGATGAACGACGTGGCCCGCCATCCCGGCGTGTACCCGGTCGTCTCCCGCGCCCTGCTGCTGAGTGCTTCCCAACAGCTGCGCAACATGGCCAGTATCGGCGGCAACCTGTTGCAGCGCACCCGGTGCGGCTACTTCCGCGACATCGCGGTGCCCTGCAACAAGCGCGATCCCGGCAGCGGCTGCCCGGCCATCTCCGGCGCCAACCGGATGCACGCCGTGCTGGGCACCAGCGACTCGTGCGTCGCGACGCACGCCAGTGACCTCGCGGTCGCCCTCGTCGCCCTCGATGCCGAGATCCGGCTGGTCAGCGCCGAGGGCGCGCGTACCGTCCGGCTGGCCGAGTTCTACCGGCTGCCCGGTGACACTCCCGAGGTCGACAACGACCTGCGGCCCGGTGAGCTGATCACCGAGGTCGTGGTCGCCCGGCTGGACTGGGCGTGGCGCTCGACGTACGTGAAGGTGCGGGACCGGCAGTCCTACGAGTTCGCGCTCTGTTCCGCAGCGGTGGCCCTCGACGTCCAGGACTCACAGGTCGTCGATGCCCGGATCGCGGTCGGCGGGGTGGCGACGCGACCGTGGCGACTGACCGCGGTCGAGGACGCCCTGCGGGGTACGCCGGCGACCGAGGAGAGCTTCGAGGCCGCCGCGTCCGTCGCGGCCGAGGAGGCACGGCCGTTGTCCGGCAACGGTTTCAAGACGTCGCTGCTGAAGCGGACCATTGTTCGCGCACTGATCGAGGGGAATCGTCGATGACCGCCAGGCTGGACGGCCCGCTGAAAGTCACCGGCCGGGCCAAGTACGGGGCGGACAACAACTTTCCCGGCATGGTCTACGGCTACGTCGTGGTCAGCACGATCGCCAACGGAGAACTCGACGCCGTGGACGTGACGGCGGCCAAGAGTGCTCCCGGTGTGCTGGGCGTGTACTCGCCGTTCGACCCGCTTGACCTGCGGACGGCGCGCACCCCGATGTTCGGCGAAACCTGGGTTCCCTTGCAGGACAAGGAAGTCGCCTACTACGGGCAGCCGATCGGCCTCGTGGTCGCTGAGACGTTCGAGCAGGCGCGGGACGCGGCGATGACCATCGCGGTCTCCTACCACCGGCGTCCCGCGCTGACCTCGCTGGAGGACGGCCTTGCCACCGCGGAGGACGCGCCGCCGGGTCGGGACGGGACTCCGTCCACGATGTCCGTACTCGCCTCCGGTGTGGAGTCCATCGAGGACGCGCTGGCGGCCAGTCCGGTGGTGGTCGAGGCCACCTACCGGACCGCGACCCAGAACCACGCCGCGATGGAACCGCATTCCGCGGTCGCGGTGTGGGAAGCGGGCAATCTGACGGTGTACAGCGGAAACCAGGGCGCCAACATCCAGGCGATGGAACTGTCCAGCGCGCTGGACGTCGACCCGGCCTCGGTGCGGTCGATCAACCCGTTCGTCGGTGGTGCGTTCGGCGGCAAGGGCCGGACCTCGGTCGCGGCCTTCCTGGCCGCCGCCGCGGCAAAGGCGCTGAACCGGCCGGTCAAGGTCGCGCTCAGCAGGGAACAGGTCTTCACCGCCACCGCGACCCGCGCCGCGACGGTGCAGACGATCACGCTCGGCGCCGCCGAGGACGGCGGCCTGATCGCGCTGCGGCACGACTCCTGGTGCAGTACGCCGATCGACCGGTCGTTCGTGGAACCGACCTCGCACGGCACCTCGCGGGAGTGGTACGCCACCGAGAACCTGGCCATCAGCCAGAAGATGGTGCCGCTGAACATCCCGCCGACCACCTTCATGCGGGCGCCGGGCGAGGCGCCGGGGTCCTTCGCGCTGGAGAGCGCGATCGACGAGCTGGCGATCGCGTTGCATCTCGACCCGATCCAACTGCGGCTGCGCAACAACTCCACCGCGCCGCCGGGCAGGGACCTACAGTGGTCGAGCAAGCACCTTGACGAGTGCTTCCGGATCGGCGCGACGCGGTTCGGCTGGGCCAACCGCTCCCCCAACGGTCACACCGACGGCGACTGGCTGGTCGGGATGGGCACGGCCACCGCCATGTTCCCCGCGATCCGCTTCCCCGCCACGGTCGAAGTCACCCTGCTGGCCGACGACACGGCCTCGGTCGCCACGAGCGGCGCCGATCCGGGAACCGGCCTGCTGACCGTGTTGTCCATGGTGGGCGCGGAATCACTGGACATTCCGAGGGAGCGGGTCAGGCCGCACCTCGGCGATTCGGCGCTCCCACCGGGCGGCATGTCCGGCGGTTCGACCGCTACCGCGAGCGCGGGCTCGGCCATCATGGTCGCCGCCGCCGAGGTGATCGACCGGCTGTTGGCGGTGGCCTCCGCGCCGGGCGCGCCCTTCGAAGGGAAAGAGGTCTCCTACGCGGACGGTCAGGTACTGGCGGAGGGCCGGGCCATGACCTTCGGCGAGGTGCTCCACGCGCTGGATCGCCCGTCGATCTCCGCGATCGGCTCCTCGGCACCGGGCGAGGAACTGACGAAGCACTCGTTCAGTTCGTTCGGCGCCCAGTTCTGCGAGGTGCGGGTGCACAGGTGGACACGCGAGACCAGGGTGTCCAGGATGCTCGGTGTCTTCGACGCCGGTCGGATCATCAATGCGACGACGGCGCGCAGCCAGCTCGTCGGCGGCATGATCTGGGGAGTCTCGGCGGCCCTGCACGAAGGCCTTGAGATCGAACCCAACGGCCGGCTGGCCAACGCCGACTTCGCCGGCTATCTGTTGCCGGTGAACGCGGACATCCCAGATGTCGACGTGCAGTTCGTCGAATACCCGGACACCCTGCACAACGCGGTCGGGGCCAAGGGCATCGGCGAGATCGGCACGGTGGGCATGGCCGCCGCGGTCGCCAACGCCGTCGCCAACGCGACCGGCACCCGCGTCCGCCACATCCCCATCACCATCGAAGACCTTCTCGACTGACCGCAGGCCACGACTGACCGCAGGCCACGACCAACCGCAGGCTCGGACCGACCCGCAGGCCGGACCGACCGCGCGGGAGCCGATCAGGTGAACTCGGCCAGTGCCGGGGCGAGCTGTTCCAGTTGGTCGATACCGTCCGTGGGGTCGCTCCCCAACGGCGGCATGAGCGTCACGTGATCGGCGCCCGCGGCCAGGTGCTCGCGTACCTTCGCCGCGATCGCGGCCGGGCTGCCGTGAGCGACGATCGAGTCCACCAGCCGCTCGCTCACCTCGGCGATCTCCTGGTCCGGATAGCCGAGCCGGGTCAGGATGGCCACGAACGAGGGCAGGCCGATCCGGTTGGCCACGGAGTCCCGCGCCATCGCCCTTGCCCGGTCGGGATCGGGGTCCGTGACCGTGGAAAGGCCGATGACCAGCAGCTTGTCCGGACCGAGAATCTGCCTGGCCTGCGCGGTGAACTCAGCGGGCAGCGCGGCCGGCAGCGCCCCGTCGGCGATCTCGCCGGCCAGCGCGAGCATCTTCGGGCCGTTCGCGCCGATGATCCTGGGATAGGGCACCTCGGGTGCGGGCGGCCAGGTCTGCTCGGCCATCCCGGACAGGTAGTCGCGCATGGTGACCAGCGGACTGCCGAACTCCCGACCGACGCTGCTCGCCTGCTGCGGGTAGCCGACCCCGAGCGCGGGCACGAGCCGGCCGGGATAGGCCTGGGCCAACAACGCCGCCGCACCGTGCATGGTCTGCGGCGGCCTCGCCCAGATGTTGGCGATGCCGGTGCCGAACACCATCCGCTCGGTGGCGGCCAGCAGCACGGCGAGTTGCACGAACACGTCCTTGCCGCCGACGACCTCGTTGGTCCAGGTCGTGCGATAACCGGCACGTTCGAGCCTGCCGACGGACTCACGTTGCAGGTCGATGGAGATCGCACTGGTGAACGAGGCCGGCAGGAACACGCCGAGCGGCCCCAAGGCCGTGCGGGCCGCCTCGACCACGGTGGTGGTGCCCACGAGATCCTCCCGAAGTGCGGTGATGTGATGACCGGCGTCGAGACCACTGACCGGTCCCCGCTGCGCGGACTCCCGGTCCAACTGCCGCACGAGGTGGCGCCGGGCCGTGACTCCACTGTGCGGGCAGTCGGTATGTCGTGTCCAAGATCTGTTCCGCATCGGTCAATACCGATGAGGCATCACCGCAGCTCACAGATGGTTTGTCTGGAAGGGCGCCGGCCGTACCGCGGGCCGGCGCGATCGGCGGGCCGCTCGATCCGCGCCGCGCAGGGGCGGATCTCGCGCCGAGACCGCTCCTGGTCCAACCGGGTGGAACCGAACACGCTGGCGAACAGGTCGGTGGCGCAGCGCAAAGGTGCCTTTTTGTCTGCAACATCAGCCCCACCAGCGACGATGCCTTACCTGGGTGGATTGGCTACCGCCCAGCGCGCTCGCCCTGCACGCGCGTTCCCCAGTGTTGAGGAGGAAGCCATGGCGTTACGTCCAACCCGATGGTTCACGGTGGCGACAGTGGTCGCCGTCGGAGCCATCAGCCTGGTGGCGGGAACCGCCGCCGATTCCGTTGCCGCGTCGCCCTCGACGGCCGGTTCGGTGGCACCGCATCCGTTCATCAAGGACCCGATCAACGGCAAGACCCTCGCCACCCCGCCGACC
Organism: Pseudonocardiaceae bacterium; assembly: GCA_036268955.1. Lineage (GTDB taxonomy): Bacteria > Actinomycetota > Actinomycetes > Mycobacteriales > Pseudonocardiaceae > CAJCJE01. The sequence continues at coordinate 54,826 of DATATE010000255.1, forward strand.
ACCGCGTACTGCCTGGCGAATCTGGGCATCCACTGCTATCAGCCCGCCCAGCTCACCACCGCCTACAACCTCGCTCCCCTGCACAAGGCGGGCATCGACGGCCGGGGTAGGACCATCGTGATCGTCGATGCCTTCGGCTCCCCGACCATCGCCAATGACCTGCACGTGTTCGACCAGACGTTCGGCCTGCCCGATCCGCCTGCCCTGACGATCCGCCAGGACGCCGGCCCGGTGCCGCCGTTCGACCCGAACAACAGCGATATGACGGGCTGGGCCGACGAGACCACGCTGGATGTCGAGTGGTCGCACGTGTTCGCGCCCGGCGCGAAGATTCTGCTCGAAGAGACTCCCGTATCGGAAACCGAAGGCGTGCAAGGCTTTCCGGAGATCGTCAAGGCCGAGAACTTCGTGATCAACCATCACCTCGGTGACGTGATCTCGCAGAGTTTCGGCGCGACCGAGCAGACCTTCCCGAGCGCGCAGTCGATCCTGAACCTGCGTTCGGCGTTCCAGAACGCGGCAGCACACAATGTCACCGTGCTGGCCAGCTCCGGTGACGACGGCGCGACCGACGCCGAGAGCAACGGCACCGACCTGTATCCGATGCGGGTGAACAGCTGGCCCTCCGCCGATCCGCTGGTCACCTCGGTCGGCGGCACCATGCTCGACCTTGACGCCAATGGCAATCGGCTCGCACCGGACGTGGTGTGGAACGACCTCGACTCCGTCGGCGGCGGCGCCGGTGGCGGCGGCGTGTCATCGGTGTTCCCTCGTCCGTCCTTCCAGGACAGTGTGCGCCAGGTTACCGGTAACCACCGGGGAACCCCGGACATCTCGATGAGCGCGGCCGTCGACGGCGCCGTGGTCCTGTACTACTCGTTCGAGCCGAACAGCGTCGGTTACCACCTCGTCGGCGGCACCAGTGAGGCGTCGCCGGAGTTCGCCGGCATCGTCGCCATGGCCGATCAGTTGGCCGGTCACTCGATCGGCGACATCAACAGTCGGCTCTACCTGCTGGCCAAGCTCCCGCACGCGGCGGCAGGTGTCGTGGACGTGACCCAGGGCAACAACACCTTCGGCCCGTTCACCAACAGCGACGGCACGACCCACACGGTCGTCGGCTACAACGCTGGGCCGGGCTACGACCTGGCCAGCGGCAACGGCACCGTCAACGCGGCCCGGTTCGTCCCGGCGCTCGCACTGCTGTCAGGCAGGTAGCCACTTCCGTTCTCAGAAGTCCTTTACGGACTATCCTTTCCGGACATGATCGGGAGCCGGCAGCCGAGGTGGCTGCCGGTCTCCGCTCAGGCGCGGTGGGCCGCCAGTCCGGTTCGGTCGGCCGCGATCTCCTCGCGTAGCAGCATTTTCTCGTCGTAGTCGCCGCCGGTCTGGCTGCGGTACGGGATCGGGTCGGTCGTGCCCGCGCCGAGGAGGCGCCCGCGCAGGCCCTCGGCGGCCACGCGGTACTGCTCGGCGGAGACATGGTTGGCGCCGTACAGGGCGACCGGGGGCAGCGGCGCCATCCCGGTGTACCAGAAAGTGCCGTGCAGCAAGGGAAACAGCAGATCGTCCAGCGCGCCGTCGATGCCGCGCGGCTGGTAGGACCCCTCACCCCCGCCGACGGTCACCACCGCGAGGGCACGCTTGCCCGCAAGGCCACCGGTGCCGTAACGCAGGCTGCGACCGGGGCGGTCCGGGTCCGGGATGTTGTAGGCGTACCCGTGCACGAAGACCCGGTCGACCCAGCCCTTGAGGATCGCGGGCATCCCGAACCACCACAGCGGAAACTGCAACACCAGCAGATCCGCGCGGTCCAGTTTCGCCTGCTCGGCGACGATGTCCCCGCTGAGCCTGCCCTCGACGCGGGCGCGGCCGGACTCCGGGCCGACCCGCAGGCGCTCGGGTCCTGCCTCGTAGTCCTCGCGGTCGACGACGGGATTCCACTTCATCGCGTACAGGTCGGACACCTCGACGGTGTGCCCGGCCTCGCCCAACGCAGCCACCCCGTCGCGGTGCAGCGCGGCACTGAGCGATCGGTGGTCCGGATGGGCCAGCACCCACAACACGTTCATGGCCTCCACGATGGCAGTGCTCGGACCGTTCGGCCGTTGGCTGGAAGACAACATGTGCGAAGATCGGGCCATGTCTCATCGCGCTGCCACGCCCCATCGCATTGCCGTGTCTCATCGCGCTGCGGTGCCTCATCGCGTTGCCGTGCTGGTGCGTCCCGGTGTGCTGCCGTTGGAGCTGGGCCTCGTGCACCAGCTCTTCAGCGCGGCGGGAGACCGCTATGCCGTGCGCAGCTGCGCACTCGAACCGGGCCTGATACCCACCGACGCGGACTTCTCCGTACTGGTCGAGCATGGTCCGCAGGCACTGGCCGATGCGGACACCGTGGTGATCCCGGCCGCGCACTCCTCGGTGGACCAGGGACTGACCGCACCGCTCACCGGCCCGCTCGGCGATGCCCTTGCCCTGATCCGGCCCGGCACCCGGATCGCCTCGATCTGCACCGGCGCGTTCGTCCTTGCCGCGGCCGGTCTGCTGGACGGACGGTCGGCGACGACACACTGGAACTCCGCGGCGGCGTTCCGACTGGCGTTTCCCGGCGTGCGGCTCGACCCCGACGTGCTCTACACCGACAACGGCGAGGTGCTGACCTCAGCGGGCGAGGCCGCCGGTATCGACCTGTGCCTGCACATGATCCGGTGCGACCACGGCGCCGCGGTCGCCGCCGATGTCGCGCGCAAGGTCGTGGTGCCGCCGCACCGGGAAGGCGGCCAGGCCCAGTACATCCAGCACCCGGTCCCCGATCCGGCCGAGTCGTCCACCGCCACGGTGCGGAGCTGGGTGCTGGCCCATCTCGACCAGCCCGTCGACCTCGCCGACCTCGCCCGGCGCGCCGCGATGAGCACCCGCACCTTCACCCGCCGCTTCCGCGACGAGGTGGGCGTGTCCCCGTTGCACTGGCTCAACCAACAGCGCCTCGACCAGGCCCGGCACCTGCTGGAAACCACGGACCTGCCGGTCGATCAGGTCGCCGAACGGGCCGGCTTCGGCACCGGCGGCTCCCTGCGACTGCACCTGCAACGCGTCGTCGGCGTCTCCCCCACCGCCTACCGCGCCACCTTCCACGGCCGCTCCCGACAAGTTCCTCCGGTCGGGTTCACCATCTCGGCCCGGCGAACTTGATTGATTCCAGAAAATGGGCCACACTTCGGCACGTGCCCACGACTTCGGACTTCGAGCGCATGTTGCGCGGAGCCGCGCTACGGGTGACACGTCCTCGGATCGCGGTACTGACCGCAGTGCATGCCCACCCGCACGCCGACACCGACTCCATCCTCGGTGTCGTACGGGCGGATCTCGGCACAGTGTCCCACCAGGCCGTATACGACGTTCTGCGCGCGCTGACCGGCGCGGGCCTGCTGCGTCGCATCGAGCCACCGGGGTCCGTCGCGCGCTACGAGGCGCGGGTCGGGGACAACCATCACCATGTCGTGTGCCGGTCGTGCGGGGCTGTCGACGATGTCGACTGCGCCGTCGGCGACACGCCCTGTTTGACCGCATCCGATGATCACGGCTTCACGATCGACGAGGCCGAGGTCATCTACTGGGGCCTGTGCCCCGACTGTTCCACCGCACCCAGTTCCTGAGCACACCCTGTGATCCCGGAAGGATTTCCCGTGTCTGACAGTCCTGACGCCGTTGTTGGCGAGATGAACGAGGAGAGCGCAGCCGGGTGCCCCGTCGCGGCCGGGCGCTTCAAGCACCCGACCGAGGGCGGCAGCAACCGTGAATGGTGGCCGAACCAGCTCAACCTGAAGATCCTGCGCAAGCACCCTGCCGTGGCCAACCCCATGGGCGAGGACTTCGACTACTCGGCCGCGTTCAACGGCGTCGACCTCGACGCGCTGGCCGTCGACGTCGACGCGGCGCTGACCACCTCGCAGGAGTGGTGGCCCGCCGACTTCGGCCACTACGGGCCGTTCATGATCCGGATGGCGTGGCACAGCGCGGGCACCTACCGCATCAGCGACGGCCGCGGCGGTGCCGGCGCCGGGATGCAGCGCTTCGCGCCGCTGAACAGCTGGCCGGACAACGCGAACCTGGACAAGGCACGCAGGCTGCTGTGGCCGGTGAAGAAGAAGTACGGCCGCACGGTCTCCTGGGCCGACCTGATCATCTTCGCGGGCAACCGCGCCCTTGAGACGATGGGCTTCACCACCTTCGGCTTCGCCGGTGGCCGGGAGGACGTCTGGGAGCCCGACGAGGACGTCTACTGGGGTCCGGAAACCACCTGGCTCGGCGACGAGCGCTACACCGGTGACCGGGAGCTGGAAGACCCGTTGGCCGCGGTCCAGATGGGCCTGATCTACGTCAACCCGGAGGGCCCCAACGGCGTCCCCGACCCGCTCGCCTCGGCACGCGACATTCGCGAGACCTTCCTGCGGATGGCGATGAACGACGAGGAGACCGTCGCGCTGATCGCGGGCGGGCACACCTTCGGCAAGACCCACGGTGCGGCCGACCCGGACCAGTACGTCGGCCCGGAACCCGAGGGCGCCCCGCTGGAGCAGCAGGGTCTCGGCTGGAAGAACGGCTTCGGTAGCGGCAAGGGGCGGGACGCGATCACCAGTGGCATCGAGGTCACCTGGACGGCAACGCCGACGAGGTGGAGCAACACCTTCTTCGACAACCTGTTCGGCCACGAATGGGAGCTGACCAAGAGCCCGGCAGGCGCCAACCAGTGGCAGCCGAAGGACGGCGCGGCAGCCAACACCGTGCCCGACCCCGAGGACGGCACGCTCAAGCGCCCGCCGACGATGCTCACCACCGACCTCGCGCTGCGCTTCGACCCGGTCTACGAGCCGATCTCGCGGCGTTTCCACGAGCACCCCGACCAGTTCGCGGACGCGTTCGCGCGGGCCTGGTTCAAGCTGACCCACCGCGACATGGGTCCGATCCAGCGCTACCTCGGCCCGCTGGTGCCGCAGGAGGCGCTGCTCTGGCAGGACCGCGTGCCCGAGGCGGGCAACGAGCCCATCGGGGCCGAGGAGATCGCCGCCCTCAAGGCCAAGATCCTCGACTCCGGGCTGTCGGTCTCCCAACTCGTCGCCACCGCGTGGGCCTCGGCCTCGACGTTCCGCGGTAGCGACAAGCGCGGTGGCGCGAACGGGGCGCGTATCCGCCTTGAGCCGCAGCGGGACTGGGAGGCCAACGACCCCGACGCACTGGCCACGGTGCTGCGCACCCTGGAAGGCGTCCAGCAGGCGTTCAACGGTTCCGGTGGCAAGCAGGTCTCGCTGGCCGACGTCATCGTGCTCGGCGGATGCGCCGCCGTCGAGCAGGCCGCCAAGAACGCCGGCCGAGACATCGAGGTTCCGTTCACTCCCGGCCGCACCGACGCCTCGCAGGAGCAGACCGACGCGGAGTCCTTCGCCGCGCTGGAGCCCGGCGCCGACGGGTTCCGCAACTACCGGGGCAAGGGCAACCGCCTGCCGTCGGAGTACCTGCTGGTCGACAGGGCGAACCTGCTGAACCTCAGCGCGCCCGAGCTGACCGTTCTCGTCGGTGGCCTTCGCGTCCTCGGCGCGAACCACCAGCAGTCCCCGCTCGGCGTGTTCACCTCGGCGCCCGAGTCGCTGACCAACGACTTCTTCGTGAACCTGCTCGACCTCGGCATCACCTGGAAGCCGACGGCCGAGGACGCGGAGACCTTCGAGGGTCGCGACGACAGTGGTGCGGTCAAGTGGACCGGTAGCCGCGTCGACCTCGTCTTCGGCTCGAACTCCGAACTGCGTGCGCTCGCGGAGGTCTACGCCAGCGACGACGCGCGGGACAAGTTCGTTGGCGACTTCGTGGCCGCGTGGGACAAGGTCATGAACTCAGACCGGTACGACCTGGTCTGATCGGCGGCGTCCAGGTCGGCCGCGCACCGGCCGACCTGGACCCGTCCCCGGCGAGCACGACCGGAATAGTTCGATTAGTGGCGAAGTTACGACCGGAGAGGAGCGTCCAACCAAGGAGTACCGAATGAAGATCGGGATCATCGGCGCCGGGAACATCGGCGGCACGCTGACACGCAGGCTGCGCGAACTCGGGCACGAGGTGCGGGTGGCGAACTCGCGTGCCCCCGAGACACTGGCCGAACTGGCCGAGGAAACCGGTGCGACGGCGGTCCGGGCCGCCGAGGCTGCCGAGGACGCCGATCTGGTGATCGTCAGCATCCCGCAGAAGAACGTGCCCGATCTCGCGGCCGGCATCGTGGCCGCGCGCAAGCCGGACGCACCGGTCATCGAGACGAACAACTACTACCCGCGGCGGGACGGGTACATCGAGGCCATCGAGCAGGGTCAGCCGGAAAGCGCCTGGGTGGCCGAACGCATCGGAGCACCGGTGCTCAAGGTGTTCAACGGGATCTACTGGAAGCGCCTGCTGGCTGACGGCAAGCCGCAGGGCGCGCAGGGGCGGATCGCGCTGCCCGTCGCCGGTGCCGAGGGGCCCGGCAAGAAACTCGTGTTCGACCTGGTGGAAGACCTCGGCTTCGACGCCATCGACGGCGGCAGCATCGAGGAGTCCTGGCGGCAGCAGCCGGGAACACCGGTCTACGGCAAGGACTTCGGCCCGGAAGACGCCCGCCGCGCACTGGCCGAGGCGCCTGCCGAACGGCCTGCCGAGTTCCGCGCCGAACGCTGACCCGCTCCCCGACGGCCCCACCGTGACCACGGTGGGGCCGTCGACGTACGTACCCTGCTGCGTGAATTAAACATCTTCGAACAGCACTTACCAAAGCCAACCATGCCTGCGCATACTGACCCGGCTGTAGCCAGTGCATCACTTTCTGTTTCAGCCGTTTCTTTTCGTTTTTCTTTCGGCTAACACCCGCCAGGTCAGAAAGAAGGTTCGGCGTGATCGCTCGATTACTCCGTCAATGGAGACGGAACGTCATCGCCGCTCTCGCGGCATTCGCGCTCGCCATGGGCGCTCTCGTCTTGTTACCCGGCACCGCCCAGGCCGCCGGCTCGCTCCCCTGCGACATCTATGCCGCCGGGGGCACCCCCTGCGTCGCGGCGCACAGCACCACCCGTGCCCTGTTCGCCGCCTATGACGGCCCGCTCTACCAGGTGCGTCGCGCCTCCGACGGGGCGACCAGCGACATCGGTCTGCTGTCCACCGGCGGCTACGCCAACGCGGCGGCACAGGACTCGTTCTGCGCGAACACCACCTGCCAGATCACCAAGATCTACGACCAGACCGCCAACCACAACGACCTCAGCGTTGGTCCGGCCGGCGGTGCGAGCGGCGCCGACCGTGCCGCGGACGCCGCCGAGATCGCGGTCAGCGCCGGCGGCCACAAGGTGTACGGCGTGTGGATCTCCCCCGGTGTCGGCTACCGGTACACCGGTGTGGCGAAGGGCGTTGCCACCAACGGCGCGCCCGAGGGCGAGTACATGGTGGCCAGCGGCACGCACGTCGGCAGCAACTGCTGCTTCGACTACGGCAACGCCGAGAGCACGCCGTACGACACCGGCAACGGCCACATGGACGCGGTGAGCATCGCGACCACCTGTTACTTCCAGCCCTGTTCCGGTTCCGGCCCCTGGGTCGAGGCCGACATGGAGAACGGCATGTTCCAGGGCGCCAACGGTTCCAACACCGCCAACCAGGGCAACAACAGTACGTACGTGACCGCCATGGTGAAGGACAACGGGCAGACCACCTATGCGCTCAAGGGCGGCAACTCGCAGTCCGGCGGCCTGTCGACCTGGTGGAACGGTTCGCTGCCAACGCAAGGCGGATACCTGCCGATGCACCAGGAGGGCGGCATCATCCTGGGCACCGGCGGTGACAACAGCAACTGGAACATGGGCACCTTCTTCGAGGGTGTGATGGTCGCCGGTTACCCGAGTGACGCGACCGACGACGCCGTGCAGGCCAATGTCGTCTCGGTCGGCTACAGCGGCGAGACGAACGTCCCCAACGGTCCGCAGGGCACCATCGCAGGCCCCGGTGGCCAGTGCGTCGACGTCGGCGGCGACGACACCGGCACCAACGGCACCGCGGTGCAACTCTGGAACTGCCAGAGTTACGCCGAGGACCAGCACTGGACCCACAACGCCAACGGTTCGCTGTCCACCATCGGCCGCTGTCTCGACATCATCGGTGACGGCACCGCCGAGGGCACCGAGGTCGAACTCTGGGACTGCAACGGCGTCGGCGGCCAACAGTGGATCCAACAGACCAACGGATCACTGCTCAACCCACAATCCGGACTGTGCCTCGACGACCCGAGCGACAACACCGCCAACGGCACCCAACTACAGATCTACCAGTGCAACGGATCCGCGGCGCAGGAGTTCTCCGTGAACGGCGGCGGTCCGGTCGTCAACTCGCCGGGCAAGTGCCTCGATGTCGGTGGCGACGACACCGGCGTGGACGGCACCGCGGTCCAACTCTGGGACTGCCAGTCCTACGCCGTCGACCAGCACTGGTACCACAACAGCGACAACTCGCTGGAGACGCTGGGCCGCTGTCTCGACATCATCGGTGACGGCACCGCCGAGGGCACCGAGGTCGAGTTGTGGGACTGCAACGGCGTCGGCGGCCAACAGTGGATCCAACAGACCAACGGATCACTGCTCAACCCACAATCCGGACTGTGCCTCGACGACCCGAACGGCAACACCGCCAACGGCACCCAACTACAGATCTGGCCGTGCAACGGATCTCCCGCGCAGAACTTCCCACTCATCTGACCGCCGGCACACAGGCGCCATGACCGTCGAGACAAACGAATAGGGAACACCGCGAGACACAGTCGAGGAAATCGCATTGTCAGGGCCTCGCGGAAGCCGCTTTCCTGGCAGCTGTCACACCCCAACGCACGGTCGATCCAGCGGCGGCCATGGCCGGTAAAAATACAACGATGTAAAGGAGCAGACACGGGCATCGGGCCTTTCCCGGACGTCGCCGGTGGTGTCGTTCGGGAGGAAGTGCTGTCGCCTGCCGAGCAACAGCTGATCGCCGAACTCGTGCACAGCAACGAATCCGGGACGGCCGCCGGCCAGGCGCCCGCCCAGCGGTGACGCGGTGGTGGTTCCCGTACCAGTAGCGCGGGAACCACCACGTCAACCGGGTCGACACCGCACGGTTCGGGAGATCACCGCCATGCCAGGTGCACGGGGCAAAACGGATCACCGCCATGCCGGATGCACGGGGCAAAACGGCGGCGCGCTGGATTCTTCTGCCGGCCAAACAGGGATCTCAGCGGGCCCAGTCCGGAACCCAGACGTCATCGCTGTCTGTCGCTGAGTACCTGACCTTCAGGTACTCAAGGAAGTCCGCGAGAACGGGGTGTGCGTTGTCCGCTCGCCAGATCACGGAGAGCGGATAGACCGGGGTCGGGTCGACGACGGGGATTCGGCGGAGGTCGTAGCTTTCCGGCCAGAGGTATCGCGAGCCTTCGCCGACGAAATTGGCGAGTTGGGTCGAGTCCGCGATTTCGGCGAGAAGCGTTTCGACGCCGAAGCTCGGCCCGATCGTGTCGATGGTGAGCCCGAAGGCCTCCGCCAGATCGTGGTAGTAGCCGACCGGCTCGGGGTCGGACATGCCGGGCATCCAGATGGGGTAGTTGGCGAGTTCGGCCAGCGGCACGCTCTTGACGTTCGCCAACGGGTGCCGTGGGCCGACAAGGAGTTCGTGCCGGTCGTCGATGACCCGCGAGGACCGCAGGCCGCTCGGGACCTTGCGGGCGGAGTCCCGCAGGGACCGGAAGGTCGCGTCAAGGGTGCCGGCGGCGACCTCGGCCAGCGCCGACGCGGCGTCGGTGTTGGTCAGGGCGACGACATCCAGCTCGATGTCGAGGTGCTGCTGGTAGAAGGCGTGCAGAATGCCGGCGGGTGCGATCCTGCGGTTGACGACGTCGATCCGCAGCGCCCTGCGCCCTGGCGTCACCGCCGCCGTGGCACGTTCGGCGGCGCGGAGGAGTTCGCGGGCGTGGGGCAGCAGTGCCTGCCCGTCGACGGTGAGCCGGGCTCCTCTTGCCGCCCGCGCGAACAGCAGCACGCCGAGTTCTCGCTCCAGGGTGGCTACTCGTTTCGAGGCCGCCTGCTGGGTGATACCCAGATCGTCGGCAGCCGCTTGGAACTGGCCGGTCTCGGCAACGGCGACAAAGGTACGAACCGCATCCAGCTCCACTCGGCAGAACCTACTCGCACAACCAGGAGTTGTGACACGCCGCTGGATCCGTTGTTGGTGGCGACGTGGGTCGACCGGCTTCAATCTCCCGGACAACAGCGGGTTGTCCATGACGGGTGGAGCGGAGCGAAGCAGGTGCCGACAATGTGGCGGAGGGCGAGCCTTGGCCGGTCGTTCGAGTGGTTGTGGGCCGCCTACGCGGTCAGCGCCTACGGGACCTGGCTCGGGTTCGGCGCGTTCTCGGTCGTTGCCATCAAGGTCCTGAACGCCGGCTCGGCGGAAGTGGCCGCCCTGTCCTCGTCCGGGCTCGCGATCGGAGCGCTGCTGGCGGTCCCCCTCGGGCCGTGGATGGAGTTCCGCGCGAAGCGGCCGGTCATGATCGCCATGGACGCGATCCGCTTCGCGGCACTGGCATCCATCCCGCTCGCCTACTGCTTTGGCGTGCTGTCCTTCGTACAACTGTTGGTGGTCTCCGTCGTCACCGCGGCGGCGAAGATCGCGTTCACCGCCGCCAGTGGCGCCTACCTCAGGAGCATCGTCCCCGCCGACGGGCTTCTGGTGGCCACCAGCCGTTTCGAGTCGACCACCTGGTCGGCCACGATCATCGGACCGCCCCTTGGTGGCGCCGCCATCGGGCTGTTGGGGCCGGTGACCACCGTCGTCGTCGATGCGATGAGCTACCTCCTCTCGGCGCTCGGCATCACCGCGATCAGGGAGCCCGAGCAACCACCGAGCCCGAGGAAGGCCCAGCCGCGTCGGTGGAGCGATCTCGTCGAGGGGTGGCGTTACCTCCTCACCCACCCAACGCTGCGCCCGTTGTTCTTCAATGTCATGCTGGTCAACGGGCTGATCATGGCCACGGAGCCGCTCCTGTCGGTGCTGATGCTCACCACCCTTCGGTTCCCGGTCTGGGAGTACGGGCTGGCGTTCGCGGTTCCGTGTATCGGTGGCCTGATCGGGTCACGGCTGGCCCGCCGCGCCGCTTCCCGCTACGGCGAACAGTCGGTGCTGCGGGTGTTCGGCGTGCTCCGTGCCTGCTGGCCCCTCGGCCTGGCGTTCATCCGGCCGGGCCTTGCCGGGCTGCTGATCGTGATGGCCACCGAACTGGGGTTGATCATCTGCGCGAGCATCTTCAACCCCGTCTTCGCCGCTTACCGGTTGACCAACACCGACACCGACCGCCAGGCCCGCGTCCTCACCGCCTGGTCGATCAGCACCAGCACCAGCATCGCGGTGATCACCCTGGCGTGGGGCCTGCTGGCACAGCTCACCAGTCCGCGTGCGGCTCTCGCGCTGGCCGGGGTTGTGCTCCTTGGCACGCCATTCCTGCTCCCACGGCATGTCACCAGCACGCCGGAACCGGCCGGCGCGCGATCCGGCGGCGGGAAGAACGACCGTGGCATCCGATATCGTTGACGATATCTCCGGAGCCAGACCTGAATTGCCAGACAACAGGTCTTTCTCGTCGTTCTTCCCGCCTCGGGACGCGCGTTCGGCACAACTCCCCCGATCATGCTGAACGGCGCCGGGAATCTACTACGGCCTGAGCGCGATCGAATTGATCGGCGTGAGGTCCAGGTCAGCGTAATCGCCGGCCGGCCCCTCGGTGACCAGGTTCCCACTGCAGTTGTATCCGGTATACAAATCGACTACCGCGCCGCCGGTCTGGTTGTTGAAGACGCGGTGCACTCCGAGCTGGTTGACCAGGTTGTAGCAGCCGTAGGTGTAGTAGAAGTTCGACGGCTGGCCGTTGTTCCACCCCGTGTTCTCCGGGTAGATGCAGACGTCCCCGCTCGGACAGCCCTCCACGGTGCCCGCCGGTGACGCGGCGGTGGAAGCTGGACTTGCCTGGGCGGCGGTAGCCGGGATCAACAGACCGGCAGCGACAACGACACCCGACACGATGATTCGAAGCTTGTTCATTACCGCATTCCCCTTCTCTGAACAATGGACTTGGCCCCCGACATCCCTGCCGCGAACACGCCGTTACGGTCACACGGCTCGCACTGTGGTGGGAGAACCTTTCAGGCCTGCCCGAAAAGTTGCGTAGTCAAGTGCGGCCGCAAGGATGTTCACCCGGCTGTGGCGCCCGCATAGTCGCCGTGCGTGGTAACCTTTCGCGCAGGGGCGGGATTTGTTTTCGGGGGATCTTTATGACGATTCGCATGCATTTCTCTATGGACGATCTTGCACGGGTTCGGTTGGCCAAGGGGCCGGAGCCGATGTGGGAAGTACTCCTCAGCCTGCATAAACTCCGAGATCGGGACGGCGCATTCGTTTTCGACGAGTGGCGACGCCGGGTACGCGCCCACCTGCCAGCGAAGGACAGCTGGCTGTTGCGTCTCGCGCCACCACACGGCTACTCGCCGGACTTCCTCACCCCGGCGGCCGGCGGCGTCGACCTCGACCAGGCGCTGGAGAACGTCCTGGTCACGCCGCGCCGCAGACTGCGCGCCGACCTCGGCAAACTGGCGATACGCCAACCCCTCGACGGAATGGCCCTCGCGGTGGCGGACGGGCACGCCGAGGCGCTGCGTCAACTGGGGACGACGATCCGGGACTACTTTCGCGTCGGCCTTGCCCAGTACTGGCAGCGGATCAGCGCGGCCATCCACGCC
>DATATE010000256.1:0-5391 GCA_036268955.1 Pseudonocardiaceae bacterium
TTCGGTGAAGTTGTAGGCCTCGCCGCTGTAGACCATGGCCAGCGTGCCCGCCGGGGTGTCCAGGGTCATCGGCTGGGCGCCGCCCTCGATGTCGATGACCGACAGCCGCCGGTGCCCCAGCGCGGCATGCCGGTCCAGCCAGGTGCCCCTCGCGTCCGGGCCTCGACAGGCCATGGTCTCGGTCATCGCGTCGAGGGCTTCGCCGCCCTGTTCCGCCAGGTCGCGGTCGAACGAGAGCCAACCGGTAATACCACACATGCGCTTGCGCTCCCTTGGTATCCGGTCGTGCGTGCTCGTACGTCGTGTGACCGAGTCAACACGCCGATGTGGCGGGAAATGCCTAGTAATCGAGCCGTCGACCCGAGTACCTCGGTTCGAGAGGGATTCGTTCTGCTAAGCCCCCATGGACCCCGTTGTCCGATCGGGCAACAGTCGTTCCCGATCGGACAACTAGTGAAGTGCACAAGTATCGAGCGCGCATAGTGCGGTGTGCCGCAATTTCGACGTACCGCTCGCGCGTGCCCACGGCTCACCAACGTTGGCGCGTCGTATCCCAGGACAAGCTGCGCACGTGAGGAGACGTAGGCCATGGCAACCCCCGACTCAGTGCTCGACCTAGAATCCGCCGAACTGGAACCTGCTGAGATCCTGCTTGACGGCTACACCCTCACCCCGGCCGAGGTCGCCCGCGTCGCGGCGGCCCCGCACGGCTACGCGTTCGGTATTTCCAGCGATGCGGCGATCCGGATGAAGGCCTCGCTGCGGGCGAAGGAACGAATCATCGAGTCGGGTATTCCGATCTACGGTGTCACGACAGGGTTCGGCGACAGCAGCGGCCGGCAGATCAGCTCCGAGAAGACCGCCGACCTGCAACGCAACCTGCTGCGCTTCCTACGCGTCGGGGTCGGACCGATCGCGCCGTCCGATGTGATCCGAGCGACCATGCTGATCAGGGCGAACTGCGCGGCCCGCGGCAACTCCGGCATCCGGGAGGAGCCGATCCGGCTCATCCTCGACCTACTGGAACGCGATATCCTGCCGCAGATCCCGGAACGCGGCTCCGTCGGTGCCAGCGGTGACCTCGCCCCGCTGAGCTATCTCGCCGCCGCGCTGACCGGCGAAGGCACCGTTCGCTGCGACGGCGGGACGGCAGCGGCTGCGGACGTGCTGTCCGCCAACGGACTTGAGGCGGTCCAGTTACAGGCCAAGGAAGGCCTCGCGCTGGTCAACGGAACCTCCTTCATGGCAGCCTATGCCACCCTGGCCTTTGCCGAGGCCGCCGAGATCGCCTGGGCGGCCGAACTGTGCACCGCGTTCGCCACCGAAGTTCGCCGGGGCAGCGCCGATCAGTTCGACCCGTTCCCGCACCAGCACAAGCCGCATCCCGGACAGATCGACACCGCCGCGAACATCCACGGCTTCCTCAGCGGTTCGCAACTCGCCGTCAGCGACACCGACCTGATGTGCGCCAATCTCGACGACGAACAGACCTATCTCGAACTGGAACGCCGCATCCAGGAGCCCTACTCGATCCGCTGCGCCCCGCACGTCATCGGCGTCCTGCGGGACACGATGACCTGGGTCGAGCAGTGGCTCGGCTTCGAGATCAACTCCTCCAACGACAACCCGCTGTTCGACGCGGACGCCGGTATCGTGCACAACAGCGGCAACTTCTACGGCGGACACGTCGCACACGCCTCACACGCGCTGGGCACCGCCATGGCCAGCGTCGCCGACCTGCTCGACCGGCAACTCGCGCTGCTGGTCGACGAGAAGTTCAACCACGACCTGACCCCGAACCTGATCGCCAGGGTCGCACCCGACCACCCGTCCGCAGGAGTGCACCACGGGTTCAAGGGCGCGCAGATCGCCGCGTCCGCGCTCACCGCGGAAGCCCTGCACCTGACCATGCCGGCCGGATCCTTCTCCCGTTCCACCGAGGCACACAACCAGGACAAGGTCAGCATGGGCACCATCGCGGCCCGCCACGCCCGCACCATCGCCCAACTCGTCAGCGAGGTCACCGCGATCCACCTGCTCGCCCTGTGCCAGGCCGCCGACCTCGTCGGTGCCGACGGCCTCGGCCCGGTCACCAGCCGGATACACGCCTTCCTGCGTGCGGACATCCCCACCGTCGATGAGGACCGGCCGATGGACATCGACATCACGGCGGTCGCCGAGCTGATCCGCTCCGGCGCACTGCGCGCCGTCACCAGCGAATAGGCACCGCGGCAGGCGCGTCGCCGATCCCACCGGGCGAAGGAGATTTCAGGTATGTCGGTCGACGTCAGCCCAGCCGCGGCGGCAGTCAAACTGGCCGCCCAGTCGGGAGACCGGATCGCGCTGCACTACGAGGGCCGGTCCATCACCTACACCGAACTCGCCGAGCGCGCCGGCCGGCTGGCGGAAACACTGGCAGCAGGCGGGGTTCGCAGCGGCAGCCAGGTCGCCTACCTCGGTCTCAACAGTCCCACCTTCCTGCTCACCTACCTCGCGGCGTCCTGGCTCGGCGCCGTGTTCGTACCCGTGAACTTCCGACTGGCGGCCGAAGAAGTCCGCCAGGTACTGCGCGACTGTGGCGCGCACACCGTCGTCGTCGAACCCGGCCACGCCCCGATCGTCGACGCGATCACCGAGGACATCCCGGTGGTCGCCTACTGGCTGGTGGACGACGACCCCGCGGTACCCGTCGAAGGCGAGCCCGCCGCGCACTGGACGCCGCTGCGCGAGGCACTCGCCTCGGTCACGATGCCGGTCCGGGCACCGCTCCCGCGTGCCGAAGCCGACCTCGCGGTGCTGATGTACACCTCCGGCACAACCGGTCGCGCCAAAGGTGTCGCGCTCACCCAGGGGAACATCTGGTGGAACGGGGTCAACGTCGACTCCGTCACCGACAGCCGCCGCGACGACGTGAACCTCGCCGTGGCGCCGCTGTTCCACATCGGCGCCCTCAACTCCTTCACCCTGCGCAGCCTCAACCGCGGCGGCACCACCGTGGTGCGACGGACCTTCAGTCCAGAGCAGACCCTCGAAGACCTGGTCAACCATCGGGTCAACGCGATGTTCGCGGTGCCGTCGATGTTCGCGGCGGTCGCCAGGGTGCCCGGCTTCGTCGAAGCCGACCTCTCCGAGCTGCGCTCGCCGATCGTGGCGGGCGCGCCGGTGCCACCGAAGCTCATCGCCGAGTACGCGGACAAAGGTGTCCTGCTGCAACAGGCGTGGGGTCTGACCGAGACCGCGCCCTTCGCGACCTACCTGCCGGCCGAACTGACCGTGTCCAAGCTCGGCTCGGCGGGTTTCGCCATGCCCTTTACCGAGGTCCGGGTCACCGACACCACGACGGACGACCCGATCACCGAACCCGGCGTACGTGGCCAGGTCTGCGTCCGGGGTGCCAACGTCACCCCCGGCTACTGGCAGAACCCGGAAGCCACCAGCGCCGCGATCGACGCCGACGGCTGGTTCCACAGCGGTGACATCGGCTACCTCGACGCCGACGGCTGCCTGTACATCGTCGACCGCCTCAAGGACATGGTGATCGTCGGCGGTGAGAACGTGTACCCGGCCGAGGTCGAGAACGTCCTCGGTACCTGCCCCGGCATCGTGGAGGTCGCCGTCGTCGGCGTCGAACACGAGGCCTGGGGCGAGGCGATCGTCGCCATGGTCGCCTGCGAATCCGGCCGGCGAGTCACCCTCGGCGAGGTCCGGGAACACGCGGGCCGGCAACTCGCCTGGTACAAGCTGCCTATCCGGCTCGTCGTCGTCGACGCGGTACCGCGCAACGCGGCCGGCAAGTTCGACAAGAACGCCATCCGCGCCGCCATCGACGCCGCCCCGGACACCGACGACCTGCCGCTCGACCCCGAATCTGTCGTCGCCGCGCGGGACGCCGAGCAGCCGTCCACACCGTCCGTCTCCGCCGGTCCGGCGACCTATGCGGAGCTGCTGGCGCTGGTCCAGGACAGCACGGCCGTCGTGCTCGGATACCCACTTGCCGACACCGAGCTGGACCGGCCGTTCGCGGAGCTGGGCTTCGATTCCGCCGCCTGCGCGCAGATCCGCGACTGGCTCGCCGAGAGCACCGGCCTGCGCCTGCCGGACACACTCTTCGTCGACCACCCGCAGCCGAGCGCCGTCGCGACCTACCTGCACGAGCTCCTCGACGCCGCTGCCAACTCCGACTCTGCCTCCGACTCAGTCGATGGCGCGGCGCCGACCGCCCAGTCCGCTGCTACCGCTGACAAGGCGCCCGACGCACCGGTCGCGCAACCGTCCACTTTCGTCCGCGATCTCACCTGGCACGGCACCAACGAACTGACCGCCCTCCTACTGGACCTGGTCAACGACCAGGTCGCCGAGGTGCTCGGCTATCGCACCAGCGAGCGGCCCGAGGCAACGCAGCCGTTTCGCGATCTCGGCTTCGACTCGCTGATCGCCGTCGACTTCCGCAACCGGATCGCCGACGTCACCGGGCTGCGGCTGCCGGCAACCATGGTCTTCGACCACCCGACCGCCATCGACGTCGTCAACTATCTGGTCACCGAACTGACAGACCCGGCCGAACCCACACCGCAACCAGCGCCCGAGCCGGTGTCGAGCACCGAGGATCCGATCGTGATCGTCGGGATGAGCTGCCGCTATCCGGGTGGGGTGAACTCGCCGGAGGACCTGTGGCGGCTGGTCGCGGACGGCGGTGACGGCATCACCGAGTTTCCCACCACGCGCGGCTGGGACCTCGACGCGGTGTACGACCCGCAACGACAGCGGCCGGGCACCAGCTACGTGCACGAGGGCGGCTTCCTGCACGATGCCGGCGACTTCGATCCCGAGTTCTTCGGTATCTCGCCGCGCGAAGCCATTGCCATGGACCCGCAACAGCGCCTGCTGCTCGAATCGTCCTGGGAAGCCATTGAACGAGCCGGCATCGACCCAACCTCGTTGCGCGGCAGCCGCACCGGTGTGTTCGCCGGAGTGATGTACCACGACTACGGGACCGGAGTGCGGTTCCCGGCCGATGCCGCCGGCTTCCTGAGCACCGGCACCGCCGCCAGCGTGATCTCCGGCCGGCTGTCCTACACCTTCGGCCTTGAGGGCCCTGCGGTGACGGTGGACACCGCCTGTTCGTCCTCGCTGGTGGCGATACACCTTGCCGCGCAGGCCCTACGCGGCGGGGAATGCTCGCTCGCGTTGGCCGGCGGCGTGACGGTGATGGCGACACCCGGCGCGTTCATCGACTTCAGCGCGCAGAACGGTCTTTCTGTTGATGGTCGGTGTCGGTCGTTTGGGGATTCGGCTGGTGGGGTTGGTTGGTCTGAGGGTGTGGGTGTTGTTGTTCTTGAGCGGTTGTCGGATGCGCGTCGCCTTGGTCATTCGGTGTTGGCGGTGGTGCGG
>DATATE010000257.1:0-5560 GCA_036268955.1 Pseudonocardiaceae bacterium
CGGTTGCTACAACGATGTGACGGGTGGGCGTTCGAAGGCGGTCAGTCAGATCGATCAGCACTACACGTGCAACATTCATCCGCGTAGTGCGTATTTCAAGGCCATGCAGGCCAATGGTCTGGTGCCGATCAGTGTGGTGGATCTGACGGCGGACACCATCCCGTACTGGGAGTTGCGGGAGCGTTCCTCGGTGGCCACCGGTATCGAGGGTCCGTTCCTGACCGCCTACCGCGAGGGCAGCTTCCACTACCTGCTCATCGCCGCCGACCGCATCTGAGCGCACCGACCGCTGAGCGCACCGACCGCATCTGAGCACATCGGACAGGCACAACGAGGATGACTGGAGCGAAGCGATGACCGACTCCCCTCCCGGAGTTCCTGCCGCGCAACACGGTGATCATGGCCCGGTGGGGGCACTGGTCGGGCCGAGTGGGCTGGGTACCTCGGCCGCGCGCATCACCTCCGCCCGCACCGCACGAACCGACACCACCCACAGCGAGCCGTCACGGCCGGAGGCAACGCAGCCGACCGGTGGGCTGGTCGGGCCACGTGGGCTGGGCACCTCGGCGGCCCGCATCCTGTCCCACAACGCCAGAAAGGGGCCGATCCACCCGCAGCCGGTACGGCCACCGGACAGCGGGCACGATCCCGCCTACGCGGAAAGGCCGTGGGGCGACGGGAAAGCATCGCCGCTGTATTGTCCCGTCCCCGGTCGGATCAACTACGCGCTCGCCGATGAGGTCGACGAACGGCTCGCCGCCTGGGCCGGGGAGTGCGGGTTCACCGAGGAGGAGTGCGAGCAGCTCCGCAAGGCCGGGTTCGGGCGGCTGGTCATGCTCGCCCACGCCGACTGCGACGATCCGGACCGGCTGTTGATCTCGGCGAAGCTCAACGCGGCATGGTGGGCCGCTGACGACCTCTACTCGGACGACACCGCGCTCGGGGCCGTGCCGGAGGAGCTTCCCCCACGCCTCGCGCTGGCAATGGCGGCCATGGACCCCGTACCGTCGGTTGGCGAGTTCAGCCGTGAACTCGACGAGACGCTCCAGCGAGATCGTGTTCTCATCGCGCTGAGTTCGGGCACCGACTACCTGGCGAGCTACGGCACGCCGGCCCAGGTCCAGCGGGTCTGCTACTCGACGTTCGCGATGTTCGTGAGCTGGACCGCCTACGCGGCATGGCGACATGCCGGCAGCTACCCGCCGGCGTGGGAGTACCTCGCCGCGAGGCAGCACGACAGCTTCTACACCTCGATGACGCTGATCGACGTGCTCGGCGGCTACGAGCTTCCGGCGAACCTGTACTACGAGCCACGGGTCCGCCGCGCCGCCATCCAGGCGGGCACCGCATCGGTACTCGTCAACGATCTCTATTCGGTGACCAAGGACCTCGCGGACGAGAATCCGCCCTGCAACATGGTCCTGCAGGTCGCCGCCGATCGCGGCTGTTCGGTCGAGGAGGCCACCGAGATCACCGTCGAGCTGCACAACGACCTGGTCCGCGACTTCCAGGCCGCGCACCGGGAACTACAGGCCGTGCCGTCTCCGGAACTCCAGCGTTTCCTGCTCGGCCTGCGGGCGTGGATGGGTGGCGGGTTCGAATGGCACTCCACCAGCCCTCGATACCAGACCCAGTCCGCTTCCGCGCACTCGTGAACTCCACCGGGCGACGCCGACGGCCCGAGTGCATTGGCGGGCCGTCGGCGTCGGTCGGCGGAAAATGGTTGGGTGGGATGACGCCTCGACTGCTAGCGTGTGCCTGAGACCGCGACATCGCCTGAGGAGGTGAGACCCATGAACGCTGTATCGACGTGGGTGCTCCCCTCGGGGTCACGGTCGGGCGGTTGACATAGGTATCGCCGGGAGCGCCTCGAACAAGGCACTCTCGAAAGGCGACAACCTATGAACTCTGTGCATCTCACCTCGGGCATTGGCGAGCATCCGGTCGTGATCACGCGGGTCACGACCGGGCATTGGCATGCCCTGGAGGACGACCAGGTGGTCGGCCGTGGCGAGGTTTCACGCAGGCCCGACGGGCGGATCTTCCTGAGCATCGACTCCTGGCAGGACGCGGTCTTCGACCAACTCGCCGATGCGATGCTGACGCAGCTGCCGAAGCCGCTGTACACGGTGGTCGACGAGGCCGACCTCGACCTGACGTCCAATTGGGAGCGAGCCGGTCTCACGATCCGGCGCCGCGAATGGGAGTACCTCGTGCCCACCGACCCGAGCGTCACCGGGCTCGGCTCGGTGACGGCACCATCGGGCGTGACGATAGTGGCCGCCGGCGCGGCGAAGGAAGGCCCGCTGCGCCAGGTGGACCGCGCGATTCGCGCTGAGGTCGAGGCCGCCGTCGGCTGGTGGACGATGCCGGCTGAGGTGTTGCCCCGCCCGGCCGGGGTCACCGTGCTGGACCCGTCGAAATACGCGGCGGCAGCACAGTCCGATCGCTACCTGGGACTGGTCCGGCTGGCGACGGCAACCCGGCGGCCACGGATCGGGCTGGTCGCGGTCCTGGCCGACCAGCACCGGCGCGGTATCGCTCGGGCAATGCTGGCCAACGTGCTGGGTTCCCTGCACGACTCCGGGATCGCGACGGCATCGGCCGAGGTGACCGAATCCAACGAGGCGGCCATGGCGCTGTTCGAGGGCATCGGCGCCCGGCGGGCGAGCAGCAACCTGGAACTGGTGTATCGCTGACGCCGCAACCACGTCACCGCGTGCGGGGAGGCGAACCCCGAATTACGCGCGCTGCCCTGCCTGCCCGCGCACGTCGATCGCGGCTGCGCCAACGGAATTCGCTTCTGTCGACCGCACGGTCACCACTAGGAAAAGGCGAGACTATGACAAGAACAGCAGGGGGCATCGAAGTCGAGGGCACGGTCACCGAGTGTCTTCGCAATGCCACCTTCAGGGTGGAGTTGGAGAACGGGCACAAGGTGCTCGCCCACATCAGCGGGAAGATACGGAAGAACTACATCAAGATCCTGCCCTACGACCGGGTACTCGTGGAACTCAGTCCGTACGACCTCAACCGTGGCCGGATTCTCTTCCGGTACCGCACGTAGCAGCGGGCGGCGCGATCGTTGCGGAGGTGCTGGCCCGGCCGCTGCCGAGAACTCTGGCGATCAGGCTCGGCTTGCCGGCATCGGCCGAAGGTGTCGGTGTGCGATGGCTATCGCCTCGACCTGTGAGTTGACTTCCAGCTTGGTCAGAATCGAGTGAATCTGGTTGCGGATGGTCGCGGTGGAGTTGTGGCTCTCCGCGGCCATCGCGGCCGGGGTCAGCCCGCTTGCGAGCGCGTCGAGTACGGCCTTCTCCCGCCGGGTGAGCAGCCGTAGCCGGGCGGCGAGGAGTTGCCGGCCCGCTTCGTTGTTCCGGTGCCGGGCCACCAGCGCGGCGCGTTCGCCGGCCGGCATCGTGTGCTGGCCGTTCGCCGCGTCGATAGCGGCATTGACCAGCTTCTGGAAGTCCGCGCTCTTCATGACCCAGTTGCTCGCGCCGTGCGCCACCGCGGCCGCGATCCGGTCCAGATCATCGGTTCCCGTGACGACCAGGATGGTCCAGCCATGTGCGCACAGTGGCGCGATCAGCTCGACACCGTCGAGCGTGCCGCCGTCGGGGGCGGGGCCGAGATCGAGGTCGAGCAGGACGACGCCCGGTTCGTACCGGGCGGCGGTTGCCCGCACGGTGTCCAGATCGATGACCGGGACCCGGTGCGCGTTGAATCCGTTGCCGCGCAGGATGTACGTCAGGCTGGTGGCGACGATGTCCTGGTCGTCGACGATCAGGACGGTGGCGGCCGGTGGCTCGGCCGGAAGGTCGGGAACGGTCATGACGCGGCGCGTTCCCACTGACCGCGAACCGGGTTCGGGACCATCCGGTGCGATGCCGATGCCAGCGGGATTTCCAGCCGCGCGGTGCAGCCGGTGTCGTCCTGAGCGGTCGGGGTGAGCAGCAGCCGGCCGTTGTGCGCGGCCAGCAGCCGCGTCGTCAGGGCGAGCCCGAGTCCGCTTCCCGTCGTCCCGCCACCGTTGGTGGTCGCATGCAGCCCTGGGCCGTTGTCGGCAATCGTTATCGAGCAGGTTTCCCGCTCCCGCACGGCGTGAATTCCTACCGGCGAGCCGGGCGCGTGCCGCGCACAGTTGGCCAGCAGGTTGGTGACGACCTGGGCCAGCACATCGGACGGGATGGCCGCGTCGAGTCCGGTCGGGCAGTTCAGGGTGATCGACATTCCGGCCGCCCTGCGCAAGGTGGTCAGCCGGGTGAGGATCGGCTCCACCGACGCGCTGTCCTCCTCGGGGGGCCGCTGATCGAGCAGATTGCCCAACCTGGCCAGTTCGACCCGCATCATGTGCACCGCGTCCTGACCGGCCGGCTGATGGGCGGTCATCAGGCTCGGCACCGCCGCGAGGTTGGCGATGGCGTTGCGCATCTCGTGGTCTCGCCGGGCATGGGTGTCGGCGAGGGTGCTCGCCTGCTCGGCAGCGGCGATACGCGCCGCGCCCAGTGGCCGGAACGTGTGCCGGACATGCCTGGCCAGCGCGGCGATCAGGATGAACAGCCCCACCAGCCGCAGGGTCTGGAACTGGCCGACCGAGTTGCCCGGCAACAGGTGGACCAGCTGTGCGGCCGTGACGACGGCCAGCCCGAAGCCGACGCGCCAGCGGCTCGGGTCCCGGCGTCCCAGCCCGGTCAGGATGAATCCGGTTGCCAGCACGAGCCAGCCTGCGGTCACCATGACACCGGGCAGCGGTGATGCCAGCACGCTGGCAGCGGGTCCGAGCAGCCAGTTGGCGATCGTCATCACCGCGGCGGTTGCCAGCACGGCCAGCCCGAGCCCGCGCAGCCCGGTCAGCCATTGGTGGCGGACGCGGATCAGCGCACCGGCGAGCAGCCCGAGGAAGGCGAGGGCCGCCGCCAGGGCGCCGGCATTCACCACGACACCGCCATGTCCCGCGGTCTGAACGGCGGCCAGTGGCATCACAAGGAGCGCGTAGAACGCCCAGGCCGAGGCGAAGGCGATGGACCGCGCGTCGTCCTGGCGCAGCCGAGCGGTGACCAGGCCGAGCAGCGCGACCACTGCCGCCGCGCCCGCGGCGGCCATCTGTAGCAGCGTCGCCAGCTGCGACATCGCAAGGGAGGTGTCGGTGGCAGCCCATCGCTGCGCGAAGGCCCCGAGCGCGGTGGCGACGAGCACGACCAGTGCGTCGCCGGCGAGCAACTGCCAGGCTGGCAGCTGAGTGCGTGTTGGTCGCCACCACGTTGTGTGCGCAAAGGCCACGGTTCCGCCTCCCAACTCTGGGTTCCTGCCACCGGCAGATCGGTGCGTGGTCGCGGCGGTGTCACCACCCGAATGCCGGTGTCGCGGCGCGACCATCGTCGGGTACATCGTTCGGGATTCACGTAGAGTTACTAAGGCGATTGTTATGACCCTCATTCGGCCTAACGACTGCGGTCAGTGCGACCGGTCGAACCGGGCCTGACTCGCGACAACGGGCCGTTCGACGAAGCGCGAAAAACGCCGCCGGTGGTCATGATGGTCCGTAGTAGCGACCCTC
>DATATE010000258.1:0-54135 GCA_036268955.1 Pseudonocardiaceae bacterium
AAGACGACGCTGGCCGTGCACTGGGCTCACCGGGTGGCCGATCGCTTCCCCGATGGTCAGGTGTTTCTGAACCTGCGTGGCTTCGATGTCAACGGTGCGACCGTCGACCCGGTGCACGCCATCCGGGAAATTCTCGACGGGTTCGGGGTGGCGTCGCAGCGGTCGTCGGCGAATGTGGCGTCGTTGTCGGCGCTGTATCGTACGGTGCTCGCCGAGCGGAAACTGTTGGTGGTGCTGGACAACGCCCGCGACAGCGAACAGGTCATCCCGCTGCTGCCGGGTTCGTCGAATTCGTTGGTGTTGGTGACCAGCAGATCACGGCTGTCCGGCCTGGTTGCTTCGACGGGTGCGCATCGGGTGGTGCTGGATGCGCTGTCGATGGCGGAGTCGCGGGAGTTCCTGCGGTGCCGGTTGGGGGCGGAGCGAGTTGCCAATGAGCCGGACGCGATACGCGATATCGTCACGTTGACGGGCGGGTTGCCGTTGGCGTTGGCGATCGTCGCGGCACATGCGGCGGGCCGGCCGCGTTTCCTGCTGTCGACCATAGCCGACGAGTTGTCCGCGTTTCGGGACAGTTTGGACGCCTTCTCGGATATCGATGGGCTCACCGATCTGCGTGCGGTGTTCTCGTGGTCCTATCGGGCGCTGTCGGTTCCCGCCGCGCGCCTGTTCCGACTGTTGGCCCTGTGCCCAGGGACCAGCACCACCGTGTTCGCGGCGGCGAGTCTGGTGGGGCTGTCGTTTCGGGTGACACGAGCGCTGCTACGCGAACTGGACGCCGCCAGCCTGTGGGTCGAGTCGGCCCCGAGCCGCTACGCCTGCCACGACCTGCTTCGACTCTACGCCACCGAACTCGTCCAGGAAGAAGAGACCGAAACCGAACAACGAGCGGCGTTGCATCGACTTCTCGACCACTATCTGCACACGGTCTATCGCGCGCAACTACACTTGTCCCAGCAACTCGACATGTTCGCGGTGCCCGAGTTTGTCGACGGGGTGTTGCCGTACGAGCCGGTATCGCTCGATACGGCGATGGCGTGGCTCACGCTGGAATATCCGGCATTGTTGATGGTGATCAACTGGGCCGATTCCGGCGGCTTCTCCCGACATGTCTGGCAGATGGCCTGGTGCATCCGTCATTTCCAGAACCGGCAGACGTATTGGCGAGACCTGCGGACAGTTCAGGATCTGGCGTTGAGCGCGGCACGACGGTCGGATGACCAGTTGGGCATGGCCTACGCCCACCGTGGTGTCGCGGCGGCAAAATCCCAGATGGGGTGGAGTGCCTCCCAGGCTGACTCGAATGCGTCCATCGAACACGTTCGCGAGGCGCTGGCGCTGTTCGGCAGCGCGGGCGACGACCTTACCCTGGCCTTCACCCACCGCCAACTGTCCGGTCTGTTCCGCCTGCACGGAGACTGCGTCAGCAGCGTCAGCGCGGCCGAACGGGCGTTGGCATTGTTCCGATCGGTCGGCGAGCCGATGGGAGAGGCACTCGCACTCAACGCCATCGGCGAGGCAAAAACGGAACTCGGGCAGGCCGATGAGGCCCTCTCCTATCTTCGGCAATGCCTGTCCATCGCCGAACGCATCGGAGCCACCTACCTGTGTGCCGGCACCTGGGAGGACGTCGGCTACGCCTACGAGCAATTCGGACAGTACGGCGAGGCGGTCGACGGATACGAGCGCGCGGTGGAGATCTATCGCACGACTGGCGGTTTCAGGCTGCCACAGACCCTTGACAGCCTCGCCAGGGTCTACGCCGCCATGGATCGCACCGAGGAAGCCGACGCGGCCATCGCCGACTCGGACGCGATCAAGACGAAGTTCGGCTGGCACGACATACCGCCCAGAATCTGAGCGTGAGTTCTGACCTTCGGGTGCCGTGCACCGAACCTGCCGATCACGGAGGCAGACCTTGTCGATCATTCCTTCTTGCGAGGAGTTGGAAGATCAATCAGAGGGCTGCGGTGATCGGGCCACCTCGGCTCAGATCTTCTTGCCGACGCCCGCGTAGACGGCCGACTTCCACGGATCGCGCACGTCCATTTCACCGCGCCACTCCGCACTGAACACCAGGCCGGGTTCCAGCAGGTCGTAGCCGTCGAAGAACGCCTGGACCTCGGCGCGGGTCCGCATGACGGCGTCGGCGCTCGCCCGACTGCTGTACTCCTCGGCGAGTTCGTCGAGTTCCGGTCGACCGTCCGAGGTCCCGTGGCTCAGCGCAAGGTAGCTGCCCGGCGCCGTGGCGTCCCGATAAGCCTTGATCATCTCGGCGGGATTGTTCTCGCGGGGCATGAAGTGCACCACCGCGAACATCAGGACGGCTACCGGCCGGGAGAAGTCGATCAGTGCCGTGGTCTTCGGATCGTTCAGGACCTGCGCCGGCTGGCGCACGTCCGCGCGCACGATATCGGCGTTGGGTTCGTCGGCGAGCATCATCTCGCTGTGTGCGACCGCGACCGCCTCATGGTCGACGTAGACCACCCGACAGCCAGGGTTGACCGCCTGCACCACCTGGTGCGTGTTGCCCACGGTCGGGATACCCGAGCCGAGATCGAGGAACTGGTCGATGCCGGCCTCGGCGAGAAAGCGCACGGCCCGGCGAAGGAAGCTGCGGTTCTCAATGACCACGAGCGCCGCGTCCGGGACGATCTCGATCAGCTTCCTGGCCAGGACACGGTCCACGTCGAAGTTGTTCGCTCCGCCGAGTAGGTAGTCATAGACCCGAGCCGGATTCGGCTTGCTGACGTCCACGTCCGGCGGCACCCAGCTGAGATCCTCGGTGGTCATCGCGTAACTCCTCCTTGCCGACCCAGGTGATCGAAAGCCATCATGCACCATGCGGCCATCGAACTCGCGGTCTCGCACCGAATAGCGGTCGGCCCCGGCCCCGATCACCCGATCGGAGGAGTAGTCGTACCGCCGCTGCGGCCGACGTTCGTGGCATGGCACATGTCGACGGTGATACCGGTCCAGAGCCCGTGCGTGTCCACGACCATCCGCCCCCTTGTTGTCCGGATTATGGTGCTTCCAGCACGGTCGGATCAGCAATATTCGGATCAACAACAGTCGGATCGACAACAGGAGGCGATCAGTGGCAGTTCGTCGGAGCAGCGGCGACAGCGCCGCCGCCAAGGTGCGGACCAGCGATGTCATCGCATTTCGACTACGCGCGCATCACCTCGGCACCCGCCAACCAGTCGCCGACCTGCACGAGGTGGCAGGCGCGTGTGCCATCCAGAACAGTCCGCCGGGTTCGGCGCTGCTGGCGCTGCACGCCCGCGTCGATGACGTGACGTCCGACCTTGTCGACCGCCTGGTACATGAGGAAAAAAGCCTGCTGCAGACCTGGTGCATGCGGGGTGCGCCGTTCTATTTCCCGACCGTCGACGCTCCGGTCTTCACCACTGGAGTTCTGCCCGCCACGGAGAAGGCCAGGCTGCATCTGATCATCGGTGTCGAACAGGCACTGACCAAACTCGGCCTCGGGTTGGACGAGGTGGTCGACATCATCACCCGCGAGATCGGGGCCGTGCTGTCGGGGCGACAGTTGGCGATCAATGAACTCGGCGAAGAATTGGCCGAACGCGTCGCGGACACACTCTCGCCCGGCCAACGCGAGACCTGGCAGCGGAAGGGCCCCTACGGCGCGAACCAGCCACTGGGTGAGGCGGTCGTACACTTCTGCATCCGAATGTTGACGCTGCGCGGCGTCGTCTGCCTCACCCCGCGCAGCGCGAACAAGGCACCGTTCGCCCTACTGGCGGAATGGCTCGGTCAGCCGCTGCCACAGGTCGACCCCGGCAGCGCCCGCGCCGATCTGCTGCGTCGCTACCTGCGCTGCTACGGCCCGTCCACCCGCAGGGATTTCGCTTCCTGGGTCGGTGTTCACGCCGGTGACGTCGACCCGTGGTGGGCCACGATCGAGGACGAGATCGTCCCCGTTGAATTCGATGGCAACCGGGCGTGGATCCTCACCGACGATCTGGACGCACTGCGGTCGACGCCCCCATCGCGCGGGGTACGGCTGCTGCCGCCCCGCGACCCCTACACACAGATGCGCGATCGGGACACCATCGTCGACCCGAAACACCATCGTGAGGTATGGAAGCCGGTCGGCGAGCCCGGCGCGGTGCTGGCCGACGGCAAGATCACCGGAATCTGGCGCCCCCGCAAGAGCGGACGGAAACTGACGCTGACGATCACGACATTCCACTCGCTGAGCGCGGCGCTCGGCAAACGCCTGCACGAGGAGGCTGAACACCTGGCCGAACTACGCGGGGCGTCGGCGGTACAGATCGAGTTCGAGGACACGACACGCTGACCCCGGCCGGGATACGTCGAGAGATCTGTTGATCGATCGCAGGTGCGAGCCGCTCGCTCAAGCCTTGACACAGATGTGAACAACCGCGACCAAAGACTAGTATCGGCCGGAGATTGCCGCGAGAACACCGAGGTTCCCACGGACCCGTTGCACCGGCGAAAGAACGCGCGAGGAACTCCCGTGACAGTGCACGAAGGGTCGATGCGCGAGGAGATCATTGCCTCGGCAGGAACGGGAAATACCGAGTGGGGGCCGGAAGCCACGCGCGGGCTACGTCGGCGGCAGGCAGAGAAGAACGAGCGCGACCGCGCGACGGCACCACGTCAGCACCGTGCGGGCAAGCTCACCGCGCGCGAACGCGTGTACGCGTTGCTCGACCCAGGATCCTTCACCGAGACCGGTTCGCTGGTGCGGTGCCGCCGGGACGGGCCCGAGGCTCGTCCATGGGGTGACGCCGTGCTCACCGGGCACGGCACCGTGGACGGGCGCGACGTCTGCGTGTTCGCCCAGGACTTCACGGTGTTCGGCGGCAGCCTCGGCGAGGCGGTCGGGGAGAAGATCGTGCGGCTCATGGACTGGGCTGCCGACGCAGGCGCGCCGGTGATCGGGATCAACGACAGCGCGGGCGGACGCATCCAGGAGGGAGTGGTCGCCCAAGCGCTCTATGGCGAGATCTTCCGCCGCAACGTGCGGCTGTCCGGGCAGGTGCCGCAGATCTCGTTGGTGCTCGGCCCCTGCGCGGGCGGCGCGGTGTACTCCCCCGCGCTCACCGACTTCGTGGTGGTGGCCGAAGGGCCGGGGCAGATGTTCGTGACTGGGCCGAAACTGCTGCGGTACGCCCTCGGGGAAGAGGTCTCCGCCGAAGAACTCGGGGGCGCACTGCTGCACGGCACCCGATCCGGCGCCGCGCACCACGTGGCGGAGACGGAGGCCGGGGCGTTCGCCTACACCCGCGAGTTGCTGGGCCATTTCGGCGCGCAACGCCGCCCGTCCGGTCCGGATCCGCTGCCGGACGACCGGCTCGCGGGCGTGCTGCCCGGCCCGTCCGCGCCCTACGACGTACGCGATCTGCTCCGCCGGGTACTCGATGGGGGGAGTCTGCTGGAGGTGCACCGCGGGTTCGCGCCGAATGTGCTCGTCGGGTTCGGTCGGCTCGGCGACGCCGGGGTCGGTGTTGTCGCAAGCCAGCCCGGCCACGCCGATGGCCTGCTGGATGGGCGGGCCGCGGTCAAGGCGGCCCGGTTCGTGCGGACCTGCGACGCCTTCGGCATCCCGATCCTCGTCTTCGTGGACACACCCGGAGCCACCGAGGACGTTTCGCCGCTGCTGTTCGCGTTCGCCGAGGCCACGGTCCCGGTGCTCACCGTCCTCACCCGCCGCGCGGACGGGTTGGCCTACGTCGCCATGGGCTCGCGCAGGCTCTGCGCGAGCGCGTGCTTCGCCTGGCCGACCGCGCGCATCGCGGGAGAGGAGCCCTATCACGCCGCTGATCTCGGCCAGGTCGACGAGGTGATCGAACCAGGGCACACCCGACTGCGGCTGCACCGGACGCTGCGCCTGCTCCAGTCCCGCGCGGGCACCCCATTGCCGCGCAAGCACGACAACCTGCCGCTTTGAGGTCGAAGGAAACGATGAAGGACGCGCACGCACGCTCCCGTGACATCGCCGTGGTGGGGCTGGCCTGCCGGCTCCCTGGGGCCGACAACCCCGCCGAGTTCTGGCGGCTGCTGACCTCAGGGGACACCGCGATTGGCCCGGCTCCGCGGTCAAGGCCGATCGGCGACCCGTCGGGTCGCGCCGGACTTCTGTCCACTGTGGACGAGTTCGATGCCGGGTTCTTCGGGATCTCGCCGCGCACGGCCGTGCGGATGGATCCGCAGCAGCGGCTCGTGCTGGAACTGGGCTGGGAGGCGCTGGAGGACGCCGGGGTCACCGATGCCGTGCTGCGGGAACGGCAGGCCGGCGTGTTCCTCGGCGCCATGACCGAGGACTACGCCGAGTTGGTCCGTGCGCAGGGCAACCCGGACGGCGAGACGTTGACCGGCGGCCAGCGCGGCATGATCACCAGCCGGCTCTCGCACCATCTCGGTCTGCGCGGTCCGAGCCTCACCGTGGACACCGGCCAGTCCTCGTCGCTGACCTCGGTGCACCTCGCCTGCGCGAGCCTGCGCACCGGCGAATGCGACATCGCGCTCGCCGGTGGGGTGAATCTGCTGCTCAGCGCGGCCCGAGGGCGCGCGACCGCGGCGTTCGGCGCGCTGTCCCCGGATGGTTCGAGCCACCCCTTCGGCGCGGACGCGAACGGGTTCGTGCGCGGCGAGGGCGCCGGGCTGGTGGTACTCAAACCGCTGGCCGTGGCGCTCGACGACGGCGACCGGGTGTACTGCGTGATCCGCGGTTGCGCGGTCAACCACGACGGCTCCGGCGGCGACTTCACCGCGCCGGTCAGAGCCGCGCAGGAACGACTGCTCCGCAGCGCCTACCAGGACGCCGAAACCGATCCGGCCGAGGTCGACTACGTCGAGGCGCACGGCACCGGCACCCGGCTTGGCGACCCGGTGGAGGCGACCGCGCTCGGCACCGTGTTGGGCAGCGTGCGTGGTACGGCTGGTCCGTTGCGGATCGGGTCGGTCAAGTCCAGTATCGGGCACCTTGAGGCCGCATCCGGGATCGCCGGGCTGCTCAAGGCGGTGCTCGCGGTGCATCACCGGCAGTTGCCCGCGACGATCGGGCACACCGAGCCGAACCCGGACATCCCGTTCGAACTGCTGGGGCTGCGGGTGCAGACCGAGGACGAGCCGTGGCCGGACGGCACCCTGGTGGCCGGGGTCAGCTCGTTCGGCATGGGCGGCGCGAACTGCCACGTGGTGCTCGCCTCGGCGCCCGCGCCTCGGCCTGCCGAGATCGTGCCGTCCGGGGCGTCCGCGCCGTGGCTGCTGTCCGCGCGCACCGCGCAAGCCCTGCGCCACCAGACGCGAGCGCTGCGCGAGCGACTGCGCGGTACGACGAGCTGGCGAGTCGAGGACGTCGCACATTCGCTGGCCCGCACGCGCACGTTCTTCGAGTGCCGCGCGGCGGTCGTGGCGGTGGAACCGGAGGAGTTCCTGACCGCGCTCGGCGGGCTCGCTGATGGCGAGGTCCGCATCGGGGTCGGTGCGGATGAGCTACAGGTGGCGTGGGCGCGGCGGTGGGTGCGCAACGAGGTGTCGGAGCCTGGCGCGCACGTGCCGATGGGCCGGCGGGTGGAGCTGCCGACCTATGCGTTCCAGCGCTCGCGGTACTGGATCGCCGACTGGCCGACGGATCGGCCGCGTACCGCCGTGTCGGCCGAGCGGCTGACGCTCGTGCGGGAGTTGGTCGCCAGCGTGCTGGAGTACGCCGACGCGGACGCGGTCGATCCGGACCGGACCTTCGCGGACCTGGGCCTGGAGTCCTTGGCCGGGGTCGAGCTGACCATGGGGTTGGAGTCGGCGGTGGGCGCCACACTTCCGAGCAGCCTCGTCTACGACCACCCGACACCACGCGCGGTCGCGGAGTTCCTCGACCGGGTCGGTGTCGAGGAGATTCCGGAGACCACCGGGCGCCTCGCCCCGGCCCCGCACGAGCCGATCGCGATCGTCGGCATCGGCTGCCGCTTCCCCGGCTGGATCGGCTCGCCGGTGAACCTGTGGTCGCTGCTGGACGCCGAGCGCGACGTGCTCAGCGATGTCCCGCCCGGCCGCGGCTGGGATCCGGCGTGGTCCGGGCATGGCGGGTTCCTCGGCGACGCGGCCGGGTTCGACAACGACTTCTTCGGCATCTCCCCACGTGAGGCGCTGGCGATGGACCCGCAGCAGCGGGTCGCGCTGGAGGTGGTGTGGGAGGCGCTGGAGCACGCGGGCGTGGACCCGTTGTCGCTCAACGGTTCCCCCACCGGCGTGTTCGCCGGGGTGATCCCACAGCAGTACGACTCCAGCGTGCAGCAGTCCGGTGAGGACCTCGACGGGTACGTCTACACCGGCACGACGCCGAGCGTGCTGGCCGGGCGGGTCGCGTACTCACTGGGGCTGAGCGGCCCGGCACTCGCGGTGGACACCGCGTGCTCGTCCTCGCTGGTGGCCCTGCACCTGGCCTGCCGGTCGCTGCGGCAGGGCGAGACCACGATGGCGCTGGCCGGCGGGGTCACGGTCATGGCGACGCCGACCATGTTCGCCGAGTTCACCCGCCAGGGCGCGCTGTCCGCCGACGGCCGATCCAAGGCGTTCTCCGACTCCGCCGACGGCACCGGCTGGTCGGAGGGAGCCGGATTCGTGGTGCTCGAACGGCTTTCCGACGCGCGGCACCGAGGGCACCGTGTGCTCGCGTTGATCCGGGGCAGCGCGACCAACTCCGACGGCGCGAGCAACGGCCTGACCGCGCCGCACGGCCCGGCGCAGCGGCTGGTGATCCGCCAGGCACTGGCCGACGCCGGTCTTGCCCCGAGCGAGGTCGACGCGGTGGAGGCACATGGACCGGGCACCCGCCTTGGCGACCCGATCGAGGCGAACGCCCTGCTGGGCACCTATGGCGATGGCCGTGATCCGGCGGTGCCGCTGTGGCTCGGGTCGGTGAAGTCGAACCTGGGGCATACCCAGGCCGCGGCCGGGGTCGCGGGCGTGATCAAGATGGTACTCGCGCTGCGCAACGCCGTGCTGCCACGCAGTCTGCACATCACCCGGCCGACCACGCGAGTGGACTGGTCGGCCGGTACCGTGCGGCCGCTCACCGAGGCCCGGCCCTGGCCGTCGGCGGGGCGTCCGCGCCGGGCGGGCGTGTCGGCCTTCGGTGCGGGCGGTACGAACGCGCACCTGATCCTCGAAGAAGCACCGGCGACCTCCGAATCGTCCACTGTGGATACTCCGATCAGCTGGCCGCTGTCGGCGAAGACCGGCCCGGCGCTGGCCGAGGCGGCGCGGCGGCTGCATGCGTACCTCTCGGCCCACTCCGACACCAGGATCACCACTGTCGCGGGCACGCTGGCCCTGCGCCCCCGCTTCGCGCACCGCGCCGCGGTGACCGGTTCGACCCTGCCGGAGCTGCTGGCCGGACTGGCGGACCTCGAAGGCGCCGCGCCCGAGGAGCAGTCCGGTGCGGTGTTCGTGTTCCCCGGCCAGGGCTCGCAGTGGGCCGGTATGGCGAGGGGTCTGCTCGACGTGGACGACGCGTTCACCAGGACGGCGGAGCAGTGCGCGACGGCGTTCGGCCACTATCTGGACTGGTCGGTGCTGGACGTGTTGCGCGGTGCCGAGGGCGCGCCGCGCATGAAACAGGTCGACGTGGTGCAGCCGGTGCTGTTCACCACCATGGTGTCGCTCGCCGCGTGGTGGCGACGCCGGGGTGTCGAACCCACCGCGGTGGTCGGGCATTCCCAGGGCGAGATCGCCGCCGCGTTCGTGGCCGGGGCGCTGTCGTTGGCTGACGCGGCTCGCATCATCGCACTGCGCAGCCGCGCCCTGCTGCCGCTGGACGGGCTGGGCGCGATGGCCGCCGTGTCGCGGCCACCGGCTCAGGTCCGGGATCTGCTCGCCCCCTGGCGGGGACGGCTCGACGTGGCCGCGGTCAATGGGCCCGCGACGACCACGGTCGGTGGCGAACCGGCGGCGCTGGCGGAACTGCTGACGGACCTGACCGAGCGAGGCGTGCAGTTCCGCAGGCTGCCGGTGTCGAACGCCGGACACAGCGCGCAGGTCGACCCGTTACGCGAGCACCTGCTCGACGTCCTGGCGCCGGTCCGACCGCGCACGGCGGAAATCCCGTTCTACTCGACGGTGACCGGCGCCCGCATCGACCCACTGGAGCTGGACGCGGTCTACTGGTGGCGCAACGCCCGTGAGCCCGTGCTGTTCGAACCCGCGACGCGGGCGCTGCTGGCCGACGGACACCGCGTGTTCATCGAGTGCAACCCACATCCGCTGTTGCAGGCCGCGCTCGCCGAGACGATCACCGACGTCGGGGTACCCGCGTCCGCCTTCGGCACGCTGCGGCGCGAGGAGGATCCATCACGGCGGCTGCCGATCTCGCTCGCGGACGCCTGGGTGCGCGGTCTGCCGGTGGACTGGTCGGTCGACGCGCCGCGCCCGGCTCAGCCCGCCGACCTGCCGACGTACCCGTTCCAGCACGCGTCCTACTGGGTCCGACCCACGCCGCGGCCGGTGGCGAGCGAGGTCGCGTTGCCGCACACCGGCGGCCGGATGTTCCTGCACCAGCTGTCCACGCGCACCTGGCCGTGGCTGGCCGACCACGCGCTGCTGGGCACCGTCCTGGTTCCCGGCACCGGGGTGCTGGAACTGGTCCGCGCGGCCGGTGCGCGGGTCGGCGCCCCTCGGGTCGAGGAACTGGTGCTGGAAACCCCGATGGTCCTGCCTGATGCCGGGCTGGAGGCGCGGACCGTGCTGGAACCAGCCGGATCCGGCGCATACGCCGTCAGCGTGTACGCCCGTCTCATGGACGAGGAGTGGACACTGCACGCGCGTGGCCGCGTGGTGACCGCGACAACCGAGCCGGTCTCGATTCCGTGGCCACCGGCCGATGCCGAGGTCATCGACCTCACCGAGGCATACCGGACCCTCCGAGTTCGCGGGTACGAGTACGGGCCGGCTTTCCAAGGTCTGCGGCAGGTGTGGCGGCGCGGGGACGAGATCTTCGCCGAGGTCAGGCTGCCGGACGGCGGGGCCGGTGAGTTCGGTCTGCATCCGGCGCTGCTCGACGCGGTCCTGCACGCCGCGTTGCTCAAGTCCGGCCCGGACCTCCGGATCCCGTTCTCCTGGCACGGCTTCGGTCTGCGCACGACCGGCGCGGACCTGCTGCGGGCCCGTCTGCGGCCGAGCGGGACCGACACGTTCACCGTGTCCGCCACCGATGGTGCCGGCACGCCGGTCTTCTCCGACGCCACCCTGCGTTTCCGCCCGCGTCCGACCGGCCTGACCACGCTGGCCTGGACTCCATCCGACGTAGCCGCAGAACTCGCGGACCCGGTACTGCTCGGGCCGCCGCATCCCGGCCTGCCCGGCGTGCCAGCACAGCAGAACCTGTCCGGGGAGCCGGAACTGGTCGTCGTGCATCTCGGCCGCGAACAGTCCCTGCGCCGGACCCTGCGCGAACAGGTCAGTCTGCTCAACCGGCTGCTGATGCTGCCGCGCGCCCATCTCACGCTGCTCACGCAGGACGCGACCACGGCCGACCCGGACCCGGTCGCCGCCGCGGTGCGGGCACTGTGGCGCTCGGCCGCCGCCGAGAACGCCGGCCGCGTCACGCTACTCGACCTCGACGACAGCCCGGCCAGCCAGGCCGCGCTTCCCCGGTTCGCCGGAACTCGCGCGGCCGATGTCGCGCTCCGCGACGGCGTGCCGCACATCCCGGAACTACGCCCGTTGCCGGAGGCATCGGGTCTCGTGCCGCCTGCGGGGACCTGGCGCCTGGCGTCCGGTACCACGCCGGAGGACCTGACCCCGGTTCCGGCGCCCGAGCACGACCGTCCACTTCGACCCGACGAGGTCCGGGTCACGGTGCGCGCGGCGGGCCTGAACTTCGTGGACGTGCTCACGTCGATGGGCATGTTCCCCGGCACCGCTGGGATCGGCCGCGAGTTCGCTGGCGTGGTGACCGAGGTCGGGTCCGGAGTGGACACTGTCGCCGTCGGCGAGCGCGTGTTCGGAATCGTCGCGCTCACCGACTCGGCCGTGTCGCCGGTCGTGGTCACCGACCACCGACTGGTCGCACGGTTCCCGGACGACTGGTCGTTCGCGCAGGCCGCGGGTGCGCCGATCGCGTTCCTGACCGCGTGGCTCGGGCTGGTGGGCGTCGCGGACGTGCGGCCGGGGCAAGATCTGCTCCTACACTCGGCGACCGGCGGAGTGGGCATGGCCGCGTTGCAGCTCGCGGACCGGTTCGGGCTCCGTGTCTCGGCCACCGCGCACCCGACGAAATGGCCAGTGCTCACCGATCTCGGCGTGCCGCCGGAACGCATCGCGTCCTCCCGCACGCTCGACTTCGAGCAGCGGTTCACCGAGGGATTCGACGTGGTGCTGAACTCGCTCGCGAACGAGTTCGTGGATGCGTCGCTGCGGCTGGTGCGGCCGGGCGGGCACTTCCTGGAGATGGGCAAGCTCGACATCCGCCCGCATGACGAGGTCGCGCGGGCGCACCCTGGTGTCCGGTACGCGCCGTTCGACGTGCTCGGCGTCGATCCCGGCAAGATCGCCGCGATGCTGGCCGAGCTCACCCCGCTGTTCGACACCGGCGAGCTGACCCCGTTGCCGGTCCGGACCTGGGACGTCACCCGCGCCCGCGAGGCCTTCCGCGTGTTCCGCGACGCGCGGCACACCGGCAAACTCGTGCTGACCTTCCCGGCCCCGCTGGACCTGGAGGGCACCGTCCTGATCACCGGCGGCACCGGCACGCTGGGCGCCACCCTCGCGCGGCACCTGGCGACGCGGCACGGGGTCCGGCACCTCGTGCTGACCAGTCGCAGCGGGCTCGCCGCACCGGGCGCGACACAGCTACGCGACGAACTATGCGCCACCGTCACCGCGCACGACCTGAGCGACCCGGCCCAGGTTGCCGATCTGCTCGCGAGCATCCCGGCCGACCGGCCGCTCACCGCGATCGTGCACGCCGCGGGCAGCATGCGCGACGCGGTCCTACCCGGCCTGACCGACGAACACCTCGACCAGGTATTGAAGTCCAAAGTAGACAGTGTAGTGCATCTGCACGAACAGACCCGGCACTGCGACGGGCTGCGCACCGTGTACTTCAGCTCGGTCGCCGGCACACTCCCCAGTCCCAGCCAGGGGAACTACGCTGCCGCGAACGCGTTCCTCGACGCGCTCGCCCGCGCCAGGGACCGTCGAGGGCAGGTGACGAGGTCCATCGCCTGGGGCCTGTGGGAACAGCGCAGCGCGATGAGCGCACACCTGCGCGATCGGGATCTGGCACGGATGGCGGTCAACGGACTCGCCCCACTGTCCACAGCAGACGGTCTGGTGATGTTCGACGCCGCGCTCGCGGGGACGGAGCCGGTGGTCGTCGGCGCTCGGCTCACGTCGACGCCCCGGCCGGAACCAGAGCAACCGAGGACGGCGGAATCCGGTCCGGTGGACCAATGGCGGGCGTTGCCGGAAGCCGAACGCGACCGGGCGCTGCGCGAGTGGGTCGGCGAGGCGGTGCGGGCTGTGCTGCGGCTGCCGCGCGCGACCGACGTGCCGGTGGACCGAGCCCTGCGCGAACTGGGCTTCGACTCGCTCACCTCGGTCGAGCTGCGCAACCGGCTCACCGGCGCGACCGGACTGCGCCTGCCGGTGACCGTGGTGTTCGACCACCCGACGGTCACCGAGCTGGCCGCATTCCTGGGCACCGAGCTGTTCGGTACGCCGGAACTGGCGGACACCGCGCTCGCGGAGCTGGGCGCAGAGGAGTTGCTCGCGCTGATCGACTCCGAGCTGGGCACGGGTGAACAGTGACCGAGGCCGCCAAGCTCGTCGACTATCTGCGCCGCGTCACCGCTGAACTGCGCCGCACCCGAGAACGCCTGCGGGAACTGGAGGACCAGCACCGCGCGCGGATCGCGATCGTCGGGATGAGCTGCCGATACCCCGGCGGCGTCGAGACACCCGATCAGCTGTGGGATCTCCTCGCCGGCGAACGGGACGCGGCCGGGCCGGTCCCGGCAGGCCGCGGCTGGGACCCGAGCGCCGTGGGTGGTTTCCTCGATGACGTCGCCGGGTTCGACGCGGCATTCTTCGGCATCTCCCCCCGCGAGGCGCTGGCGATGGACCCGCAGCAACGGATCGCGCTGGAGGTCGGCTGGGCGGCGCTGGAGCACGCCGGGCTGGACCCGCTCGCGCTGCGCGGCTCGGACACCGCCGTGTACGTCGGCGCGAACCAGCAGTCCTACGGCCCCGAACTGCACCGGTCCCCCGAGATCGTCGCCGGGCACCGGCTCACCGGTGCCGCGACCAGCGTGATATCCGGGCGGATCAGCTACGCGCTGGGGCTGCACGGCACGGCGGTCACGATCGACACCGCGTGCTCGTCCTCGCTGGTCGCCCTGCACCTTGCGGCCACGGCGATGCAACGCGGGGAGGCGAAGCTCGCGCTCGTCGGCGGCGTCACCGTGATGTCGACGCCCGGCACGGTCATCGAGTTCGGCCGCCAGGGCGCACTCGCCGCCGACGGCCGGTGCAAGTCCTTCGCCGCCGACGCGGACGGCACCGGGCTCGCCGAGGGTGCCGGTTTCCTGGTACTGGAACGGCTTTCCGACGCACGCGAACACGGGCGCACGGTATGGGGCGTGCTGCGCGGCAGCGCGACCAACTCCGACGGCGCGAGCAACGGCCTGTCCGCGCCGAGCGGCCCGGCCCAG
This sequence comes from Pseudonocardiaceae bacterium, assembly GCA_036268955.1. Lineage (GTDB taxonomy): Bacteria > Actinomycetota > Actinomycetes > Mycobacteriales > Pseudonocardiaceae > CAJCJE01. The sequence goes on from DATATE010000258.1 coordinate 14,706, forward strand.
CGCCGGGTGCTGGCGGCCGCACTCGCGGACGCGGTCCTGACTCCGGCCGAGGTCGACGCGGTCGAGGCACACGGCACGGGCACGGTACTGGGCGATCCGATCGAGGCGAACGCGCTGCTCACCGTCTACGGACGCGACCGGGACCCGGCCACCCCGCTGTGGCTCGGTTCGCTCAAGTCGAACATCGGCCACACCCAGGCGGCGGCCGGGGTCGGCGGTGTGATCAAGATGCTGCTGGCCATGCGCCACGGCCTGCTGCCGAGGTCGCTGCACCTGGGTACCCCGACCCCGCACGTCGAGTGGTCCTCGGGCGCCGTCCGGCTGCTCGACGCGGCGCGGCCGTGGCCCACCTCGGACCGGCCACGTCGCGCCGGGGTGTCGTCGTTCGGGATCAGCGGGACCAACGTGCACGTGATCCTGGAGGAGCCACCACCGGTCGAGGACCGAGAACCGCAGCCGTCCACGTGCCCGGTCTGGCTGGTGTCCGGACGCACCGAGCCTGCCCTGCGCGAGCAGGCCGCGCGGCTGCGGGAACACCTCCGCGAACGGCCGGAACTGGCAGTCGCCGATGTCGCGCACACGCTGGCCACCGCGCGGCCGACCTGGGAGCACCGGGCGGCGCTGCTCGGGCGTGACCGCGCCGCGCTGATGGACCAGCTCGACGCGGTGGCCACCGGCCGCGTCGCGGGCCTGCCACGGACCGGGCGCGCGCGCCGGGGCGACCTGGTCTTCCTGTTCTCCGGACAAGGCGGCCAGCGCGCGGGTATGGGCGCCGGTCTGGCCGAGGCGTTCCCGGTGTTCGCCATGGCGTTCGACGAGGTGTGCGCCGAGATCAACCCGCTGCTCGGGCAGTCGCTGCGGGACCGGGTGTTCACCAAGGAGAACGACCTCACGGCGACCGCGCTCGCGCAACCCGCGCTGTTCGCGTTGCAGGTGGCGCTGTTCCGGCTGGTGGAGAGCTGGGGGCTACGACCGGACGTGCTGGTCGGACACTCGGTCGGGGAGATCGCCGCGGCCCATGTCGGCGGGGTGCTGTCGCTGGCCGACGCCGCCGCGCTGGTGGTCGCGCGCGGCGGGTTGATGCAGGCGCTGCCCGCCAGCGGGGCGATGCTCGCGGTGGAGGCCTCGGAGGAGCAGGCGCGGGCGTGGCTGTCCGGGCCGGTCGAGATCGCCGCGGTGAACGGACCGCGGTCGGTGGTCGTGTCCGGTGCCACCGATGCGGTCGATGCCGTGGCCGCCAAAGCTCGCGCGGAGGGCCGGCGTAGCCGCAGGCTGGTGGTGAGCCACGCATTCCACTCGCCGCTGCTGGATCCGGTGCTGGACGAACTGCGCGCGGTCGCCGGACGGCTCACCTTCCAGCCGACCCGGCTGCCGATCGTCTCGACGCTGACCGGCAAGGTCGGCGGCCACGACACCACCGAGTACTGGGTGCGACAGGCGCGCGAGCCGGTCCGGTTCGCCGAGGCGATCACGGCCGTACTCGACCGGCCCGGCACGCCCTCCTTCCTCGAACTCGGCCCGGACGGCGCGCTCTGCGCGCAGGCGCCCGGCGACGCCGTGCCGGCGCTGCAACGCGGCGTCGACGAGCGCCCGGCAGTGCTGAAGGCCCTCGCGCGGCTGCACGTCACGGGGCACTCCGCGCGCTGGCCGGACCTGCTGCCCGGACGGACCGTGCCGCTGCCGACCTATCCCTTCCAGCACCAGCACTTCTGGCTGTCCGGCGAGCAGGCCGCGACCACGCTGTCCACCCGCACCCACCCGTGGCTGGGCGACCATGTGATCGGCGGATCGGTGCTGCTTCCCGGCACCGAGTTCCTGCGCCTGGCCCTGGGTGCGGCCGTCGGCCGGTCACTGGCCGAGCTTGTGCTGCACACGCCACTCGACCTGTCCGAGGACCGGACGGCCGAGGTACGGGTCGAGGTCGACGGCGACCAACTGCGGATCTCGTCGCGGGAACCGGGCGCGGCGTGGCGGGAACACGCTGCCGGCGCACTGGCACCGGCCTCCCCCGAACCGGAACCGGAACCGGACGGCTGGTCAGTGGCGGATGCGGAACCTGTCGACCTGTCCGAGCACTACGCGTCCTGCACGGCACGCGGTGTGCGATACGGCCCGGCCTTCCGCGGACTCGTGGCCGCGTGGCGGGCCGGGAACCAACTGCTCGTGCGCACGGCCGCGTCGAACGGCCTCGACGACGTGGTGCCGTTTCACGCCGCCGCGCTCGACGCCGCCTTGCAGGCCCTCCTGCTCGACGAACGCCACCCGGTCGCGCTGCCCTACACATGGTCGGGCGTGCGGGTCGGCCGACCGGCGACCAGCGGCCTGCTGGCGCGGATCACGCCGACGGGCGACAACACGTTCTCGGTCGTGGTGTTCGACGAGCACCACCGGCTCGTGTTGACCGTGGACCGGCTCGAAACCCGGCCGCTGCCGAGCATGCTGTCGCGGCTGCGCTGGACAGCCACCGACATCGTCGCGCCGACCGAGGACACCTTCGTGGTTCGGGCCTCGGGCACCGTCCGGGACGCGGTGGTCCAACAGCTGCGGCTACTCCCCCGGCTGCTCGCCGAGCACAACCACCTCACGCTGGTCACCACGTCGGCCACGACCGACGACCCGGACCTCACCGCGGCCGCCGTGCGCGGCCTGTGGCTGTCGGCGACGACCGAGAACCCGCGACGACTCACGATCCTCGACACCGACGGGTCCCCAGCGAGCAACGCGGCCCTGCCCGGTGTCCTCGGCACGCGGCTGCCCCAACTCCGGCTCGTCGACGGCCGTGCCGAAGTTCCCACGCTGGAAGCTTTCGCCACCAACGGCACGCCACGGTTCGATCCGCAAGGGACAGTTCTGATCACCGGTGGTACCGGCGCGCTCGGCTCCCGGCTCGCGCGGTATCTGCGCGATCGCCACGGCGTCCGGCAACTGGTGCTCACCAGCCGCCGTGGGCCGACCGCGCCGGGCGCCGATCGACTGCGGGACGAACTCGGTGCCATCGTCACCGCGCACGACCTCGGCGACCCCGACCAGGTCGCCGACCTGCTGGCGAGCATCCCGGCCGCGCACCCGCTCACGGCCGTGGTGCACACGGCCGGAGTGACCGCCGACGGTGCGTTGACATCCCTGGGCGAGGCCGAGGTGGACGCGGTGTTCCGGGCCAAGGTGGACGGCGCATGGCACCTGCACGAACAGACCCGACACCTGGATCTCCCGGTGTTCTGCCTCTACTCCTCCGCCGCCGGCGTGCTCGGCACCGCCGGACAGGCGAACTACGCGGCCGCCAACGCGTTCCTCGACGCGCTGGCCCGACACCGGGTCGCACAGGGACTGGCGGCGCAGTCGATCGCCTGGGGCTGGTGGGACGGCGTCGGTATGACCGAATCGCTGACCGAACGCGACCGGCATCGCCTGCGCCGCCTCGGTCTTCGACCGATCACGGTCGACCAGGGACACGCGTTGTTCGACCAGTCCCTGATGGCGAACGAACCGAATGTCATCGCCGCCCGGCTCGGTCCCACCAACGCGCACGCGGACATCGAACCCGAGGAACGCCCACTCGTCGACGTGGTGCGCGCGGCCATGGCCCGAGCCCTTGGCCACACATCCACCGACGCCGTGCCCGAGGACGCCGAACTCGGCGCTCTCGGTCTCGATTCGCTGACCGTGCTGGAACTGCGCACCGCGCTGGCCGAAGCGACCGGTATCCGGCTACCGATCCCAGTGCTGCTGCGACAGCACACCCCGCTCGACCTCGCCCGCCACCTTCAGCGAAAACAGGATGAAACGTGAGCTGGCTCCATCGCTACCCACCTCGCCGGGACGCGCGCCTGCGACTCGTCTGCTTTCCGCACGCGGGCGGCAGCGCGGCCGCCTATCGCTCCTGGTCCGTCGGTCTGCCCGAATGGGTCGAGATCCTCGGGGTGCAGTACCCCGGACGCGCGGAACGCCTTGGGGAACCAGCCCGCACCAGCCTGCCCGGTCTCGCCGATGAGATCGCCGAGGCACTGCGGGGCCTCGCCGACCTGCCGTACGTGCTGTTCGGGCACAGCATGGGCGCGGCCATCGCCTATGAAACCGCGCGACGGCTGCCTGAACCTGCCCACCTCGTCGTGTCCGGGCGGGAGGCACCGCGGCACAGCCGGCACGGCACGATCCACCTCGGCTCCGAAGCCGACCTGCTCGCCGCCCTCGACCGGTTCGGGGCAACGCCACCCGAACTCCTGGCCGATCCGGAGATGCGCGAACTGCTGCTCGGCGTCATCGCCGCCGACTGCGAACTGATCGAGACCTACGCACCGGACCTGGCCGCCACGCCGCTGCGCTGCCCGGTGACCGCACTGCTCGGCGACGCCGACCCCGGCGTGACCCCGAGGGAGGCCGCTGACTGGGCAGCCATCACCTCCGGCCCGTTCCGGCTGAACGCCTTCCCCGGCGACCACTTCTTCCTGCTCGCGCAGCGCGACGCGGTGTTGCGGACCATGACGGACCTGCTCGCAGGCCCCGGATCCCAGACGGACACCCGCAGCGCACCAGCGGCGCGGGAAACGGCGGACCGCCTATGCTCCGGTGATCAAACAGTTCCGCAGGGCCTTGGAGGATCGTCGTGACCAGCACCCCGTTCAACCCACGTAGTTTGCTGGCGGAAAGCCGGCTCGGCGTGCTCGCCACGATCAAGTCCGACGGTCTCCCGCAGTTGTCGCCGGTCACGCCCTTCTATGATCAGGAAGCCGGCGTCATCTACGTGTCGATGACGGAGGGGCGAGCCAAAACGGCGAACCTGCGGCGGGACCCACGAGCCGCGTTGGAGGTAAGCAGCGCCGACGGCTGGGCGTGGGCCACGGCCGAGGGCACGGTAAGCCTCGTCGGGCCGGGAACCGATCCGGATGGTCCCGAGGTCGAGGCGCTGGTCGACTACTACCGGCGCGCCGCAGGGGAGCACCCGGACTGGGACGAGTACCGGTCGGTGATGGTGTCCGACCGCAGGGTACTGATGACGATGACCGTCGACCATGTGTATGGCGCCAAGATCCGCTGACCGACCGGTCGACGACGAGCGCGACAGCCTTGAGCGGCATGGTGGTGTTGACGGAGAAGTGGCCGTAGGACAGCAGGATGGTCGGGTCCCGGTCCTTGAAAGCGGAGATCTACACGGATCTACACGGGTCTACCCAGTTCGATCAGTACCAGTCCGGGAAGGTCGATTGGATCGAATCGACCAGACCCCAGCTCATCGCGGTCGAGGCATCCAGCGCCTTGCCGGTCAATGCCAGGTAGAACGTTCGCCACCGGCCGACGCGGCGAGCGATCGACACCGTGCCGCCCGCGCCGGGGATCAGGCCCATGCCGACTTCGGGCAACCGGAACGTCGTGCCGGGCCGGGCCACGATTCGGCTGGCGAACGCGGGCAACTCAATGCCCGCGCCGATGCAACTACCGTGCACCCGGAACTCGGTTCGGTCGGCCAACTGGTGTAGCAGCAAAGCCGCCCCGGCCTGCGTACGCACGAAGTGCGCGGTCACCGGGTCCGGAGTCGTGCCGAACTCGTCCAGGTCGCCGCCTGCGCAGAACAACGGACCAGCACCGTCAAGCACGATCCGGGAGATGGAGTGGTCGACGCCCGGTAGTGTCAGCGCCTCGACGAGAGCGTCGCGCAGGTAGCGGCTGTAGGCGTTGCGTCGGTTCGGGTCGTTGAGGGTGATATGCAGCGTGTCTCCCCGGCGATCCACGAGGACCGGATGGGCGGGCGGTGCCGGGGTTTCGCGCCTGCCGCGCTCGGCCAGCCAATGGGCGAACTCGGTACCCCCGAGCAGGGTCGAGTACGCGAAGGACTCCAGTTGCAGAGCAGTGGCCGTGTCCGGCAGAGCGGCACGCAGAACCTGGGACAGCACCGCGCTGGCCCGACTGTTCGCCGTCGCCGTCGCCCGGAGTTCGAGCGATTCGGCGACGGAGTCAGCGACGCCGACGAACTGCGGTGCGGTGGCCAGGTCCATCGGTACCAGAGTCAGGTCCAGGTTCCTGGCCAGCCCGCGACCCCGTTCGTCGAGCGGTCTGGTGGCGAAGCCGATGGACAGCCGGTCCAGCGGCGCGGTCGTCACCGTTGGATCGTCGAGCGCGACCAGGGCGACCGGGGCCGTTGCGAAGGTGTCGATGGCCGTCATGATCTCCTCACCGTGCCTGGTAAACGAGTTCGCCGCGGCAGATCGTGGCGGCGACGAGGTCACCGTGCGGTGCGGACAGCGCGACCGCGAGCGGGCTCCTCAGCAGGCAGAGGTCGGCTTCGGCGCCCCGTATGACGCGGCGTGGTGAGCCTCCGGGGTCGGCCAAGGGCGCGAGCATGCCGCGCAGTACCTGGGCCGGCCGCACCCGCTCCTGCGGGATGAGTTCGCGCGTGGCAGCCGCCTTCATGGTCGACCATGGATCCTCATCCGCGAACGGAGCATCGCTGCTGGCGATCACTTTCACGCCGGCCCGTAGCAGGCTCGCGTATCGGTACAGGTCGGCATGCTCGGGTTCGGGGACGTCCCGCTGATAGTCGCCGCCGCGAGCCGCGACCAGTCCGGGCTGAGTAACGACGACCAGACCCAGCTCGGCGATCAGCGGAATTGACTCCTCCCCCACCACCGCAGCGTGTTCGATCCGGTCGCCGGGCACGGTGCCGGTTTCGGCCAGCGCCGCAAGGGTGACAACGAGCGCCTCCCGAGTCACGGCATGGACGGCAACGGGCCTGCGGTGGCTGTGTGCCTCGCTGATCTCGGCGCACAGACCGTCCCAATCAGGTGGTTCGTGGTCGGCGGGGAGGATCTTGTGCGGGCCGACCGTCACGCGCTCTGGTAGCGGGGAACCGGTCGGCGCGCCCAGCAGTTGCAGGCGTTGCGGCAATCCGGAAGCGGTGAGCAAACGGATCGTGTCCGTAGTGAGGTTCGGTGTCGCGTCGGTGCCCCCGGTGATGCCCAGCGACGCGAGCCGCAGGCCGATCGGGGCGAGGTCCGGCGCCGGTTCGGCGAGGCGCTGGCGCAGCAGGGCGTCGGCTCGCCACAGCCGACCGTCCTCGGCCACCTCGAGCAGGTCCAGTTCGACCAGTGCCCGGCTGTTCAGCAACCAGAGCGCGCCGCCGCGGTGTTGCACGCGTACCGGGCGGCTGGGTTCGAGCCGGTCGAGCAGGTGGCGGTCCGGGATGCCCGCGACGCTCTCGTGATAGCCGATGCCACGTACTCGGTCGCCGGCGGCGGTGCGCAGCGCGCGGGTGAAACCGGTGAGGTCGGTGACTTCGGGCGGACCGCACGGAGTGGATGTCACCGCGCGGGCCATGGCGAGCAGGTGCAGGTGATGGTCGTGCAGGCCGGGCAGGAGCGCGCCACCGGCCGCATCGAGTTCGAGTTCGCCTCGGCACGGGCGCAACCTGCCGATGTCGGTGATACGTGAGCCGATGATCCGGACATCGACGGTCCGGTGCCGTAGCACCGCTCGGCGGATCAGGATGCGTGCCATGCCCGGTCCTGGGTGCGGGCTACGGCTGCCGCTGGGTGGATGAGAGTGGCCGCAACCTGTTCGCGTAGCGCCAGATCGGCCAGCCAGGTACCGCCGGCCTGCCAGCAGGCGGTGGCGACCAGGGCCGCGTTGACTCCGGTCACCGGGTCGGCGATGGCGTCGCCGCACGGGGCCGGGGTGCCGGTGACCGGATCGAATGCCAGCAAGCCGGCGGCCATGGCGGTGTCGTCGCCGAAGCCGATGGCATTTGACCATGGTCCGGTACGGCCGTAGGCGGTGATGCTGATCCACACCTTGTCGGTCGCCCTGGCGAGGATCTCCTCGGCGTCGATACCGAGCTGACGCAGCGCCCGTGGACGAGAGGCCTCGATGACCACGTCGGCGGCGTCGATCAGGTCGGCCAGGCGCGACCGGCCGGCGGCCGTGGTGAAATCGAGCGTCACTTCGCGTTGGCCGGTGTGCAACTCGCGATAGAACTCGGGCGAACCGGCGCGCGCACCGTCGGGTCGCCGGGTGCTTTCCACCTTCACGACCCGGCCGCCGAGCAATGTCAGCAGGTGCGCGCAGAGGGGGCCGGCCCACAGCGACGACAGGTCGACCACGAGCGGATCGGACGAACGCCGAGACCGGTCGGCTCGTCGGCCGGTGAGCACGAACGGCTGGACGGTGTCGGACTGGCCGCGCGCGATCAGTTGCTCGTCGGGTCGAACTGGAGTGTCGGGCAGTGCCGCGACCGCGAGGCCCAGGAGCCGGGCGCGGCTGGCCAGCTCGCCGACCAGCCGACCGGCTATGGCGTCCGCAAGGTCGATTCGGGCCTGCTGCAACCAGGCTTCGAGCAGGTCATGGTCCGTCGCACGCGGCAGGTTGACACCCAGCCAGCCATCGACGGCGCGCAGCACCTGGAAAGCGCCGCGGGCCGACCGTGGCGCGTCCCGGCGCAACCCGAGTACCGCGGCCCGCCGGGACAGCAGTTCAACCCCTGGCAGCCGCGCGGGAGCGCTGGTCAGTAGCCGGATGGCCAGCAGCGCGCCGTGGACCGCGCTGGCGGTCTGGCCTGGTGGACGCAACGGTGGGCCGTCACGTCGGCCGGTCAGGGGCAGCACGCCGGACCGGGCCCAGTCCGATTCCGCGCCAGTGTCGACCGCGCTGGTCGTGACGCTCGCACCGAGCCAGGTCAGCATGCGTTCGGCGTGCCAGGCGGCAGCGCCGTTGCCGGGCACCGCGATTGAACGCCCGGCCAGGGGCTTTGTCGTCATGGCGCGGCTGCCGTGGGCCTGCGGAGCGATTCGAGATAGGCGCTGATCGTCTCCCGGGTACGGGCCGAGAACCAGATTCGCGCCACGGTCCTGTCGTCCTCAGCGCTCGTCGCGAGCCGTTCGTGAACCGGTGCGTGCAGCGCACGTTTGGTGAACGCGAATACCTCGGCGGAGATCCCGCCCATCCGCCGAGCCTGCGCGATGGCTCCCTCTAGTAGTTCGCCGGGCCGCACCGACCGGTCGACCAGCCCCACTGCCAGTGCCTGCGCAGGGTCGAGCAGCGCGGCGGTCAGGACGAGATTTCCGAGGCTCGGGCCGACCCGATGGCGCATGATCTCCAGTGCGGCAGCGGGGAACGGCACACCAACGCTCAACTCGCTGAGCCCGATCCGGCCCCCCGACATCATCCGCAGGTCGCATGCTGCCGCCAGGACACACCCACCGGCGATGGCATGGCCGTTCACCGCCGCGACCACCGGGGCCGGCCGGTCGAAGACGGCAAGGACAGCCTCGCTGAGTGCGGACAGGAAATCCTCGACGTAGGACGGTCCACCGTCGATGATCCGGTGTAGGTCCGCGCCCGCGCTGAAGGTAGGGTCGGTGCCGGTCAGGACGATCGGGACGCCAAGGTCGATGTCGCGCATCGCAGAGGCGATCGCCGCCAGCAACTCGGTGTCCATGGCGTTGACCTTGCCGTGGCACAGCCGGACGATGGCAACGCCGGACCGTTCTCCGATGTCGAGTACGCCGTCGCCTGTCACGCCGTCATCGCCGCGACACACGGACAGCTGCAACGAGACATGACAGCCTCCTTTTTTTCTTACCTGACAGCCAATACCGTGCTTACCTGGCGCACCGACCGTCCGGTCCTGATAGGACTGTCTGAAAAGGATTTGTTTGGCGATAACCTTGGCGCCGGCTTGTCCGGGCGAGCGGACGGTACGCCGGTCGCGGCCGGACCTGAGGTCGTGGCGATCAACCAGCTACCGCCGCACGCGCGGCCATGGCCTTCAGTTCGCGCAGGCTCGCCGTGGGCTGGGCGCCGAGCACGCCGGTCAGCTTTTCGACGCGACGGTGCAGGGCGATCGGCTCGGACTGTTCGCGGGTTTCGGTGATGATCAGGTCACAGCACCTGACGATCTCCAGACCAGCGGCCAGACACGCGCCGTTGACCGCGGCGATCACCGGATACGGCACGTTCCGCAGGCGGGCGACGAACTCCGCGAACGGTTCGACCAGTTCGTCGACCACACGGCTGATGCCGTCGTCGACACCGACCGTGCGCCAGTAGTAGCCGGCATCGGTGCCAGTACAGAAAGCACCGCCGGAGCCGGTGATCACCAACAGGCGCAGTTCGGCGTCTCGACTGGCCAGATCCAGTACTTCGTGCAGTTCGCGCAGCATCGTCGGCGACAGCGCGTTGCGCCGAGATGGACGATCGAGTGTGATCCAGCCAGCCGGACCACGCCGCTCGTAGGCCAGCTCGGTGAACCGGCGATTGGTCATGGCGTGCACGGATCCCCGCCTTCCCGCGATGAACCGGCAGGCGCCCCAGCGCACCGGTCCACCAAACATAGCACTTACTATGTCGATCGGCAAACATCCATCACATACCGTTGACCAGCACAGGTGCGGGTTGGCGTGCGATTCGCCAGGGACCGGCGACTACAGTGAGCCGGCAGCGGCTTGAGGAGGCACGAATGACCACCGGGGGATCGACAAGCACAGAGCGGGCTGGCTCGCCCCGGCGCGGGCGCGCGAGGGCGAAGACCGACGACGCCACGACCACCGCCGACTCCCGCCAGCGGGTGGTCAAGGCAGCCATCGAGTGCATCCTGGAGCAGGGGTTCTACCGAGCCAGTTCGAACGCCATCGCCGAACGGGCGGGCCTGACCTGGGGAGTCATCCAGTACTACTTCGGCACCCGGGAGAAGCTGATGGTCGCGGTGCTACAGGAGGGGGGTAAGCGACTCTCGGAGATGCTGCACGATGCCGAGATCGTCGGCACCTCCGTCAGGGAACGGGTCGAGCAGTTCTTCGACATCCTCGACGCCTACTACGGCTCGCCCGACTACCTCGCCTTCATCCAGGTGCTGGTCAACCTCAGCCACGATCCACGGACATCGGAGCAGACCCGCCAGACCATGGCCGAGGTCAGCGAATTCGCCAACCCTGAGCTGAACCGGCTGGTCAGCAGGGTGTTCTCCGGCACGGGAATCCGGCGCAAGGACATCCGCAGCCTGTTGTTCCACGCGCTGCGTGGGCTCTCGCTCAGCCATGTCATGTTGACCACCGCCGAGCCGTTCTCCCACAACATCCCGCACCAGGACCTCGCCGAACGACGACTGCTGGCCAAGGCCCTGAGTCTGCTGATCGACCAGGAGAGCAACCGGCCCGGCTGATCGGTGCGGCTCCCTTGGCAGGCCGCGTGGCCCAGGCCGCAATCCACGCGGACGACAGGAATCGACTCAGTCCGACGCGGGTAGCGGGCGCGGGTCTTTGACTGCCAACGGTACATCGCCGAGGGACAGCGTTGACGCGCCCGCCCTGGTGCACAGCAACTCGACGGTCTCGTCGGCATCGGAATAGCGCTTGCCGAGCAGTGTCGGTTCGGTGAAACCGGCCGCCGGACCGCTGACTGTCCCTTCCGGAGCGCCTTCGGGCAGCATGGGCGCGCCGCCGCACCGCAGGTCCAGCTCAGGGGCCTTGGCGCGGATGACGATCACCTCGGTGGCGCACACCGCGGAACACAGTCGCATTCCGGTCTTCATCAACATCGCCATGTCCTCAACTCCTCGATGGTGCTTCAGCGATCGCGGACGAGCAACAACGAGCCGGCCGGGGTGAAACCGCCGCTGGACACCACGATGACCTCCGCGTCGGCGATCTGCCGCTCCCCCTCGCCGCGCCGAAGCCGCGGCCGATCCCGCCATGTTCCGATCCTAACCCGACGACATAGTAATTGCTATGCTCCTGCCGTGGCCAACTCAATGGGCGTCATCGTCAGCCAGCGCACGGTCGATACCGGCGATTACCGTCTCGCGGCGGACATCTTCACCCCGGCCTACGCGGCCCGACCAATCGTGCTCTGCTGCCTGCCCGGTGGCGGGATGTCCCGCAGATACTGGGACCTGCCCGTACCCGACGACGAGAGTTACAGCTTTGCGCTGTGGATGGTCCACCGGGGCATCACGGTCATCGCCATCGACCACATCGGTACCGGCGAGTCGCCGCTGCCGGACGGCCGCGCCCCTCTACTGGGCGAGGCCATTGCCGCCAACGACACCGCGTTCCGGCTGTTGTGCAAGGAGATCAGTGAGACCGGCATCGGCGGTGGCCCTATCCCGAACCCGCTGCGAGTCGGGGTGGGCCACTCGATGGGGGCGCTGCTCACCATCCGCCAGCAGGCCGTGCACCAGACCCACGACGGGCTCGCACTGGACGGTTTCAGCATGGCCGGCCTGCCTGCGGTGCTGGCGCCGGAAATCCTCGACACGATTGGTGACGAGCCGCCCAGCGACGAGTTGCTCGCCGAGCTGACCCTGCACATGTTCGGCTCGCCCTATCCCATGATCGGCATGGTCGACGACCACACCCAGGAACCGGCCGACCCGGTGCGGCAAGCACTGACGCAGGCCGGCACCAGGCTCCTCGGTGCAGGAGGTTTGCTGAGCCTGCTACCCGGTAACGTCGCCGACGACGCCGCACGGGTGCGCGTCCCGGTACTGCTACTCAACGGCGTCCATGATCGGCTCATCGGCGAGAATTCCGTCGATCCCGCCCAGTTCGGTGCATCCGCCCGCTTCGACGCTCACCTGCTACCCGACGCCGGACACAACCACAACGTCGCGCCGAGCCGTGAGCTGTTCTGGGCGAAAGTCCTGCACTGGGCCGGCGAACTTCGACGCTGTCGCGCGTGAATCGGAGGACCGGCCGTGACGGTTGCGGCCCCACGATCATGGCGCGTCGGCGGTCACCTCGGACGTGTCGTCGACCACCCCGGACTCGATCAACCCGGCGATCTCCTCCGGCGAGTAACCAAGACCAGCGAGAATCGCGGCCGAGTTCTGCCCCGGCCACAGCGGCGGCCCCTGGACGGTGCCGGGGGTGTCGGACAGGTCGAAGTACCGGCCCGCCATGGTCAGCTCGCCAACGGTGCGATGCCGGAACGACGCGAGGACCTTGCGCTGGGCCGCGTCAGGATCGGCGAACAGCCGCAGCACGTAGTCAGGGTCGGAGACCTCGCACGGGACACCGTGCGCGTCCAGCACGGTGAACCATTCCCGCGCGGTGCGGCCACTGAAGATGCCGCTGAGTTCGGCGACCAGCTCGGCGTCGTGCCCGGCGCGGGCCGCGGCCGTCGCGAACCGGACGTCGTCGGTCAGGTCCGGCCGCCCCAGCGCCGGTCCGAGCTTGGCCCAGTCGGCCTCGGTCAGCGCGGCAAGGCACAGCCAGCCTTCGGCGGCCTGGTAAAGCGAGTACAGCGCGTGCCAGCCGTACTGCTGCGCGTCCACCCGCTGGCGCGCGCCTGCCTGCTCACCGTCCGGGCTCACCCAGGCGGTCGAGGCGTTGAGCAGGTGCGCGTACAGGATCGACGTGCGCACGAACTGGCCCTCGCCGGTCCGCCTGCGGTCGTAGAGCGCCTGGATGATGCCCAGCGCCGAAAGGAACCCGTTGCCGGTGTCACCGAGCGAGGTGCACGACCAGATCGGCCTGCCGTCATCGTCGAGGCCACCGTCCAGCCAGGAGGTACCAGCCAGTGCCGCGGCCGTCTGGTCGTTGCCGGGCAACTGCTCACGCGGGCCCTGTTCGTGGCCGATCGTGTGGCAGTAGACGAGTCCGGGATTGTGCCGGCGCAGCGACTCGTAGTCGACACCGAGCCGTTGCGCGGCGTCGTAGCGCATGTTGTGCTGGACGACGTCCGCGCCGCGCACCAAGCGGTGCAGGACGGCCATGGCTTCTGGTTGTTTCAGGTCCAGGGTGATGGATTCCTTGTCCCGGTTGCAACACATGCCCAGATGCGTACCCAGCCAGAACGTGTCGTGCTTCGCGTTGACCTTGATCACCCGCGCGCCCAGTTCGGCGAGCACCTGGGTGCCGAACGGGCCGGCGACCGCCAGTCCGAGGTCCAGCACGGTCACACCGGCCAACGGCGCGGCCGGCGATCGACCGGGCGGGACGGGCGGGTCCACCGGCGCGGCGAGCAGTGCATCGGCCTCGGCGATCACCTCGACCGTGTGCTGGCCCGTCTTCGGCGCCGGGGCGGGCACCGGTTGCGGGTGGCGCTGGAGTTCGACCACCCGGCCCACCTGGCGGATCGGGCCGACCTCCTGGTCGGACACCTCGACAACGCACCCATCCGCGAGCAGCAGCGGGTCGAGCAGCGCTTCCTCCGGCGACCGCACGGTCTGCACCGGCACGCCGACCTTCGCGGCCAGTTCGACCCACTCCGAGGACGAGTACTTGGCGACCGCCTCGGCCAACTGGTTCTGGTAGGCGTGCAGGACCACCATGTCCTCGGCCATCGGGGTCACCCGCAGCGAGGCGTTCTTGGGCGAGGCCAGGTCCGGGGTCACCCGCATCCCGTTGCTCGATGCGGTGAGGATGAACTCCGGCAGCGGCACCCAGTGGTGCGTCCAACGGCCGTCGGAAGCCCGGAAGAACCCCTTGGGAGCGCGCGGGTCGATGACCCAGCTCTGGTAGGACGGCGTGTCCGACCGCTCGGCCCGCTGCCAGGAGGCCACCGTCGTGGCGAGCACCCCGTGCAACAGCGAGGTGTTGATGTGCTGGCCTCGGCCGGTCGTCTCGCGCGCCAGCAGGGCCGCGTTCACCGCGACCGTGGCGATGTACGCGGCGCCAAGACTGGGCCACGGCACCCCGTTGAACAGCGGGCCGTCCCGGTCGGGCCCGACCCAGCAACCCGGCGGCGCGGTGAGACCGGGCAGCATGCCTTCAGTACCGGAGAGCCTGCCGATCGAGCCTCCGGCAACCCCGCGCACCTCCCACTGGTAGCCCGTACGCGCCGCGACCAGCGCGTCGAGACCGGGCCGGTCGGCGTCCGGGCCGTCGGGTCCGTAGCCAGTGATGGAGCAGTGGATCAGCCGGGGGTTGAGCGCGGCGAGCGTGGCGTTGTCGATGCCGAGCCGTGCGCCGGTTCCCGGCGCGAAACTTTCCACGAGCACATCGGCGATGCGCGCCAGCGCATGCAGCCGCGCCCGGTCCGCCGGGGCCTTCAGGTCCAGTACGGCGCTGCGCTTGCCACGATGCCAGACCCGGTACCCCGAATCGCCCTCTCGTGGGTCGCCGGATGGCGATTCGATCCTGGTGACCTTGGCGCCGTGGTCAGCAAGCAGCATCGTGGTGATCGGCCCGGCGATGCCCCGGGACAGATCCAGTACGTTGATCCCGTCCAGCACACCCATGATCAGCTGTCCCCGCCCAGTATCACGGCGCTCTGGCCAGCCGCGCACAGCACATGCATGGCGTCCGGCACCTGGTTGACAGCGGTGCCGCGCAACTGCCGCACCCCTTCGATGATGTTGTTCACGCCGTGGATGTACGCCTCGCCGAGCAGCCCACCGTGGGTGTTCACCGGCAGCTTGCCGCCGCTGTCGATGTTGCCGTCGGCGATGAAGTCCTTGGCTTCGCCGTATCCGCAGAAGCCGTGCGCTTCCAACTGGTAGAACACCACGGGACTGAAGTTCTCGTAGATCATCGCCGCGTCGATGTCGGCCGGTTTGAGACCGGTGTTCGCCCACAGTTGCCTGGCCACGTACTCGGCCTGCGGAAAGCGCGCGATGTCGACGTTGTAGTAGTTGAACAGGGTGTCGCCGTTGATCACCGCGCCCTGCGACGCCGCTTCGATGGTAACCACGGGCCGGCGAAGATCCCTGGCCCGTTCCATGCTGGTGACCACGATGGCGACACCACCGTCGCTCTCCTGGCAACAGTCCAGCAACCGCAGGATCGGCTCCACGATCCAGCGGGACTCCTGGTGTTCGGCAAGAGTGATCGGGCGCTGGTAGAACCAGGCGTTCGGGTTCGTCGCGGCGTTGCGGCGGGCGACGACCGTATAGCGGCCGAAGTCCTCATTGGTCAGGCCGAACTGGTACATGTACCGCTGGAACCACAACGCGTACATCTTCGCCGGGGTGTCCAGCCCGTAGGGCAGGTGCAGGTTCAGGCCGGGTATCGCGGTGGATCCGCTCGGCTGGCCGAACCGGGCGCCGGAGCGCTCGTTGAAAGCGCGGTAGACCACCACCACGTCGGCGGCACCGGCCGCGACCGCCGCAGCGGCGTGTTCGATCAGCGCCGACGAACCACCACCGCCGAACGGAGTACGTGACGTCCACCGGACCAGTTCGATGCCGACACCGCGCATCAGCGCGTACTCGTCGTTGGGGTCGACGGTCATGGTGACCAGGCCGTCCACGTCGGCGGGGGTCAGTCCGGCGTCCTGTAAGGCTGCGCGTACGGCCTCCGCGGCGAGTTGCAGTTCACTGCGCCCTGAGTTCTTCGAGAACTCGGTCTGGCCGATGCCGACGATGGCGGTCGTCCCGTTTCCCAGTGCCATCAGGCGTTCCCTCCAGCGGGCCGGAACTGCGGCAGTCTGATGCCGTCGACCTCCGCGAACGTCACCTCGACCGGCATGCCGTTGCGCACGGCGGCGGGTTGGACGTCGCGGAGATTGCTGACCAGGCGTACCCCTTCGGCCAGATCGATGATGGCCACGATCCTGCCTTCGCCGTCGGGCTGGTTCGGGTGCCGTGACACGATCCAGCTGTAGACCTCGCCCTTGCCCGACACCTCCCCGACCGCCCATTCGACGCTGCCGCAGGCCGGGCACATCGGGCCGGGTGGTTGCTGTAGCCGGGCGCACCCGGCACAGCGCCGGACCACGAGGCGATCCTCCGCGACCGCGTCCCAAAAGAACTGATCGTCGCGGTTGGGCACCGGGGGAATCACATGAGCCACGAACTTCACCTCTCCACACTCGACATAGTGATCACTATGTCATCGCGACGCTACTCTGCGAACCATGGCACAGCAAGGATTCGCTCAGTCCTGGACGACCGGCCTGCGCCAGCCCACAGCGAGTGCGACACCGCCGCTGAGCAAGCCGAGCCCGCCCGCGATCGCCAAACCGAGCCACCCGGCCAGCCGCAGGCCGAGTACCTGATCGAGCGAAGCGCCAGCATGGTCACTCCGACGACCAGCCGCAGCAGCAGAGCCGCGATGTCCATTCCAGACATGCCCGCTCCCCTATCCCGCCGCCGGCCGCAGCAGGTCGGCGAGCACCTGGCGGCGCATTAGTTTGCCGGTGTCGTTGCGTGGCAACTGGTCCCTGATCACGACCAGCTCAGCCGCACGCGACCCACGCAGGTGCCGCCGGGTCCACGCGCACAACTCCTCGGGCTCGACCCGCTCTCCGGGCCGGACGGTGACAGCGGCGGCGACCCGCTGCCCCCACTCCTCATCGGGCATTCCGACCGCGGCAGCCTCAAGCACGGCCGGATGGCGCAGCAGCACGTCCTCCACCTCGGCGGGCGCGATGTTCTCACCGCCCCGGATGATCGTGTCGTCGGTTCGCCCTTCGACGAACAGATAGTTCTCCTCGTCCAACCAGCCGGCGTCCCTGGTCGGGAACCAGCCGTCCGCGTCGCAGACCGATCCGCCGCCGGCATACTCGCCGGACACCTGGTCGCCCCGCACCCACACATCGCCGACCACCCCCGCCGCCAGCGGTTGCCCGGACTCATCGCGGATCTGGATCTCGATACCGGGCAGCACCCGACCGGCCGAGGACAGCCTGCCTACGACCACCGGGTCGGCGGAGTCCAGCGCGGCCCGGTGCTCCGCCGGCCCGAGTACCGCGATCGACGAACTGGTCTCGGTCAGCCCGTACGCGTTGACAAAACCCACATCCGGGAAGGCCCGGAGGGCACGGCGCAGCACGCTTTCGTGCATGCGGGCACCACCATAGGAGAGCAGCCTCAGACTGGGCGTGTCGGCGGTGCCGGTGCCGACCGCCTCGACGACGCGGGCCAGCATGGTGGGCACCACCATCGCCTGCGTGATGTGTTCGGACCGGACAGTGGCCAGCCAGTTCGCTGGTTCGAAGGTCGGCAGATAGACCACCCGCCGACCGGAGAAGACGTTGGAGAGCAGGTTGGCCACACCGGCGATGTGATAGGGCGGCACGCTCACCAGCGCGGCGTCGCGCTCCTGCGCCGAGGCGAACTCGACGGAGGAGAAGATGTAGGCCGCCAGATGGCGGTGGTGCAGGACAGCCGCCTTGGGAGCGGCATTCGTCCCGCTGGTGTAGAGGTACAACGCCGGCGTGGCCGGTTCGGCGATGTCCAGGCCTCGATCCGAGTCGTCGAGGCCGGCCAGCCAGTCCTCCGTGGTGATCACGTTGCCCTCGGCATCCGGGATCGCGCCGTACTGCTGCGGATCCGCGATGATCAGCGGCAGCTCGTGCCGAGCGAGCAGCGCGCCGAGCTGCTCGGTGCCGAGCCGGTAGTTGAGCGGTACGAACGGGATGCCACGGGCCGCGCTGGCGAAGAACGCGGTGACGAATGCGTACCCGCTCTGCCCGACGAAGGCGACAACCTCGGTGTCGGCTCCGAGTCGCGCGGCGCCGGAAGCCACCAGCCGGCTCAGTCGGCCGTAGCTGATGCCGTTCGCACGCGTTCCGACCCCGATCCGGTCCGGGTGGCCGTCAGCGGCCATCTGCAGGATCGTGGCTACGTTCACGGTCTCTCCCTCGGCCTCGACGACAAGGTGCCCAGCAGTTATAGCACGTACTATGATGCTATGGCCGGCACATGGGCAACAGCTCATGACGAGCTCACCGAGTAACCGCGAGATCGGAGACGGCATGTTCGACATCGACGCCGTGAATTCCGCCAGCAACGCCGGGCCACCAACCGGGCGCTCGATCACGATACCCGGTGCCGCCAGCGCCGCACCGACGTTGGCGATCAAAGGCCGCGACTTGGTGGTGAGCGGCACTCTGATCATGGGTATTGTCAACGCAAGTCCCGAATCGTTCTCCGACGCGGCGACGCATCAATCGCCTGAACAGCGGATGGTGTTGTGCACCGACCTCGTTGCCGCTGGTGCGGACATCATCGATGTCGGTGGCCAGTCGGCGAGAACCGACCAGCCAGAGATCAGCTCTGCCGAGGAGATCGACCGGATCGTTCCGATCATCGAGTCACTGCACGCCGAGCATCCGGATGTCGTGATCAGCGTCGACACCTACAAGCCTCCCGTCGCGCAGGCGGCGCTGTCGGCCGGAGCGTCCGTCCTCAACGACGTGAGCGGTTCGGCTTCCGCGGAGATCGTCGACTTGTGTGCGCGAACCGCAAGCGCGCTCGTCATCATGCACACCAGAAGCCGACCGAAGGTACGTCGGCAGGAACCGAACCTCTACAACGACGTCACGTCCGATGTGGTGAGCTTCCTGGCGTCGAAGATCGAGGCGGCGGTCGAGTGCGGGTTGCCGAGGGAGTCGATCATCGTCGATCCCGGCCTCGACTTCGCGAAGACGCCGTACCAGACGATGGCGGTGCTGCGCCGCATCGACGAGGTTCGCGCCCTGTGCAGGCCGACACTCCTCGCACTGTCGCGTAAGGACTTCCTCGGCGCAATCCTGGAAAAGCCGCCGAGGGGCCGCGACGTGGGTACGCTCGCTGCTGTCGCGCACCTTTCCGCCACACCGGGGAACATCGTCCGCGTACATGACGTCGCTGCCGCGCGCGACGTGCTTGCGACGATCGATGTGTTGACCGGGCGCAGCGAACTGGATCCCAACTACCTACTGCCGGACACTCTTCGGTACGAGCCGAGCCGGCGCTAGTGCCGCGACCGAAAGGACGGAACGCGTACACGTCACGACGTCAGGGGGCAAAGGGTTACGGGGAAAGGCATCAGTGCCGTGGCGGGGATTGGCTTCCAGGCCAGCTTGTCGTCGTCGCGCACCACGCGCAGCGGTCTGCCTGCCGACCGCTGCCAGAACAGTGGGAAAGGCGCCGCTCAGGGTCAGTCAAAGGCCGTCGACATCCCTGGCGTACACGGTCGGGTTCGAGTACTCGAAGATGCGAGTGATGAGCCCGTGACGGATGCTGACCAGAAACAAGTAGTCGTTCCGGTACATGCGACCGGAACCGGCGACTGCGTTGTTTCCACGGACTTCGGCGATCACCAGGTCTGGGTCGAGAGCCGGGACGAGTCGCTTGACCTCATAGGAAATCGACGAGAACTTCTCACACAGTGTGTCGAACATCGATCCCATCGCTGCCTTGCCCCTGGCAATGGGTTCGTCGGGCCGATAGTACGGCGCCTCGAATACGCAGGCCTCGTCCAAACAGGCAAGGAATCCGACGCGGTCTTTCGCGTTCTGGGCCCTGATCATCCGCTCGTAGAGCCGCTGGCTCGCCGCGCGGCGTGCCGCATCGTCAACCATGCTGGATCGTCCACTTCGTCCGCAATTGACGGGACAGTGACAGTCCGTTCGTCCAGTGCGACCTGGATCGCTGTCAGAAGTTACTAGCTCACGAATAAGGGTGCTACAGATCTGATCCAGATCCAGGTCAAGGGCGCGCTGGCCAACGGCGAGTTGTCCGAGGAGCAACTCCTGGAGGCAGCGCTGCATCTGCACTACTACGCCGGCTGGGCAAACGGCACGCAGGTCATGTTCGGCGTGCGGGCCGTGCTGCGCGAACACGCGGCCGCCCAGGAGGTGCCGAAGACGCGCTGACAACAGCGGAGGGCGGCAGGTCAACGGCGAACGGCCTCTGCTGGTGATCCGGACAGATCGTCTCGATCATGACCAGCAGAGGCCGAGCCACTGTGTACCGTGTTGTCGGTCGACCCCGAACCCCGGACTGTCTATTGGTGGATCAGAGGTTCCACACTCGCGTGGCGGTGCCCGACAGGATGAGGCCGCGCTCGTCTTCTGGAATGCCCTGGAACTGCTCTTCAACAATCTTTCGGGAGTTGGGCCAACTGGTGGTCGGGTGGGGAAAGTCGGTCGACCACATGATGTTCTCCACGCCGATCACGTCGCGCATCCGGTGCAGGCCAAGGCCCTCGTCAATGAAGGTGAGAAAGACGTTCTTGTGGAAGTAGTGACTCGGCAGTTCGGAAATTGCCGGGAACTGGTAGCCCTGTCGCTTGACCATGTCGTCGACCGTGTCCAGCCACCAGCCGACCCAGGCGATGCCCGGCTCGACGAAAACGAGCTTCAGATCGGGGAATTTCGCAAGGGCGCCGCCCATGATCCACATGCCGAAGGCTTCCGCGGTCATCAGCGGCGTGACCGGAACCATGATGCCCTTGTTCGGGGTCGGGTCTCGCTGGAGCAGTTCCTCCAAGGTCGTCTTCAGGCCGATGTGGCAGCAGATCGGCAACCCGGTCTCCTCGATCACCGCGAACAGTGGTTCGTAGCGTTCGTGGTAGTAGTCGAGCTGCCCGAGTTCGCTCGGGAACACTGGCAGCTGCAACGACTTCGCGCCCATCGCGGCGACCCGCCGCACCTCGGCGATCGCGATGTCGATGTCGTGGATCGGGATCTGATAGGAGACGATCAGTCGTTTCGGGTCGGCCTGACTGAATTCGTACATGGCGTCGTTGAACGCCTGCACCGACTCGGTGACGCCGCCCTTGACGTCGCTGAGGTAGCGAAAGGCGCTGACCTCGCTGTAGAGCACCTCGACCTCGACGCCGTCGGTGTCCATGTCCTTGAGCCGCTCGACCGGATCCCAGTACGCGGGCCGCCCGAACACCGCGTTCGAGGAGGTGATGCCGCCGCCCGTGCGCTGTTGTTTCGCGCCGGCACGATTGGCCGCACCGGTTCCGCGGCTCATGGCCCCTTCGTAAGCGCCAGAAGCCGCGTCGTACGCATCGTGCAGCCGCGTCGGCAGGTGCTGCTTGACCTGCTCGTGGCTCATTTTGATATGTGAATCGGCCGAGATCAGGCGTTCAGGCATGACGCCCTGCCTTTCTGTCCGAAGCTACGTGATAGTGACTACTATGGCACAGGGTTCCGGCCAGTCAAGGGTCGTGCCGTAAGAACATAGTGCATGCTATTACATCGACAACCACCGCACGGGCCGGGAATACTCCGGGGCCGACCATGCCCCACATATGGTCGGACCGAGGTAGCGCAGCGGTGACGTCAGGGTTGCCAACCATTGACCGGCAGCGCGGCCACATCGAGTCCGGGTTCGGTGCCGACCGGCCTGAAATCCTTGATCTGCATGACTTTCTCCTCGTATTCCGCATTCAGATTCGTCATGATCTGGCGACCGGCGCGGCACGACCGGGTGCGTTCTCCCGCCCGACTTCCGGCACGCGTAGCACGGCGACCGCGCCAAGCAGGGCGAGGACTGCCAAGGTCAGAAACAGCGCGGGATAGCCGCCGATGGCGAGCAGCACCGGAGCGGCAAAGGGCACCAGCGACTGCGGCAGCGAATTGGCGAGGTTGATGATCGCGAGGTCCTTCCCGGCATCCTCGACGCTGGGTAGCACCCGCACACACAGCGCGAGATCAACGGCGAGGAAGGTGCCGATCGCCAGCCCGAGCAGTGTGTACGCGAGGAACACGGTGGCGAGACTGTTCGCGCCGGACAACACCACGAGTGCGATCGCAGCGAACACTCCAGCGAAAATCACGAACAGCCGCTGACGCTTGAGCGCGTCCGACACGTAGCCGGCGACGACGCTGGCTACGGCAACGCAGGCAACGGCCGCCAGGCTGATCGCGAGTAGGAGGGTACCCACCTTGGCCGCACTGACGCCGAACCGATTCATCAGGAAGAAGGTGGTATAGCTGAAGCTGGAATAAGCGCACATGATCAGGAACCGCACCAACCAGGCCCAGCCGAACGCAGGATGTCGCCTCGGGTTGAGCCAGAGCGTTCTCGCCAATGTGCGCAGGTCCGGAGATCGCTTCGGGGCGGTACTGCGCGGATCCCGGAACAACAGCACTCCGGCGAGGCTGACGCCGAGGGCGACAGTCGCGATGACTATCCACTGCCCGGCGCCGCCTGCGGGGAAAGTATTCGCCAGTCCCAAGCCGAGAATGGGACTGAGCGCGGTGACCAGCCCGATCAGGCCGGACACGCCACCGCGCCGTTCGGGCGGGATCTGGTCGGCCACGATTGCGTTGTTCGCGGCGTACTGGAAGTTGCCCGCCACTTGGGCCAGGCACCACAGCACAACGACCTGCCACACCGCAGTGGTCGCCGTCATCGCAACCAGCGCAAGTGCGAGCAGCACCGAGCCGGCCACCATCCAGGTTCGGCGCCTGCCCAGTCGGGCGTGGGTACGGTCGGAGACCCGGCCCGCGACAGGGCTGAACAACACCGTGCAGAGCGCGCCGGAGCCGGCGACGACGCTGAACGCGGACGTTGCGTTCGCACCGCTGATCACGTCGAGACGCAGAGCCAGCAGCAGTTGGAGCGGCGGGATCACGGCCACGCTGAAGCCGAGCTGGGCGAGCATGATCGCCGGAATGAACCGGCGCATGGGAGTGACCGTCGTCTGGTCGACGCCGCTTTCCGGTTCGACCGTGGGGGGCGTGGGAGACGTCGTCATGTGCACTCCTTTGTGCGTCACTTGGGAAAGTAGCCCATTTGGTCATGCTTGCCAAATGGTTACGGTTGCCAAGATGGTATGGTTGCCAGATGGGCCTCCGGGAGAAGAAAACGCAGAAGGTGCGCGACGCGATCTACGACGCGATGCTCACGCTCACCGAGCGCGACGGGTACGAGCAGGCCACCCTCGAACAGGTGGCCGAACGGGCCGAGGTGGGGATATCCACGGTTTACCGGTACTTCGCGAACAAGGACGCGATCCTGCTCGACCCACTCGAATCCAGCTCCGGCGGGATCGCCGAGCGGTTCCGAGCCCGGCCCGAACACGAGGACGTCGCGGTCTCGCTCGGCGAGGCCGTGCACGCCACCTTGGACGTCGGCCCTGCGCAGTGGGCCCGGATTCGTCGCCTACGGGCGCAACTGGATCATGCACCTGGGCCAAGGGCTCGGCTGTGGGACGTCCTGCACCGGGAACGGTTGCTGCTGGAGGACGCCATCGCGGAGCGGAGCGGACGTGATCAACTGTGGAACGCAGCCGCCGCGCACCTTGCGACCATGATCATCTCGATGGCATTCGACCACGAACGCGACAGCTTGGACGACACCACGCCGGCCGACTACGCAGACCGGATCATGGCGACGCTACACGGCGACCAGGCCCCACTCCCGGTACGTGACTGAGAGTCGATGCGGAACACACGACGATCATTCACGGCAGCTCGACCCCGGTAGCGTCCGTCATTGCCCAGGCCTGCGGTCGTCGACAAGGCCGCCCTGGTAGGCGAAGACGACCAATTGCGCGCGATCGCGGGCACCTGTTTTCATCATGGCCCGGTTGACGTGGGTTTTGACCGTTGCGGGACTGATAACCAACCGCTCTGCGATGTCCGTATTGGACAGTCCCTCCGCGACCAGCGCGGCAATTTCCCGCTCGCGATCGGTCAGGTCGGCCAATCCGGGGTTGGGATCGGGACGGTTCGGCTCGGCCTGACGCAGCAACCTCCCGATCAGCGCGGTCGTGGCCGCCGGCGACAACAGCGCCTCACCTGCGGCCGTGGTGCGGATCGCCTCGATGAGGTTCCCCGGTTCGACTCCCTTGCCGAGGAAGCCACTCGCCCCGGCACGAAGCGCGGCGGCGATGATCTCGTCGGTCTCGAACGTGGTCAACACCAGCACGCGAGTATCAGGCAGGGCGGGATTGGTCGTGATGCGGCGGGTTGCCTCCACTCCGTCCATACCGGGCATCCGAATGTCCATCACGACCACCTGTGGCCGCAGTGACCGGGCCAGCTCAACGGCTTCGTGGCCGGTCGCTGCCTCGCCAACCACCTCGATGTCGGGCACCGAAGCCAACAGCAGGGTGAAGGTGCCGCGCAGCAGAGCCTGGTCGTCGGCGAGGAGCACGGTGATGGTCACGGGCTCAGTATTCCGTGCCCAGCGCGGGCAGGCTGGCTGTGACGGCGAAGCCGCCATCGGGGGTGGGTTCGGCCAGCAGGCTGCCGCCACAATTGGTGGCGCGTTCCCGCATGCCGATCAATCCATGCCCGCCGCCAGCGGCGCGTCGGGCGGCGACGTGGCCGGGGCGGTTCACGATACGCAACCGCAACGCGGCCTCCGACCAGTCCAGGGTGAGGTCGATACGGGCGCCAGGGGCGTGTTTGGTCGCATTGGTGAGGGCCTCCTGGATGATCCGATACGCCGCCAGATCAGTGGCAGGTGACACGGCTGCCGGCGCGCCGGTGACGGAGCGGCTGATGTCGACGCCGCCGGAACGCAGACGTCCGAGTAGTTCGTCCAAACGGTCCAGCCCTGGCACCGGGCCCAACGGGTCGGCGCCGGCTGGGCCTTCGGTGGAGTGGCGCAGCAGACCAACCGTCGTGCGGACTTCGTCCAGCGCACGCTTGGTGTTTTCGGTGATGTCGCGTAGCGCCGTTGCCGCCGCGGCGGTATCGGTGCGGAGCAGGTACTCCGCGACGCCGGCCTGGGCATTGACGAGAGTGAGATGGTGGGCGAGTACGTCGTGCAGGTCACGAGCGATGCGGAGACGTTCGTCCATTACCTGCCGCGTGATGTGATCGGCCTGTTCGCGGGCCTGGCGGGCGGCGCGGTCGCGCCGAACGGTAGCCAGCACGCCGGCGGCGGTAGCCAGCACGACCAGGTTGAACATCACCATGTCGGGGCCCAGCAGCATGCTGGGCTGGGTGATCAGGCTGGTCACCTGCAGGACGACAGCGGCCGCGACGCCGAAGCTCCAGCCGACCAGCGGTCGTCGGCGGCTGGCCACCGTCCACACCGCGGCCATCGTGGCGATCGGCACCGGCTGATAGAAGCCGATCGTCGGCACCAAGCTTGTTGCCGCATAAGGGAACGACGCTACGTGCACGGCCTCGATCACCGTCACGACACCCAGCACGGCCAGCGGCCAACGGTTGCGTACCAGCAGCGGCAGCCACGCCAGCACGGCAAAAACCACCAGGGCCGGGCTCGGCATTGCGGGGTGGCCCTGGCGGAAGGCCAGTGCGGCGGCCAGTGCGGCGAGCGTCAGGAGATGGAAGCCAAGGCCGGTCCGGCTGAGGCGCGCGATGCGACTCAGCCAGACCGCCGATGACCTGGAACTCATGAGGGGTGCGTCTCCTCCTGCGCGCCGACCGCAACCAACTCGTGGATCCGGCTGACCGGAGCCGGGGAGTCTTCGATGGACATCGTGGGGGTAATCCTGGCCGCCCACCGGGGATAGGACCAGTTGAACCGGCCGAGCAACGTCATGACCGCTGGGATCAGGGTCATCCGCACCACGAACGCGTCCAGCAGTACGGCGGCGGCCAGACCGATACCGATGGTGGAAATGATCCGATCGCCGGCGATCCCGAAGGAACCGAACACGAACAGCATGATAGTCGCGGCCGTGCCGATGACCCGAGCGGTGTCGCACATTCCGGTCCGCACGGCGGCGCGATTGTCGCGTGTCCGGGTCCACTCCTCGCGTATACGGCTGACCAGGAACACCTGGTAGTCCATGGACAGCCCGAACATCACGCCGACGATCATCACCGGTACCAGGTACATCACCGGCGCCCCTGACCCGACACCGAGCAACTGGGAGCCCCAGCCGAACTGGAAGACCGCGGTGACGACTCCCAGGCCGGCCAAGATGGTCGCGAGATTGCTGATCGCGCCGACCAGCGGTACGAGCACGCTGCGGAAGGCCACCGCGAGCAACACAAAGCCCAGCAGCGCGATCAGGCCGAGATAGAGCGGGAGTTTGTTCATCAAGGCATTGGCAAGGTCGATCGTGGTCGCGGTGGTGCCTCCGACGTAGACATGCAGGCCGGTGCCGGCTTCCGCGGCCGGGATCACCGACTCCCGCAGCGTGCGCACCAGGTCGGTGGTGGCCACGGTCTGGGCACTGGAGGCCGGGACCACCGTTGCCACCGCGACCGATTGTCCGGCGTAGGAGGGGGCCGCGCTGACCGCGGCAACGTCGTCAACGGCGTGCAGCCGAGCGGTCAGCGCGGTGAACGCGGCGGTTGAGCCGGCGTCCGGAGTCGTGGCGACCAGCAGCAGTGGTGCGTCGACGCCCGCGGCGAATCCGGTCGACATCAGCGAGGAGTAGGCGTGGCCGGCCGAACCGGCCGGGTCGCTGCTGGCGTCGGCGTCTCCCACGCGGATACTCAGCGCCGGCAGGGCGACAGCGACCAACAGCAGCAAGGCCCCGGCCGCCGACCGCTTGGGAGCGCGCTGCACCAGCCCGGCCCAGCGGCCGACGATGCGGCCGGTGTCGACCGGCGGCAGGGCGCCGGCGGCAAGGGCGGTGCGCTGCCGCCGGGACAGCACCCGGCGGCCGAGGATGGCCAGCAGCGCCGGCAGCAGAGTCAAGGCGGCGGCGATGGTAACCAGCACGGTGAGGGCGGCCGCCTCAGCCATGCCGGTCAGGATGCCGAGGTTCATCACGGTCATGCCGAGCAGCGCGACCGTCACGGTGACGCCGGCGAATATGACCGCGCGGCCCGAGGTGGCCATCGCCTTCGCGAGAGCACCGGGCACATTGGCACCGGTCATCAGCCCGGTTCGGTAGCGGTTGACGATGAACAACGCGTAGTCGATGCCAACGCCCAGCCCGATCAGTGTGCCCAGCGTGATGCTGGTGGAAGCCACGTTGACCACGTGGGAGGCCAGCATGATCAGCAGCAGCGACACGCCAACCCCGGCTACCCCGGTGATGATCGGCAGCAGGGCCGCCCACAACGAGCGGAACACGAGCAGCAACAGGACCAGTGCGGCCGCGATGCCGATGGCTTCGATGACCTCGTTGGGCGAGGGTTGCGCCGTGAACGCCGGGCCGCCCGCCTCGACCTGGTACGTGCCGTTGTCGAGCTGTTCGGCGGTGTTGACGACAGCCGCACTGTTGGCGGTGGACGTCAGCGTCACCCGGGCGTAGGCGGTGTTCGCGGCCGGGTTGAGCTGACCTGTGCCAGCGGGGTCGTAGGGACCGATGACCGAGACCACACCGGGTTGGGCCGCGACACGCCGCAGCATCGCGGTCACGTCGGCGCGGACCTTCCCGTCGGTGATGGCTGTGCCGGTCGTGTGCCAGACGACGTTGCCGGTGGTGGTGTTGGCCGATGAGCTGGCTGGAGAGTGGGCGTTGGCCTGTTCCAGCAGGGCGTAGGCAGTGGCAGACTCGCTGTTGGGCTGGCTGGTGGCGTCGGTGAACGAGGTGCCGGCGACACCCAGGGCGACGGCCAGCCCGAGCAGCAGCGCGATCCAGCCGCCGAGGATGCCGAACCGCCACCGGGCGCACCAGTGAGCAAGGGTTGTCACGACGAAGCCTTTCGGGGGAGGCGAATGAATGCCTCCAGCTTCCGCAAGAACCGCCGCGCTGGCGTCAACCGCGGGCGGTCATCCGTATACCGCATCCGCGGTACACGGATGCGGTATACGGATGACCCCTTCGTCCGGCTGGGAGCGGTTCGGCCTGCGGATCGAGTAGTCGGGGCCTAACGAGCGGGTGACGGCCGTGACCGCCTCGCGCAGAGCGGCATGTTCGGTCTGCTCACCGAAGTCCACGGGTTCGCCCCTTTCAGTCGGTCAACAGCACCGCTTCCGCGCACTCGCACATCAGGCCGACGAGGCGATCCTCGGCGAGTCCGCTGGAATAGAACAACGTGGACTGGATGGCGCCGATCGCGGCGTGTGCGCGAGCGCGCAGTTCGGCGTCGCTGACGTTGGGCCGCAGCGTGGCGAGCGCGTGCACCCATTCTTCGATGTACAGGCGCTGTTTGCGGCGCAGCCGATGCCGGTCCGGGTCGGGCAGATTGGTGATCTCGTTGTGGTAGACCTGCGCCAGCGTACGGTCGTTTGTCACGAACATCACCTGGCCGTGCACCAGCCTACGCAGCGCTGCGCGCGGATCGCCGGTCGTGGTGACGATGTGCTCGGCATCGGTGGACAGGTCGTCGATCACCCGGTCGAACATGGCTACCAGCACCGCGGATTTGCCCTCGAAATGCCGGTAGATCGCGGACCCGGTCACGCCGGCCGCAGCACCGATGTCGGCCATGCCGACATCGTGGTAGCCGCGCTGGGCCACGAGGTGGGCGGCTGCGGTGAGGATGCGCTCTCGGCGCTCGGGGTCACGGCGGCGCGGTTCGCCGCCCGCTCTGCTGCCCTCAGCCACGGTCTCGCGCCGGGAGAAATCGAACGGGGATGTCCACGAGTCGCGATCGTAGGTGTTCGCCCAGCCCTTTCGCCTGCGGGTCTGGTCGAGTCGATGCGGCGACCCCCTCGCCGAGTAGGCCGACGACCACGAAGTTGAGCGCGTTCAGGTTGGGCAGGTCGTAGCGATGCACGACGAGATCGGCGGCCTCCGGCAGTAGCACGCGCAGCCGCTCAACGGTGAGATACGCCTGCAGCCAGGGGTATGCGGCGGGGTCACGGGTCCAGACACCGACGTTCGCATTGCCGCCCTTGTCCCCCGACCGCGCCCCGCACACCAGGCCGAGCGGGGAGCGGACGGTCTCCCCGATCGCGTGTTCGCGTTGCCTTGAAGTGTTCTGAGAAGGGCGTTCCAGGCCGGTCGGTGTCGGTGGTACCGAGTGGACGGTGCCGTCCGGCAGGACCACCCGGTGATCAACACGGTCGGCCGGGACCACGGTCGGCCAGTACACGCCGTAGGCCCTTTCCGCGCTCGGCGGCGTTGTCGTATGGAACCCGGCGTACCCGCCGAGCGCGAGTTCCATGGTGGCGTTGGAGAAGCGTCGGCCGACCTTGCGCAGATCCCGGTCCTTCACGGTGATCCGCAGGTGCGCGGTGGACGGTTCGGCATGGAGCAGCCGCACGTCCACCTCGGCGAACTGTTCGCGTCCGCCAAGGATCGCGAACAGCTCCTCCTCCGCCCAGCGCGCTTTCTCCACAATGTCCAGACCGGTCAGCACCAGGGTCATGGTGTTGCGGTAGCCGCCGAGGAAGTTCATGGCGACCTTGGCAGTGGCCGGGGGCGGGCTGCCCTTGACCCCGGATACCCGGACTTGGTCCGGGGCCTGCCGCGCCAGTGCGATCGTGTCGAAGTGGGCGATCACGTCCGGGTTGGCATAGGCGGGCTCGGCGATCTCGTACAACAACTGCGCGGTCACCGTGCCCACGCTGACCAGGCCGCCGGTGTCCGGGTGCTTGGTGATCACGCTACTCCCGTCAGCGCCGACCTCGGCTATCGGAAAGCCTGGGTAGCGGCGGTCGGTGACCTCGTCGAGGAACGCGTAGTTGCCACCGGTGGCCTGTGGTCCGCACTCGATGATGTGCCCGGCCACGACCGCGCCCGCGAGTGCATCGAAGTCCTCACGGTGCCAGCCGTGCCACCAGGCTGCCGGCCCGACCACCAGCGAGGCGTCCGTGACGCGCGGGCAGATCACGATGTCCGCGCCCGCGTCCAGTGCGGCCGCGATGCCCCAGCCGCCCAGGTAGGCGTTCGCGGTTACCGGCTCGCCAGGCGCCTTCGCCAACGGCAGGCCGGTGTCCAGATGAGCGAGTTCGTGACCGTCGGCGCGCAGTGCGTCCAGGTGTGGCAACAGGTCGTCGCCGGTGACGTGGGCGATCTTCGGGTGCAGGCCGAGCCGTTCGCCGAGTTCGTACAGTTGTTCGGCGAGCCCGGCCGGGTTGAGGCCACCCGCGTTGTTCACGATCCGGATCCCGCGATCCAGACACGTCCCGAGCACCTGTTCCATCTGGTCCAGCACGGACCGCGCGTAACCGGCGGACGGGTTCTTCTGCCGCGCCTTCCACAGTATGAGCATGGTCAGCTCGGCCAGATAGTCGCCGGTGAGCACATCGATCGGGCCACCCTCCACCATTTCGCGGGCGGCGGCGTTACGGTCGCCGTAGAAGCCGGAGGAGTTGCCGATGCGGACCGGCCTGATCACGCCGACCTCCTCGGTGGCCATCAGCGACCGGTCCAGACCGGCGTGCGCTTGTCCCGGAACGCCGCCGGACCCTCCTGAGCGTCCGCGCTGAGGTAGACCGGCTCCCAGATCCGCTCGGCCTCGGCGAACGCCTCCTTCCGAGCCAACCGCGCGGACAGGTACACGGTTCGCTTGGCCGCGGCCACCGACAGCGGCGCGTTCGCGGCGATCCGCTCGGCGAGTTCCTGTACCCGCGTGGCCAATTCCGCATCCGGCACCACTTCGTTGACCAGCCCGACCTCGTGGGCGCGGTGCGCGCTGATCGGGTCGCCGGTGAGCAGGATCTGCATAGCCAGCTTTGGTGGCACCAGCCAGGACAGCGGCGCAGCCCAGGGTGCACCCCGGCCCACCTTGACCTCGCTGATCGCGAACTGTGCCGATTCCGCTGCGACACACAGATCGCAGTTCTGCGCCAGCAGGAAACCACCCGCGTAGGCAACTCCGTTCACCGCCGCGATGGTCGGTTTGCTGATCTCGATGTTGCGGCCGAACTGCGGCAGGAAATCCGGCGGTGGCACGGTGAGCGCGCTGTCGGCCATCTCCTTGAGGTCGCCGCCGGCGCAGAACGCGCGATCGCCTGCGCCGGTCAGGACCAGCACTCTGGCCTCGTCGTCGGCATTGAACCGGTGCACTCCCTCGAACAATCCGTCGCGGACGGCCTTGCTCAGTGCGTTGCGCGCTTGCGGTCGGGTGATGGTCAGCCAGGCAACACCGCGCACACGTTCGTATCGGACCTCGTCAGTCATCCGACTCCTTCTCATCCAGCACCGCGAGCACCGCACCACTGGCCACCTGCTGTCCACCCACCACGGTGAGTTCGGCGACCATCCCGACGCCAGGTGCGCGGACGGTGTGTTCCATCTTCATGGCCTCGATGGCGAGGATCGGTGCACCCATCTCGACCCGGTCGCCGACCGCGACATCGATGCGCACCACCGTGCCGGGCATCGGCGCGAGCAGCGAGCCCGACTGCACGGCGGCGGACGGGTCCGGAAACGGATCGACCACGGCGAAAGCGCTGTGCCCGAATGAACAGTCTACATAGGACATGTTGCCGATTCTGGTCACGGCGAGGACCCGGCGGCGTCCGGCGACCTCGATGTCGACCTCGGTCGGCGTCGCCACGTGCAGGATGATGTCGGATAGGTCGGCGTCGTCGACGCTGGCGGTCAGGCCATCGCGACCGAGCCGATATCGGACCACGACCTCTCGACCGGCCAGCTCGTAGCGGACCTCCTGGTCGCTGCTGTGATTGTTGCGCCAGCCGGAGGGAAGCGTGCGCAATACCGGGCTGCCGGCGCGCCGCTCCGACTGTCCGGCGATCGCGGCAGCCAGGGCGTGCAGGCGAGTGGTGATCTCGTCGGGGTCGACGCACAGGTCGGCGGGCGGGTGCCTGTCCAGGTAACCGGTGTCGATGGCGCCTGCCGCGAATTCGTCCTCGCTCAGGATCGCAACCAGCAGTTCCCGGTTGGTGACGATCCCGTGCAGCCGCGCCAGGGACAGCGCACCGGCCAGGGTGCGGCGCGCCTCGTCGCGGGTATGGCCGAAGCCGATCACTTTGGCCAGCATGGAGTCGTAGTGCGTGCTCACGGTCGTGTCGGACGCGAACCCCGCGTCGACGCGCAGACCGTCCGCCGGTCCGACATCGAAGGTGTGCAGATCGCCGCTGACCGGCAGGTAGCCGCGGGCCGGGTCTTCGGCGTACAGCCGCGCCTCGATCGCGTGTCCGGTGAAGGTCGCGGAGGTGACCTGGTCGGACAGCGGCTTGCCCTCGGCCACCTCCAGTTGCACGCGCACCAGGTCGATGCCGGTGATCAGTTCGGTCACCGGATGCTCGACCTGAAGACGCGTGTTGACCTCCAGGAAGTAGAACCGGCCCGACGCGTCCAGCACGAACTCGACCGTGCCGACGCCCACGTAGCCAATCGCTCTACCGGCCGCGACGGCGGCCCGGCACAGTTCGGCCCGGAGGTCCTCGCCGACGACTGGCGACGGCGCCTCCTCGATGATCTTCTGGTAGCGCCGCTGGATCGAGCACTCCCGCTCGAACAGGTGGGTCACGGTGCCGGCTCGGTCGCCGAGGATCTGCACCTCGATGTGCCGGGGCGAGGTCACGAAACGTTCCAGGAACACAGTGCCGTCGCCGAAAGCGGACGCCGCCTCGCGACGCGCCCCGGCGACCGTCTCGACCACTCCGGCCTCGTCGTGCACGATTCGCATGCCGCGCCCGCCGCCACCGAATGCCGCCTTGACCAGCACCGGGAATCCGATCTGTGCCGCAGCCGCCCGTAGGTGCGCCGGATCGGGCTCGGTTGCCGCATCGAACACCGCTCCGGGCAGCACCGGCACCCCGGCCGAGGCCATGAGTTCCTTCGCCGCGATCTTGGAGCCCATCGCCTCAATGGCCTCCGGCGATGGACCGACGAACGTGATGCCCGCCGCACCGCAGTTGCGGGCGAACTCCGCGTTCTCGGACAGGAATCCGTAACCGGGATGAATCGCGTCCGCGCCGGTCCGCAACGCTGCCGCGATGATGTCCGCGCTGCGCAGGTAGGTCTCGGCCGGAGCCGAACCGGGCAGGCGCACAGCCTCGTCGGCGTCGCGCACAAACGGCAGGTTCGCATCGGGATCGGAGAACACCGCGACCGTGCGAATGTTCATGGCACGCGCGGTTCGTACGATCCGCGTCGCGATCTCACCTCGGTTGGCGACAAGCAGTTTCCGGATGCCCATAGCGCTACTCCTCCTCACATCCGGAAGACGCCGAAGCCGCGTCGCCCAGCCACCGTCGCCGAATGCGCGGCCGACAACGTCATGCCGAGCACCGAACGAGTGTCGCGCGGATCGATCACACCGTCGTCATAGAGGCGCGCGGTGATGAAGAAGGCGTGCGACTCCCGCTCGATCTGCGCCTCGATGCGCTGTCGCCGTTCGTCGTCCGTGGCCACGTCGAACGGCCTGCCGGCCGCCGCCGCGGATTGGCGGCCGACGATGGACATGACTCCGGCGAGCTGCTGCGCGCCCATGACCGCGAGTTTCGCGTTGGCCCAGGCGAACATGAAACGCGGATCATAGGCGCGGCCGGACATGCCGTAGTTGCCGGCGCCGAACGATGCGGCCATGTTGACGGTGATGTGCGGGACGGTCGAGTTGGCCACCGCGTTGATCATCTTGGCACCATCCTTGATGATGCCGCCTTTCTCGTACTGGGTGCCGACCATGTATCCGGTGGTGTTCTGCAAGAAGACCAGCGGGATGTCGCCCTGGTTCGCGAGCAGGATGAACTCGCTGGCCTTCTTGGCCTCCTCGCTGAACAGCACGCCGCGCTCGTTGGCGAGCACGCCGATCGGGTAACCGTGCACCGACGCCCAGCCGGTGACCAGGCTGGTGCCGTAGCGCGACTTGTACTCGGTGAACCGTGACCCGTCGACCACACGCGCGAGTACCTCTCTCGGATCGAACGGCACCCGGAAGTCAGCGGAGACGATGCCGAGCAGCTCGTCAGGGTCGTAGTTCGGCTCGTCCGGCAGTTCACTGGGTGGTGGGCCGAGTTTGCGCCAGCGCAGCTGCTCGACGATCTCGCGGCCGATCCGGATGCAGTCACGTTCGTCCAACGCGAAGTAGTCGGCAACGCCGGACACCCGCGCGTGCATGTCCGCACCGCCGAGTTCCTCGTCGTTCGCGTCCTCGCCGGTCGCCATCTTCACCAGCGGGGGGCCACCCAGGAACACCTTGGCGCTCCGGTCGACCAGGACCGCGTAGTCGCACATGCCCGGCACATACGCTCCACCCGCAGTGGAGTTGCCGAACACCAGCGCCACGGTGGTGATACCCATCGAGGACAGTTCGGTGAGGTCGTGGAAGATCTTGCCTGCGAATACGAACAGCTCTGACTGGTTCGGCAGGTCCGCCCCGCCGGACTCGACCAGGTTGATCACGGGCAGCCGGTTGAGACGTGCGATCTCCAGCGCACGCAGCGTCTTTCGCAACGTATAAGGGTTCATGGCACCACCACGCACGGTCGGGTCGTGCGCGATCAGTACACATTCCACCCCGGATACCACGCCAATGCAGGTAACGATGCTCGCGCCAACCGTGAATTCGGTGCCCCACGCGGCCAGCGTGGACAGTTCCAGCAGTGGTGAATCGCGGTCCACCAGCAGTTCAATGCGTTCCCGGACCGGGAGCCGACCGCGCGCACGGTGCCGTTGCGCGTACTTCTCACCGCCGCCCACACGAGCGAGTGCCATCTGTTCGTCGAGTGCGTCGACTGCGGCGAGCTGGGCGGCGCGGTTGGCCCGGTAGACCTCGTCGGTGGTGTCTATCTTCGACCGCAGGACCGACACATCACCCTCCATCACAGTCAAAGTGAACTGTGGTTCACATTATCTCACATCCGCCTACCTCGCTACCATGAGTTTCTTCTTTCCAGGCAGTCCCAGGAGCCTCGCGGCAACTAGACCCGCGCTGGCCAGCTAGTGAATATTGGATCACTATCATGGATCACTACCGCTGCCTCGACCGTGTGGGAGATCCTCAAGACCGCCGGAGTAGACCCGTCACCGCACCGGACGACGGTCACCTGAGCAAGCTTCCTACGCTCGCAGGCCGAGGCGATCCTGGCGATGGACTTCGTCGAGACCGCCACCCTGACCGGGCAGCGCCACTACGTCCTTGCCGCCATCCACCACGCCAGTAGACGCGTTCGAATCCTGGGCACCTCCGCGCACCCGACACATGCGTGGGTGGCGCAGGCAATCCGCAACCTGGTGATGGATCTGGAGGACGCAGGCAGCCTCGCGGGTGTCCGGTTTCTCATCCGTGACCGCGACACCAAGTACCCCGCACTGATCGACGAGATCCTCAGCAGTTCCGACCTGCGCCACACCCACGAGACGTGGTTGATCGAGGACCATGTGCCCCGGATCATGCGGCTGATCCGGCTCGGGCACAAGCTCGCTGATCGACTTCAGCCGGCCGGTGGCCATTCTGATGTTTGCGGTGGTGCACTTCATGGACGCCGACGACAACCCGGCCAAGGTGATCCGCGCCTACCGGGTGCCACGGTGTCGGGCAGCTACCTGGCACTGAGCCACGGCACCATGGATGGACGCACTGGCTCAGCATCTGCGTGACGCCGAGGAACCGCTGGCCGCCCGGCCCGACCAAGTCGACGACGTGCCCGCGGCGTAGTCCGATGAGCTCGAGGCACTACGCTGATTCCGCCTGTCACCACGGTGCCTCCCCGAGCCTTGCGACCAGGCGGCGTCGCGAGGAGTTGACACCACGAGCGTTCGGCCACGCGCCGGCCAGCGCGCGAGATGAGCGGCCGCCTGACGTCATCGATCGCTTTCCGCCTGCACTTCGCGCCCGGCAGAGCCGACCAGGCTACTCATCCCATTCGAAGCTGAACCGGAAGCCATCGACCGCACAAAGGTATCAACAGCCTGCTGCTGTTGCTCGACGCTCGCCCCAGTGAGTTCGAGGCTGCGGTCGCCGTCTTTCACTATGACGTTTCGTCCTTGTCCGCGGGAGATCCACGCGCGGAGTACCTGGACGAGACTCGTCATGACGGCCCCGAACGCAGCGGAATTCGCCAGACTGACTATCAGTTCGCCCGTGGAAGCGGCGGTGCCTTTGGCGTTGCGCGGCACGGCGCCCTCTACCACCAGCCGTACCTCGTCGACTTCCAGTGCCAACAATTCGCCACGGAGCTGCCGAGCAAGCAGGTCACGATCCTCAGCATCGACATCCGCCTCGCCGAATTTGATCACTACGGCTGACATCAATCCCCTCCGTCTCGTCACCTACCGCCAGGATCGCCAGCACAATAGCGTGCAGACAGCGTCGCGCGATTCCGACCGGCCGCTGGCAACGCACCGCACCACATCTTGATCAATAGAGTTAGTCCTCGACATTCAGTTGCAGAGTCAAATTTGCAATGGTTTGCATCAATGGAAAAACCTGTCACGGCAACGACCTAAACCGCGCTTTGCCCAGCTAATAGACAGGAGTTCACAACATCGCGCAGAACTGAACCGTTCAGATAATATGCTTGACCGATACCACGCAACCCGCTCAGCGCGATTTTCCTACCACTGATCGATTCCAGGAGATGACCTAGGGCCAGTCAACGATTCTAAAGTTGACGACGCCGGACGGTCAGGGGTGTGACAGCGTGGCGATGTTCCCGTTTGCCCACGGGCAAGCATGTGCGACCTCCTTCACCGTGCCGGATCCTGAGCATTGCAACGTCCGCAACCATACGAATGAGGTAAGCACCCTATGCCGAGCGCGGAGCGTGAAGGTGCCACACATCGGCATGTCACATCGGCCGCGCGACACGACAACTCGATGACACCGCACCGCACACAACGCCGCAGACGGACGCTCGCCGCAATCTGGACGGGGATTTTGTCCGTATCCCAGCGAGATACGTACCTGCGCCGCAGGAGGCAGCGCATGGCGCCAACTCGCCCAGCCGCGGCAATCGGCCAGGCAAGGGCCATCGTGTAAAACACCCACCTAGGAATTGCGCACCGCGTAGACTCCGCGACCTGCCCGCACGAGTCGGGTGAACTTCAGTCCGAAAGGTTTCCTGCCGACCGAGCCGCGTACTCGTTCCGCTGTTCGTGCCCGACACGAGACGATTGCATGCAGAAGGACACAATGCCCGAACGGCGGATGGCGTTGCTGATCGCTACCGATACCTACACCGACCCGACGTTCAGCAAGTTGGATGCGCCGCAGGCCGATGCCGAGGCACTGAAGGCAGTGCTGTGCGATCGTCGGATCGGGAATTACCAGGTAGGCACGCTGCACAACGCCGCCGCCCATGAGATAAACAAGGCAGTCGAAGCCCTGTTCGCCGAAGCCGGCCGCGACGACCTGCTCCTGTTGTACTTCTCCGGACACGGCGTCAAGGATGACGCCGGTCGGCTGCACCTGATCACCAACAACTCCGACTCTCGACTACTGGCATCAACTGCCGTCTCAGCTGTTTTCGTCCGAGATCAGATGGATCGCACCAAATCGCGACGGGTCATCGTGCTGTTGGATTGCTGCTACGCCGGCGCGTTTCCACCAGGGACCCGGCATCGAGCCGGAGGTCACGTCGAATTCCCGCAACTCAAAAGCCGCGGTCGCGCCGTGATCACCTCGTCCTCCGAACTCGAGTACTCCTACGAAGCCAGCGGAAACCCAGCCGCGACCATGGCCGGTCAGTCGACTCCGTCGGTGTTCACCGGCGCGCTCGTACGTGGCCTTCAGACCGGAGATGCCGACCTCGACGGCGACGGACTGGTCGAAGTCAACGAACTGTACGACTATGTGTATCAGCAGGTACGCGCCAAGGCACCCCAGCAGAACCCACAGCGCAAGTTCGAACTCGAAGGCACGCTGTACCTGGCCAACAGCGGTCGTCGTCCGCTCTTTCACGGACTACCGGAGGGTATTGCTCAGGCCATCCGGGGTCCGCATCGGCGAATCCGCCAGGGAGCCGTGTCCGATTTGATCGAACTGGCGCACTCACCCGGCTGCGCCGAAGCACACGCGGCTCGCCGCGCGTTGCTCTATTTGACAGGGGACAGCGACAGCGCGATCCGCGTGCCTGCCGCCAACGCCCTTCGAAGCTTGAGCGAACCGCACCTACCCACCATCAACCGGCCGCCCAGCTTGCCCCCGTCAGACGAACAGCCGACGCCAGGAAGCTCCGTACGTGTGGCGCCCGCACTGGCACACGGGTCTGAACCACTACCCGGTCCTCCGCTACCGTCACACCGCGATCGGCCTCCACAAGCACGGCGACTGCCGATTGTCCCGGAACAAGAGATCCCGAACGATCCGGTTTCGCCGGCAGATGATCCTGTTTCCCAGCCGTCCGTTCCGGACCAGCCGCTTTCTCCGGTCAACAGCCCGGTTGAGCAGCTGGCGCCTGCCGCGAGACGAAACGTGCTGGCAGCCTTGAGCACTCGCTGGGGTCGCGGGCGGACCCCACGCCCTCCGCGCCGACAGGAAACGAGCCAACCTAACCAGAATCGCCCACCACGAAAACCCCACCAACTCAAGGCGACAGCCCGAGGAGGTCGCAGCCGGTGCGCGGATCACGGTTTTTCCACAGGTGCCAGCGATCCGCGCACTGTGTGGCCTGGGGTGCGCCTCGTGTGGCGGCCTCGGCGTAGCTGCCGGACCGGTCCCTGGTGATTATGGTGATCTCGGGGCGGTGGGTCAGCCACTCGGCCAGGGTGTCCGCATCGCGGCCGGATAGTTAGTTCTGGCCGCGTTTGGCCGCGAAATCGTCCACGCCCAGCACGGTTACCGTGCCGACTAGTGGGTCGGCCAGTGCGCGGACCAGCCGCACCAGCGTATCTCGGCTGACCGGCAGCCCGAGGTTACGGGCCAGGCGTGCGCCTGCACGGCCGGCCAACGCCAGCCCGATCGATTCCAGCATTCCCCGCAGCATCGGGCTGCGCCGGGCGTACGGCGTGGTCCAATGGCCATGAGTTAAGGGTTCTGTGAGATGATCTCGGGGTGGCGAACGGCAAGGCGGCGGGCTCGGTCCGGCTGGCTGATGAGGTGTCGATTGGTTTGCTGGCAACGGTCTTCCCTGATGAGCGAGTGGTCGCGGCGA
>DATATE010000259.1:0-6991 GCA_036268955.1 Pseudonocardiaceae bacterium
CCACGTGGTCGTCCACGAGCACGTAGAGTGCCGTGAGGAGGGTGTTCAGATCGTTCGTCACAGACTGATCATGGACGCCCTCCTCCCATGCCCGGACAGCGGCATCCCTTCACATGATCTTCACCGCATCAATCATCTAGAGTGCGGGCCATGGCAACAGATATCGAGAAGTCCACGGTGACCGTCAACGGTCTCAACGCCTACCTGGCCCGGCCCTCGGGTGGTTCCACGAGCGGGATGCTGTTGTTGCCGATGATCACCGGAATCGGCGCCCAGGTCCGCGAGTACGCCGAGAACCTCGCCGGCGAGGGGATCACCGCGCTGTCCTGGGATCCATGGCAGGGCAGGCCCAGCGCCGACGAGACCCCGTTCGACGTGCTCGCGCGGTGGATGACCGAGCTGGAGGACGAGACCTGCCTCGCCGAGCAGCACCAACTGCTCGATCACCTGTTCGGTGAGTTGGGCTGCACGCAGGTCGGCACGATCGGCTGGTGCCTCGGCGGCCGGTACACGCTGCTGCTCGGCGCACGGGAGAGCCGGCTTGCCAATGTGGTCGCCTACCACCCGACGGTGCCGGGCACGCCCGCACCGAACCACACGGTCGACGCGGTTGCCGCCACCGCGGCCATCACGGCGCCGACCATGATGCTCTGCCCAGGCTCGGACGACCTGGTACCGGCGGAGAGCTACCGGCGGTTGCAGCAGGCGCTGCAGTCGCGGGACTCCGGCGTGAGCATCGTGCACCTGTATCCGGGCGCCGAGCACGGTTTCAGCGCGAAGGGCCGGCACGGCAACCCGGTCAACAAGGCCGCCTTCGAGGTGTCCTGGCCGCAGGTCATCGCGTTCATCAAGACGACCACCCAGGGCTGAACCGAAGCCGCGCACGAAAAGCCGCCCCCGGATGGGCCGGGGACGGCCGGGTGGTCATCAGCCCTGGCGGGCGGTGAACCTCGGGTTCTTCTTGTTGATCACGAAGGTCCTACCGCGCCGACGCACCACCTGGGCACCGGGCTTGTTCTTCAGGGCTCGCAACGACTGTCGAATCTTCATGGTGACCGCCTTCCGGTCGGATGCGATCGCTACAACCACGCCCAGTGAGTTGGTATTCCCAACCATAGGTGCGGCGTGGGCCGTCCGGTCGACCGGACGGCCCGCGCGTGGTGTCACCTTCCGTACATGGGTTTACGGGTAGGAGGTGAGCATCGCCAGGTTGGTTTCCGCGTCCGACGGGCCGCCGGTGGAGTTGACCACGTGCGCGATGGTGCCCTGCCCGCCGCCCAGCGAGAAGGTGATCATGCTGTGGAAGCGGACACCGGGCGTCTGCGGGGCGGTGATGGCGCTGTCGGAGACGATGGTCGGGTCGTCGGCGAAGATGCAGTAGCTGCCAAGACCCCAGGCCTCGTGGTTGCGCACCCCGGCCCCGACCGCGTACGCCGGATAGCCCCGGTGGCTGCCGTTCATCCAGGCTGCCTGGCTCGGCGGATCGTAGGGCATCTCGTTCTGGAGGAAGTAGGTCCGGCCGTTCTGGCCGTTCCACTGCACCTGCGCCTTCTGGTGGTGCTCGACGAACAGCCCGTACACGGTGACGTTGTCGCCGTTGACCGCGAGGCCGGTGTCGGAGGTGTTGACCGTCCAGCCGACCCCGCTGCCGTGGTCGGCGCGCCAGATCCAGGTGTTGTCGATGATCACGTCGTTGCTGTTGACCACGATCGACTGCTTTGCCTTGCCTACGTCGTTGCCGCCGATCCGGACGAACACGTCGTGCAGCGTGCTCGGGTTGGCCTGGTGGTTGCCGCGCGAACCGGTCGGGCCGAACCTGACCAGTGCCTCGGAGACCTGCTGACCGGCCTGCACGAGCAGGCCGGCGACGTGCACCCCGTCGACATCGGCGATGTCCAGTGCGACGACACCGTTGTCGGGTTGCAGGGTGGCGTAACCCAGGCCGAGGACGACCGTGTTCGGGCGGGTGACCTTGATCGAGTCGTCCAGCTGGTAGATGCCGGGGGCGATGATCAGGTTCTTGCCCTGGGCGAGGGCCGCGTTGAGGTCGGCGGCGGTCGCGCCCGGCTTGGCGATGTAGAAGTCCGCGATGGGCAGCGAGGTGCCGGCCGGTTTGCGGGCCTCCCAACTGGTGGCCTGGGTGTTCGTGCGCACCGCGGGGACGAAGACCTGCCAGGCGCCCGTGCCGTCGACGTAGAGGAACGGCTTCTCGCAGACCACCGGGGTCTGCGGGATCGAGGTGTACGGCGGGGTCGGGAAGGTCGTCCTCGGCCCGTTGGCAACGCCGACGAACACGAAGTTCCAGTTCGACCCGACCCAGTTGCCGATCACCGAGTTCCTGGTGATCCACTGCTGTTGGGTGCCCGAGTTGACCTGACCGGTGATCTGGCAATCGGCGATGAAACCACCGCTCGACCAGGCGCCGTCGTCCAGTTTCAGGTCGCCGAGCAGGTAGATGCGACGATAGAAGGTGCCCTGCGAGACCGCCCAGGTGTCCTGACCGCTGGTCGGCACCGCGTTGAGGTTCTCCGCACCGCGCCAGAAGTTCACCAGGGTGTTGTTGCCGTGCGCGTCGCCGAGGGTCTGCAGCGAACTGGTGATGCTCGCGCCACTGGGCTGCAGGCCGAGGCCTGCGATGTGGGTGTAGTAGCCCAGTTTGACGTCGATGCCGTACCCGCCCGGCTTGAGCAGCAGCGCGTAGCGGCCCGGCCCGAACTCCGCACCCTGCTGCTGGGCGTAGATCGCGTCGATCGTCGACTGGATGGAGTCGGTGGACATGGAACCGTCGAACACGTAGACGTTCGGGCCGAAGTCCGGATCACCCGCGGCCGGGGTGGCCGGCGGTGGCGGTGCGATGGCGGCCTTGGCCGGCGTGTCCTGCTTGGCCGGGTTCGCGGCCGAGGCCGAGGCAGGCGAGGCGAGGGCGACGGCGGGCGCAGCTGCCAGTGCCGCGCCGGAGGCGAGGGTGAGGAAGCCCCGCCTGCCTAACGCGGGTAGGCCGGGCCGCTTCTCGGCAGCGTTTTCGGTGGGTTCGACAGGCACAGCAGTGGTCCTTTCGAAGCTGACAGGACGCGCCGACGCGCGACGCAACAGCCTCGGTCGACACCGGCCGAGGCTTTGTTCACAGCGTGATTTAACTCGTGGAATTAATCACTCGTCAAGAACCTCAAGGAGGTTGCGCCATCCGCCGAGTGACCTCGATCACATATCGCCAACCGAAGGGGTCGAGCGGGTCGAATAGGCAGCGTGCCCATGGATCCAGATCGGTTCAGCCTGCTCACCGGGGTCCCGACCAGCACGGCGGAGCCGACGCTCACCGTGTTCGGCCCTGCCGGCCGGACCGAGGCGATCGTGCTGGTCCTGCACGGTGGTCGGGCGCGCAGCACGCAGCCGACCAGGACCGGCCAGCTGGCCTACCGCCGGATGGTGTCGATCGCCCGCAACCTGCACGCGGCACTGCGCGCCGAGCAGACCGCGATTTGGCTGCTGCGCAACCGGGTCCGCGGCTGGAACGAACCGAGCCAGGACGCGGTCGCGGACGCCAACTGGGCGCTGACCGAACTGGCCCTTCGCCATCCCGATGTGCCGATCCTGCTCGTCGGCCATTCGATGGGCGCCCGCGCCGCGCTGCGCGTCGCAGGTTGGCCGACGGTGGTCGGTGTCTGCGCGCTGGCGCCGTGGCTGGCACCCGACGAGGAGGTCGGCCAACTGGCCGGGCGGACCGTACTGATCGCGCACGGCGACCGCGATCGCTGGACCGATCCCCGGCAGTCCTTCGACTACGCCTGCCGGGCCCGCGAACACGCTCGTGCGATCTGCCGGTTCGAGGTGACCGGCAGCGGCCACGCCATGCTGCGCCGCGCGGCCGACTGGACCGCGCTGACCAACGGCTTCGTCGCGGGCGCACTCGGCATTCACGAACAGCTGCCGGTGATCAGCCGAGCCATGGCCGCCCCGGTGCCGGAGGGCCTGTGCGGTCGACTGCCGACCGGCCTGACCGCCTAGTCCACAATGGACTGTTCCCGACCGGTCGAACTTCCGGGTCTTATTCGACGGGTGCGACTTTCCGCAGGTGCGCGACGAACGCCCGCATCCAGCTCAGGTGATCCGGCCACGCCCTGCCGGTGAACAACTGCCCGTCGACAACGGCGGCGCCATCCACGAACTCCCCGCCCGCCACCTCGACATCGGGCGCCAGCGCGGGATACGCGGCCAGGCGGCGACCCTTGAGGGTGCCCGCCGCTGCGAGCAGCAGCGGGCCGTGGCACAGTGCGGCGACCGGTGATTCGTTGGTCATGAAATGCCGGATGATGCGCTGCGCGTCCGGATCGTTGCGAATGTATTCCGGCGCGCGGCCGCCGGGCACGACGGCGGCCACATAGGCGGTCGGATCGACGTCGGCGAAGGCGAGGTCGGCCTGCCAGGTGGGCCGAGCTTCTCGGTGTAGGTGTCGAAACCGTCGACGAAGTCGTGCACGACGAACTGCGGTTTCTTCGCCGTCGGCGCCGCGATGTGGACCTCGTATCCCTCTTCCTGCAAGCGCTGATAGGGATAGCAGACCTCAAGGGTCTCCGCTGCGTCACCGGTCAGGATCAGGATCTTGGGCATATCCGCCTCCGACGTCTCGACGGTGAGGACGTCTGCCGAGGCTAGTCCGCGGGCGCGGGAAATGGCACGCGCGGTGGCGCCCGGTTTCCGTAGAGTGCCACCGACAGCGAGGCCGCCGACACGGTATCGGCGCCGCCGAACTCGGAACGGAGCCGTCCGTGCCTGTGATTCGATTGGCCGACGAGGCCGAACTGCCTGTCCTACAGGACATCCAGCTCGCCGCGGGCACGGCGTTCGCCGAGATCGACATGGCGTTGGTGGCCACCAACGGACCGACTCCGCTTGCCGAATTCCGCGAATACCACCGGGCAGGCCACGTCTGGGTCGCCATCGACGAGACCGATGACAAGACCGACGATGAGGTCGA
This sequence comes from Pseudonocardiaceae bacterium, assembly GCA_036268955.1. Lineage (GTDB taxonomy): Bacteria > Actinomycetota > Actinomycetes > Mycobacteriales > Pseudonocardiaceae > CAJCJE01. Next base: position 4,976 of record DATATE010000259.1, read on the forward strand.
GGAGGCCGGCGCGCCGATCGCGTTCCTGCTCGGCGCGCTCGTCGACGGCTGCGCGCACGTCGAACAGGTCTCGGTGCGCCCCGACCACGCCGGCAACGGCATCGGCCGCGACCTCATCGAGTATTTCGCCGACTGGGCGAGGGCACGGGAGATCGGCGCGCTGACCCTGACCACCTTCGTCGACGTGCCCTGGAACGGCCCTTACTACAGCAGGTGCGGTTTCCACCCGATCCCCGAGGCCGACCTCACGCCGCGACTACGCGCGATCCGCGCCGAGGAAACCGCGCTCGGCCTCGACGAATGGCCGCGAACGGCGATGCGAAGGGACCTGTGAGCGCGCAGCCACGCGGCACCCGCAACCACCGGTCCCACAACGAAAGGTCTTTGTAAACCTTCCTACCAATGTGTCTTGACGGTGCGTGACGCGCTGAGTACAGTCCTACCTGGTGAATATGTAAGACTGCTTAACATATCCTGGCGGAGACGTTGGGTGGGACGCCGGCGGGTGGTCGGCGCGAACGCCGAACCATGGCTTCGCGTTGCGCCGGGCGACATCGAGATCGGCGGCGTCTGCCAGCCAGGACGGCGGCCGGCAGACGGGACCTGTCGCGGGTACGACGCGGGGTCCACCACAGCGGTCTCCTATGTGGACAGTCTTTCACGCTCGCCGACCCAACCCGTTTCTGGTTCGAGCCCACTTCGCAGCCGGAGGTTTCTTCCGCACCCGCCGACGAGGACCGCACCGCGCAATTCGGTATTCGCGGTGCCGCATTGTTGTCAGCTAACGGAGGCAATATGACAGGGTACGCCAACATGATCACCCGGCGGGTACGCGTCCGATTTCTCCTGACGGCGTGTATCGGCCTCTTATCGCTCGTGGTTGCCTTGTTGGTCGGTGGCCCGACCGCGTCGGCAACACCGGCAACGCCGAGCGCCACGACGGAACAGGCGTTCGTCACGATGTACGGCTGGTGGGACAACACCCCGCCCAGTGCCACCATCGCCTACCCGGTGATCCACAAGACCGCGGGTGGCACCGGCACCTGGGCCGACCCGATCACCTATGCCAGCTCCACGGCGGAAACTCCGGCCGGTACCAAGATCTACGTGCCGAGGGTGCAGAAGTACTTCATCATGGAGGACGACTGCTCGGAGTGCGACGCCGACTGGAAAGGTCACGGACCCGACGGTGGCCCCAACATGTGGCACTTCGACCTGTGGCTCGGCGGCAAGGGTGGCAGCGCGATCAGCGCGATCGAATGTGAGGACGCGCTGACCAACTACAACCCGGACAACACGCCGAAACTCGAGTCGGTCCTTGTCAATCCGCCGAGCAACGAGACCGTCTCATCGCAACCGCTGTTCAACACCAGCAACGGGAATTGTTACGGCGGGGCGAAGCCCATCATCACGGTCGGTCAGTACAAGAACAGCGGTACCGGCCAATGTCTCAACGATCCCGGCGACAAGACCACCGCGGGCTGGACCCTGCAGATGGCGGCGTGCGACGGTTCGGCCGGCGAGCAGTTCATCTTCGACGGCACGTTCCTGAGCGTCGGCAAGGTGGCCAACCAGTCCGGGGCGATCTGCGCCGGCTCGAAGTCGGGCGCCATCACGTTCAAGGCCTGTACCGGCGGCCCGACCCAGCAATGGTCGGCCAACACCAACCTGACGATCTCCGACATCCAGACCGGCAAGCTGTGCTTCCGCGCGAGCGGCAGCAAGGTGACCGCGGGGAAGTGCTCGGGCGGGGGCACCTCGGTGCAGTGGACGTTCCCCACGACCGTCTTCACCGGCCCCGGTGCCGTTGTGCGGGCGCCGAAGTCGTCGGTGCCGGTCGCTGTGCACTGACCGCAAGACCGCCTGACGGAGGCGGCGGGCATCGAGAGGCCCGGAGATCCTCCGCGTAAGTGTGGCCCCGCGTTGTGACTGTTCCCAGCACCTGGAGAGTCCGCGCGGGGCCACCGGCCTGCCGACCTCTGGTGGCAAGCAACGACAAGGCGGACGGCAGGCCCC
>DATATE010000260.1:0-2568 GCA_036268955.1 Pseudonocardiaceae bacterium
CACCAAAAAACCCCGCATCAAACCCAGCCACACCATCCACAAAACCACCGACATGGGCGTAAGCCGGATCCATCAGGCCATCCACGTCCCACCCACGATCGGTCGGGAAACCACCAAGCCCCTCCGCACCCGACACAACCAAATCCCACAACTCATCCGGAGAACCAACCCCACCAGGAAAACGACAATCCATACCAACAATCACCACCGGATCAACACCCACACCACCCACCGACACCACAGACACCAACCCAGACGAACCACCCACCAACTCCCCCACAACAAACTCCGCAAGAGCACGAGGCGAAGGATGATCGAACACGGCCGTCGACGGCAACATAACCCCGGTGGTGGCAGCGAGGTGGTTGCTCAGTTCCACTGCCGTCAGGGAGTCGAAGCCCGCGTCTCGGAAGGCCCGGTCGGCGGCCACAGAGCCTGCCGAGTTGTGCCCCAGCACCTTCGCCACCCCCGCCGACACCACCTCCAGGACCAGCGGTAGCCGCTCATCCACGGCCAACGCGGCGAGTCGGCCGGTGAGGCTGCCGGCGCGATCGAGGGAATCAACCGAGTCGGTGTAACCGGGAATGGCGGACAACAGCGGACTGGGGCGGCCGGCGGTGAAGGCCGGAATGAGCCGTTGCCAGTTGATGTCGGCGACAGTGACGGTGGTGTCGCCGCACAACAAGGACTCGCGCAGAGCCGCCATGGCTCGCGCCGGATCCATCGGGGTGAGGCCGCCCCTGCGAGCGCGTTCGGATGCACGGGCGTCGGCAGCCATGCCATCGCCGGCCCAAGCGCCCCAAGCTACCGAGAGGCCGGGCAGACCAGCACGTCGGCGGGCCTCGATGATCCCGTCGACGGCAGCGTTGGCAGCGGCGTAGTTGCCCTGGCCCGCACCGCCGAGTGATCCGGCGATCGAGGAGAACGCCAAGAAGAACTGCAACTCCCGATCTCGAGTCAGCTCGTCGAGGTAGCGCAATCCATCTACCTTGGCTCCAAAAACCGACTCGAAGTCATGAGCGTCCAAGCCGTCGAGCACACCGTCGGCGACGATCCCGGCCGCGTGGCAGACTCCGGTGAGCGGATACTCATCCGGGATCGCGGCGATCACAGCACGCAGTGCCTCCCGATCGGCTACATCGCAGGCGATCACGGACACCCGTGTACCAAGATCGCTGAGGTCGGCCGCGAGTTCGTCGGCGCCGGGTGCGGCCGGGCCGTGGCGGCTGACGAGCAACAGATGTTCAGCGCCTTCGCGGGCCAGCCAGCGTGCGACGTGCCCACCCAACGCGCCAGTCCCACCGGTGACCAGCACCGTCCCCCGTGTACTCATGGCCGACGGGGATGCCGCACGGGCCGGAGCCTGAGTCAGTCGTCGACCCCATGTTCCATTGGGGCGTATGGCGATCTGGTCCTCGCCCCCAGCAACTGTGATGGCACCGGCAACTCTGGCCAGGGCATGGTGATCCGGGAGGTCGATGAGACCGCCCCACCGATGCGGGTACTCCAGGGCCGCCACGCGACCGAGGCCCCAGATGGCTGCTTCATCAGGGTTGGGTGGGGTATCAGTCCCGTCGACCGCGGCGGCGCCTTGGGTTACGCACCACAGCGGAGCGTCGATTCCCGCGTCACCCAGCGCCTGCAACAGGATCAGCGTGGCGACGGCCTCGTCCAACAGGGAGATGACCCCGACGACCTGGCCGCTGTCTTTGAGCTGCTCGGCCAGCGGGGTGCGCGTCGGCCGGTCGACCGATATCAGTATGAGGTTGTCGGCAACCAACTCCGCACCCCAGGCCTCACGCGCGGTGGGGAGGACGACGAGCCAGGTTCCGGGTAGCGATATCTCGGCGGAGATGGCGATGGGCGTCCAGGAGACCTGGTAACGCCACCGGTCGCTCGCAGATTCAATAGCGACTGGTGGCCAGAACCGCTCGCGTTGGAATGGGTAGGTGGGGACGTCGACTTTCCGGGCTCCGGGGTAGAGGGCGGTCCAGTCGACCGGGATGCCGTGGACGTGTAGGTGTGCTATTGCGGTGAGGACTGTGGCCTGTTCGTCGCGGTCGGCTCGTAGCAGCGCGGTCGATATCGTGTCGCCGCCGAGGATTTCCGGCGCGACAGCAGCCAGTCCGCCGCCGGGGCCAACCTCCAACACGGCCGACACACCGTGTTCGCCAGCCCAGGACAGCGCATCAGCAAACCGGACAGTCCGCTCGACCTGCTCGACCCAGTACTCCGGAGAACACCAACGGTCCTCGTCGATCGGGGTGCCGGTCACCGTGGACACAATCTGGATCTCCGGTGGCGAAAAAGACAGGGTCTCTGCCACAGCACGGAACTCGGCCAACATCGGCCGCATCAGCATCGAGTGGAAGGCGCGGCTGACCCGTAGCTCGGTGACCTTACGACCCTCCGCCTCCAGCGCGGCCACTGCCGCGCGGACGGCATCTTCCGGGCCGGACAACACCACCGAGTCAGGCCCGTTGACCGCAGCCAACGACACCTCCGCAGACAACAACGACGCCACCTCAGCCTCAGTCGCGCGGACCGCGACCATGACGCCGCCTTCGG
>DATATE010000261.1:0-8009 GCA_036268955.1 Pseudonocardiaceae bacterium
CCACGTGGTCGTCCACGAGCACGTAGAGTGCCGTGAGGAGGGTGTTCAGATCGTTCGTCACAGACTGATCATGGACGCCCTCCTCCCATGCCCGGACAGCGGCATCCCTTCACATGATCTTCACCGCATCAATCATCTAGACCGGCAGGTCAGCAGCTATGCCATCGCCTGAACGGACTAATGCGCGCTTGCGCACTCCCTGCGCACTGCGCATGGCGCATATGGTCGGCATGCGCAAGAAATTCGGCACATCGCAAGCGCCCAACGACGAAAAATAGCAGGTGGAGGCACCATGACACCCCAGAGAGACGGCCGTACGGCGTTCGGTCAAGGTCCGAGCGGTATCCGGCACCCCGACAGACCAGATCGGTGGTTGGTGCCGCCGTGGCCGGCGACAGTGACGGTCCATGAGGTGGTTCGCCACTTCTCACGCTTCCAACCTCGGGGTACGTCCAGCTCGCAGACACACCTGGCCTTCTACCGGGGCTACGCCACAGCCTTGACAGCCGCGCAAACTGATGATCTTCGTACCAAAGGTGCCCAACGCTGGTTTGCCGAGTTTTGTCGCTGTGTCGATGACTGCGTTACCAGCGCTGAGGCTGAAGTGAGCGCCTTGCAATCCTTCGACCAGGTGGCATGGGTCAAGGCTATCGGGCTGACCGCGACGCCCGAACTCAGCGAGAAGGCTTCGTAATGGCCATCCTCTGGGTTGGCGTTGGGTTGATGGCGGGTGGCGATCGCGAACTTGCCGATCACCAGAACCATCAAGCGGGCGTCCTCACGGCGTGCCCCAGCTCACAGCCCAACTGCCAGCAGTCGTGCGGCATTGCGAGCAAAGGGGGTTCCGGTTGACGAACGGGTCGAGTTTGCCGACTTCCTGATCAGCTTTGACCCAATCACCCGCATACATGCGTTCGAAAGGCTCCAGTCATGACCGACGATCCCCAAAAAACACGAAGATGATCATGTCAAACAGGTCAAGGAAAAGACCGGAGCGAAGTAGCTCCACGATGGACGTTGACTCACTCGTCGCCCAATGGCGGCTGTACGCCAAGACTAACAAGGTCCGGGCTGATCTTCTTCGTAAAGACGGCGACTCCTTCGGTATGGATTTGTGTATTGCAAGGGGTGAAGTCCGAGGTTTGGCCGCCGAACTGCTCCAGCGATCGACCAATTATCTCGACGCCGCCGCAATCATGCACCAAAAAGCCCGCGAGCTATGGCAACACAATTTGCCGCTCATTGGCTTTGACTCGGCAGCGATCCAATACACCAGATGCCGTACCTGGCAAGACTGCGCCCTCGCGCTTGATCCGAGCTTGCCGATTGTGCAACCCAAACTGGCAGCGTCGTAAAACCAGCCCGTATTCTTGCGGAACATAGGGAACAACAGCATGACCTACGGTCGAACCAGCCGTACCCGAGAGTTGACAACTTCGACGGTGCGCAGTCGGGAACTCGGCAACAGCTTGCGATCAGCAATGGAAACCGCCGGCTTCACCGGCAAGCGGCTGGCACAAACCCTGGGCTGGTCAGAAAGCCGCATGTCCCGATTGTTGACAGGCACACTGTGGGCAACCGAGGTTGAGGTCTGCGCCATATTAGCGCTGTGCAAGGTCATCGGCAGCGAACGCGACTATGTGCTGAGTCTGACCTCTTACGAACCGCCATTTCAGTGGCCAGAGGCCAAGCACCACAAGGTGCTTCAGGATAATCTGCGCCACACCCATACGCTCACAGAATTCAGAACGTCGGCCATACCCGACCTGCTGCAAACTGAAGACTACGCAAGGGCACTTCTGACTCGTTCGCCGAACGTAGCACCGGCTGACGTTGAACAACGCCTGGCGATAGTGCTGGCCAGCAAAACTCTGCTCACACGGCACCAACCCCCAACCTGTACGTTCTACATACCAGAGTGTGTGCTCCATATCCAGGTTGGCGACCATACGGTCATGGCTGACCAACTCGACCATGTACTGCTGGCGAGCGTGCCGAGGTATGTCAGCATCCGCATTATTCCCGCTGCCAGCGGTGTCCATGCCAGAATTAGCGAATCGTGGCACCTCATGGAATACCACAATCAACCATCCCTGGTCTATGTCCACCAAGAAGTCGTCGGCCGGTTCGTTGAGGAACCAACTGACGTCGCGGCCTACCATCGAATACTGGCGGTGCTGAACTACGCCGCCTTGGCCGAAGAGCCATCCCGTTACCTCATAAGCCAGGCCGGGACTGCAACGCATGGCTGTGCGAGTCGCCAACCGACCTCTCGCCCCTGAACCACACAACGTACAGGTAGCAGGTACGGCTGCTGGCTGGTTGGGACATGACGACCGACCTTATGCCCCTGACGGCTCGAATTACCGAGCTGGACATACAGGAAGATCGCTACCTCGACATGGTGGGTTGGGCAACTCAGCGCGGCCGCAAGCCAAGCTTGAAGTCACGGTGTCGGCCATCCGGACTGAAGGCGCCGATGTTCGGGATAAAATGGGCAAGCTGGATAAAGCATCGAGGTTGGGCGGCAACGCCGGCAACGAAAGAACTCCGCAATGTCAACTTACGAAGCCATGACGTGCCGGCCGAAGCGGTATCCGGGCCGGGGTCGCGCGGTGTTGATTGGGCCAGGTCGCCAGGACCTCCGTTCGACACCTCCCCGATCCCCAGGAGACCAAGATGAGTAAGCGCACGCGCCTCGCGGCCGGCGGCAGCCTGCTCGCCATCGCGCTGAGCCTCGCCGGTACCGCGGTGGCCACCGCTGCGCCGGCCCACTTACCGGCCCCGTCGCCGGTGGTCGGCCACGACTACGTCGACGACAATACCGCGACGACCAACACGATCGCCGCCTTCGACCGGCATGCCGACGGTTCGCTGACCCCGGAGGCAGGGTCGCCGTTCGCCATCGGCGGCGCGGGCCTCGGTAGCGGCCTCGGTTCGCAGGGTGCCATCCAGGCTGGTCCGGACGGCCGTTTTCTGCTCGCGGTCGACGCCGGCAGCAACCAGATCTCGGTGCTGCGGCTGACCGGCCACGGCGTACCCGAGCAGGTCGGCGCGCCGGTGTCCTCGGGTGGGGTGCGGCCGGTGAGCATCGCGGTCTCCCGTGCCGGCCTGGTGTACGTCGCCAACACCGGCGACGGAGGCAGCAACTACGCCGGTTTCCGGCTGACGCCGTCCGGCAGGCTGATCCCGATTCCCGGCGACACCGTCGCGGTGCCGGCGGGTTCCGGTGTCGGCGACATCCTGTTCAACGCCACCGGTGATCGGCTCGCCGCGACCAGGGTCAGCACCCAGCTGATCGACAGTTTCACCGTCTCGCGCGACGGAAAGCTTGTCGCCGCAACGGGTTCGCCGTTCCCCGCGCAGGCCGCGGGCCCGTTCGGTTCGGAGTTCCGGCCGACCGATCCCTCGCAGCTGTTCGTCAGCAACGCGCATGCCGGCACGGGCAACGGCACGGTGTCGGCGTTCCACGACGGCCGCGACGGCGTGTTGACCTCGATCGGCAGTTCGCCCTACGCCGATGAGCAGACCGCACCGTGCTGGGTGGAGATCAGCAACGACGGAAGGTACCTTTTCGCGGTGAACACGGCGGCGGCCACCATTTCCCGCTTCGCGATCAACCCGAGCGGTTCGCTGGTACTGCTGGGCAGTACGCCGTTCAAGGACGGCACCGGCGCGGTTGACGCCCGCCTGTCCCCCGATGGCCGCACCCTGTCGGTCACCGGCGGCAGCGGCCATGTGCTGAGCAGTTTCGCCGTGCACGGCGGCAACCTCACCGAACTGGCCGGTTCCCCGATCGCATTGCCGGCCGACTCCTCGCCGAGCGGCCTGGTGCTCAACTGAGCCCGGCAGCTGAGTCCGTCAACTGAGTCCGGCAGCTGAATCTTCACCATGTCAGTGGCGCCACGCGAGTCCCCCGCTCGCGTGGTGCCGGTCCATCGTCCACAGTGGTCATCGGCGGCCCGTGATCAGCTGTGCTGCACCGGGGGCTTCGCGGTGTGGGTGAAACCGGGCGGGATCGCCGGTTTCAGCTGCGCCCGGTTGGCCGGGGTGTCGGGCAAGAAGCTGAAGGTGGTCGTCAGCGTCTGCGGCGTGTACTCCTTCGGGCGTCCGACCGACAGGTGGGTGACGTCCTCGATCGGCAGGTAGCTCTGCGCGCCGACCCACAGGCTGTCGGTGAGGGGTGGCACACCATACCCGATGTCATCGGTGTGGGTGAGTTCGATCGCCGGCTGCCCGTCCACGGTCTGCTGACCGGGCACCTGCCGCCAGTAGTTCCGCGCGATCTCGGCGCGGATGGTGCTGGGGCTGTCGGGGTTGTCGACCTCCAGTTTCAGGCAGGTGTTGGTCACATCCGACCAGGTGCGGGTGTCGTACTCGACGACGATCGACTCGCCGTCGACGAGAGCCAGTTGCATGTTCGGTGCCGAGGGCACCCTGCCGTTGTTCGGGCAGTTCGGCGGCGGGGGTGCGTTGTCGGCCGGCTGGAGATAGACCATCGAGGCGTCCTGTTCGATCGTGCTGCCCTGCGTACTTCTCCCGCGCTGGACGACCTGTTCGCCCGGTTTCGGCTGGAGGGTGGAGAACCAGCTGTCCTCGGTGAAGGACGGGCTGCCCGGCATGGTGGTCACCTGGTGCGCGAACATGATCGAGTTCGCGTTGGTGTCGAAGGCGGCCAGGATCTGGCCGCGCAGCGTGGTTGGCCCGGTGGCGCGGCCGGTCGGGGCCGCGGCGTTGTCGGTCGTGTGTGGCAGGTTACCGGCGATCCCGCCGGTGACGACGGTGACCGCGGCGATCACGGCAGCGGTCGCCGCGAGGGCGCCACCGCCGATGACCAACCGGCGCAGGGCGGGCCTGCGCGGCAGCAGCCGACTCCTGGTGTGCCGCACGGTCGAAACCGACCGCGCCTCGGCGGCGAATCGGGTCGCGACCCGTCGCATGGTCTCCTCCTCCGGCGGGTCGACCCTGCCGAGCGGGCCGAGCAGGTCGAGTTCGGACTGGTCGAGATCACTCATCGTTGGCCTCCACGAGAACTGGTCGAACGGCGGCCGCGGGCTCGCTGGTGTCGAGATGTCGGCGCAGTTGGGTGCGGGCGCGGTGCAGCCTGCTGCGGACCGTGCCCTGCGGCAGGTCGAGTGCGATCGCGACCTCGGCGGGGCGCAACTGTTCCCAGGCGACGAGCAGCAGTACCTCGCGATCGTCGGCGGTGAGGGCGGCCAGCGCGGCGCGGATCATCGGCGCGTCGCGGGCCGCGTCCAGCCGGTCGTCGACGGCCGACCATGGATCATCCGCAGGTCGATCCGGTGGCTGCTGGTAGCCGGCGGTCGGCCGGTGCGAACGCAGATGCGCACGCAGCACGTTGTGTGCGATGCCGTAGAGCCAGGGCAGCGGGTCCGGCCAGGACCGGTCGTAGCGGGTGCGGGAGCGAAACGCCTGTAACCACACCTCGCCGAGCAGGTCATCGGCATCCTGCCGGCCGGCGCGCCTGCTCAGGTAGGAGTGCACCGCGGGCCCGTGCCGCCAGAACAGGTCGACGAAACCGCTCCGGTCGAGCGAGCCGACGTCCCGATCATCGCTGGTGCGCCTCGTGCGCGTCATCGAGCCCCCTTCGGTTCACCCTGATATTGCCGTTCACCGACGCAGCGTTCGCGATGGTGATGATTCTGCTGGTCAGGGCGGGGTCGACGGGGCCGGTCGGGCACTTCGGGGTGAGTTTTAAGAAAAAAGCCTCCCTAATGCATGGATATTGGGTTAACTGGGTACAAGCTCTGGGCATTGACAAGATCACCGAGCGCACAGCGGCCAGCACGATCAGGGCTGCTCATGGCAGGACGGGAGGGGCTGGTGACATCCGGTTCCAGTGAGGCGAATGCCGGTTCGACGGCTTCCAGTGTCACCACCGATGCCGAACTGACGCCGAAGGCTCGGTCCTTCCTCCGGCGGATGACCGCGGCCACCGGCGGCGGCATGTTCATCGACGGCTTCATCTTCGCGACCTTCGCCGCGGCGCTGGCCGGCCGCGCGCACGACGCGCTGCACGTCAGCTCGCTGTGGGAGCAGCTGATCTCCTCATCGGTGCTGGTCGGCACCTTCGTCGGTGGCCTCGCGCTGGGGTACGTCACCGACCGGATCGGGCGAAAGCCGATGTTCACCATCGACCTTTCGGTCTTCCTCGGCTGCGCGATCCTGCTGTTCTTCGTCCAGTCCTCCTGGCAGGTCTTCGCCCTCGGCCTCGTGATGGGCCTTGCCGTCGGCGCCGACTACTCCATCGGCTCCCCGCTGCTCGGCGAGTTCGCGCAGGCCAAGAAGCGGGGCAACTTCCTCGGCCTGCTGGAGATCAGCTGGAACGTCGGCTACGTGGTGGCGTACCTGATCGGTTACGTGATCAACAGCTACGCGCCCGGCTCGTGGCGGATCATCCTGGTCGCCAGTGCCGTACCGGCGGTGATCTGCCTGTTCATGCGGCACGGCCTGCCCGAGTCGCCGCGCTGGCTGGTCTCCAAGGGCCGCCGGGACGAGGCGCTGGCCATCATGCGCGAGAACATGGAGGCTTCCGACCCCGGCGACCTGCTCGACGAGGAGGAGACCGACACCCGCTGGCGGCTGCTGATCTCCCCGGACTACCTGCGCCGCACGATCTTCGCCTGCACGTTCTGGAGCGCGATCGTGATGCCCTACTTCGCGCTGACCTTCTTCCAGCCGGACATCCTGCGCGCGCTGGGCCTTGGCAGCAGCGCGCTGCTCGGCGCCCTGCTCGGCACCATCATCGCGCTGATCGGCGCCACCCTCGGCTGGTACATCGTGGACAAGGTCGGCAGGCGCAAGATCCTCATCCCGCCGATGTTCGGCTGCGCCGCCTTCCTGCTGATCGCCGCCGCCTACAACCACCTGCCGACCGCCATCGGCGCGATCGCCTTCTTCGGCTACCTGTTCTCCTACGGGATCATGTCCATCCTGCCGGGCATCTACCCGGAGGAGGTCTTCCCGAGTTCGGTGCGCGCCACCGGGGTCGGCGTCTCGACCGCGGCCAGCCGGGCCGCTGCCGCGATCGGCACCTTCCTGCTGCCGACCGTGCAGGCCGCCTGGGGCACCCCGGCGGTGCTGATCATCATGGGCGTCGTCTCTCTGATCGGCGGGATCACCTCCTACTACTGGGCACCGGAAACCAACGGCAGGCCGCTGACCGTGACCTCGCATCGAACCGATCCGCATCCTTACCGCAAACGCGCGACCGTTCCAGCATGAGGAATCTCGGCGACCACCGATACGAAATCGGTTGACGAATTCGGCGACGTATCGCACAGTGAATTCATCCGATGCGGCGAAGGGGAACATCATGTCGGCATCGACACGGACGAGCGAAGTGGTGCGGGTTGCCCGCACCACCGGCGCTCGTCCGTGTCGTTGTCGTTGTTGTCCCTGTACCTGCGAGCAGGCATTCGCCCTGGTCAGAGGATGTTGTCGCAGCAGCGGCCCACCATAGTGACGGCAGGATCGTCACATCATGGGCCGCCCTTCGGGAAACCGATCAGGGCGGCTTTTCCTATTCATCGACCACCCAGTGAAATGGATGACGCACGGCCAAGTGCCCGAGTGGTCAGGGACCCGTCTGCAAAACGGGCTACGCCGGTTCGAATCCGGTCTTGGCCTCAATTCCGCCGACGATTCCTTGCGACACCCAGCGCAGGGGGATGCGTCGCGCAGGTCCGTCGAGACGCCCGCGCGACCACGGGTCGACCACGACGATAGCGCGAACCGACAGGGTGATGGCGCTGGTCGGAGCCACACCGATGCGGGGCGGCAGCGCACCACATCGGGTAGCCGAGCCTGGCTGGGGCATTACCTGTGGTCGAGGAAAGGAACGATTCGTTGTCGCCTGCCACGGGCATGGGACCACCTGAGTGCTCGTTTGCCATGAGCATGGGACCACCTTGATCAGGGTTTTGCCACGGATGGGACCACCACCCGGATGTGTCCGTGTGGCATCCCGGCTTCCGGTCGTCTGCCGT
>DATATE010000262.1:0-54065 GCA_036268955.1 Pseudonocardiaceae bacterium
ACGGCAGACGACCGGAAGCCGGGATGCCACACGGACACATCCGGGTGGTGGTCCCATCCGTGGCAAAACCCTGATCAAGGTGGTCCCATGCTCATGGCAAACGAGCACTCAGGTGGTCCCATGCCCGTGGCAGGCGACAACCATTCGCGATTCAGTACTTCGCGGTGGACCGATCCAGAACGCCGTTTCAGTTGGCCGGTCGACTCGGTCGGTCAGTTTTGTTCAATTGTTCAGTTGGCCCAGTCGATTCAGCTTGGCGGTCGGTTCAGCCGGCCCGGTCGTTCAGCAGGCTGCGTAGGTTCTACCGGGCCGCGTCGGTTCTGCCGGCTCAGTTGGCCGGCGGATGCCAGTCCGGCCCCTGCCGCCACGAATCGCCCGACTCGTCACTGCTGTGCCGGGAGACCCCGAAGGACCGCGAAGACGAACCAGGACGCCATGAGGGCGGCTCGGCCGAACCGATCGGATCGGTCCCGGTACCCAGCCAGTCGCCGAGTTCGGTCGCACCCAACTCGCTCGGCTCGCTGGAGCTGGCTAAACCTTCCTGGCCGGCATCTGAATCGCGAACATCCTGGTAAGCACGTAGCGCCTCGGTGAGCAGGTCGCCAAGCTTGTTGGTGGACCGCGGCCGCCGCCGATCGCCGGAGCGGGCGGTACGCCCATCGAGGTGCGCGACATCGGAGTCCGACCCCGAATCCGGCGGGGCCGAGAGCTTGGCCGCGATCCGCGACGGCGGCGGGGTCGGCCGCAACAGCGGTGGCGGCGTCGGAGCCTGGGTCGGCTCCTTGGCCGGGGGTGGCGGAGCCGCTGCCGGCTGTGACCGTGTCGAGGGTTGGGGTTGCGTCGGGGGTTGGGGTGACGGGGCTGGGCTGTCCCGATTGGCGGTTTCCCGGTTGGCGGTTTCCGGGGCGGCCACGCCGGGCCCGAACATCGTCTCGGGAGCGAATGGTTGCTGAGCAACGGATCGCTCGACCGGGGCATAGTGACTGGGTGCGGGAGGCGGCACGGGAGCGGGCGACGGCGGCACGGCCGGAGGCCGGAGCGGCGTAGTGGTCGGCTCGGGCTGTTCGATCGCCGCACCGTGCGACGGGCCGGGCGAGGCACCGTGCGAGGAGCCGAAGAAAGCGGCAAGACCCGGCACCGCCGGGGTCGGCGCAGTCGGGGTCGGCGCAGTCGGGGTCGGCGCAGTCGGCGGAGGCGGCGCCGACTGGGTCGACGGATGGGATGTCGACGGATGGGATGGTGTTGATACGGACGTTGCCGACTGGGGTGTTGATGGCTGGGGTGTTGATGGCTGGGGTGTCGACTCTGGTTTCGATCCGGCCGGCTGAGGCTGATCATCGAACCGGGCCAGCATGGCGCTGAATTCGGACAGGGCGGAGAAAGAGCTACCCGTCTCCGCACCGGCAGCTGTCAGATCGGCTCCTGGCCCGGTGCCCGCCAGTGCGTCCACTCCCAGCGCGTCCTCTCCCAGCGCACCCGTTCCCAGCGCACCCGCTCCCGGTGCGTCCGATTCTCGCGGCGCATCCGCTTCCCGCACTGCGGTTTCCGCTGGCCCGGCTGCCGGCATTGGCTCGGTCGGTGTTGACCTGGTCGGTGTTGATGGGGCCGGCGTGACGGGGGGTGCAGATACCGAGGTCGGGGAGATCAACTCAGCGGCGATGGCTGCCTCGGCGGCCGCTCTCCTTGACGTCTCACCGGTCACCGATTCGGTTGGCCGCTCGGTTGTCGCCGAGCCGCCGCCTACGGCTGGCTGGCTGACGGTGGGTTGACCGGCGGTGGGCTGGCTGTAGTCCCGCCGAGCCCGTCGACCGGTCGACTCCGAATCCGTACTGGCCAACAGTTGCGAGAAGGTCGGCGGCAGATCCTCATCGTCGTCGCGCGCCCGCCTGCGAGGCGTGCGCGGCGGTGCGGCCGAGGAGCCGCCGGCATCCGGAGCACGCCGACGGCCACCGCTACCGGCAGCGATACCGAGACTGTCCAGCACGGATCGCGTTGGCTCGACAGGTTGGTCGGCATGCCGTGAACCGGTGGCGAGGGCACCGGTCGTCCCACCAGCGGATGCGGCGAGCGGCGGGCTGACCGGCTGCGTGTGCGCAGGCTCGGGGTCGAGGTCTTCCTTGCGCCGACGACCGCCTCTCGGCGCGGTCGGTTCGGATGCGGTCGGTTCGGGCGCAGCCGGCTCGGGCGCCGCCGGTTGCGCGGGCCGAGTTGGCGGAGTCGGGTCGCGGTAACCGGCGATCGTGCCCTGGGTCGCGCTGGAGGTCGCGCCGGCACTCGTTCCGGTGGCGGCGTCGGCGATCGTGCTGGTAGTTGTGTTGGTGGCCGCGTTGGTGGCCGCGGATTCGCGCGGCGGCTCCGGCGCACGCCGAGCGGGAGGTGCAGCGGCCGCACGGTCCTCGGGCGCTCTGCGGCGCCCGGAGCCACTGGGTTCAGTTGTACTGGCTTCGTCGCCACTGACCGAGGCTTGACCGACCGAGGATTGGCCAACCGGGACTTGACCGGCCGAGACTTGACCGGCAGGGCCGGGGCCGGATTCGCCGGTCGGTCGGGCGGCGGATTCGAAGCCGCCCAGCCGGAATCGACCGGAACCAGGACCGGAGCTACGCCGCCCAGTACCCCCGAATCCAAGGCTGAGGCCGAACCGGTCAACCTCCCCTGCCGACTCGGTGAAGCGCCGACCACCGGAACGCTCATCGACAGCCGGCGACTCGGCCGCCGACGCTTCAACGGACGCCGGCGACTCAACGGACGCTGACGCTTCGGGGGTAGCTGAGGCTTCGACGGCAGGAGAGGCAGAGTCGGCAGCCGAGGAACTGGTGGCGGGCGGCTCAGTGGTCGGGGTGCTGGTCGCGGAACTCAGCAGCCAGCGGCCGGTGCTGGACTCGGCGTCGGCGGGAACCCAGACCGGGGCCCAGCGTTGAGTGGGTTCCAGATCGGCACCGAGGTCGGCGGCGCCGGTCCGTGCTGCGTCGGCACTGCGGCGCCCGGCGCGCGAGGTGGCGGTGTCGGCTGTGTCGGCGGCGGGCGTGGCCGACCGGGTTTCCACGCGTGGCAGCGAACCGGGGAAGGCGTCCGGCAGCCGGTTCTCGGCGGTGGGCGGCGGTGCTGCTGTGGCGGCCGGCGCTGCCGGCGACTGATCAGCCGGACTGGGCGACGGCGAGGGGGTGTGGCGCCGGGCTATCGGCGGGGTACCGGTTTGGGGCTCAGCGGTTTGGGACTCAGCGGGTGCCGGCTCCGTGGTTCCCAGCGCTGCGGTTTCCGGCGTCACAGTTTTCGAGGCCGCAGTTTGCGAAGCTGTAGTTTCCGAAGCCGCAGTTTCCGGCGCCGCGATCCGCCGCCAGCGCTGAACCGACTCGGCATCCCGCGCGGTCGACTGGTACCACGGCTGTGGTTTCTCGGCCGGTCGCGAGGCCGCCGATGGCGACGGCAGCTCAGGTGACTCGGTCTCCGACGCGGACCAACGCCAGGCCCCCTCCGGCTCGGCTTGCCGCAGTGGGTCGGGTTGGTGCAGAGAGTCAGGTTGGCGCAGAGGGTCGGCTTGGCGTGATGCGTCAGCTTGGCGTAGCGACTCGGCTCGCGGCAGCGACTCACCTTGGCGCGATCCGTCAGCTTGGCGCGGTGGTTCGGTCGGCCAGCCGTCCTGTCGTGGTGACTGCGGTGCCGACAGATCCGGCGGCTGGATTTCCCGCGAACGCCCTTCGGCTCCTGTCTCCTCCCGACGGCGACTCGCTCGGCGATCGGACTCCGGCTCGGCGACCTCCGCAGGCCAGGGTTGCGGGGAGACCGATTCGAGGGTTTCCATGGTGGGCACCAGCGGCTCGTACCGGTAGCCGGTCGGCTTTTCCGGTTCTCGCGATGCCTGCGGCTGAACTGCTTGCGGCTGAATCGCCTGTGCCTGCGTGACCGGTGTCTGAGCTACCGGCGCCTGCACTGCCGACATCTGCGCTGCCGGGGCCTGGGCTGCTTGTGCGCGCGGCGTGTCCAGTTCGGGTGGTACTACGGCTTCACGCGGTCTTTCCGGATCCCGGCCGGCCGGTTCGTGTCGACCGCCGTCCTCGCTCTCGGCGGGCATACGCGCCGGGGGGACGTGCTTGTCGGCCAGGAACGCGCCACCGCGTTCACCGGGAAGCTCGGGCTCGGCGCCGGAAAACCTTGGCGGGATGCGCAATCGCGACGAGGACACCTCCGTGCCGCGTCGGGGCCGAGGCGGTGCGGCGTCGACGGCGATACCGGCGGCGGGCGGGTTGCTCCCGGTCCGAGCCGAGCGCCGATCGGACGCGGGGTCCTCCTCCCCTGCCGTGCCGGTTCGGCCCTCGGCCGCCACCGTGCGCACGTTCACCGCGAGACCGGGAGTGACCTGCGTCCAGTCCACATCGGCCATCGCGGCTCGCAGTTCCTCCGCCCACCGTTCGACCTGGCCGCGCGAGGTTCCGGGTAGCAGCACGGCCAGTTCCGCACCGCCGACCCTGGCGAGTGCGGCTTCGGTCGGGGTGAGATCGCGCAGGTGCTCGGCGACCTTGAGGATCACGCCCTCTGTGATCGGGTCGGAGCCGATTGACAGCGAACCGGTGCCCAACGGGCCGGCCCCGAAGGCGCCTCCCGATCCGCGACCGGTGGCCGAAACGCTGGGTCGGGTCCTGGTCACGTCGATAAGCACCAGGGTGATCCCGCCGCCCGGCTGGCCGGGATCGGCAACCGCGTCGACCTTGCGCCACAGACCGGTCGGGCTGAGCAGTCCGCTGACGCCCTGATCCCGATCAGCGGCGGCCCTGCGACGCGCGGCCGCTGGCGCCGGGGTGAACAGGCGCAGCAGGTCTTCGGGGTGCCGTGCCTCACCGAAGGCGTTCAGGAGCGCGCTGCGGGTAGCACGCAGCGCCCGAGAGCGACGGGCCCTGATCACCTGGGCGGAGCGCAGCTGATCCAGGGTCTCGGCCAGTTCGCCGGCCTGCTCGTGTGCTTCGCTGAGCGCGGTCAGGCTCTCCGCGTGCAGCGCGTCGCGCCGATGCCGTTCGGCGATGGACGTGACCTCACGCAGCAGCGCGATCGCGGGCGCGACCAGGCCGGCCGGCAGCTGCACCCTGGTGCTGATGGCCAGGGCAAGCCAGCCGGTCGCCGCGGCCGAGTGTGCTCGGACCGGACCGTCCAGCGCGCCGGCCGCCACCGAGCAGGCCTGGTCGATCCAACCGAGGTCGAGCAGACCGAGCACCTGCTGTAGCGAGATCCGCGCGCCGGCACCTCCGTCGGAGGCGAGGTCGCCGAGACCGTCGAGGAGGTCGGCGCCCTCCTCGGCGGCGTGCAGCGCGGCGCGCAGGTCGCCCCGCCGCCGGTGTTCGCGCGCGACGAACGAGCGCAGCACCGCGCGCAGCCCGATCCCGGTGTCCTGGTCGAGTTCCCTGTCGTCGGCGTAGAGCTGGTCGGCCTCGGCCAACGCACCGTCGAGTTCCCGGTGTCGTTCGGAATAGGCAAGGCAACCGGCCAACTGGATCAGGGCGGCCGCCCTCGCCGCCGGCCTGCCGTCGGAGGCCGACAGCACCGGCCGCAGCAGGCCCGCACCGACCAGCGGCACGCCTGCCGACCGAGCACAGCCCGCCAACTCCACCCGCAGGACCGCTCCCGCGTCGTTGTCGGTGAGCTGCTCGGCCAGCCGCAACGCCTCGATCGCCTTGTCGACGACGGCCAACTGCTGACCTAGTCGGCAGGAGGCGGACACCACCAGGGTCTGCGCCCACAGGCTCGCCAGCTGATCGCCCCGCTGGTGTGCCGCCCGTAGTGCCCGCTCGCCGAAGACCAGCGCCAGTTCGGGTGCCTGCCAACGCCACGACCAGGCGGGTCCGATAATCGAACCCACCTCAGCATCAGCCCGAGCGTCCCCGCTTGATGGCACGTTCGCAGAACTCCACTCAGTCCCGTGTGAGCTTGCGGTATGTCACCCGGTGCGGCCGGGCGGCGTCCTGGCCGAGGCGGTCGATCTTGTTCTTCTCGTAGCCCTCGAAGTTGCCTTCGAACCAGAACCAGGAAGCCGGGTTCTCGTCGGTGCCTTCCCACGCCAGGATGTGCGTGGCGACACGGTCGAGGAACCACCGGTCGTGGGAGATCACCACGGCGCAGCCGGGGAACTGCTCAAGGGCGTTCTCCAGCGAACCGAGCGTTTCCACGTCCAGGTCGTTGGTGGGTTCGTCGAGCAGGATCAGGTTGCCACCCAGTTTGAGGGTCAGCGCGAGGTTGAGCCGGTTGCGCTCACCACCGGAGAGCACCCCGGCCGGCTTCTGCTGATCCGGCCCTTTGAATCCGAACGCGCTCACGTAGGCCCGAGACGGCATCTCCACCTGCCCGACCTTGATGTAATCCAGACCCTCGGAGACCACCTCCCAGACATTTTTCTTCGGGTCGATTCCTGCTCGGTTCTGATCGACGTAGGAGAGCTTGACCGTGTCGCCGACCCGTACTGTGCCGCTGTCCGGCTTTTCGAGCCCGACAATGGTTTTGAACAGCGTCGTCTTGCCGACCCCGTTCGGTCCGATCACGCCGACGATCCCGTTGCGCGGCAGGTCGAAGGTCAGGTTCTCGATCAGCACCCGGTCGCCGAAACCCTTGCGCAGGTCGTTGACCTCGACCACGACCGTGCCGAGACGCGGGCCCGGCGGGATCTGGATCTCCTCGAAGTCGAGCTTGCGGGTGCGCTCGGCCTCGTTGGCCATTTCCTCGTAACGTCCCAGCCGGGCCTTGGACTTGGCCTGCCGGGCCTTTGCCCCGGATCGCACCCAGGCCAGCTCGTCCTTGAGCCGTTTCTGCAGCTTCTGGTCTTTCTTTCCTTCGACGGCGAGCCGTTCCGCCTTCTTTTCCAAGTAGGTGGAGTAGTTGCCTTCGTAGGGGTGGGCTCGACCGCGGTCGAGCTCCAGGATCCACTGGGCGACGTTGTCCAGGAAGTACCGGTCGTGGGTGACGGCGAGGACGGCACCGGCGTACTGCGAGAGGAACTGTTCCAGCCACAGCACGCTTTCGGCGTCGAGGTGGTTGGTCGGTTCGTCGAGCAGCAGCAGGTCGGGACGGCTCAGCAGCAGCTTGCACAGCGCGACCCTGCGCCGCTCACCTCCGGAGAGGGTGCGCACCTCCGCGTCCGGCGGCGGGCAGCGCAGCGCGTCCATCGCCTGTTCAAGCTGCGAGTCGAGGTCCCAGGCGTCGGCGTGGTCGAGGTCCTCCTGGAGCGAACCCATCTCCTCCATCAGCTCGTCGGAGTAGTCGACGGCCATCTTCTCGGCGATCTCGTTGAAGCGGTTGAGCTTCAGCTTGATCTCGCCGACGCCTTCCTCGACGTTGCCGAGGACCGTCTTGTCCTCGTTCAGCTCAGGCTCCTGCATCAGGATGCCGACGGAGGCGCCCGGCGAGAGCAAGGCCTCACCGTTGTTCGCCTGCTCAATGCCTGCCATGATCTTGAGCACAGTCGACTTGCCGGCGCCGTTCGGGCCGACTACGCCGATCTTTGCTCCCGGAAGGAAGGAGAGCGTGACGTCATCAAGGATGACCTTGTCCCCGTGCGCCTTGCGCACCTTGTGCATGGTGTAGATGAACTCGGCCATGGCCGCGATCGTAGATGCGCGGCATGTGGCCGCGTACCTCGGTCGGCAGGAATGACTCCGGAATGTCTCCGAATGCCGTCTCCACCCACACCCTCCTGAACAACGGTTCACCCCATCAGGCGCCCGACTCGGTGCATGTCAACCCGGTTGCCGGCCCCGTTTCCACGATCATTCAGCCCGCTCTCGCCGTCCGCCGTTCCCCCTTTCGCGTCGTTCGCGGCGCCGGGACATCCAGCTCGGTCTGCTCGCCAGCGACGACCAAGGTGACCGCGGCGGCCGGCGCGGGTGGGTCACCGGTCGGGCTGCCTTCGGGCCGGAAACCGCCGGGCTGATCTTCGGCCGAGGAACCGAACGGCGGCCCCGGCTCGAATGGCTGCCCACGGTCAGGCGGTGGCACCGGCACGGCGGTGAGGTCGGGCAGGGCGTAGACACGGCCGGCCCGTTCGACCTTGGTGACCGCCGCGGTGGCCCAGCGCAGGCCAGGGCCGACGACCTTGGCCTCAAGGGCGATGTAGGCGTGTTTCTGGCCGCGCTCGTCCTCGTAGGAGTCGTCGACCCACTCGCCGACGACGAGGACCTCCATTCCCTTGTGCAAGGTATTGCTGGCGTTCTCGGCGAGCTGGCCGAAACAAACGACGCGATGGAATACCGGCGGCCGGTCGACGAACTCCTCGCCGATTCGCCGCCGCTGGTTGACGGCGATGGTGAACCGGACGATCGGCCGGCCGGATTTCCTGGCCGTGCGCAGGGTTGGATCAGCACAGAGGTTGCCGATCACCGTGTTTTCCATGAGTCCACTCCGTTCTCTGGCGCTTGCTGCCCGAATCGGGTTGATCCGGGCCGGTCAGCGACAACATTGCCGAACTCGGGCTGTCGATGTCGGACCGATTCGAAATCTGTGGACAACCGTCGCCGTTGTGGACAACTCGACAGCAAAACGACGTTCGACGAGAAAATGTCGGTGTCAGGTGGTAGCCCGCGCGCCCGGTCGAGACCGACGCGTCAAGATGGGGGCATGCGTGTTCTGGTCGTCGACGATGAGCCTGCGGTGCGTGAGTCGCTCAGCCGTAGCCTGCGGTTCGAGGGTTATCAGGTGGAACTGGCCGGTGACGGCTACACCGCGTTGGACGCACTGCGTGCCGGTCACCACGATCTGGTCATCCTCGATGTGATGATGCCGGGTCTTGACGGGCTGGAGACCTGTCGGCGGCTGCGGGTCACCGGCGACCGGGTACCGGTGCTGATGGTGACCGCGCGGCGCACCGTCGGCGATCGGGTCGTCGGCCTCGACGCCGGCGCCGACGACTACGTGGTCAAGCCGTTCGCGCCGGAGGAGCTGCTGGCCAGGGTGCGGGCGCTGCTGCGGAGGGCCGATCCGGCCGACCGGGAGGCGCTGACCTTCGCCGACCTGACCCTGGATCCGGACAACCGCACCGTATTGCGCGGTGAGCGTGTGATCGAACTGACCAAGACCGAGTTCGATCTGCTCGCCGTGCTGCTGCAGAGTGCCTGTCGGGTGGTGACCCGGTCGGTACTGTTCACCGAGGTCTGGGGCTATGACTTCGGCACGAAGTCCAACAGTCTCGATGTGTACATCGGATATCTGCGGCGCAAGCTGGAAGCGGCCGGCGAATCGCGGCTGGTGCACACGGTGCGCGGGGTCGGTTACGTGCTGCGTGAACCTGATCCCGCCGAGCGCGGCCGCTGACGCGGCGAGGAGGCAAGGGTGAGTCGGCCGACGATCAGGCGACGGCTGACCGTGCTCAGTGCCGCCGCGGTCGCGATCGCGGTGCTTCTGGTGTCCGGGACGGCGTGGCTGCTGCTGCGCTCGGAACTGCGCGACCAGATCGTCGACGACCTTGTTCAGCAGGCGGAGCCGCTGGTCAACCGGGTTGATCCCGCGTCGCTGCAGTCACCGCCCGCGTGGCTGCGGCCGGACATCAACACCTTGTTCGGGGTGGTCTCGACCAACGGTCACAGCAAGCGCCCGAAGTTCCAGGCGCAGGCGCTGCCGGTCTCGCCGACCGATGTCGCGGTCGCGCTGGGCACCGCCGACCAGCAGGTACGCGACATCTACCTGGGCAAAGTGCACTATCTGATGCTGACCGAGCATTCCAGCCGGGGCGACGCCGTACAGTTCGCCACCGACCTGACCAGCGTCGATGCCACCCTTGACGAGTTCGCCGTGCTGCTCGGCGGCGCCGGTGTGCTGGCGATCGTGATTGCCGCCGCGCTCGGCTACGGCTTCACCGTCGCCGGGCTGCGACCGGTCTACCGGGTGGCCGGCGCGGCCGCGCATGTGGCGGCGACCCAGGACCTGCGGGCCGCGGTGCCCATCGCCCGCCGGGAGACCGCCGAGGTGGCGAGCGTCGCGGCGAGCATGAACCGGATGTTGACCGCGTTGGGGATGGCGCGGGAAGCGCAACGCCAGCTCGTCGAGGACGCCAGCCATGAGCTGGCCACTCCCCTGACCAGCCTGCGGACGAATATCGACCTGCTGCTGCGGGCCGAGCGCAATCCGGCTCGTCAGCTGGACAGCGATGACAAGCTGCGGCTGCTCTCCGATGTCGAGGCCCAGATGGGTGAACTTGATCACCTGATCGAGGAGGTCGTCGAGTTGGCCCGCGATCCGGGCAGCACCGACGAGGCAACCGAACTGGACCTGGCCAGCGTGGTTCGCTCGGCGGTCGGCCGGGCACGGACCCGGACGCCGGAGGTGAGCTTCACCCTCACCGACCAGTCGATCATGGTGTTCGGCAAGCGGTCCGGGTTGGAGCGGGCGGTGCTGAACCTGCTGGACAACGCGGCCAAATGGAGCCCGCCGGACTATCCGGTCCGGGTCGATGTCCGCTATGAGCAGGGGTTGGCGGAGATCATGGTCGCCGATCGGGGACCGGGAGTGCCGGAAGCCGACCAGGACCGCGTGTTCGAGCGCTTCTACCGAACCGCGGAGGCCCGGTCGATGCCGGGTTCCGGGTTGGGACTGGCCATCGTCCGTCAGGTGGTCACCGCGCACGGCGGTCGGGCCTGGCTGGCGCGCCGACCGGCCGGCGGCACCGAGGCGCACATCCAACTGCCGGCCCGACCGGGACGCAGCGCGCAGCAGCAGGAACTACTCGTCGAGCAGGAGCAGCAGCAGCAGCAGCAGCAGTCGCCGCAGTGAGCCGACGAGCCATCACCGGCATACCTGTCGGGGGCGAACTCGTATTCCGGCGGTCGGGTGTCGCGGTCGTCCGCGCCCATCGTGACCGGCGAGCATCACAATGCGGCCACAATGCGGCGATCACCGGGACCTGAACGGCGAAAATCGAACTCACCGACGCGGCAATGCGTCGGCGCGACCACTCCCCTGGAACAGATGGCGTCGGGCCGTACATTCACATTCGGGTGGGGTTCGACGAGCGTCGAACCCGTACGGCCTTGACCAGTTTGTGTTGTCGGACAGGGTACGGACCGACCCGCCGGGCCGTACTGTGTGCGCTGGGCGACCTCGACCGTCCTTGGTATGGAGGAACGTGGCGGATGGCGGGTTCGAGTAACAATTGGACGGCTCGGGTCGGCTTCGTACTGGCTATCCTGGGACCACCAGCGGTCGCTACCGGGGTATGGCGAGCTTTTGTCGAATCCCACCCGCTGGTCTCTGTCGGGCTGTTGTTGGCCTATGAGGCCGTACTGGCGCTGTTGCGCTTCTCCGGTGAGATAGCCGGCGATCTGCGGCAGCGATGGCGACAACGACTGGTCGACAATATCGATGCCGCGCTGCGGAGGCAGCTGTCCCATTTCGGCGCCCGCTATCGCGAGGCGATGCTGAACAGCCTACGCATTGTCGACCTCAAAGGCCTGGAGACCTCCGGTATATACACTCCGGAATTGGACGAGGTCTTCGTTGACGTGACCCTTGCGTTCCGGGCGCCGAACCAGGTCCCGACCGACCTGTTGGCCGACTTACCCGACGACGTCACCGACCGGCGATCGATAAACAACTTTCTCGACCTACCGAAGCCGGGAGTTCTCGCCGTGGTCGGCGCGCCGGGCAGCGGTAAGACCACGCTGCTGCGGCACACCGCTCGCGATGTCTGCCGAGGACGACACGGCCGGCGACGTACCGTGCCGATCCTGCTCTACCTGCGTGATCACGCACCCACGATCAGCGCGAATTTCAATCTCAACCTGCCCGAGCTACTCGCGCGTTCCCTTGTCCCACTGGGGGTCAACCCGCCGGACGGCTGGTTCGATCGGCAGCTGCGCAGGGGCAACTGCGTGGTGCTGTTGGATGGCCTCGACGAGGTGGCGAGATCCGACCAGCGAGCCAGCGTGGCTGATTGGGTGGATCGCCAGGTCGCCAGATATCCCAAAAACGACTATGTGATCACGTCCCGTCCCACAGGTTATCGCCAGACGCAGGTTTATTCCGCAACGGTGCTCCAAGCGTGTGCTTTCACCGACCAGCAGGTGAGCAAATTCATCCACGGTTGGTACTTCGCCATCGAAAAGCACACGACCAAAGCGACCGGCGATGAATTGAAGCGACGCGCCGCCATGGCTGCGGATGATCTGCTGGGGCGACTCAACAATGCGCCGGCACTGTACGAGTTGACGGTCAATCCATTGCTGCTCACCATGATAGTCAACGTCCACCGGTATCGAGGTGTGCTGCCCGGCAGTCGGGCAAGGCTGTATCACGAGATCTGCCAGGTAATGCTCGGGCTTCGCCAAGAGGCCAAGAAACTCACGATGGACATGGACGGCGACCGGAAGGAGGTACTGCTGCGTGGACTTGCCTATGCCATGATGCGCGCCAAGACGCGCGACATGTCGAAGGCGGACCTCCTCGCCGAACTCAAACCGGCACTGCGGCGAATGTCACGTGATTTGACCGCAGAAAGCTTTCTCGCCGACATCGCGTCAAATGGACTGCTCCTCGAACGCGAAAACGGCCTCTACTCTTTTGCGCATCTTACTTTTCAGGAATACCTGGCCGCCATGCACATCCGCGACAAGAGCTTGGTACGAGTTCTCACCGAAGCGGTCAACGACGACTGGTGGCGAGAGACGACGCTACTGTATACCGCGCATACCGATGCCGACCCAATCGTTCATGCCTGCCTCAAGTCGGCCAGCGTCACCGCGATATCCCTCGCATTCGACTGCACAGAGTACGAGACCGAACTCGCACCGGAACTCCGCGACTATCTCGACGATCTGTTGAAACTGGTGTTCGCCCCAGACACGAACCCCGAACTCCGTCGCCTCATGGCAGGCGTGCTGGTCACCCGCCATCTGCGCCGACGAGTCCGGACCTCCAACGGCGGCGGGGTCTGCGTGGCACCGATCACGACCGGAATTTACTGGCTGTTCCAGCAGGACAACCAGGATCGCCAACTGGATCGCCCCATCCAACTGAAGGCCACCATGGACGAGCCGATCAGCGGCGTGAACAACAGGGACATCGGCGCATTCGTGCAATGGATCAATGAGGTGTCCGGCAGCGGATTGGTCTATCGGCTGCCGACCGGCACCGAAATGCAGGACCCGGCAGTGCGGCGGATGCTCAACACCAGGTCATCGGCGGCGCAGGGCGCGAGCGTCTGGCTGGCCGACGTCGATGACGACAGGCGGCACACCCTGTGGCGGGCCGCCGGAGTCGAGCATCCGCACCAGGTCAACGGCAAGACCTTGGCACACCATATCCGCCAGGACCTGGAACGGTCGCCGGGCAGCCTGGCGAGACTGCTGCTGATCTATTCGATCGTCGCCAACCGCCTGCTCTACGTCGGTCTCGACCGCATACTGGGGCTCGTGCAGAAGGGTGGCCAGAGCCGCGTACCCCAACTCGATCTGACGCTGGAGTCCGCCAGTGCCAAAAAGAATCTGCTGCGCGACGCCATCGCCGCCAACAAGGATCTGCACAAAAGAGTCCTACCAATGATCGAACTGGATCAGGCGCTGGATGTCGACAGGGCCCTTGAGTTCGCCTCCGCTTTCGACATCGACCTGAGCCAGCGATACAAGGTGTCCGGCATGCTGACCTTTCTCAATGCGGTCAACACCAGTCGTGCGGCCAACAACGTCGCGCAGCTGAGTCGGATCAACGCGGTGAACCGAACTCAAGCCATAGACCGAATCCTCGCGTTCGATCTGGCCGGATCACTCAAGCTCCGGGAAGTCTTCGACGTCGCATCGGGGACAAACCTCAACGAATCACTGTCGGTCGACGCCTATGCGGGCCTCAACCAGGCGCTGGGCACTGCCCTTTCCTTCGCGCTTGCCGCCTCGTTCTACTCCGGCGACGGCACAGGGCTCTACCTCGGACGGAAACCCGACCTGTCCACCTGGCGGAACCGTTTTCTTGACAAGTTGCTCGATCGATTCGATGTCGCGGATCAGAACTACACGATATCACCTGAGTCCCTTGCCGATTTGGTGGACAATACCTGCAACGCCCTGCTCGAACTCATCGATCGCACCGAGAATTCCTGGGCATACCAGGTGACAGAGAAGCTGCGCGCGGTCGCCTTACCGTTGTTCAACCGAGAGGAGACGATTACCGGCGAACTGGCGAGCGCGCTCCGACTGGGCGCATCGTGCCTGGCCGTCGAGGCGGATATCCGAAAGGCTCCTGATTTCGGCGACGACTTTCGAAAAATCGCGGCTGGAATCACGTTCTTGGAACGGCTGACCACTGGCCAGTTCGTTCCCACCGACACGATCATGCTGGCCACCTCGTAGCCGACGAGCCCGAGTCGTCGTCAATGAGTGAGTCCTCACTCATTGACATGAGTGAGGACTCACTCATAAGCTGTCGCCGTGATGGACGAGACCCCGGCGCAACGACGCGCACGGCATCGGGCGCTGCGGCACGAGGTGCTGGCCGAACCGCCTGCCGAGCGCAGGGACATGGCGCGCCGGCTACTGAACGAACAACGTGAGGAACGCAGGGCCGCACGGGGGCGCGGTCGATCGGGCCGGGCGCCCGCGATGAGCGTCGAGGACCGGCAGGCGGCGATCATCGCCGCCGCTCTGCCACTGTTGATCGAACACGGTTCCGGGGTGACCACCAGCCAGATCGCGACGGCGGCCGGGATCGCGGAGGGCACGGTCTTCCGCGCCTTCCGGGACAAGCGGGAGCTTTTCGTGGCCTGCCTGCGCGCCGCGTTGCGCGCCGAGCAGCAGGTGGCCGAGATCAACGCGATCCCGGCCGATCTGCCGCTGGCCAAGCGACTGATCGAGGCGATGGAGATCGTCGGCGGCTATCAGCAGCGGATGTGGGCGGTCATGCAGGCGGTGCACAGCAGCGGCGTCGAACTCGACCACCACAGCTTTGAGTCCACAAAAGACAATGAGGACGGTTCGATTGCGCCCAACGGCGCCAAGCACGGTTTCATGCAGGTCGCGGACGCGATCACCGGCCTGTTCGAGGCCGAGACGACGCAGCTGCGCACCTCGCCGGAACTGGCCTCGCGGCTGCTGCTCGGCTTGATGTTCACCAATCAGATGCAGGACGAGCGACTCGGTGGCGTCATCGCGCGGCCCGCGGAACTGGTGGATCTGTTCCTGCACGGGACCCTGCACACACCTACTGGGGGAAGGGAAAACTGATGAGCGAGTTGATGATCGAGGCCGACCGGGTGAGCAAGAGGTTCGGTTCGGTGACCGCGCTGGACGAGGTGAGTGTCCAGGTGCCGCGTGGCAGTGTGCTCGGTCTGCTCGGGCACAACGGAGCCGGCAAGACCACGCTGGTCAATGTGCTGACCACCATGCTGCCGCCGTCCGGTGGGCAGGCCAGGGTGGCCGGTCTGGACGTGGTGAAACAGGCTGGGCAGGTACGGGCCAGGATCGGCCTCACCGGCCAGTTCGCCGCGGTGGACGAGCAGATCAGCGGGCTGGACAACCTGATCCTGATCGCCCGGCTGCTCGGCGCGAGCAAGCGTGAGGCGCGGCAGCGCGGCACGGACCTGCTGGAGATGTTCGGTCTCGCCGAGGCCGGGAAACGACCGGCACGGACGTATTCCGGTGGCATGCGCAGGCGGCTGGACCTGGCCGCGAGCCTGGTCGGGCGGCCCGATGTGATCTTCCTCGACGAACCGACGACCGGGCTGGACCCGGAAAGCCGGCTGGGGATGTGGCAGATCGTGGAGGGGCTGGTCGGTGACGGCACCACGGTGCTGCTGACCACCCAGTATCTCGACGAGGCCGACCGGCTCGCCGATTCGATCACGGTGCTCGCGGCGGGCAAGGTGGTCGCCTCGGGCACGGCGGCGGAACTCAAGGCACAGGTCGGCCAGCGGACCGTGGTGGTCACGCTGGCCAAGCAGGCCGAGGCGGAGACCGGGATCGCCGCGCTGAAGCGAGCCGGGCTACAGCCGGTGCAGGACGAGATCCGGCACGCGGTGACCATTCCGGTGACCCGCTCGGCGGAACTGGCGGTGGTGGTCCGCGCGCTGGACGAGGTCGGCGTCGAGGTCGACGAACTGGCGCTGACCGAACCGACCCTCGACGACGTGTACCTGACTCTCGCCCGCACCCCGGCCGCGGCCTGAACCCCTGACCTGAACGGAGTTTTCTCGATGACCACCGCAGTCAAGGCCGTTTCGGACGATCCAGTGCACGAGCAGCAGTCCTGGCACGGTAGCGGTGTCGGCACCCAGATCCTGGTGCTGACCCAGCGTTCGCTGAAGGCGGTCGTCCGCGACCCCCGGATGATCGTGTTCAGTCTGTTACAGCCGTTGGTGATGCTGTTCCTGTTCAGCCAGATCTTCCGCAGTATCGCCAACACCCCGAGTTTTCCGCACGGCCTGAGCTACATCGACTTCCTGATGCCGGCGATCCTGGTGAACACCGCGATGGGTTCGGCGATCCAGGCCGGTGTCGGACTGGTCACCGATATGAGGAACGGAGTGTTGGCGCGGTTTCGCTCGCTGCCGATCCGGATGGGGTCGGTGCTGTTCGCGCGCAGCTTCTCCGACCTGGTCCGAACCGGTATCCAGCTGATCGTGATGCTCGTGGTCGCCAAGCTGGTCTTCGGTTTCGACCCTGCGGGCGGCATGACGGGGGTCGCGGCGGCGTGGGCGCTGGGGCTCGCCGTCGGTTGGGGGTTGAGCTGGATATTCCTGGCGCTTGGCGCCTTCCTGCGTAATGCCGAGGTCATGCAGATGGTCGGCTTCCTGGTGATCTTCCCGCTGATGTTCGGCTCCAGCGCGTATGTGCCGGTGTCCGGGTTGCCGGGGTGGTTGCAGGCGGTGGCGAAGGTCAACCCGATGACTTACGCGGTCAACGCCTCGCGGAACCTGACCTTGGCCGCGCCGGTGGGAACCGGGGTGATCGCGGCGGTCGCGACCAGTCTTGGTCTCGCGGTGATCGGCGGGGTGCTGGCGGTGAAGGGCTTCCGCAAACCGCTGTGAGCGCGGTGCGGTTCACGTCGGCCGTCGCCCGGACCAAGCCCGGACCAGGGTGAGGATCGCGGCGGCGGCGAGGACCAGCAGCAGGATGTTCGGCGTGTCGGCCGGCGCCGGCCGACAGGGAACTCGCCGCGCTCTTCGCCGAACCGCTCCCCCGGTTGCATGCCTTTCGCTACCAGCTGAGTCACCGCTGCCGCAGGGGCCGGCCAGGGCCGCTGCCATCCACAGCTGTGGACAACCCCGTGGACAACTCGAACAAGTGTTCGAGTCAGCTGGTACCGGCAAGGCCGACCAGATTGCCCTCGGGGTCGGTGAAGTGGGCGACGACAAGATCGGTTCCGGGTGAGCGCACCGGGCCCATCCGTCGCGTCCCACCGAGACTTTCCGCCTTGCGCAGCGCGTCTTCCACGTCCGGCACGCCGACGTAGAAGATGGTCTGCGGCGCGTAGCCGGTGCCGCCGCCGACCCCACCGGGAATCCCGCTCCCGCCCTCGGTGGTGTTGCCCTCGGTGAAGCCGTAGTTGCCCGCCTCCGACACGGCCGGCGCCACCGGCCCACTGGTGTCGAACCCCCAGCCGAACAGTTCGCCGTAGTAACCGCGCAGCTTGGCGGGGTCGGTGCCGATGATCTCGAAGTGCACGACGGGCTGTCCCATGATCGGTCCTCCACGATGCGATCCAGTGTGAGAACCGACCGTAACCCCTGGTGATTGTTAAAAACAACCTCAGAGTTGTATATTTACACTTGAGCTGATGGAGGGGGTGGCTGTGCCGACGAGCCGTAGCTACCGGGACGCCTGCGGTATCGCGCGGGCCCTTGATGTGGTCGGCGAGCGCTGGGCACTGCTCGTCGTGCGCGAACTGCTACTCGGGCCACGGCGGTTCTCCGACCTGCGGCACGCACTGGTCGGCGCGAGTTCGAACCTGGTCACCGACCGACTGCGCGAACTCGAGGCCCGCGGCGTGGTGTCCCGGCGCAAGCTGGCGCCCCCGGCAGGTTCCTGGGTGTACGAACTGACCGAGTGGGGCCGGAAACTGGAGCCGATCCTGCTCGAACTCGGCGGCTGGGGCATCGAGGTCCCCCACCCGCCCGAGCCGACGACACTCAGCGCCGCCTCGGTCCTGATCTTCCTGCGCGGAGCGGCTCACCCCGACCCGGCCGCACCCGAGGCCGTCTATCGCGTCGAACTCGACGACCAGGTCTGGACCGTGCGAACCGAGGCGGGCCGAGTACAGGTACTCCCTGGCGAACCCACCGCCCCGGATGCCGCCATCCGCACCAACCCGAAGACGTTCAACGCCCTGCTCGACGACCCGAACGCGTTGGATGCCTTGCTGGCAGACGGCCACCTCGTCGTCAGCGGTGACCTGTCCGCATTGCGGAGGTTGGCACGGTCGACAGTCGGCTGGGCAGCGTGAGCCTCGACAGCCCCGAATGAGGTGCGTCACGGATACGACTTCATTGATCAATGTTCTGCATTCATCCGGATGGCTGCCGACCGACAGTAGCGTTCATTCGGTTGTCGAAGAACAGGCCGGCGGCGGTGGTGGACTGGGAAAAGCGAGCCGGCTGGTCATTACCTACAGGGATCACGAAGAGCATGCCCTTTCCCTGATCCTGAAGCAGGCAAACGAAATCATGCCACGGAGCATCGCACTGTTGGCGCACGAGGTACGCGCCTACGGAAGCGACATATTCACCAAGGCGGGTCTCACAGTTCCGCGGCACGTGGCCATCACCGAGGGCCCGTTGGCGCCGGCCCTACTCCTGGAAGACCTCGGAGATTCGGGTTTCACCCGTTTTCGGGTTGGCTGCACGGAGCAGGATGCGCTTGCGATGATGGAAGCCGCGGCAGCGCTGCACGCCGAGCACTGGGAATATCCGCGAGAGCGATACGAGTGGGTGCCAGACGTCATCGACTCCGACATAACGAAGTACTGCATCGACAGCCTGGCACGTTTCTCCTCCTGGCCGCCATCTCTTCGGCAGCACGCCACTTTCGTAGCATGCCATGCGGAGATGATTGCGGCTCGTCTCACCGACGGGCACACGACCATCACCCATGGCGACTTCCATTGCTTGAACCTGTCACTCAGGAATACCGACGGAGTTGTCGGCGTGACCATCGTGGATCTGCAACTCATCCAACGAGCGACACCCATGCTGGACGTTGCCCGTTTCATCGGAACCAGCCTCCAGAGCAGGGTACGGGGCCAGATCGACGGGAAAACTTCTCGA
Source organism: Pseudonocardiaceae bacterium (assembly GCA_036268955.1). GTDB lineage: Bacteria > Actinomycetota > Actinomycetes > Mycobacteriales > Pseudonocardiaceae > CAJCJE01. The sequence continues at coordinate 19,214 of DATATE010000262.1, forward strand.
ACACTACTACGCCAGATTGCTGGATCGAGGTGAGTGGATCTTGCCATCCGGTACGGGCACGCTGCGTGATCCGAACGACACTCGGCGACAGCCCCAGTTGGCCGCTTGGGGGTCAGCCAGTTGGCCACGAGGGTGCCGAACGGGGTCGGTCCGACCGACCGGCAGATCGCCGACCCGCTCGGTCACAAAAAGATCACAACTACGGAGAACGGGCGACTGGAGCGCACGGCCGTCGGTGTTCGGGCTGCCGCCGCCTGCGAATCGGCGCTGGTCAGGCGGGACGAACGGCCTGGGCAAGGCATGGGGTGATCTTGCCAGTGATCACCCCGCGCGCCGCCTACCAGCGGAAATGCGCGCCCCCGGCAGGACTCGAACCTGCGGCCAAGTGATTAGAAGTCACTCGCTCTATCCGCTGAGCTACGAGGGCTTGGGCAGTGGCCATCGCGAGAACGCGAATCGTCTCCCCGTACTTGCTACATCGTCGACCGGCGGCGTCTTGTTTCCGAACTGCTCCCGATGCCATCCGGTCGGGTGATCGACGCGGCGCGATCACCGTCCACTATCGACCAAAGGTACCGGTCAGCGAGGTGCGCCCGGCATAACCCCAGCCAAAAGGGGACTTGCGGGATCACGGCCGGTCGACGGCGGGGTGCGGGCGGTCAGCGGCGGAGCGAAACGGCGTGCGGGAAGGATGTCGCGGGTCGACCGTGCTGGAGATCACAATTGTGGTCGGCGCCGGGACATCCCGAAGCAACCTCACAAACCGGCGCCAATCGGCCGCGTACTCGTCGTGGCGGCGGACCCAGGACATGAACGGTGTGGAAGACATAGTTGAAGTCGCTACCGAAGGACGGCACCCACGACAGCCGGCATCCCTTCCGCGCGACCAGCCAGTCCTCCCGAGATACCGTCGGCGACAGCCGGGCTGACACTGATTGCCAGTGTGCAATATCTGCCAGCAAAGCAGCGAGTAGTGCGGCCGTCGCGGCATGTGTTGGCCTTCTCCTCGGCCGAGGTCGCCGGCAATGCCGGGCACCTCGCCGACCGCGGTGACGAGCCGACCGCGGTGACGAGGAGTTCATGCTCAGGCGGTCGCGGGCAGTATTTCGTTCCAGTTGACCGACAGGCTCACCGGACCGGGGATGATGCCGCCCTCCGTGTGACGCGACGGCGTTTCGGTGGACGCGAGGCGCAGGGTGGGTATTCGGCGCACCAGGGCCGCGATGGCGACCGCGAGTTCGAGTCTGGCCAGCTGATGGCCGATGCACTGGTGCGGCCCGTAGCCGAAGCCGAGGTGTTGGTTGGACTTGCGGGCGAGGTCGAGCCGGGCCGGATCGGGAAACGCGTCGGCGTCGAAGTTCGCCGCGCCGGCCCCGACGATCACGTAGTCGCCGGCTTTGATCGGGCAGCCGGCGATCTCGGTGTCGACGGTGGCCACCCGCAGCAGGCCCGGCTGCGCGGCGAGGTAGCGCAGCAGTTCCTCGACGGCGCTGGGGACCAGGCTGGGATCGGCGCGCAGCAGAGCCAGTTCGTCGGGATGCCGCAGCAGGGTGAGCACGCATTCGGACAGGATGGCGGCGGTGGCGAAGAAACCGGTCGTGACCAGCATGAAGCTGAGCTTGTTGAGTTCCCAGTCGGTGAACGGTTCCGAGGACGCGTCCGAGCGGGCGATGAGCCGGCTGACCGGGTCGTCACCGGGGTGCGTCCTGCGCTGCTCGACGAGCCGGGCGATGTACTTGCGCAGCGGCCCCTTCGCCGCTGCCGCCCCGTCGGCGTCGACAAGCGGGTTCAGCTGCGCCTGCGCGGCCTGTTGGAACAGCAGGCGATCGGCGAGCGGGATGTCAAGGAACGCGGCGATCGCGCCCGCGGTGAGCGGTACGGCGAAATCCGCGTACAGGTCAGCCGATCGGTCCAGCTTCGCCAATTCGTCCACCCGCTCGTCGACCAATTGCCGCAGCGCAGGGCGCAACTCGGTCATCCGCTTGGCCCTGGTCATTTCCGTACCGACCAGGCGACGGAAGCGGAAATGTGCCTTACCGTCCATTCGATTGAATTGCCCCTCCTTGACCTCGCTCTCCGGATCAAGGTGTGGCACGAGATGGGCGATCGAATTGGGTCGGGCACTGAACCGTTCGGGATCGCCGAAGATCTCGCGCGCATCGGTGTACCCGGTGACCATCCAGGCTTCCATGCCCTTCGGGGTGCGCACCCTGGCCACCGGCTCAGCAAGGCTCTCCGGCGAATGACCCGGCGCGGGCGGATAGGGGCAGCGCTTCTGCCGCAGCACGGAGTCGGTCGTCAGCTCGGTGGTCACGCAACACCCTCCCGCGATATGTCAACGCGGTCAGGTTAACTCGTCGAAATCGAAAAATTGCCGATAATCGCGAAAATGGGTTAACCACGGAGAGTCAACCATTGACTGCACCGAGTCGGTATTGAGCGGGACCTGAGCAGTTTGATTGTGAATCAGTACGGAACTGCCGGTAATGGTGGGCGCGCCACCGCTGCCGGGGCCATTTGTTCAGTGCCCTCCCGGACCAGTCGCAGCAGTCGCTCGGTCTGGACCGGGCCCGCGCCGGTCTGCGCGAGTCCGTTGGCGAGGGTGAGCAGGTCGGTCACGGTGAGGTCGGCGCGGACCGCCTGCGCCTGATGTGCCTTGTCCAGCAATGTCGCCGCGGTGGCGTGCATCGCGGCATGCCACTGGCCGAAAAGAGTGGACCTGGAGTCGCCCCGGTCATCGGCGATCGCCTTGGCCAACTCGCGTTTGACAGAGACGTGCGCGATGAATTCCCGCAGCCACCGGAAAAGCGCCTCGCCGGCCGGTAGTTCCTCGGCGAGGCGCTCGCCGTCCGCACACAGTTGCGCGACCTCGTCGGCGTACACCGCGACGATCAGGTCACTTCGGGTCGGGAAGTGCCGGTACATGGTGGCGTTGCCGACCCCGGCCCGGCGGGCGATGTCGTCCAGCGGCGCGTCGGTGCCGCGTTCGGTGAAGATCTCCCTGGCAGCGGCCGACAACAGCTCGCGGTTGCGTCGCGCGTCCGCCCGTAGCGGCCGGATCGGCTGGCCCGTTGGGTCGGCACCGGGCGACATGTTGCTCCTGACCAGAGACGGCGTGACCGGACGACGTAACCGGACAAAATGACCGGACAAAATGACCGGACAACGTAACCGGACAAGGTGCCCGGGCGACGAACCGGGGACTACCCCACTAGACCTTAGCAACACCGGAGCGGGCCGGTGGGTGGACCGCGAGCGCATCGGCGGCAGCTCAGGATGTGAAAAGTGAGCCACCCGACATCAATGGACAGCGTTGTTAGGTTAGCTTAGCCTAAGTTCGCTCAGTTGATCGTGGTTCCGATTCGCGAAAGGTTGTCCGCGATGCCCGAGGCTCGTGTCCCAGACTTCGCCCGACGCAGTCTGTCCCGACGAGGTTTTCTGGCCGGCGCGGGCGCCGTCGGTGCCGGCGCGCTGGTCGCGGCCTGCGGAGCCGGGTCGAGCCCGGCCTCGGTGACCGGGGCGGGCAGCCGACCGTGGTCGTTCACTGACGACCGGGGCACGAAGGTGACCAGCAAGGGCTCGCCGAACCGAGTGGTCGCCTACACCGGTTCTGCCGCAGCGCTCCACGACTTCGGGGTGACGAACTCGCTGGTCGGCGTGTTCGGGCCGACCACGCTGCCCAACGGAAAGGCCGATCCGTTGGCGGGCGGTCTCGATGTCGGCAAGGTGACCGTCGTCGGCAACACCTACGGCGAGTTCAACGTCGAGTCCTACGCCGCGCTGCGCCCGGATCTGTTGGTGACCAACATGATGCAGCCGGGGGTGCTCTGGTACGTGCCGACCAACAGCGAGCAGCAGATCCTCCAACTGGCGCCGAGTATCGCCTTCACCTCGGCGAACATCTCGCTGCTCAAGACCATCGGCCGGTACGCGGAACTGGCGAAGGCACTGGGCGCCGATCCGAACGCCAAGCAGGTCACCGAGGCCAAAGCCCGGTTCGACAGCGCGACCAACGCGTTACGCACCGCCACGGCGACCAATCGCGGGATCAAGGTACTGGCCGGGTCGGCCGCCGCCGACATGTTCTATGTCTCGCTGCCGAGTTCCTACCCGGATCTGACCTACTTCCAGAGTATCGGCGTCGAGTTCGTGGTGCCCAACAAGGTCACCGGGGGCTTCTTCGAAAGTCTCAGCTGGGAGAACGTGGACAAGTACCCGGCCGACCTGATCCTGCTCGACTCGCGGAGCGAGACACTGCAGCCGAAGGACCTGAGCGACAAGCCGAGCTGGCTGGTCCTGCCCGAGGTGAAGGCCAACCAGATCACGCCGTGGGCGAGTGAGCCGCGGTTCTCCTATGCCGGCTGCGCACCGCAGATCGAGGCGCTGGCCGCGGCCATCCAGCACGCCAGAAAAGTCAGCTGACCGACGAAGAAAACCCACTGAACTGACCGATCCCAGCCACGCCGGCCCTCTGGTCGGCGTCCCTGGCATGCCCTCAGAACACCTTCAGGAGGAAACCGCCCATGACGACGGCGTTGACCGCGATCCCGTTCCGGTTCTTCGACCTGCATGTGTTGCGCGCCAAGCAGCTCTGCCCGTCCTTCGTTCGAGTCACCTTCGGCGGGGAGAGCCTCGCCGAGGTCACCTGCGGCGGCCGGGACCAGCGGGTGAAGCTGTTCTTCCCGCACCGGTACCAGGAAACCCCGGTCCTGCCGGCCGACCGGGACGGGGACTGGTTCGGCCAGTGGCGGAGCATGGACCCGTCGGTTCGCGCGGTGATGCGCACCTACACGGTCCGTGCGCAGCGTCCCGGCGAACTGGACGTCGACTTCGCGGTGCACGGGATCGGCGGACCGGCCAGCCAGTGGGCGGCACTGGCAACCGAGTCGCGCTGCTCGGACCGGTGGTCGCCGACAACGGAGGCGTCGATTTCCGGCCACCACCGGGAACCGTCTGGGTGCTGCTGACCGCGGACGAGACCGCGCTGCCGGCGGTGGAGTCGATCCTGGCCTGGCTGCCGGCCGGACTGAGCGCGCGGGTGTGGATCGAGGTGGCCAGCGCGCAGGACATCCGTGGCCTGCCGACGAGGGCCGACGCCAGGATCACCTGGCTGGTCCGCGAGGGCAGGCCGAGCGGCGCGCTGACCCTCGGCGCGATCGCCCGCGCGGAACTGCCGGCCGGGACGCCGTATGCCTGGATCGCCGGGGAAGCCGGCGAGGTGCGGGAACTGCGCCGGCATCTGGTCGGCGAGCGCGGCGTCGACCGTGGCGCGGTCACCTTCACCGGCTACTGGCGCCGGGGAGCCGGCGAGGACGACCTGATCGCCGAGCACTTCACGGCTACCGACAACTGACCGAATAGGACGGACCTGTGGCCTTCGAATCGCACCTGCTCAACAAACAGAACGCGCAGCGTTACCGGCAGTGGGTCGGCGCCGCCGTCGACCTGGTGACCGAGCGGCTCAGTGCCAACGACCGACCGTTCACCGGCATCACCGCCGACCAGCTCGCCCCCGAGATCGACGCCATCGACCTCGACGCGCCGCTCGGTGATCCCGCCGCCGCGCTCGACGAGCTGACCTCGGTCTACCTGCGCGACGCGGTGTATTTCGACCATCCGCGCTATCTGGCCCACCTGAACTGCCCGATCGTGATCCCGGCCCTGCTCGGTGAGGCGGTGCTGTCCGCGATCAACTCGTCTTTGGACACCTGGGATCAGAGTGCCGGCGGGACGCTGATCGAACGCAGGCTGATCGACTGGACAGCGGCCAGGCTCGGCCTCGGCCCGGCGGCGGACGGGGTCTTCACCAGCGGTGGCACCCAGTCGAACCTCCAGGCGATGCTGTTGGCCCGTGAGGAGGCCTGCCGCCTTGCCGCCGAACAGATCGCCGACGGTCGGCCGGAGCTGTTGTCCCGGCTGCGGATTCTGACCTCACCCTGCGGGCATTTCAGCGTCACCAAGGCCGCGCGGCTGCTCGGCCTCGCTGCTGAAGCGGTGGTCGAGGTCACGGTGGACGCCAGGAAGCGGATGCGGCCCGCCGCGCTGCACGCGGAGATCGAGCGCTGCCGGGCCGAGGGGCTGATCGTGATGGCGGTGGTGGCGACCGCGGGTACCACCGATTTCGGCAGCATCGATCCGCTGCCCCTGATCGCCGAGATCTGCCGGGCCGAGGGCGTATGGCTGCATGTCGACGCGGCGTACGGCTGCGGGCTGCTGGTCTCGCGGAGGCGAAGCCTGCTGGCGGGCATCGAGTGGGCCGATTCGGTCACGGTCGACTACCACAAGTCGTTCTTCCAGCCGGTCAGTTCCAGCGCGCTGCTGGTCCGCGATGCCAGGACACTGCGGCATGTCACGTATCACGCGGACTATCTCAACCCCGCGCACAGCAACGCCGACCGCGTCCCGAACCAGGTCGACAAGAGCATCCAGACCACGCGCCGGTTCGACGCGCTGAAGCTGTGGCTCACGCTGCGGATCATGGGCGCGGACGCGGTCGGGCAACTGTTCGACGAGGTGGTCGACCTCGCCGCCGAGGCGTGGGGCCTGCTCGATACGGACCCCCGGTTCGAGGTGGTGGTGCGACCACAGCTGAGCACGCTGGTGTTCCGCTACCTGCCGGCCGACCGGGACAGCGTCGAGGACGAGGAGATCGACCTCGCCAACCGCCACGCGCGCACGGCACTGGCCGCCTCGGGTGCGGCGGTGGTCGCCGGCACGGTCGCCGACGGCCGGCACTACCTGAAGTTCACCCTGCTCAACCCGCATACGTCCGTGCGCGATGTCGCCGACGTCCTCGACCTGATCGCCGGGCACGCCCGCGACTACCTTGGAGAACGCCTTGTCCATGCCGCCAACGCCTGTTGACCCTGTCGACTCCGTTGACCTCGTCGGTATCGGCGTCGGTCCGTTCAACCTCGGGCTGGCCGGTCTCACCGAGCCGATCGCCGAGATCGACGGGGTCTTTCTGGAACGTAAGCCCGGCTTCGACTGGCATCCCGGCATGCTGCTGGCGTCGAGCACGCTGCAGACCCCGTTCCTCGCCGACCTGGTCAGCCTCGCCGACCCGACCTCGCCGCTGTCGTTCCTCAACTACCTCAAGGAGTCCGGCCGGCTGTACTCGTTCTACATCAGGGAGAGCTTCTTCCCGCTGCGCACCGAATACGTCGACTACTGTCGCTGGGCCGCCGCGAAACTCGACTCGATCCGGTTCGGCCAGCAGGTCGTCTCGGTCGAGCCCGTCGGCGAGGAGTACCTGGTCCGGGCGAGCGCGGTCGGCAGCGGTGCGGTGCGCACGTACCGGGCGAAGCGGCTGGTACTCGGGACCGGCACTCCCCCGTACGTTCCGGAGCCGTGCCGGCGGCTGCCCGGCGAGCTGACGCACAGTTCCGGCTACCTGCAACGCAAGGCCGCGCTACAGCGGAAACCGAGGATCACCGTGCTCGGCAGCGGCCAGAGTGCCGCGGAGATCTACTACGACCTGTTGCAGGACATCGACACCTTCGGCTACGAGCTGACCTGGATCACCCGGTCGCCCCGGTTCTTCCCACTGGAGTACACCAAGCTCACCTTGGAGATGACCTCGCCGGAATACACCGACTACTTCCATGCCCTGCCCTCGGCCACCCGCGACCGGCTCAACTCCGCGCACAAGAGCCTGTACAAGGGGATCAACTCCGAGCTGATCAACGACATCTTCGATCTGCTGTACCAGAAGAACCTGGCCGGCCAGTGCCGAACCCGGCTGCTGACCAACACCGCGCTCACCGACGCGCACTACGACGCGGGCACCGACACCTTCACCCTCGACCTGCGCCAGGAGGAACAGGACAGCGACTTCCGGTTGCGCACCAACGGTCTGGTACTGGCCACCGGCTATCGGCAGCAGATCCCGGACTTCCTCGACCCGATCCGCGATCGGATCGCCTTCGACGAGGCAGGCCGGTTCGCGGTGCGCAGGAACTACCGGATCGAGACCGGCGGCGGCGCGATCTACGTACAGAACGCGGAACTGCACACGCACGGTTTCGTCGCGCCCGACCTCGGCATGGCCGCCTACCGAAACTCCGGCATCATCGCCGATCTGCTCGGCCGGGAGTACTACCCGATCGAGAAGTCCATCGCGTTCCAGGAGTTCGGTGCGCCGGCAGGCGACCGCGAACCGCTGGAGGTCGCGTTCTGATGACCGCCAACCGCACCTCCGAGGTCGTCTTCACCCACCTCGACGCCTGCCTCGGCGGGTTCGCGCTGCGGGCCGTCGACCCGACCGGTGACCGTGACCTGCTGCACGGCTGGGTGACGCATCCGAAGTCGGTGTACTGGCTGATGCAGAACGCTGACCCCGAGGACGTGCTGCGCGAACAGCAGGCCATTGCCGGCAACCCTGGGCACGACTCCTTTCTCGGCCTGCACAACGGCGTCCCGGCCTTCCTGGTGGAACGCTACGACCCGTACCCGGAACTCGGGCACCTGTACGCCTTCCGGCCGGGCGACATCGGGATGCACTTCCTGACCGCGCCGACCGACACCCCGCTGCACGGCTTCACCCGCGCGGTCATCGGCACCGTGATGGAACTGCTGTTCGCCGACCCGGCCGTGCACCGGGTCGTGGTCGAACCCGATGTCCGCAACACCGCGGTGCACGCGCTGAACACGGCGGTCGGTTTCCGTGGCATCGGCACCGTGTCCCTGCCGCACAAGGATGCCTATCTCAGCATCTGCACCCGTGACCAGTACGAGGGAGCGAAGAAGTAGATGAACCCCGCCGAGGAGATCGCCCATCTCACGCCCGAGCACTGGGCCCGCGTCAACCGGTCGCTGGTCCGCAAGGCACTCGCCGAGTTCAGCCACGAACGGCTGCTGCGTCCGACCCCGCTCGGTGCCGGCCAGTTCGTCGTGACCAGTGACGACGGCGCGGTGGAATACCGGTTCGCGGCCAGGGTGCTCGAACTGGCGCACTGGCAGATCGACGCGGCGAGCATCGGCCGCTACCGAGCCGGCGACGAACTCGGGCTCGACGCGCTCGACCTGATCATCGAACTACGCGACACGCTCGGCCTCACCGAGCAGGTGTTGCCGACCTATCTTGAGGAGATCACCAGCACCCTGGCCAGCACCGCGTTCAAGCTGGCGGCGCCGCCGGTGAGCGCGGCCGACCTGGCCGGCGCGGACTTCCAGGCGATCGAGCGCGGGATGACCGAGGGCCATCCCTGTTTCGTTGCCAACAACGGCCGGATCGGCTTCGACATCGCCGAATACCGCGGCTACGCACCGGAGGCCGGTCGGCCGGTCCGGCTGATCTGGCTGGCCGCGCGGCGCGCGTACGCAACCTTCACCAGCTGCGCCGACCTCGACTACGAGCGGCTGATCGGCGCCGAACTCGGCGGGGCGACCCTGGCCCGGTTCCGGTCGGTGCTCGCCGACCAAGGTCTGGATCTCGCGGATTTCCTGCTGATCCCGGTGCATCCGTGGCAGTGGGACAACCGGCTCGCGGTGACCTTCGCAGGCGAACTCGCCAAGCAGAACCTGGTTGTGCTCGGTGCCGGCGAGGACGAATACCAGGCGCAGCAGTCGATCAGGACCTTCTTCAACACCAGTGCCCAGGAGAAGCGCTACGTGAAAACCGCGCTCTCGGTGCTGAACATGGGCTTCCTACGCGGTCTTTCCGCCGAGTACATGCGCGACACCCCGGCCATCAACGACTGGGTGGCCAACCTGGTCGCCGAGGACGAGGTACTCGCGGGCAGCGGCGTCGCGGTGTTGCGGGAGCAGGCCGCTGTCGGCTATCACCACGAACAGTTCGCCCGAGCCTGCGCGAAAGGCTCCCCGTATCTGAAGATGCTCGCCGCGCTGTGGCGGGAGAGCCCGGTCGCGTTGTTGGCGCCCGGCGAACGGCTGGCCACCATGGCCGCCCTGTTACATCTCGACCGGGACGGCAACTCGCTGGCCAGTGCCTTGATCAGCCGGTCGGGACTGAGTGCGGCGGACTGGCTGCGCCGCTATCTCGACGCCTATCTCGTTCCGCTGCTGCACTGCTACTACCGCTACGACCTGATCTTCATGCCGCACGGCGAGAACATCATCCTGGTACTGGACGAGGCCGGGACTCCGCTGCGGGTGATCATCAAGGACATCGGCGAGGAGGTGGCCGTGCTCAACGCGGACCTGCCGCTGCCGCCCGCGATCGAACGGATCAGGGCCGAGGTACCGGCCGAGCTGAAGATCCTGTCGATCTTCACCGACATCTTCGACTGCTTCTTCCGCTTCCTGTCCGCGACCCTCGACACCGACGGCACCCTCGATCAGGACACCTTCTACGCCACCGTGGCCGCCTGCGTTCTGGACTATCAGGCGGCCGAGCCGGCACTTGCCGACCGGTTCGCCGCCGACGACCTCTTCGCCGAAGAGTTCGCGCTGTCCTGTCTCAACCGGCTGCAACTGCGCGACAACCAGCAAATGGTCGACCTACAGGATCCGGCCGGTGCGCTGCGACTCGTCGGCAGCCTGCCGAACCCGATCGCGCGATACGCGCCCGCGCAACGGAACGTGGCAGCGAGCATGGTCGGCGGACGATAATGAGGAGCCTGGTTCGGTGATGATCGGTACTCTCCTGTCCTGTCGACGATGGAGAGGAGCTGACAATGGCAGGCCCCGATGAGCTGGGCACCGTAGTACTGGCCGGCATTGTCGGCTCGACGGCGTACGGCCTCGCCAGTGAACAGTCCGATGTGGACCGTATCGGCTTCTTCGCGGCGCCACCACTGTCGTTGCTCGGTCTGGACTCGCCCGCCCTGAGCCGAGTGACCACCGAGCCGGACGTTGCCATGCACGAGGTCGGCAAGGCGGCCCGACTGCTGCTGGCCGGCAACCCGACCGTGACCGAAGGGCTCTGGTTACCCGAGGATCTCTACCAGACGCGGACCGCACTCGGTGAGGAGCTGATCGACATCCGGGCGGCGTTCCTGTCGGCACGGCGGGTTCGGGAGGCCCATCTCGGCTATGCGGACCAACAGCTTCGCCGCCTGATCAACCGGGAGCAGCGCGCGCCGTCCCCGGCGGACGCCGACCGGACCGCGAAGCATGCTCGGCATCTCAAGCGGCTGGTCGACCAGGGCTTTCAGCTGTACACGACCGGGACGATGAGCGTCCGGCTGGCCGATCCGCAGCGCTGTCTCGCGTTCGGCCGGGCGGTCGCCGAAGATCCGGAGTCGGCCCGGTCGTTCCTGGAGCGGGCGCGGACCCGGTTCGACGAAGCGCACACCGCGCTGCCCGCCGAACCGGACCGTGCGCGGGTGCAGGACTGGCTGCTGCGGGTCCGCACCGCCTGCTGGCTCACCACAACCGGATAGCTCTCGTCGGGGTGTCGTCATTCATGGTCGTGGCTGGGCGTTGCCGAGCCGGATGCCGCTGAACTCCAGCGTGCTGGCGGTCACCGCATCCCAGAACGACCAGAGATTGGGCAGCACCCGCAACTGGATACCGGCCGCCTCGTGCAGCGCGAACAGGTCGCCAACTGGTTCGGCCGGTCCGAGTGGCCGCACCGGCCGGGTGGCGACCTGCGCATGCGGGTTCGGTGAACCGAACGGCCGGAAGTCCTCGGCCGGCAGCCGGTAGGCGAACAGCCGCACCGTGCGCAGTTCGCTCAGCCAGCGGTATTCGATCGCGTGCACCCGATTCCCGCCGCCCGGCCCGATGATGCGAGCACGGTCGGCCTCGGTGGTCGCCGCGCCCGTCCAGGCCATCGCGCGTGGGCAGGCACGCGGAAACCAGTAGTCGGGCGACCGCCCGGCGTCGACAGCCCAGACATACGGCTGCGGTTGCCGGGCGGTCGCCGCCACGTGCGGTACGAAGCGGTCAATGGTCGGGTCCTCGGAGAAGTGCAACACCTGGCCGGGTTCGGGCCGCATGTCCCCTCCGCTCAGTCCACCGGATGGCCGGCGGCCGGGTCGGTCGGCTCGTTGTTCATCGGACCATTGTCGTCGACGGCCTGCTGAGCCGGCGCCGACCGGCTACTCGAACGGCAGGATCCGGACCTCGTGACGAGCGGCGTCGGCAGCGGCGAAGGCGAGCAGCCGGGCACCTTCCGACTCGATCGCCGATCTGTGTCGAATGGACAGTCGGCGAAACGGCTCGACGGTCAGCACCGCTGCGCCGCCCTGTTTGCCGATCTTCCAGCTGCCCGCCGTGCGGCCGTCGACGAGCAGGGCGGCACGGATGATGCCGTTCACCGTGAACAGGCCGGCGCGGTGTTCGGCCGGCATGATGCGGCTCGGGTCGGCATGGGCGAGCAGAATGTTGTCGAACTCCGGCAGGAAGCGCACCGGAGCCGCGGTGTCCGGATCGGGCCGAGGGGCGTCGGGGAGGTCGAACAGTTCGGTGCCGTCCTCGCCGAGGAAGGTCAGCAGACCGGGCCGCAGCCGGTCGAACACCTCCGCCAGCCTGGTCAGCCCGGACCACTTCTGTGCGTCGGCAACGGACGCCGGGCCGAACGCGGCGAGGTAGCGCAGGACCAGTTCGTCCGGCGCGGTCTCGACGGCCAGGTCGCGCCCGAGCCAGTTCGATGCGGTGGTCAGGACGGTCCGGCCGCTGCGACCCCAGACCGCCCTCGGCGGCAGTTGGACGAGCGGCAGCCCGTTGCGGGCCACATTGGTCAGCGCGAGTCGGTCCCGCCCCGGCCACCGCGCCAGCAGAAACTCGCCGAGTTCAGCGCTGGTGCGCGGCCGCGCCTCGACCAGCGACCGGGCGGCCGCCACGATCGCGTCGAGGTCCAGACCGTCGAGGTGCCTGCGGTAGGCGGTCGCCACGGTGCGCGCCAACATCGCCTGCAACACCGGCCGGAAGGCAAGGCAGTCCCGCGCGGTGACCAGGTGCACCGTGCCGCGCATCAGCGCGATCCGGACCACCGAGCGGTCCACCAGCAACTCGGCCAGCTGATCCGGCCGGAAGCCGACGAGCCTGGACCACAGGCCGGTGTAGGGCGGCAACGGCGCCTGGGCCTGCATCCCGGCCAACCGCTCGATCGCGGCCGGTACGCCCATCGAGGCGCGCCGCAGCAGCAGCTGCCGATCGAGCGTGGCACGGCCACAGGCTCGACTGCTCAACACCGTGGTGGCACCTCGTCGACTCGGCACCCGTGAACCATAGGCGCACCGACCGACATCCTCGGCCAATCGGCTCGGCGAAGCGCGCCGAGAAGGCGGCTGTCCATTCAGGACCAAATGGAAGGGACAGCGTGGGAAGTGGGCCGGATCACCGGTCCGCCGAGGGAGTTCCTGCCGTGGTGGGAACATTCCGGGATGAGGGTCCGTTGTAGGAAGCAGTCGGTGCGGTGCGTTCCCCCGGGCCTCACCTTATTGCCGTCGCGGAATACCGGTTCGGCCGGAGCCGCGTTCGTGCCCCCGCCGAGAGGCGACCACCGTACCGGCGCCCGAACACCACCGTCGGCCGCTCTCCCCTTCGCGGCCGGCGGTGGTCCGCGCCGGGCCACTAATCGACCAGTTCGCTGCGTCGTTCGAGAAAGACCACGTCCCGCCAGCGGCCGTGATGGCGACCGAGGCGCGCTCTGGTGCCAAGAATCCGGAAACCGGCTCGTTCGTGCAGCGCGACACTCGCGGTGTTCTCCGGGAATATCCCGGTTTGGATGGTCCAGATACCGGCCTTCTCGGTCGAGGAGACCAGCTCGGCGAGCAGCGCGGCACCGACGCCGAGCCGGCGGGCGTCCGGATGCACGTAGACGCTGTGTTCCACCACACCCGCGTACACCGCACGGGTCGACACCGGCGACACCGCGACCCAGCCGAGAACCCGGCTGTCGGCGGCCAACGCCACGAACCGGTGTGCCGCAAGATGCCCGGCGTCCCAACGCGCCCAGGACGGGGCGCGTACCTCGAAACTGGCATTACCGGTGTCGAGACCGGCCTGATAGATCGCGAGGATGTCGTCGGCGTGTCGATCGATCATGGGCACGATGCGAACGGCGGCCGACATGAACGATCAGGTTACCGGCAAACCGGAATACGCCTGCGCGCGTATCGGCGCGGCCATCGGATAGGGGTCGCCGAGCGGTTCGCCGGTACGCGTGTCGACACCGAGGATGCGGCAGGTGGTCCGCCACATCCGTTGCTGGGTGGCGACTCCGGCCGCCGCTCTCGGCAGCGCCTGCACCCGCCTGCCGCGCAGGTAGGCGCCGTTGGGGATGCCGGCGGTGGTGCACGCGTAGAGCACCGCGTCGACCATCAGCGCCCTGGACAGCGGCGGTTGGCCGCCGGTCGCCTCGACTCCGGCCGGTTGCATGGCGAGGCTGCGGGCCAGTGAACCGCCGAACCGGCCGGCCACGGTCTGGCTGAACATCATCAGCGCGAGCTTGCACTCGGTGTAGGACCAGGAGGGGTAGTACCTGTGCTCGGTCTGCGCCATGTTGGCCTTGGGTACGCCGAGCGGGTGGGCGTCGCCGACCAGTTGCAGCATCCGGCCGATCCGGCTGGCCCGCACCAGCGGCAGCACGCCGAGCATGACCAGCGCCGGGCCGAGATAGTTGACCTGCCAGGTCAGTTCATTGCCATCTTCGGTGACTGTCCGTACTGGCGGCGGCCGGAGGTCGACGGCGTTGACGACGATGTCGATGTCGCCGGTGGCCGCCAAGGCTCTTCGGGTCAGGTCGCGGGCAGCGCGTAACTGGCTGAAGTCCGCCGGCAGCGACACCACGCGGCAGTCGTCGTCCCGGCCGGAGAGTTCACCGCCGAGCAGTGCCGTTTCCGCAGGATCGGCACCGTGCAGCAGCAAAGTCGAACTCAGTCCTACCAACCGCCGGGCGATATCGCTGCCAAGCCGGCCGGTCGCACCGAGCACCAGGGTGGTGGCACGCATCCGACCGCTCCTCCCTGCGGGAAACCGGCAGCCAGCCCGCCGGTCGTATCAGGGAAATCGGTTTCCTGGCCGTTCCGTTACGCGCAGCAACCACACTTCGCTCGACCGGGTGGCGCACCTGCCCTGGTCGGGACGCGACCGGAAGCCACTGAGTGGATCGAGGAGTTCCGGCTCAGCGGACCAACAGGAAAATCGCGCCGCCGACGATCGGCCCGACCAAACCGCCCGCGATCACCTGCGCGACGGTGTGGTCGGCCAGTTGCACCCGTGACCAGGCGATCAGCACCAAGGGCAGTACCAGCAACAGCAGCCACGGCCCGTAGAGCAGCACGATGGTGGCGACCGCGCCGCCGGCGACCGCGCTGTGGATCGAGATCTTCCACGCCTGGGTGATCGCTATGCACGGGATCAACGTGCCCAGCATGGCGATGTCCAGCGCGATGAGATCGCGGGGAGCGTGGCCGAGGAACAGGATCGCCAGCCCGGCCGCGGTGGAGACCCCGGACAGCGACAGCGGCAGCAACCGGCCCTCTCGGTTGCGCACATGATGGCCGTCCCAGCGACCCTTGCGAGCGCCGGAGATGATGAACGCCATCGGCAGCACGCTGGAGAACACCGCGACCACAAGACCCCACAGCAGGGTCTCGCCGGCCCGGTGACCAGTGGCCTGCCAGGCGACGGCCAGCGGCAGCAGGACGACGACGACCGCGGGCGAGCAGACCTCGGTCACGATCTTGGCGGCAGTGTGGCGCCTCGACCTGACCGCCGCGGGACTGCTGACGGCGTTCTCGAGGGCACTGTCCGTATTCGAGGTCGAGGCGGGTCTGGCCGCGTCCATGGGGTCATCCTCGGCTACCGACACCGGTCTACCCCGATCCCTGTTGTGTCGACGTGTATCGACAAGTTAACGAACTGGTGCAAATAGCTCAAATCGGCCTGCTCGAGTCGAGGAATACTGGCGGGTTGGACTTGACTGGCGCACAGTAGAAGATATCTTCCCCGCACCACTGGCACTGCACGCGAGAGCGCGTTCGGGGCCGTCGACAGGCGCCAGCGAGGAGTTACCGTGAACGAGCGACGGCGCGATCGGATTGTCGTCGGTATCGACGAGGGAGCGCAGAGTGCGCTCGCCGTGGAATGGGCCGCACGGGAAGCGGCCGCGGCCGGCCTGCGGCTGGTGCTCGTGCACTGCGAGACCGACCGGTACGCGACGGCGGTGATCGATCCCGGCATCGTGCCGGCGATGGAGCTGAACACGAACGGCACGGATTCGCGGGCCCTTATCGAGGACACCGTCGCGCTCGTCGGCCAGATCGCGCCGGGGATCGACATCAGCACGCACATCGAACCGGGCAGCCCGGTCGGCGTGCTCTGCCAGCAGGCCGAGTCAGCGGCCATGGTGGTGCTCGGCAGCGAGGGGTCCGGCCTGTTCTCGGAGCTGGTGTTCGGCACGGTGTGCGGCACGCTCGCGGTGCGCAGTCGCTGCCCGGTGGTCGCGGTGCGCTCGCATCCGCAACCCATCCGGCCGGGCGCGCCGGTCGCGGTCGGTGTCGACGGCACGCCGGTGTCGGTGCCCGCGATGGCCTTCGCCTTCGATCTCGCCGACCGGCACCAGGTCGGGGTGCACGCGGTGCACGTGATCCCCGGCGCGGTACACCGGGACGCCGATGAGGCCGCGCGGCGGCGGTGGAGTACCGCGGACTCGCTCGCCGAGTTCGCCGTCCGCTACCCGCACGTGCACATCGACGTCGATTTCCCGATCGGTGACCCGGTGCCGACCCTGGCGAAGGTCGCCGGCACCTCGCAGCTGCTGGTGGTCGGCTCCCGTGGGCACGGCGTCGCGGCCGGGCTGATGGCCGGTTCGGTCAGCCAGGCGCTGCTGCGCACCGTGCGTGGCCCGATCGCCGTGGTTCGCAAGGGCGGCAAGGGAAACTGACGGTCTCCCCCGGTTCCTACCGCTGTTCCGGTTCGTACTCGTGGAGCTTGCGGCGCAGGACCTTGCCGGTCTGGTTGCGCGGCAGCTCGTCGAGGAAGATCACCTCGCGCGGAACCTTGTAGCGGGCCAAGTTCGCGCGGACGTGCGCCTTCAGCTCGGCCTCGTCGACGGTGGCGCCCTGCATGAGGACCACGAACGCGCGCAGCCGCTGGCCGAAGTCCGCGTCCTCGACCCCGATCACCACCGCGTCGGCCACATCGGACCGTTCCACCAACAGGTTCTCGATCTCCGCCGGATACACGTTCTCCCCACCGGAGATGATCATGTCGTCGTCGCGGCCGTCCACGAACAACAGCCCGGTGGCGTCGAAATGCCCGACATCGCCGCTGGAGAGCAGGCCGTCGATGATCTCCTTGTGCCCGCCGCCGGTGTAGCCGCCGAAGGCCAGCTCGCTGCCCACGAAGATCCGGCCCTTGGTGTCGGCTCCGGTGATCCGCTTGTTCTGCTTGTCGTAGAGCCGCACGACGCAGCCCTTCGGCGCCCTGCCGACGGTGCCCGGCGCGGAAAGCAGCTCCTCGGGGGTGGCGATCGTGGCGACGGCGACCTCCGTTGAGCCGTAAAGGTTGTAGACGACCGGACCGAAGGCGTGCATGGCGCGGTTGCTGACATCGGGCGCGAGCAGCGAACCAGCCGTGACGATCACCCGCAGGCTGCTGGTGTCGTAGCGGCCGAGCACCTCGGGGCCGCGGTCGAGGATGCGGGCCAGTTGGGTCGGCACGACGACGAGGCCGGTGCAGCGGTTGTCGGCGATCCACCGCAACGTCTGCTCAGGGTCGAACCGGCGGCGGACCACGATGGTGGTGCCCAGCGCGAGGGAGAGGACGAGCTGGGAAAGGCCGGTGGCGTGGAACATCGGCGACGCGATGAAGTTCGCCCCACCGGCCCGCAACGGGATGCGCTCCACGAAATGGGTCGCGCCGAGTACCCCGGTGACATGCCGTGGCGCGCCCTTGGGGGTGCCGGTGGTACCGCTGGTGAGGAGCACGAGGCCGCCGGGCTTCGGTGGCGTCGACACCGGCGAGTCCTCGGTGCTGGCGATCAGCTCGTCCAGCTTCGGCAGGTCGGCCTCGGCGGCGTCCTTGTCGTCCAGCCAGGCCAGATAGCGCGGCACCTCGTCGGGCACGTCGCCGAGCAGCTCGCTGAACTCCTGGTCGAAGGCCAGCGCCGCGACCCCTTCGCGGGTCACCACATCGGTCAGCTGGGGCTTGCTGAAACCGGTGTTCATCAGCAGCAGCCGGGCGCCGAGCTTGGCCGCGCCGAGCATGCAGTCGACGAGGCCGCGGTGGTCGCGGGCCAGCACGGCGATCACCGAGTCATGGTCGAGGCCGCGCGCGGCCCAGGCGCGGGCCAGCGCGTTGGACCGCCGATCGAGCTGGTCGAAGGTGAGCGGCCCCAACTCGTCGACCAGCGCAAGAGCGTGCCCGTCGCGCTGCGCGGCGATCTGCGCGGCCCCGGCGACCGGCCCGAACCGGCGCACCGCGAGCAGCGAGCGAAGCCCCTCATCGGGGCGCATCGGGTCGAAAAGGCCGGCCTTGCGCAGCGCGTCCACCCGAACCGGCAGGTCGAGCAGCCGCCCGAGATAGTCCGGTACGCAAGAGAGGTACTCCAGCACGAGATCTCCAGTGGTCGGTTGCTGCGGTCGGGGCCCGAGCCGGGTGGGCTCGGTCATGCAAGCGGCGTACCCAAACTTAAGGACACATACCACTGGTACGTCAACCGCTGAGCGGTCCGTTCGGCCAGGATCCCTGGCACTACCGAGGTGAGTGCTCGGCGGAGGACTGGAGGTGGGCGCGTTCACCGTCGCGGTCGAGGATGACGAGAACCTCGACCGGGCCGTCGTGGGCGCCGATGGCGTGCGGAACCATGGTGGAGAACTCCGCGGCCTGGCCGGTCTCGACCAGGATGGTCCGCTCGCCCAGTTGCAGCCGGGCGGTGCCGGACAGCACGGTGAACCAGTCCCGGCCCGGATGCACTCCCAGCCCGGCGGTGGCGACCGGCCGCGATGGCGCGGTGATCCGCACCTTGGCGACGGTCACCCCGTGCGGGGCCCGTTCCCTGGTGAGCAGCCAGGTGGTTCTGCCGTGCGCGCGGTCGCGGTGCGGCCTGATCACCACGTCGTCGTCATCGACGGACTCCACCAGCTGGTCAAGGGTGGTGCCGAGGGCTCGGGCGATCGGGACGAGCTGGTCGAGCGCGATCCGACGATGCCCGGTCTCGATCCGGCTCAGGGTGGACGGGCTGAGGTAGCAACGGGCGGCCAGGGTGTCCAGCGACCATCCTCTGGCAAGGCGCAGTCCCTTGATCCGCTGGCGGATCAGGCCGTCCAGATCGATTTCTTGCGTCATGCGCAAGATGATATGCCATTTCCGCACGGCGCTCGTACAGTCGGGGCCATGGCACACCAACAGGATCATCACCAGGGTCAGCCGCACGGTCATCAACACGGCGGACCGAAGCACGGCGCCGGCGAGACAGGGCTGGCGGACATGCTGGATCTGGACGCCGAGGTGATGGCCTCCTACCTGTCCGAGATCATGAGCTGGGTCGGGCAGCACACCGACGGGATTCCCCGCCGCGTCCTCGATCTCGGCGCGGGCACCGGGACCGGAACCGTCGCCCTCGCCCGGTGCTTCGACCCGGCCGAGGTGATCGCCGTCGACGCGGCCGAGGAGTCACTGGCCCGCATCCACGCCAAGGTGGCCGATCTCGGACTGGCCGACCGGGTCAGCACCGTCGGGGCCGATGTCGACGAGGGCTGGCCGGACCTCGAACCGGTGGATCTGGCCTGGGCATCGAATTCCCTGCACGAGATGGCCGACCCCGACCGGGTGTTCGCCCAGCTGTTCGCCACCCTCAACCCAGGTGGCCTGCTGGCCGTTGCCGAGATGGACGGGTTTCCGCTGTTCCTGCCCGAGGACATCGGGATGGGCCGCCCCGGCCTGGAAACACGGGTGCACGAGGCGCTGGCGGAGGCCCGGTCCGACACGCAGCCACGCCTCGGACCGGACTGGGAGCCGAACCTGGTGCGCGCCGGTTTCGCGGTCCGTGCGACGCGGCGGTTCACCATCGAACTGGCCGCGCCGGTACCCGCCGCCACAGGCCGCTACGCGCAGACGTTCCTGCTGACGGTACGGGCCGGACTGGCGGACAAGCTGGGCGCCGAGGACCTTGCCGTCCTCGACACGCTCAACGGCGACGGACCGGACAGCCTGCTGCACCGCGCCGACCTCGTCGTCCGCAACACCAGGACCGGCTGGATCGCCGCAAAGCCCTGAGGTCGACGCGGCCGGCCTGCGGCGACTGTCGGTGGCGCGGCGCAGAATCATGCCGTGCTCGCCGCAGTCTTCCCCGAACCCGGCGGTGCCGGTCGGCTGCGCCTGCTCGACGAGCAGGGCGAGCCGCTGGCGGCCGCCGAGACCACCGCCGACCTGGCCGAACGCATCGCGCGGGTGCAGGCCGAGCATCGGCCGCGCTGGCTGTGGCCGGCCACCGCCGAGCTGTATCCGACCCTGCTGGCGGCCGGGATCAGGGTGGACCGCTGCCACGACCTGAGCCTCGTCGAGGGCATCCTGCTCAACTACGCGGGCCGGCACGGCGAGCCTCGGGGGTTGCCGGCGGCCTGGGCGCGGGTGGCCGGCCTACCGGTGCCCGACGACGCGCCGCCGCCGAAGCAGACGCCGCAGCCCGCGCTGTTCGAGCCGGAACCGGACACGCTGCCCGGCAACGCCGATCCGCTCGACGCGATGCGCGCGGTCTATGTCGACCAGCGGGCGCGGATCGCGGCGGTGGAGAACCCGGAGCGGGTTCGGCTGTTGGCGGCGGCGGAGTCGGCGAGTTCGCTGGCCGCCGCCGAGATGAGTCATCACGGCCTGCCCTGGCGGGTGGAGATCCACCAGGAGCTGCTCGCCGAGGCACTCGGGCCCCGGCCGATGCCGGGCGCGCGGCCGAAGAAACTGGCCGAACTCGCCGACGCCGTCAACGTGGCGTTCGACGGCCGTGAGGTCAATCCGGACCATCCGCCGAGTGTGGTGCGCGCGTTCAAGCGGCTCGGGATCGAGGTGGCCTCCAGCCGCGCCTGGGTGCTCAAACAGGTCGACCATCCGGCCGTCGCGCCGCTGCTGGAGTACAAGGAACTGTCCCGGCTCTACGCGGCACACGGCTGGACCTGGCTGGAATCCTGGGTCCATAACGGACGGTTCAGGCCGGAGTACGTTGTCGGCGGGGTGGTTTCCGGCCGGTGGGCGACACGCGGAGGGGCCGCCCTGCAACTGCCAAAGCTGCTGCGCGCCGCGGTCCGCGCCGATCCCGGCTGGGCGCTGGTGGTCGCGGACGCCTCGCAGTTGGAGCCGAGGGTGCTTGCCGCGTTGTCCGACGACCGCAGGCTGGCCGAGGTCGCTGCCGAGAGCGACCTGTATGCCAGCCTTGCCAAGGACTCCTTCGACGACGAGCGGGGCAGGGCCAAGATCGCGATGCTCTCGGCGATGTACGGCGGGACGACCGGTGAGGCAGGGCCGCTGCTGGCGATCCTGCGCCGCCGCTTCCCGGACGCGGTCGGCTATGTCGAGGATGCGGCGCGAGCCGGTGAACAGGGTCGGATGGTCCGCTCCCGGCTCGGCAGGACCTCACCGCCCGGCTCGGCGCTCGTCCGCGATCTTGAGGAGGGCGCGGACGAGCGCTACTCGCGGCAGGCTGCGCGCAACTGGGGCCGGTTCACCCGCAACTTCGTGGTGCAGGCCAGTGCCGCGGACTGGACGGCCGTGCTGCTGGCGAGCCTGCGCGGCCGGCTCGCCGAGCGGGTACCGAGCGCGGAACTGGTGTTCTTCCAGCACGACGAGGTGCTGGTGCACTGCGGGGCAGCGGACGCCGACGCCGTTGTCGCGGAGATCGGCACTGCCGCCGCAACAGCCAGCCAGCTGGTCTTTCCCGGCACCTCGGTGCGCTTTCCGTTGCACGCCAAGGCCGTCGACTGCTACGCCGACGGGAAGTAGCCGAGCAGCGACCGGACCGGTTCAGCCCTGCCAGGAACCGCCCTGCTGCTGGCCGGGGCCCTGCTGCGGGTAGCCCTGCTGCGGGTGCCCTTGCGGCTGTCCGTAGCCGGGGTGCGCACCGGGCTGGCCGGGGGCCTGCTGGGTGAACTGCGGCGCCTGTTGGTTGAACTGGGCCTGTTGGGTGAACTGGGCCTGTTGGGTGAACTGCACGTTCGGCTGCGGTGCGCCGTAGCCCTGCTGTGGGAAGCCCTGCTGGGCGAAACCCTGTTGCGGGAGGACCTGTTGGAAACCCTGCTGCGGGTTGGCCTGCTGCGGGTACGACTGCTGGGGGTAGGCCTGCTGCTGGCCGAAACCCTGCCGCATCGGGGACGCACCGCTGGTGAAGCCCTGAGCCGGGCTGATCGGCCGGGAGGAGCCGCCGCCGATGCGGGAGAGCAGGAACGGCAGGCAGATCAGCGCGACGCCGATCGTGCCGATGATGATGCCGATCCACGGTTGCATGCCATTGGCCCAGCTCAGCACGGTGAACTGGATGTCGGTCCCGGCAAGCAGCGACGAGAAGTAGCCGATGATGGTCAGCGAGATGCCGAGACGGAAATACCACGGACGTCGGGTCCGCATGGCCCCTCCTTGAGTACGGGCCGCCGGGCCCACGAGTTCCCCTCTGGCCGGCGCGCCAGCGGTCACCCTACCGACGCACCAGCCGGCCCAGTGGTTTCGTGCCCGTTCCGAAATCAGCCCGAACGGACCAGTCCACCGCGGCCGGCTGCCCGGACGAGGCTCGGACGAGGAAGGAGGTCAGTCCCGCTGGAGGGCGGCCGGGGTCAGTTCGTGAACCGAGCGGTGGCCGGCGAGGCCGAGGGTGAGGTCGAGTTCGGCGAGGACACCCCGGACGACCTGCCGGACCCCGGCCTCACCGGCGAGCGCGAGACCATAGACGTAGGGACGACCGAGCAGCACGGCCTTGGCGCCGAGGGCCAGCGCCTTGAAGACGTCCGCGCCGCCCCGGATGCCCGAGTCGAACAGGACGGTCAGCCGGTCACCGACGGCCGCGACGATGCCGGGCAGCGCGTCCAGCGAACCGATCGCACCGTCGACCTGCCGACCGCCGTGGTTGGACACCACGATGCCGTCGACGCCGGCCTCAACGGCCAGCCGGGCGTCGTCGACGTGCTGGATGCCCTTGAGCACGATCGGGCCGTCCCACATGTCGCGCAGCGACACCAGGTCCTGCCAGGTGCGGTCGGTGCCGGTGAAGGTGGGCACCCATTTGGCGACAGCGGGGCCGAGGTCCTCGGCCGGTGGCTTGTCGAGGCCGGCCAGGAAAGCCGGGTCGGAGAAGGGCACCGCGGTGCCGATGCCACGGATGAACGGCAGGTAGGCGCGGTCGAGGTCGGTCGGACGCCAGGCCAGCGTCCAGGTGTCCAGGGTGAGTACGAGCACGGTGAACCCGGCGGCCTTCGCCCGAGCCAGGATGCTCGCGCAGACCGCGTCGTCGTTGGGCCGATAGAGCTGGAACCAGCGCGGGCCATCGCCGCCGGCCTCGGCGACCTCCTCGATGGTGTGCGAGGCCGCGGTGGACATGATCATCGGCACGCCGACCGAGGCGGCAGCGCGGGCTGTCGCCAGCTCGCCGTCGGGGTGTGCGATGGACTGGACGCCGACCGGGGCGAGCAGCAGCGGCGCCGGCATCTCGGTGCCGACCACGGTGGTGGCAAGGTGCCGGTCGGTCGAGCCGGTGAGCATCCTCGGCACGATCTTCCAGCGCGCCATCGCCGCGAGGTTGGCCCGGTTGGTCGCGGCGTCACCGGCGGCGCCCGCGATGTAGCCGAACGGACCGGGCTCCAGTGTCTCCCGCGCGGCGGCTTCGAGATTGACCGCGTTGGTGCTGAGCACGGGCAGCTGGTCGGCAAGACCCAGGCCGTAGATCTCGTTCTGAAAGTCGGCAGCGCGACCGGCCACGGGACCCCTCCTCGTCGACATCGACTTCGGCGGGGACGAGTCCACGACCCGACCCCGCCGCGCACCGCCGACCTTACGACCTGTCCGATTACCCGCCGGTAGTGACCTGCACCTGGTAGTCACCGCCGCCCGCGACGGCCAGCCGGACCGTGTCGCCGACCCGGTTGGCCTGCCGCGCGCCGGTCGAACCCGTTGCCGACCAGACCACGGCGCCGTTCATCCTGACCACCGGGTCGGGACCGGTGACCGGCACCGCGATGGTGCCGCTGGTACCAGGCGGCGCGGTGACATCGAGGCCGAACCGGCCGGCGCCCTGGCTCCATTTCACGGTGAGCGGACCGTGCGGGGTGGGCGCTCTGCCCTGTGCCCAGGCGAGGTCGCCCGGCTGCGGAGCGACCTGCCAGTCCGCGTAGCCGGGGCTGGTCGGGGTGATGCCGAGCACGTACTCCGACAGGGCCGAGGTCGGGCCGGTCGACCAGCCGTGCGCGAGGCTGGTGGCGCCGTCGCCGGTGCCGTTGATGCCGGGAGTGTGCACGGTTCCGTCGGTGTTCATCACCTCCCACAGCACGCCGCCGGGGTCGGCCGTCGTCATCCGGCCCCATTCCCTGGACAGCAGGTCCAGCGCGCCGTCGGTGTCGCCGTCGGCGAAGCGGGTCCACAGCTCGTAGGAGCCCATGAACGGTCCGATCACCTGGTGGTAGCCGGCAGGTGCGGGCGAGGAGACGTCGAGATCGCCGTTGCCGGTGTCGAGATCGCGTGCCATCGCGGCGAGGATGCCGGGCACCTTGTCAGGCGCCGCGACGCCGTAGCGGACGGCGAAGGTGTTGGCGTCCTGGGCGACGTAGCCGCGCTGCGTGGTGCTGATGTCGTAGACGCCGGTCGCCGGGTTGAACAGGTAGGTGTTGACCGCGGTCTTCACCGCGGCTGCCCTTGCTCGATACGTTGCCGCGTCCGCACCGTCGCCAACCGCGTAGGCGAGCGTGGCGCCGGAGAGCAGGGCGTGGTAGTAGAGCACGTTGTAGTAGGTCTGCGCACCGGTCTGGTCGTCGTAGTGCCAGTTGTTCCCGTCGCTCGCGTTGGTCTCGAAAAGGCCCTGCGCGTCCACCTGCCGGGCGTTCCAGGCCAGTTCCCGTTGCACCACCGGCCATTCCTGCCGGACGAACGCGGTATCGGCGGTGTAGGTGTAGTAGGTGGCCAGGTTCGGCACGAAGTACATCGAGTAGGAGGCGGAGTACTGGTTCACCTCGCCGGGCAGCGGATCGGTGTTCAGCGGATCACCGGGCGCTCGCCGACCCTCGATGAAGCCGCTGGTCAACTGGTAACTTCCCAGCAGGCGCAGGGAATCGCGCAGGTAGTCGGTCGCGCCGAGGGAGTAGAGCAGCGTCGGCCCGGAAACCGAGAGGTCGCCCTCCCAGACGTCGCGGTCCCGCTTGGCGCCGTCCAGGATCAGCGAACCGGTGTTCACGCCGGGCGCCTGGAAATCGGCCAGCCGCGCCGGATCGGCCAGCGGATCGCGGTACAGGACGCGGCCATCGGGCGCGGTGACGGTCAGGTCGCGGAAGTCGGTTGCCTCGCCGATCCCGGAGTCCTCCCGGAATCCGACGGTGCCGGCCGGGATCGCGCCGACCCCGGCGGGAAACCCGGTCGAGTCGAAGGAGCCGACGTACACCCCGTCGACGCTGGTGCTGACGGTACTGCCGCTGACGACGGTCCGCACCGAATGCCAGCTGCCGGGCAGGATCGGCGCGCTGATCGGGAGATCGGCGATGGTGTGCGCGACGCCCGCGGTGAACACCACCTCCTGCAAGGAGTTGGCCGGGCCGACCTTGTCCACCGAATCGTCGAGGATCAGCAGGTATCTGGCCTCGGCCGAGGCGCCGCGCACCACGAACCCGGCCTGCTGCCCGTTGATCCGAGTCTGGAAGGACATCGTGTAGTCGGTCCAGTCGCGCCCGGCCTTGAGCAGTCCGGCATCGCCGCCGGTGTCGGTGAGGTAGCCGTTGCCGATGCTCCAGTAGCCGCCGGGACTGTTGGGCGGCAACATGTTCTCATCCAGCGTGTACGCACCGGCGTACCAGAGTCTGTTGAGCTGGTCGGAGCTGGACACGAAGTAGCCAGCGTAGTCGGCCGCGCCCGCCGGGTAGACGGTGGAGCGGATGCGGGCGAAGGACAGGGTCACGCTGCCCGGCGAGGTGAGGGTGATCTCCTGGTAGCGCTCGCCGCCCTGGATGAACTCGTTGCTGAGCACGCCCGGCGCGCCGATCCGATAGCTGTCACTGCGCGCACTGTCGCCCGACTCGAATGGCCGCCCGCCGTCCCCGTTCGGGGTAAGGAACTCAAGTGCCTCGGCATAGCCGGCTTTGAGCGTTGGCGTGCCGGTTTCCGCGCTGATCCCGAATTCCGGTACCCCGCCGATGTCCTTGCCGTAGTCCAGGACGATGCTCGGCGCGGGTCCGGTCGCGGTGTCGGTGAGGGTCGTGGCGCCGTTTCCCTTGGCCAACAGGCCATCCGGATCGGTTACCGCGCCGCTCGTGCTGACCAGGCCGACCGGATGGTCGAGCGGGGCGGCCGAGGACTCGACATAGCGCT
Source organism: Pseudonocardiaceae bacterium (assembly GCA_036268955.1). Lineage (GTDB taxonomy): Bacteria > Actinomycetota > Actinomycetes > Mycobacteriales > Pseudonocardiaceae > CAJCJE01. Next base: position 45,611 of record DATATE010000262.1, read on the forward strand.
GCCAGTCCGGATTCCCCGGCCCGAGCGGGAATCCGTTGCCGCCCAAGGCATGTGCCGGCCCGATCGACAACGCGGCGGTCACCGCCAACACGACGACGAACGACAGGCGCGCCGTCGACGACGCACGGCGAGACTTTCGACGACTCCACATTCGAGACTCCCCTCTCGATCCGCGACCATCGACATCCAGCATCCATGAAACGATTCAAGCCGTCTGGTTGACGAGTATCCCGCCGAGGTCGCGAGAAGGTCAATCACCACAACCGGTATGAACCCGGTACGACCGGCAGTGGTCCTGCCGAAGCGCCCGTTCGGCAAAAGGGTGACTTTGCGCAGGTCAGCGGCGTACTGATCAACGAAATGCGACAATAGGAACGAGAGTCGGGAACGGGTGCCGCGGGTCGGCCGATTCGGCACCGGCCGATCCGGGAAGTCCGGCAGGACCGAGCCGACGCGGGAGGAAAGCATGCACAGCAACGGAGTGCGGCCGTGGGACCCGCTCGTCGACCTTCCCCGGCTGGTCGACGTCAGCCACGCGGCCGGGGCGCTGTTCGCCGAGTACGGCCTCGACCTGCCGCCCGACGATCCGGCGAACGCGCTGCTCGCGGCCGAGCAGGTACTCGTGGCCAGCGCGCCGCATCCGGTCGGTTTCGCGATGCTGACCACCATGGACGGCGACGCACACCTCGGCGAACTCGCCGTGCATCCGGCCTACGGCCGGCGCGGGATCGGTGGCAGGCTGCTGTCGGGATCCTGCGACTGGGCGAGGGAGCACGGCTTCACCGCGATCACCCTGACCACGTTCGCCGCTGTGCCGTGGAACGCACCCTGGTACGCCGCGCGTGGCTTCACCGAGTTACCCGAGCAGGACTGGGGCCCGGACCTGCACGAGCAGTGGGCCGAGGAGAAAGCGGCCGGGATCATCGTGGCACCACGGGTGGCGATGATCCGCCGCTGGTGAACCGGCCGCCGCCACCAGGGCCTACCAGGGCGGCGCCTCGGTGCCGCCGGTGTCGCCGAGGCCCCACCGGTCGCGCAACCCACGCAACAGCAACTCGAAACACCGCGCCTGGGCCGGATCGAGACCGACGGCGGCGGCGCGGACGAAATCCCGCTGCCGGCTGCCGCCGACCGGGGCGTTGCGAATGTCGTTGCGGATGTCATCGGGCAGCAGCCTGCCGACCTCCTGACCGAGATCGGCGGCCAGTTCGGCGAGTTCGGCCACCAGCGGATCCTCCGGGGGCCGGCCGCGCAGGTCGTCGAACCGGCGGGACAGCTCATGGGTGCGCTCGGTGAACTCGGCCTCCGCGAACACCGCGTGATAGCCCTTGAGCCTGCCGGGCGCGACATCCCCGGAGATCAGTTCGAACAGCGCGGTGATCAGCCGCTCCCGCGCGACCCCTGGCTGCGTCGCGGTGACCCGGTCGAGGTCGGTGAGTACCTCGACGAGCTGCGCGGAGAAGTTGGCCGCGCTCGCATTGGCCAGCAGTTCGGCGATGCGCTGCCGGCGGGCGCCGATCCTGCGCTGCTGCTCGGCGAGGTCGGCGTCGAGTTCGGCGAGGATCTCGTGCAGGTCGCGGCCCGCGTCCTCGGCGAGGATCGCGGCGGCCTGGTCGAGGCGCAGCCCGAGTTCGACCAGTCGGCGGATGCGCAGCAGCAGGACGGCATCGCGCAGTTCGTAGGCGCGATGGCCGGCCGCGGCGCGCTGCGGCTCCGGCAGCAGACCCAGTTGGTGGTAGTGCCGAATGGCGCGCGTCGATATGCCCGCCAGCTCGGCCAGTTCCCCGATCCGCAGCATCCCGTCTCCTGCCGGCGCAACCCCTCGGCTCGACGCGTTCCCACACACCTTGCTGCCAGGACAAGGTCAAGTCCACCCACCGGGGGCAGAATTCCCCGGTCGGCGTGATTACCACCCGACTACGTCACCGGACGTAGGAACCCGGCCGACGGGCACACGGTCGGTAGCCGGCGGTGCCGCCCGGCCACCGATGCGTGCTACCCGGCCGAGGACGCACGATGGTCAGCATGAACAGTGAACCCGAGTACCAGGAAACGACCATCAGGGCATCCGATGCCGAACGAGAGCGGTACGCGGCGATCATCGGTACCGCGACCGGGGACGGGCGGCTGACCGCCGTCGAGGCCGAGGAGCGGCTGACCGCGGTCTACGCCACCCGGTTCCGCCACGAACTCGACCCGCTGATCGCCGATCTGCCGGAAGCCGCGGCGCAACGGCCGGAGCCGGTGCCGGCGATGGGAGCGGGGACGGTGTCCGGCGCTCGCCGGCTGAACTGGCGACGCGGTCCGCTCGCCGTGCACCTTGCCATTGTCGTCGCGATCGGCGCGCTGCTCGTCACGCGCTGGGCCACCATGGGCGCCGGTTTCTTCTGGCCGATCATGCCGATGCTCTGGCTCGGCGGGAGCCTGCTGATCCACGCCCGTATCCGCCGTGCCCGCGCGGGCTGGCCGCAGGGCTTCGGTCGGCGGCCCGTGGACGTGCGATAGGTCGACGGCTCGTGAACCCGCGGGTAGATCGGCGGCTCGTCGACGTGCGGTGGAACGCGGCGGGCGGACGGGCCGCCCCGTAACCTGCTGGAGTCCGAGGTACTCGGCGGCGGGACGAACGGGATGAGGACGGGTATGAGCGTCGAGGTCGTCATGGGTCGGTTCGCACAGTTGCGCGACGACCTGCACGAGCTCTACCGGGATCTGCACGCCCACCCCGAACTGTCCTTCGCCGAGACGCGCACCGCGACCGTGGTCGCCCAGCGGCTGCGCGCCATCGGCGCCGAGGTGACCACCGAGGTCGGCAAGACCGGGGTGGTCGGGGTGTTGCGCAACGGCGAGGGTCCCACCGTGCTGCTGCGCGCGGACTTCGACGCGCTGCCGGTGGCCGAGCAGACCGGATTGCCTTATGCCAGCACGGAAACCGCGCTCGACCCGGACGGCAACACGGTGCCGGTGATGCACGCCTGCGGGCACGATATGCACGTCGCCTGCCTGCTCGGCGCGCTGGACCTGCTGGCGGGTGAGACGAGCGCCTGGGCAGGGACGGTGCTCGCGGTGTTCCAGCCGGCCGAGGAACTCGGTACCGGTGCGCTGGCGATGATCGCCGACGGCCTTTTCGAACGCTTCCCGCGCCCGTCGGTGTCGCTCGGCCAGCATGTCGGGTCGATGCCGGCCGGCATGCTCGGCGCGCACCCCGGTCCCGCTTTCGCGGCCACCGACGCGATGCGGGTGCGGCTGTTCGGCCGGGGCGGGCACGGCTCCCGGCCGGAGTCGACGGTCGATCCGATCGTGCTGGCCGCCGCGGTGGTGCTGCGGCTACAGACCGTGGTGTCACGGGAGATCGCCGGCAGCGATATGGCCGTGGTCACCGTCGGCTCGATCCACGCCGGCAGCAAGGACAACATCATTCCGGACGAGGCCGTACTGGACATCAATGTCCGCAGCTATACCGAAGCGGTCCGGACGCGGGTACTCGCCGCGATCGAGCGCATCGTGAAAGGCGAGGCAATAGCCTCCGGTGCGCAGCGCGAACCGGAGATCACCGTGCTGGAAACCTCCCCGGTGCTGGTGAACGATCCGGCGGCGACCGCGCACACCACCGAGGCCATGCGCGCGCGGTTCGGCGACGATCGGGTAATCGATCCCGGTGCGATCACCGGCAGCGAGGACTTCGGCATTTTCGGCAGCACGATCGGCATACCGGGCTGTTACTGGATATTCGGCGGCATCGAACCGGGAACCTACCTCGCCGCGATGGAGGCAGGCCGAATCGACGAGGACATCCCGTCCAACCACTCGCCGTTCTTCGCCCCCGTCATCGAACCGACCCTGAGCACCGGGGTGACGGCGCTGGTCACCGCGGCACTCGCCTGGCTGCGCGTCCCGGACTGACCTCGATCGATTCCGAGCCCGAGAAAAGGCGTTCACCGGTTCGGCGACACCATCCTCGGCACCTTCGTCGGGGTGTGGCCGCCGACGCATTGCCCCTCCGCCGGGCCGAGGAGCAACCTTGGTGTAACACCGGAAACCGGCGAGGCGTGAAAGTCCGCGTCAACGGACAATCGCTGGCGGCCGATTTAGCACTCGATGACAAAAAACGCGCTGAGCTGGCCGGACGTCGCGAATCCGCCGACGATTTCTTGCGTCTCAGGTCACTCGCCAGTAACGTACTGGCCAGTAAGTTGTTGGCATCGGCCGGCGACTCACACTATTCGAAGCCTGCGAACTCATCAGCGATCGGCGCTATTCCGCGTCCCCGATCCGAACAAGCACGCCGCCATATCGGCATGCGGTTTTTTGTCATTCGAGAGTTGGGAGATCCTCGATGTTCGGAGTCAGATCCTCGACAATAGCCCGAAGGGGCCTCGTTATCGCGGCAGTCGGCGTAGTGGCCGGACTGCTCGGTTCCGGTATCGCCTCGGCCGATGTTCCGGTCGACAACTTCCTCAACTGGAACGGCAACTTCCCGATCATCGGCAACCTCGACCCGATCACCACCGAGACGGTGACCACCCTGCCGAGCCCGGTCACCGTCGGCCAGGAGAGCGCGGCGTTCCCGGTCACCGTGAACGTCACCGCACCGGCGCTGGCCACCACCGGCCTTGAGGACATTGGCGCGGCAACCCTGCAGGGCACCGCCGATGTCACCGTCAGCGGCACGGATGCCGCTGGTCAGCAGTACTCCGAGGACGTTTCGCTCACCATCCCGTCCACGCCGACCCCGGCCGACGGTTCACCGCTGACCTTCACCGCGACCGGCACGGCCACCATCCCGGCCATCGCGAACGCCGGTGCCGGCACGCTCTCGGTCAGCGCGGCGTCCACGACGCTGGACCCGAAGGACGCCAACGGCAACGACACCATCCTCGGCACCTTCACCATCGACCTGGCGCTGGACGCGACCGGGCCGAGCCAGAATCCCAGCAACAACACCACACTGGGCACGATCGTCGCGCAGTGACCTGAAGCCGGGGTGTCCAGCGTGTTGGACACCCCGGCTTCGGCTTTGCCGAAATTTGTCACAAGCCGACAATGCGAATTGTCGATCGGTGACAAAAAATGGCCGGGTCAAGTCGTGACCAAGCGGGCATCAGCTGATTTCTTGCACCGCAAGTCACTCGGCAGTAACCTACCGACGGGTAGATAACTGGGAACACCAGGCCGTCTACCGAACCGGAAATGGGCCCATTTCTCAGCTCTCGGGTGTTCGCCAATGCCCGATGGGAGGCATTCGCATGACCACTTTCCGTGGCGCTGCCTGTCTTCACGATGCGGTTGGGAGGCCCTGACCACCATGTTCGGCCATCGATCATCGACATACGGCCGGAGAGCCGCCGCTATTGCGGCACTCGGCGTAAGCATCACACTGCTGCTGTGTTCCGGGGTCGCAGCCGCCGACGTCCCGGTGGACAAGACCCTTACCTGGAACGGCAACTTCCCGATCATCGGCAACCTCGACCCGATCACCACCGAGATCGTGACCACCCTGCCGAGCCCGATCGTCGCCGGCACTCCCGGCAGCGCGAGGTTCACCGTCGACATCGACGCGCCACCGCTGGCCACCACCGGCCTTGAGGACATCGGTGCGGCAACCCTGCAAGGCACCGCCGATATCTGGGTGTACGTCACCGATCCCAACGGCACCAAGGCCGTCATCGACGCGGCACTGACCATCCCGTCGACGCCGACCCCGGCCGACGGCCAGGACCTGAGGTTCACCGCGACCGGCACGGCCCGCTTCCCAGGACCGTTCGACACCGGAACCGCAACGGTGGCAGTCGATCCGGACCAGGTCAGCACAACTCTCGATCCCAAGCAAGCCGATGGCTCGGACACAGTGTTGGGCACCTTCACCGTGCCACTCGGTCTCGACTCGACCACCCCGCCGCAGGACCCGACCCTCGGCCAGGTCCAGATCGATCCGGCGAACTGAGCAGGCAGCCATCCAGCCATCTTCGCGACAGCTTGGGAGACAACAGCAATGGTTGCACCCCGATCATCCACAACAGTCCGAAGAGTCGCTGTTCTCACCGCGGTCGGCGCGGTCGCGACGGTTCTGGGTTCCGGTATCGCCTCGGCCGACATCTCGGTGGACAAAACCTTCACCTGGAGCGCGAACTGGCCGAATATCGGTACCGTGTCGCCGATCAGCACCGAGGTACTCGGGTCCATGGTCAGTCCGGTCCCCGAGGGAACCCCGGAGAACAGCGACGTCACCGTCGACATCGATGCCCCGCCCTCGGTCACCAAGGCCCTGATCGACGCGGGAGCGACCACGGTCACCGGCAGCGGTGATGCCTGGATCACCGTCACCGATCCCGCTGGTACCAAGGCGAACATCGACGTCCCGCTGTCCGGCTCGCCGGTCGCGGTGCCAGCGGCCGGCAGCGACCTGACCGCGCAGGCGGCCGGAGTCGCCGAATTCCCCGGCACCTTCGACACCGGTACCGCGACGGCCGCCCTCGACGCGGGGCATGTCTTCGTCACCCTTGATCCGCGCAACGCGGCCGGCACCGATCTCGGCGCGATCACGGTAGGACTGAGTTTGGCCCCTGACAGTCAGGACACCACCTTGGCGCAGGTCCAAGTGGTGTCCGGAAGTTGAGGTGACACGGCCTTGACGAATCCGATGACGACCGCCGAGAGTGCCCCGGCGAACGGGGCGCTCTCGGTCCAGTTGAGCCGTTTGGGGGATCAAGCATGACGCGGCTTCGCCCGCACCGCCCACCGCGCCGCTCGACCCGACGCGCGCTGACCACGGCCGCCATCGGAATCATGCTGGTACCGCTGGGAATTCTCGCCGGTTCCGGTCCGGCCATCGGCGACCAGACCGCATCCAACACCTTCGGCTACACCTGCCAGTTCCCCTCCGGCGCGCAGCCGATCTCGGTCGTCGTCAACGCTACCTTCCCCGAGGTCGGCACCGTTGACACACCCATCACGCCAACGGACGTCTCGGCGGAACTGGACCTGCCCCCGGCCGCGCTGGCCGACCTGACCACACTCAATGCGACGTCGGTCACCGCGACCGGAACGCTTTCCGTTCTGGCGGAACAGAACGGCGCCTCGTCGACGGTCACCTGGCCGGGACTCACCTCACCGAGCACCACGATTCCCGGTACCGGTGACCTGACCGTCACGATATCCGGTGCGGTGTCGCCCATCACCGAAGCACAGCCCGGTGACGTCACCATCGGCGTCGGCGCGTTCGGACTGATCCTCACTCCGCTGGCATCGGACGGCTCGGCGACGAATCCGGCGACGGTGCCCGTTGCCTGCGAACTCGACTCGGGCCAACCGGCGACCCTGGCGACGGTACCGATCCCGGCGCCGAACCCCGCGACGACACCGGTAACCACGTCGACCGCACCAGCCGCAGGCGGCGCGAACACCGCGACACCCAACAGATCCGCCGCAACACCGGGCGCGAAGGCCACCGCCTCCGCCAGCAGTCCCTGCACGCCACCGGTGAATCCACCGCCGAAGCTGATAGCGTATCTGGCCGGCCGAACGAACCTGCCGAAACTCGATGAGTCCAGCGTGCTCGGCCCTGGCACCATCACGCTGACGAATCAGGGAATCGGCATCATCACCGGCGGTTTCGCCATCTGCTATTCGGGTGTGATGGTCCTGCAACCAAGCACCACGACAATCCTGGGTTTCGGTTTCATGCCGATCACCGCGACGTTGACCTACACCCAGCTGCCGGGTCAGAGCATGTCCATCGTCGCCACCCAGGTCGGCGCGGTCACCGGGGTCACGGCGACCGGGATGGAGACGGTCGGTATCACCAGGGCCTCGATCAACGGGGTTCCGCTGGATGTCGGGGTCATCGAGGCGGACGGACTGTCGAGTTGTCGGGCCACCGTGCGGGTAACGCTGGCGAACATCCCCAATCCTCCCACCAGTCCGCCCAATGCGCCGCCGGTCTATCCCTACAACGCGGCCATCGGCGGTTACCTGCAGGGCACCGTGCCGGTTCCCTCGTTTACCGGCTGTGGCCCGAACGGCGACGGGACCCTGAACGCGATGTTGAGCGCGCCCATCTCCACTCCCGTCACCAACCCACCCGATCCGGGCAGCCTGACCAGGATGTGCCAGGGCAAGCCGGTGCCCATCCCGCCACCGCCTGCCCCGCCGCCGGTTCCGCCGCCGCCGAGCGAAGCGGCGAACCACTGCATTGCTCCGTAGTCCAACTGGCTGGACGGTCATCAGGAGGTCGGCATGGGTGTCGAGGTGGTTGTCGAGGGGCTGACGAAGTCCTTCGGTCGGCAGGCCATCTGGCGGGATGTGACGCTGACGCTGACGCCTGGTGAGGTGTCGGTGATGCTCGGGCCTTCGGGTACGGGTAAGTCGGTGTTTCTGAAGTCGATGATCGGTTTGTTGAAGCCGGAGCATGGCCGGTGTGTGGTCAATGGTGTGGACATCGTGTCCTGTTCGGAGCACA
>DATATE010000263.1:0-54838 GCA_036268955.1 Pseudonocardiaceae bacterium
CCGTTCGCGTCGTACTGCTTGACCTGGTTCTGGTTGCCGCGACCACAGCAGGAGAAGTACGGGCTGGCCTCCAGGATGACCGGGACCTTCGCCTTGCCGTCCAGCTCGCTCGGCCGAATGATGTCCGCGGCGACCCGGACATGCCCGCCTGGCCGGCCGCTCGCGGTGAGTCCGGTGTCCACCCAGACCGACTGGCGGATCGCGTTGGTGTAGGAGTAGACGTCCTGGGTCTCGTTGCCGCGCACCGAGGACAGCGGCGCGCTCGGCGCGGCTGCCGCGATCGACGGGGCGAGCATGGCCAGCACCATCACGAACAACGCCACGGTCATCCCGGACAGGCCATGTCGCTTCATCTGGGCACGCCTGGTCGGCTCGCGTCTCATCAGGGGCCACCTCCTGCCGCTCACCGTAAGCATTGCCGCGCCGGCTTTCCCAGCACCGAAAGTATGGATTCCATCCGGTAGGCCGGTCCGGTCAGTGCGGCGCGCCTTCGGCAACCACCTCGCCGAAGGCGGCCATCGCCGCGTGCAGTTGGTCGTCGGACAGATATGGCGCGGGCCCGAACCGCAGGTACTCCCCTCGGCTGTCGGTCCGCACCCCGCGCTGCGCCAGTCGCTCCTGGAAGTGCGCGGCATGGGGTGAGGACACGGTGAGAAAACCCCCGAACGCCGACCGGGGCCTGGTCCGATCGCGGGTGACCAACCGCTCGGGTAGGTCGAGTTCGTCGAAGTGCGCGGCAAGCAGACCGTTCTGGTGCAAGGACACCTCGCGCAGGAACGCGTCGTCCAGCCCGTGCTCTGTGAAGAACCCGAACACCCTGGCCGCCCGATAATGGCTGGTCGGATCGTAGGTCGCGCCGGCGAACCGTGCCGCGCCAACGGCATACCCGACCTCATCGGGATCGGCCCGCGCCGCCAGCTCGCCGAATTCCGCGAACCAGCCGGTGATCACCGGTCGCAGCCGCCGCGCGTGCTCGGGCAGCCGCAGGAAGCAGTTCCCCTCCCCCAACTGCAGGTACTTGTACCCGCCGCCGACCAGCCACGCCGAGTCCAAGCCCTCGCCCCACAACGAGACCGGCACGACGCCGAGCGCATGGTAGGCATCGACGAGCAACTCGGCCCCGCGCGCGGCACACACCGAAGCCAGCTCACCGAGTCCCGGCACGATCGCCGAGGTCCCGAACAGCACCGTCGAGACGGCGACCGCACACGTCCGGTCGTCGACCTCGACCGCCAACCGCTCGGCCAGGGTCTCCACCGGCTCGGCCGGCAACCGGACGACCTCGACACCGGCCTCGGCCAACCGAGCCAACTGCCGCCGCAGCGTATGGAACTCGCCGTCGGAGGTGATCAGCCGAGGCCGCGTGCGCAGGTCCAACGCGGACAGAAACCTCAGCACCAGCTCATGCGTATTGGCGCCCAAGGCGAGTTCCGCGTCCGGCGCACCGAGAAAGCCACGGAAGCCCTCGCGAACCTGCTCGGCCTTGGCGAAGGCCGCGTCCCACTTGACATCGACGCCGTCGGCGGCGGCCTCGAACGCGTCGAGTTGGCCCAGCAGCGCGACATCGGGCCACGCCTGGTGCGAGTGCGCGCTCAACAGCAGACGCCGTGCAACCTTGAAGTGCGAGTAGTGCGCGGCGAGTGCGTTGGGCGAGCGGCGCAGTTGGTCCACTGTGGTCATAGCTGGCTCCGCACTGCCCAGAGATCCGGGAAGACCGGGGCGGAGATCGTGCCGCGCAGGTAGGCAGCGCCGGAGGAGCCACCGGTGCCGGACTTGTCGCCGATCGTGCGCTCCACCATCTTGACGTGCCGGTAACGCCATTCCTGCAGGCCCTCGTCGAGGTCGACGAGACGCTCGGCGACCTGGGCAGGGCCCTGGTCGTCGCGGTAGACGGCGAGGAGGGTCTGTTGGACCTCTGTGGACGGACGGCCGGGTTCGCGGACGTCGCGGTCGATGATGGCCGCCGGGATCGGATAGCCGTGCTCGGTGAGGTAGCGCAGGAAGGAGTCGTACAGCGACGGCCGGGCCAACTGGTCGGCGATCGCGGCGCGCTCGGCGCTGCCTTCGGCATAGTAGGAGAGCACCGCTTGGTCACGTCGGCCGAGAAGGGCTTCCAGGAGACGGAACTGGGCGGACTGGAAGCCGCTCGACGCGTCCAGTCTGGTGCGGAAACTGGTGAACTGGCGCGGGGTCATGGTTTCCAGCACGTCGATCTGCGCGACGACCACCTTGAAGATGGTCAGCGCCCGCCGCAACGTGTGCAGCGAGTGCGTTGTCTGGCCGGCGATCAGCTTGCCCTGGAGGTGCCGGAGTTCGTGCAGCAGTTGCTTGAACCACAGTTCGTAGACCTGGTGGATGACGATGAACAGCATCTCGTCGTGTTCTTCCGAACGCGGCCGCTGCGCGGTGAGGACCTCGTCGAGGGCGAGGTAGGAGCTGTAGTTGAGGGCCTCGACGCCCTGTGGCTGATCGGTCATGGGTTGGTCACCTCGTCGAAGTAGCGTTGCGCGGCGGGCGCGAGCGCCGGATAGCGGGCATGGAACAGCTCGATGGCCTCGGCCCGGCCGGCCGGCGCCGCGATCAGGTCCTGCGGGAGTTCCGGGTCGAGGAAGGGAAACTGGCGGAAGGTGTGCACGAGTTGGGTGCGCGACTGCCAGGCGTCCCGGTCGGAGTGCGGCTGCGGCGCGCGGGCGAACTGGGCGACGAAGGTCTGGTAGCGCCTGGCCAGCGCGTCGAGGTCCCAGATCCGGTCGACGAGGCCACGGACATCGAGCGCGAGCGCCGGTCGGCCCAGTAACAGGCCCGCGTACTTGGCGACGTCGAGTTCGTCGAGCAGTGCCAGAGTTTGCGACTCGCGGTCGTGCGGCGAGATCCAGGTACCGTCCTGTAGGGAACCGAACCCGAGGAAGCGCAGCCTGCGCACCAGTCGTTCGCGGGCCGCTCGTGCCTCGTCCGGGATGGCCTGCCAGAGCACCGTCCACTGTCCGTTGTGGCCTTCGGGTTCGGGGCGCCTGCCGAGGGAGAAGATCCGGCGGTCGCCGTCGGCGAGGACCGCGATCATCCTGGGCGTCAGCGTGTAGTACACCAGCCTGCCGCGCTTGGCCGGTGCGAGCAGGTCGGCGCGCACCATTCTGGCCAGGGCCACCCGAGCCGCACCGGCCGAGAACCCGAACTCGGCGAGCAGCGCCACCAGCCCGCCCGACCACACCTCGCGCCCGGCTCTCGGCTGGAGGTAGGCGCCGGCCAGGGTGGTCACCAGTTCCTGCGGGGTGGGTTCAAACCACTCCTGCGCTGGCTGCGGACCGTCGTCGACCATGGGACAACTCTATACACTGGACCGGGCTGGGCTGTAAACTATCGCTGAACGCCACACCAAGGAGGGTGCATGCGACTGGGCATCGGCCTGCCGACCACGACCCCCGGCACCGACGGCGCGACCTTGGTGGAGTGGGCGCGCACGGCGGAGGACTCGACGCTCAGTTCGCTGGCCGTACTGGATCGGCTCGTCTACGACAGCGTCGAACCCTTCGTCGCGTTGGCCGCCGCCGCCGCGGTCACCCGGCGGATCAGGCTGGCGACCATGATCGCCATCGGCCCGCTGCGCAGTGCCGGCCTGCTGGCCAAACAGACCGGTTCGCTGGCGCGGGTGTCCGGCGACCGGTTCACCCTCGGGCTCGGCGTGGGCGCCCGCCTCGACGACTACCGGGCGGCGGAGGCCGACCACCGCACCCGAGGCGCCAGGCTGTCGGCCCAGTTGACCCAACTGCGCACCGACCCGGCGACGAAGGACGTCGAACTACTGGTCGGCGGCACCAGCGGCGCCGGCCTTGCCAGGATGGCCCGCTACGCCGACGGCTACGCGCACGGCGGCGGACCGCCCCGCGCCTTCGCCGCTGCCGCCGATCGGGCCCGTGCGGCCTGGGGCGACCTCGGTCGCCCCGGTGCACCGGCACTGTGGGGGCAGGGTTACTTCGCGCTCGGCGGTGCGGCCGAAGCCACCGCAGGCCAGGACTATCTTCGCGACTACTACGCCTTCACCGGCCCGTTCGCGGCGAAGATCGCGGCAGGCTGCCTGTGTGACGCCCGCGCGATCAGGGACTTCGTCCGTGGCTACCAGGAGGCGGGCTGCGACGAACTGGTGCTGCTGCCGACGAGTTCGGATCCGACGCAGCTGCACCGGCTGCTTGAGGTGCTGGGCGAATGAGGATCACGGTGCTCGGCGCGGGCCCGGCCGGCCTGTACTTCGGCATCCTGGCCAAACGGGCCGATCCAACGCACGAGATCACCGTGCTGGAACGCAATCCGCCCGATGCGACCTTCGGCTGGGGCGTGGTGTTCTCCGCGGAAACGCTCGGTTCACTGCGGGATGCCGATCCGCCGACCTACCTGGAGATCACCGACACCTTCGCCCGCTGGTCGGCCATTGACATCCGCTACCAGGGCAGGCGACTGCGCTCACGCGGGCATTCCTTCTCCGCGATCGCCCGCAAGCGGCTGCTGGCCATCCTGCAACGGCGCTGCCGCGAGGTCGGCGTCGACCTGCGGTTCGGCATTGACGTGTCCGATGTGGATGGTGTGGCCGCCGAGGCCGATCTCGTGGTCGCCGCCGACGGGGTGAACAGCCTCGTACGCCGCTCGGCACCGCGGGTGTTCGGGGCGAAGGTGAGCCCGCAGGGCGGCAAGTACGCCTGGTTCGGCACGGATCTGGTGCTGGACGCGTTCACCTTCATCTTCCGGGAGACCGAGTTCGGCCTCTTCCAGGTGCACGCCTACCCGTTCGACGAGAACACCAGCACGTTCATCGTGGAGTGCGCGGAACCGACCTGGCGGGCGGCCGGTCTCGCCGAGGCCGACGAGGCGGCAAGCATCGCGTTCTGCGAGCGACTGTTCGCCGAGGATCTCGACGGGCATCGGCTGATGTCCAACCGGTCCACCTGGCAGGCCTTCCAGCTGGTGCGTAACCGCGACTGGCATCACGGCAACACGGTGCTGCTCGGCGATGCCGCGCACACCGCGCACTTCTCGATCGGCTCGGGCACCAAACTGGCCATGGAGGACGCGATCGCACTGGCCGGCGCGCTCAGTACCAACGCGGACCTCGAATCCGCGCTCGTCGAGTACGAACTGGACCGGCAGCCGGTGGTGGAACGCTTCCAGCAGGCGGCCGGCGAGAGCGTCGGCTACTTCCAGCGCGTCGGCCAGCACACCGACCGGGCACCGATCCAGTTCGCCTTCAACCTGCTGACCCGCAGCGGCCGGATCAGCCATGCCGCGCTCACCGTCCGCGACCCGGATTTCACCCGCCTGCTGGACTCCTGGTTCTCCGGTACGCGCGGTATCGCCCCACCGCCTGCTTTCGCGCCGCTGCGGATCGGCGAAACCCTGCTGCGCAACCGGATCGTGCGCACCTCGGTCGCGGCCGATGCCGGCCTCGTGCTGACCGGGATGGTCGCGGCCACCCCGGACGGCCGCCGCTGCCCGGACACTCCACTGCTCGACGCCGAGCAGAAATCCGTTGTGGACGAAGCGCATCGCCTCGGCGCGCTGGCCGGTCTGTGTCTCGGTCATGCCGGCAGGCGCGGCGCGACCGCCGATCCGGCACGCGGCGTCGACATTCCGCTGCCGGCCGGCCAAGACTGGCCGCTGATCGCGGCCTCCGCACTCCCCTACGGCCCGCGCTCGGCGACTCCGCGTGCCATGGACGGCCCCGATTTCGCCAGGATCACCGAGGCGTTCGCCGCGAACGCCCGGCAGGCCGCCGAAGCCGGTTTCGACCTGCTCGAACTCGATCTCGCGCACGGTCACCTGCTGGCCGGTTTCCTGTCCCCGCTGACCAATCAGCGCACCGACGACTACGGCGGCAGCCTGGCCAACCGGCTGCGTTTCCCGCTCGCGGTGCTGCGCGCGGTCGCGGCGCAATGGCCTGCGGACCGGGTACTCGCCGCGCGGCTGTCGGTCACCGACTGGGCACGCGGCGGCCTGGAGATCGCCGACGGCATCGAGATCGCGAAGGCCCTCGTGGCGGCCGGCATCGACCTGATCCACATCGTCGCCGGCCAGACGGTGGCCGAGGGGCGGCCGGAATACGGTCGCGGGTTTCTGACCACCCTCAGCGACCGGGTACGCGGCGCCGTCCGGGTGCCGACGCTGGTCGGTGGCTACCTGACCAGCGTCGACGAGGCGAACACCGTACTGGGTGCCGGCCGCGCCGAACTGTGCCTGCTCGAATCGTCGCCGACGGAACTGGAAAGGCAGGTCTGGCCGGACTGAGCACACCCACCCGTCGCAGTGGTGAGGACCAAGGGAGCCGAACGAGGATGCCGAGAAACGATGTCGTCTGACGAGGACGTGCCGCGCCAGTTCAATGTGGCCTCCTACTTCGTCGATCGCAACCTCGACGAGGGCGCGGGCGACCGGGTCGCGCTGATCGGCACGGACCGCACGACCACCTACCGCGAGCTTGCGGAGCTGGTCAACCGGATCGGCAATGTGCTCGTGGAGCTGGGAGTGCGGCGCGGTGACCGGGTGCTGCTCGCGCTGGCCGACAGTGTCGAGTTCGTCGCGACCTGGTATGCGGTGCAGAAGATCGGCGCGGTCAGTGCCGAGGTGTACACCTTCCTGCCGGCCAAGGACTTCGGCTACTACCTGCGTTATACCGAGGCGCGGATCGTCGTCGTCGACACCGACACGCTGCCCAGGATGCGCTCGGCCGCGACCGAGGAAACTCGGCTGCTCGTCGTCGGCTCCGACTGGGAGCCGAGGGAACGCGAACTGTCCTTCGCCGATCTGGTCGCCGCCGCCCCGACCGAACTGACCGCCGCGCCGACCGGCCGGGACGAGGTGACGATCTGGAAGTTCACCACCGGCAGCACCGGCGCGCCCAAGGCCTGTCCGCATCCGACCAGCAGCCCGCTGCGCAGCTTTCGCGGCTACGCCCGAGGTGTCCTTGACATCCGCGCCGAGGACATCGTGCTGCCGGTGCCGAAGCTGTTCTTCGGCTACGCCCGCGACCTCGCCGCGCTGTTCCCGTTCGGGGTCGGCGCCGCCGGTATCGTGTTCCCGGACCGCAGCACCCCGGAGCGAATCTTCGAGCTGATCGCAACGCACCGGCCGACCATCCTGGTGAACGTGCCGACCATGATGTCCGCGATGATCGCCCACCCCGCCGACGCCGACCTGCGCTGTCTGCGCCTTGCCACCTCGGCGGGCGAGACGCTGCCGGCGGAGTTGCTCGCCAAGTGGCACGGCAGGTTCGGCATCGAGGTACTGGACGGGATCGGCTCCTCG
This sequence comes from Pseudonocardiaceae bacterium, assembly GCA_036268955.1. Lineage (GTDB taxonomy): Bacteria > Actinomycetota > Actinomycetes > Mycobacteriales > Pseudonocardiaceae > CAJCJE01. The sequence continues at coordinate 7,288 of DATATE010000263.1, forward strand.
GAGGCCTACCACATCTACATCAGCAACCGGCCCGGCAAGGTCCGCGCCGGCAGCGCGGGACAGGTGGTGCCCGGTTACCGGGCCGAGGTGACCGACGAGTTGGGCGCGGCACTGCCGGCCGGCGAGACCGGCGTCCTGGAAGTCACCGGCCCGACCACCGCGACCGGCTATTGGGGCGACGAGCGTCGTTCGGCGGAGACCTTTCGCGGCGACACGGTCCGCACCGGCGACCTGTTCCGCCGGGACGAGGACGGCTATTTCTACTACCAGGGCCGCACCGACGACCTGTTGAAGGTCGGCGGGGTGTGGGTGGCGCCCAGCGAGATCGAGCACTGCCTGATCGGCCATCCCGATGTGCTGGAATGCGTCGTACTCGGCTACGCGCAGGACGGCCTCGTCCTGCCGAAGGCGCACGTCACCCTCCGCGCGGGCGCCACCGTGACCTCGGGCGAGCTACAGGCCTTCGTGAAGGCCCGCCTCTCGCCGCACAAGTATCCGCGCGCGGTGGTGTTCCATCCTGAGCTGCCGAAGACCGCGTCCGGCAAAATCGACAGAAGGGCCTTACGCGGCAACGAGCAGTCGAATCCCTGACCATCGAACCAACAGCCAGCAGAAGGAGTCCTACAGTGGCCGGGTTTCGGGCCTCGCCGGGTTTCACCGAGCAATGGCAGCATTTCGATCTTGACATCACCGATGGTGTTGCCACGGTTACCTTGTCCCGGCAGGAAAAGCTCAACGCTTTGACCTTCGACACCTACGCGGACCTGCGTGATCTCCTGCACGAACTGCCGCATCGCGGCGACGCGCGGGTCCTGGTGATCACCGGACGCGGACGCGGTTTCTGCTCCGGCGGGGACGTCGAGGAGATCATCGGCGCGCTGCAACACATGAGCGCGGCCGAACTGCTGGAGTTCACCAGAATGACCGGTTCGGTGGTCAGGGCGCTGCGGGAATGCCCGCTGCCGGTGATCGCGGCGGTCAACGGGATCGCGGCAGGCGCCGGTTCGGTCATCGCGTTGGCCAGTGACTTCCGGCTGCTCGCGCACTCCGCCTCGTTCGCGTTCCTGTTCACCAAGGTGGGCCTTGCCGGCGCGGACATGGGCTCGGCGTATCTGCTGCCCCGGCTGATCGGCCTCGGCCGGGCCACCGAACTGCTGATCCTCGGCGACAAGGTGGACGCCGAACGCGCGGAGCGGATCGGCCTCGCCACCAGCGTCGTCCCCGACGAGGAACTGCCGGCGACCGCCGCGAAACTCGCTCGCCGGCTGGCCGACGGTCCGGCCTTCGCCTATTCGACGACCAAGGTCCTGCTCACCCGCGAGCAGGACATGGATCTCGCTTCGGCGATCGAACTGGAGGCGATGACCCAGGCACTGCTGATGAAAAGCGCGGACCACCAGGAGTTCTACGCTGCCTGGTCGGCCGGTCGCAGTCCACAATGGACAGGCCGATGACCACCCGGCACGAGCTTGTCGACGTCCCGGAACTCGCGCCGGCGATCGGTTTCGCGCATGCTGTCGTCGCCGCGCCCGGCCGGCAGGTGTTTCTGGGCGGACAGACCGCGCAGGGCCTCGACGGCCGGATCGTCGGTGCCACCATGGCCACCCAGTTCGAGGTGGCCGCGAGCAATGTCCAGCTGGCACTGCGCGCGGCAGGCGGCGAGGCGGAAGACCTCGTGTCGCTGATGATCTACGTCACCGACGTGCCGCAGTATCGCCGGTCGCTGCGCGCGATCGCGCCGATCTACCGGCGCTACTTCGGCCGGCACTATCCGGCGATCGCGTTGCTGGGCGTCGCGGAACTGTTCGACGAGGACGCCATGATCGAACTCGTCGGCACCGCGGTGATCCCGGCGAAGCGACAGTCAGCCGAGGAGTCCGGATCATGACCACCTACGCGCACCTCGCCGAGACCGAACTCGCGTTGCTGCGTCGAGCGGAAGCCGTTGCCGCCCAACAGCTTGTGCCGCTCGCGGCCGCCGGTGAACCCGGTCGAATCAACCGCAAGCTGCTGGCCGCCCTCGCCGAACACGGCCTGCTCGGCGAGGTGTTCCTCCGCGATCCGGCCGGCGGCTACCAACCGGTCTCCGCGCTGGCGCTGTGCCTGTTGCGGGAGGGCCTCGCCCGGTTCAGCACCGAGGCGGAAACCGCGCTCGCGCTGCAAGGTCTCGGCGCCTACCCGATCCTGGGTGCCGGCAGCACCGAGGTGATCGCCGAGTGGATTCCGCGCGTCGCGGACGGTTCGGCGGCGGCCGGGTTCGCGTTGACCGAACCCGATGCCGGTTCGGACGTGGCCGCCATGACGCTGACCGCGACCGAGGACGGCACGGGTTTTCGGCTCAGTGGCGAGAAGATCTACATCTCCAACGCGCCGGACGCCGACATCTACTCGGTATTCGCCAAAACCACCCCGGCCGCCGGCTCACGCGGGATCACTGGGTTCGCGGTGCCCGGCGACAGTGCCGGCCTTTCCGGTGAACGGCTCAACCTGCTCTCCCCACACCCGGTCGGCCGGTTGACCTTCGATCAGGTCTTCGTGCCGCGCGGTAACGTCCTCGGCGAACTCGACCGAGGAATGGGCGTCGCCATGCGCACCCTGGACCTGTTCCGGCCGAGCGTCGGCGCGTTCGCGGTCGGCATGGCCCAGGCCGCCCTCGACGCCGCCGTCGACCATGCCCGGCAGCGGCGCAGTTTCGGCAAGGCGCTGCGGGAATTCCAGGCCGTCTCCCACCAACTCGCCGAGGTCGCCACCCGTACCCAGGCCGCGCGACTGCTCGTGCACAGCGCCGCGCGGGCCTACGACGCCGGCATCCGCCCGACCGGCCAGGCCGCCGCCATGGCCAAACTGTTCGCGACCGAAACCGCGCAGTTCGCCGTGGACACCGCGATCCAGGTACACGGGGCGCGGGCGTTGGAGCAGGGACATCTGCTGGAACACCTGTACCGGGAGGTCCGCGCGCCGCGTATCTACGAGGGTGCTTCGGAGATCCAGCGCGAGATCATCGCCCGCTGGCTGTTCACCGAACCCGGCTGAGTCCGCTGGCTGTTCACCGAACCCGGTTGAGTCCGCTGGCCGGGTGGCGTCAGCTCACGTTAGCCCTGCCGCGTGCGGGCGCGGCAGGTCAACAGGTCCGCCCCCGGCACCGGCTCCCAACCTGCCCGGCGACCAGTCGAGTTCGGACATGGTCTCGACCACCGCGTCGGCCTGGTGGCGGAGGAATCGACGGCGCTCACGCCCATCGGTGGCGTAACCGATGACCGGGACGCCTGCGGCTTTGCCGGCCTCGACGCCGGCGACCGAACCAGCCACGAACACGCACCGGTCCGGACTGGTGCCGAGTGCCTCGATGGCCAGGTTCAACAGGAACGGATCGGGCAGCAGCCGGGTCCTGCGGGCACTGCCACGGGCGCTGACCCTGCGCACCTCCTCGGCAAGACCGCTCATGATCAGGAACGATCTGATGGCGTCGACGCCGATGTTGCCGATGATCGTGACCGTGTAGCCGGCGCCGAACAGCAGGCGCAGCGCATCAGCCGCACCGGGCGTCTGCGTCCCGACGAATACGGCCTCCGACTCCAACCGGCTCAGTTGCCGGTCGACGACCTGCGCGGTCAGCTCGCCGCAGGCTTCGGCAAAACGCAGTACCGCGAACGGATCATCGGCGGCGGCAACCTTGCGCGGCAGATCGGAGCCGACCAGCGACGTCAACCGCTGCGCGGCGGTGCGCCGCCAGGTGGCGTCGAAGACCGAGCACACCGGGCCGTCGAACTGAACAAGGACATGATCCGCAGTACCGAGCAATGCGGCGATCTCGCTGCTCATCCGCGTCACCTCAACCCGCCGTTTCTCCCAGTGTATCCGTTTCACGTCCCATCGCGGCTGCGCGCGCAGCGGGTTCGCCCTGCGCGGCGACGGGAGCCGAATCACGCGGTCGGGAGCGGTCGGTCGTCGACGACTCGCTTCATGACCAGCGTCGAGTTGAGGCGCTGCACGCCGGGTAGCGCGGACAGGACCTCGTCCTCAAGTCGTTGGTAGGCGGCAAGGTCCGCGGTGACGATGCGGAGCAGGTAGTCCGGGTCGCCGAAAAGGCGTTGCGCCAGCAGGACATTGGGGATGCGGGTGACCACCTCCTCGAACCCGAGCAGGGTATCCCGATCTTCCTGGCGCATCGTCACGAACACCAGCGCCTCGAAGGTGAGCCCGAGCGCGGCGGGATCGACGACGGCCCGGTAGCCCTGGATCGTGCCGTCCCGCTCCAGCGCGCGAAGCCGTCGATGGCACGGCGAGACGCTCAGCCGCACCCGGTCGGCCAGTTCGGTGAGGGTCAGCCTGCCCTCTTCCTGCAGGACAGCAAGGATCTTCCGGTCGACCGCGTCCATGGAGAAGATTTTTCCACAGATGCCTCGATCCAGGGCAATAGTTGGAACCACTTTCGCGTCGGTCGCGCCTAGCTTTTTCGGTATTCGGCTCCACATCGGCAGTCGGCCTCGCATCGGCGGTCGGCCTCGCTCGTCAGTCGGCTCCGCATCGGCAGCCAGTTCACATCGACGGTCGGCCTCGCATCGGCAGTCGGCTCCGTATCGGCGAAAGAGGAACCCATGCCGGTCAGTTCCGTTCTTGCCTTCTGGGGCGTCGCCGCCCTGCTCATCGTGATGCCCGGACCGGACTGGGCCTTCGCCATCAGCGCCGGGGTGCGCCGGCAGGTGGTGCCGGCGGCGGGCGGGATCGTGCTCGGCTACCTCGGGATGACGATCGCGGTCGCCGCTGGGGTGGGCGCCGTGGTCACCTCGGCTCCCACCGCGCTGACCATTCTCACCGTCATCGGCGGCCTCTACCTGGCCTGGCTGGGATTCGCGACCTTGCGCCACCCGGCGGCGACGCCCAGCGACGCACCGGAGGGGTGCGGCGGCCGCCGGCTGGGCACCGTGTTCCAGGGGATGGCGGTCAGTGGGCTCAACCCCAAGGGACTGCTGATGTTCGTCGCCATCCTCCCCCAGTTCACCGACCCGGCGGCACACTGGCCGCTGCCGGTTCAGCTGGCCACGCTCGGCCTGGCCTTCACCGTCACCTGCGCCGCGGTCTACCTCTGCGTCGGGACCTTCGCGCGCCGCCTGCTGCACGCCCGGCCTGCCGTCTCCCGCGTCGTCTCGCGGGTGTCCGGCGCCTCGATGGTCGTGCTCGGCGCGGCCCTGCTCGTCGAGCGGCTGTGACGGACCCGGCCGACAACGCGGGATCAGCTCACCTGGATGACGCGTTCGCCCTCGTCACAGGGTTCCTCGAAGCTCGCCGCATAACGGTGGAGGAGGTCGGTGGCGACGGTGACGCTGTTGGGCCCGTCGAGTTGGTTGCGCGCCGCCAGCCTGCGCCGCAGGGTCGGCAGGTCCGCCTTCAGGTAGACGATCTCGCATCGGCCGCCATGCTCGGCGACCAGGGTCCGGTACCGGTTCCGCCTGGCGCGGCTGGCGAAGCTGTAGTCGACAACGACCGGTTTCCTGGCGCGCAGCAATGCGATCAGCTCCTGCCACTGCCGTGCCTCGGCGTCCTGCTGGAGTCGGGTGTACTCGGCAGGGTCGAGGTCGGCGGCATCGCGCCCGATACGCCGCCAGATCTCCTCGTCGATCGACAGCCGGGTGTAGCCCTGTCGTTCGAGGACCCGCGCGTACCCGGTCTTGCCGGAGCCGGGCAGTCCGCACATGAGCACAACCACACCGGTCTGCGTCATATGCCGAGATTAGTGCTCCTCTTACTTCCGGTAGTGCTGGTCGAGTCCTCCGCCGATGAGAGCATGCGTAGTCGGTAGTTGTCGCGGTTGCGGAAGCCGCGGGCGATGCGAGTCCGTGTGACACCCGACGCTGCCCGGCAGAATCAATCGACCGGAGTTGTCGTATCTGGGCCGCGTTGTTCGTGGTTAGGGTCAGAGACCGCCCACGAGGGCGCGGTCACGACCACAGGAGATGCTGACCGATGCCGCACCCACAGGCCAAGGTCCACCGCATGTTCGAGCTCGTCGAGCCGATCGCCATGGCCACCTTCTCCGAGGTGTGCAACGAGGCGTTCCTGGCCATCGGCATGCGCAACTACTGGGACGGGTACTTCGCCGGCCGCGCCGCGCCGCTGGGGCTGGCACCAGCCGGGGTGGTGCACGCGGTCTTCTACAACTTCGCCGACGGCGAAGTGGCGCGCCACATCCCGTGGGTCTGGGGGAAGACCACCCCGGAGGAGGCGATCGCCGTGCGCGAGCGGGGCAGCGCCGCCGCGCTGCGGCAGATGATCGGGGAGCTCGCCGACTCCCCCGGTCTGGTGCGGGTCGCCGACCTCGCCACCCGAGCAGCGGTCAGCGCGCCGACCGAGGGCCGAGCGCTCTACGCCGGGCTCCGGGCGCTCGACGTGCCCGAGGAGCCGGTGGCCAGGCTCTGGCACGCGGCGACGCTGCTGCGGGAACACCGAGGGGACGGCCACAACGCCGCCCTCGTCGCCCACTGCATCGGCGGCACCGAGGCCCACGTCCTCCTCGCTCTCTCCCTCGGCATGAAGGCGGAACAGTTCGGCCGGGTCCACCACCTGCCCGAGGCACAGCTGGCCGGTGTCGTCGACGGGTTGCGTGGGCGCGGCCTCGTGAACGCCGCGGGCGGGTTCACCGACGCGGGCCGGGAGACCAGGGAGCGGATCGAGGCCCTCACCGACGAGCTGGCGGCGCCGGCGTACGACGTGCTCAGCGCGCACGACCTCGACGAGCTGGTCGCGGGGCTCGAGCCGATCGCCGCCGCGATATCGGCCGTCGACGACTGAGCGGGCGCATCGGGCGAGGGCCACGACCCCCAGCTCGGCCACCGAGGTGAGCAGGCATAGTCGGCGTTCAGTATCCGGTACACGCCGTGCGCTCACACACCATCGAGGCCTTCCGGTCGGCAGCTTGGTCGCTACCGATCTTTGGGAGGCCTCGGCCCGTTCTCCCTCAGCCAGCTACACGAGTCGCTCACACCCCCACCGCAGGTAAGAAGAGCCAGATTAGCCGCCCGCGAGGCTCCAGCACACGGTGAATAGTTCATCGAGACCCTCATTTAGGCAGGTAGAAACAAGTTCTGTACAGTTGTTCAGGACTGGCGCGAGGTGCGCGCCACGGAGAGGGTCGCCGCCATGCAGATCGCCGCGAACATCCTGGTCGGCGTCGTCGCCGCGATACACGTCTACATCGTGATCTTGGAGATGTTCCTGTGGAAAACTCCACGCGGCCAGCGGGCCTTCGACCTGACGCCCGAGTTCGCCGAGCAGACCGCGGCGCTGGCCGCGAACCAGGGCCTCTACAACGGCTTCCTGGCCGCCGGCCTGATCTGGGGCCTGATCGCCGGTGACCCGGTCGGCTACGCCGCCAAGCTGTTCTTCCTGATCTGCGTGATCATCGCCGGCATCTACGGCACCGCGACCGCGAGCCGACGCATCCTGTTCGTCCAGGCGCTGCCGGGTGCGGTGGCGCTTGTTCTGGTGCTGGTGGCCCACAACTGACCGACATCGAGCCGGCGCGACCGGACCCGCGAGTGCTGCGGACCCGGTCGCTGCTGCGCGCGGCATTGCTGGCCGAGTGCGCGCGACGGCCGCTGGCGGAGGTCAGCGTCGCCGACCTCGTCCGGCGCGCCGGCATCGGCCGAACCACCTTCTACCTGCACTATGCCGATCTTGACGCGCTCGCCGTCGATTCCTGCGCCGGCATGGTCGACGAGGCGGTCGAGGCACTGCACGCCTGGGACCCGCTACCCGATCCGGTCCGGCCACCGGTCGAGTTGACCGGACTGCTCGGCCGGATCGCCGCGAACGCCGAGTTGTACCGGAGTCTGCTCATGCCGGGCGGCGGTGGGCCACTCGGTACCGTGCTGCACCGGCAACTGCGGCAGCGGGCCATCTCGGAGCGGCGGCGGCGCGGGCTCGGTACCGCGGCCGACGAGGTGGTGGCGAGCGCGGTCGCGGCAAGTTTCGCCGCAGTACTCGCCGACTGGTTGCACGAACGGATCTCCGCGACCCCCGACCAACTCGCCGGCCGGCTCTGGCCGCTGTTGGTCGCGCTGCACCGTGCGGGCTGACGCATCAGCATTTGCTTGCCGGGCGCAACTACTATGCTGGCCGGGTGAGCGCGAGCGACGAGGACGTCCAGGAGTTGATGTTCAGTCTGACGCGGATCAGCGACAACCTGCGCCGGGCGCGCGAACGGGCGATGGACCCGACCCGGCAGGCGATCATGCAGCAGGCCGCGACCAAGGGACAGGTCCGCCCGTCGGAGATCGCCGCCGAACTGGCCGTGCACCAGTCGTCGATCGCGCGCCAGACCAGGGTGTTGGAAGATGCCGGCCTCGTCTCGGTCGTCGCCGACCCACAGGACCGACGGTCCTGCCTGATCTCGTTGACCGAGGCAGGCTGGGCCGAGGCTCGCAGGGTCACCGGTGAGGGACTGGCCCGGTTCGGCGAGTTCGTCGCGGACTGGCCAGCCGAGGACGTGCGGACGCTGGCCCGGCTACTCGGCAGGCTGGAGAAGTCCTCGGCCGAGGTGAAGGCGCGTGGCCGCGGCGCGACCGGTCGTCGCTGGCAGCGTCAGAACCAGGACACCAAGAACTCGGAGTAGGAACAAAGCCCGGCGTTTTCGGCGTCGGAAAATCGGGCTCCTGTTTCCCGGTCTTCCGCGACACTCGCCCAGAAACCGCGCACCACAGACCTATCTGACCTGCGGTTTTCCAGATGATCTGCGATGCGGGACCCGGCCTTTCAGGCGAAATATCCGGCCATCAGCCGAGTCGCGATGATCGGCATGTTCCAGGCCGGCAGTGGGCCGAGGCCACCGCTTTTCGTGCCGCCCAGATTGGGCAACGGAATATGCACGTTGTGCCGCTGGAAGTAGGCGACGAGTAACAACGCGAGCACCACCACCGCGATGAGGCCTAACAGACCCGAGCGTCGCCTTCGCCGCGCCATCAACCCGCTCCTCAGTCTCGCCCCCGGCCTGTGTCACCCACGCTACGGGCGGCGCCGGTCCAAGGTGAAGAGGCGTCACGATCCGGCTCGGCATAGCCCTCCGACCGCCCGGCGCGAGGCCGACAAACCGGGCAAGGCAGAATCGCGAGCGAGCCGGAAGATCACCCGATTGGGTGTGTTTGGCGTTTTTCTCGCCCGACCACCGCCGGGCGAGGCCAAATGAGACACCGGACCCGTCGACGGCAGCCCGATCCCTCAGCGACCACGAAGTTGCCCGCGCAACGAATACGCCGATTCGGTGATCTTCGATGCGGGAAAAACGCTTCACCGAAACGAAAACCGAAACTCACCCACACAGGGGAGTTGAGTCCTATTGAAACTAACTGTGCGTACACAAAATCGTTCAGATATCAACAAATGTTCACTGAATGGGAAACTTGTCACTACCTTGAGTAGATTTCCTTGACATCGATATGAGCATCACGCCAACCGACGGCGACGGCCCTGGCAACCGACTCGCGGGCGGTCGGGCGCGACCGGCGATCACTGCGGGCAACCCATCAAAGCTGGTCAGGCGGGCGAGTCAAGGGCCGGCGGGGCCGATCGACCCGACACGCCGAGCACCACTCCGAGTGTGGCTCCCCGACGACACACCATACGATGCGCCCAGATGGACTAGCGGCAGTGCAACACTGAGTGTAACAAGATCTCCGGATCCACCGATCCACCAGCAAGCGACAAACAATCGTCGTTGGTCAGTCGTCCTTTCCGACTCGGTTGACCGACCAACGACGGAAATAGCAAAACAACCGGGGACTTCCGTCTGGGAGATCCCACGCTGGTTTGCGGCCACTTTCGGCGCGGTACTGCGGGAGCTATACGTGAGTGAACCACTGAGCCCAGCGACGCTTCGGCGCGCCGTGACAGGGCGGTAGACCATGGTGAGCGAGCAGGTCCCCTACACCGGTGTACGTCGCCACAGCCGGCTGGCTTTCGATCGTATCCCCCGGTCAAGAGGGGTTTCCCGGCGGAGGCTCAGCACCGGTCATCGCCCGGCAGAGCCGCCGACGCCATCGGTGACACCGCCGGTCGCACCCTGGGAGAGACGCTACCGCCGCGCGGTGATCGCCAGTGATCTGCTGGCGACCGCGACGGCGGTCGTTGTGATGGGGATCTTCCTCGGCGGCCGGTTCGGCATGATCGACCACACGCGTCGATTGGTACCGGCCGTCGGCACGGTAGTCGTCGTCTTCGGCGCACTGGGCGCCTGCCGGGCCTGGCGGTCCAACGTCCTCGGCCAGGGTGCCGAGGAGTTCCGCAGACTGGGGCGCGGCCTGTTGGCCGCCACTCTCGTTCTCGCACTGGTCGCACTGGCCAGTGGTGATACCGATGGTCGCCCCTGGGTGTTCATTGTGATGCCCTCGGTGGCGATCGTCACCATGCCCATGCGCTATCTGCTGCGCAGGGGCCTGCACTACTACCGGCGTGACGGCCGCTGCCTGCTCCCGGTGCTCGCCGCCGGCAGCGTCGAGACGGTGCGCGACCTGATCGACCGAACCCGGCGCGCCCCGCATCTCGGCTGGCGGGTTGAGGCGATCTGCACCAGCGGCGCGGATACCGGCGAGGTCAGCGGGGTACCGGTGATCGGCAGGCTCGACGCGCTGGCAGCGCACGTCCGCAACGGCGGTTACAGCATCGTCGCGGTGACCCCTGACCAGTACTGGAGCCCGGTCCGGCTGCGACAGTTGGCCTGGAACCTGGAGGGCAGCGACACCGAGATGGTCGTCGCGCCGGTACTGATGGAGGTCGCCGGCCCGAGGGTGCACGTCAGCGGTGTCCTCGGCATGCCGTTGCTGCGGGTGACCGCGCCCGTCTTCACCGGCGCCCGCCGGGTCGTCAAGGGCATCCTGGACCGGGTCGCCGCCGCGGCACTGGTGACGCTGCTGGTTCCGCTGCTCGCCGCCGTCGCGGTCGGAATCAAGCTGGACAGTCGAGGTCCCGTCCTCTACCGGCAGCGGCGGATCGGCAAGAACGGCCAGCCGTTCACGATGATCAAGTTCCGCACGATGGTCTGCGACGCCGATGCGCGCCGGCACGAACTGCTCACCGTCAACCAGGGTGCGGGGCCGCTGTTCAAGCTACGTCGCGATCCTCGGATCACCAGGATCGGCGGTTGGCTGCGCCGCTATTCCGTCGACGAGCTGCCGCAGCTGGTCAACGTCCTGTTCGGCACGATGTCGCTGGTCGGCCCGAGGCCGCCGCTGCCCGAGGAGTGCCAGACCTACGAGCCGGAGACCCGGCGCAGGCTGCTGGTCAAACCCGGCCTCACCGGACTGTGGCAGGTCAGCGGACGCAGCGATCTGCCCTGGGACGAGGCGGTCCGCCTTGACCTGCGCTACGTCGAGGACTGGTCGCTGGCGCTGGACGCGATGATCCTCTGGAAGACCGTCCGCGCGGTGTTCCTCGGCAACGGCGCGTACTGACGGATCCGAGACCGGCCAAGGCCGACTTACTGCTCACTCACTACTCAAGAAGGAGTCCCGTGCGAGAGCGGGTCCGTGTTGTCATGATCGGCCCCGATCCACGGCGCGGCCAGGGCGGCATGGCGACGGTGGCCGCGACCCTGCTGCGCCACGGTGCCGACGCGGTTGATCTGCGTTGTGTGCCAACGCATTCCGATGGTTCGGCCGCGCACCGGCTCAGAGTCTGGCTCGCCGGCTCGCTGCGAGTGGCCGGCCTGCTGGCCACCAACCGGATCGACGTGCTGCACGTGCACGTCTCCGAACGGGGCAGCGTGCTGCGCAAGAGCATCCTGGTACTGGCCGCGCGCGGCTGCCGGGTTCCGGTGCTGCTGCACTGCCACGGCGCCCGGTTCTTCGACTGGTACCGCAGCCTCCCCCGGCCGGTCAGGACCGGTATCGCCAGGGTTTTCCGTGCCGCGAGCCAGGTTGTCGTACTGGGCGAACCGTCCCGCGCCCGCTATCTCGACGTGCTGGGACTCGAACCCGACCGCGTGGTGGTCGCGCCCAATGCGATCACCCTCCCGGCCGACGTGCCGGACCGGCTGGGCACGGACCGGGCAGGCGCGGCCGGGATCGGGGTGCTGTTCCTCGGCAGGTTCGGTACGCGCAAGGGTTCCGCCGATGTGCTCACCGCGATCGCGGCGCTGCCGGCCGAGGTTCGCGAACGGGTCCGGTTGCGCATGGCGGGCGACGGCGAGTTGGCGGCGACCGCCGCCCTTGCCGAGCGGCTCGGGGTTCGGGCGCGGATCACCGGCTGGCTGAGCCCGGCCGAACGCGACGCGGCACTGGCCGACGCCGAGGTCTTCGTGCTGCCCAGCCGCCAGGAGGAACTCCCGATGGCGCTGCTGGAGGCGATGGGCTGGGGGCTGGCGCCGGTCGTCACCCCGGTCGGTTCGATTCCCGATGTGATCGAGGACGGGCGCAACGGTCTGCTGGTCGCGCCGGGCGAGATCGCCGAGTTGACCACCGCGATCCAGCGGCTGGTCGGCGATGACGCGCTGCGGCACCGGTTGGCTATGCGGGCCCGGCAGACCGCACTGGGTTTCGACGCGGTCGAGTACACAGCGCGGATGGCGCGGCGCTGGACCGAGTTGGCCGGGCAGCGCCAGCCGGTGATCGCCCGGTCCTGACTCGGTCGGTCCTGATTCGGTCGGCCCCGATTCGGCCAGTTCTGATTCGGCCAGTTCTGACTCGGTCGGCCCCGATTCGGCCAGTTCTGATTCGGTCGGCCTGATCGCTCAGCCCCTGATTCGGCCGGCCACGCCGGCTGACGCTACCGGCCGCGGGAGCGGGCGGCCTCGGTGAGTACGCCGGAAAGCAGGGCTGCCGAGCGGGGTGCGGCGAAGCGGTCGGTGAAGTACTGCTGGCAGGCTTTGCCGCGCGCCGCGGCGATCGCCGGGTCGGCGAGGTCGGCGAAGACCTCGGCGAGACCGGCGACGTCGTCGACGCCGATCGGTGGCTCGTCCGGTGGCTGGAAGGCCGGCAGCGCACCGGAGTCCGAGACGATCGGCGGCACACCGAGCTGTAGGGACAGCAGCTGCACCCCACTCTGCGTCGCCTGCCGGTAGTGCACCAGCGAACCCTTGGCGCCCGCGAGCACGCCGAGCACATCCGGGTAGGAGTAGCGGCCACGACGCCATTCGCAGAACGGCGGCAGGTCGGCGGGGGTCAGGTCGAGCGGGCCGTCGCCGATCAACAGCAACCGGTCGCCGCGATGCTCACCGGAGGCCAGGTGTTCCCGCCAGGCGGCGAGCGCGACCGGCACATTCTTGTACGGCGACATCCGCCCGTAGAGCACGAAGTCCTGCCGCTGATCCGGTGCGACCGGCACGTCGGCGGCGGCGAGGTCGCTGGTCAGCGGGACGACAGCGGGCCGGTGGCGCAGCAGCGGGGCGAGCCGGTCGGCGACGTGGTCGCTGAACGCGACGACACGGGCCGCGCGCCGGGTGAGGTGGTTGAACAGGCTCCACTGCCAGCCCGGCCGGGCCTCGGTCGCGTCGTGCGGCTGATCGTCGTGGATCAGGTGCACCATTGGCGCCAGGTTGGCCAGCAGGAGCCAGCGCGGGTCCCACACCAGTTCGGTGACGACGACGTCCGGCCGCCAGCGACGCGCCTGCGCATACACCCGAAGGAGTGGCCCGATCGTGCGCGGATCACGGGGGCGCGGATCGAGGATCCGTTCGTAGCCGCGCGCCGTCATCGGCTGGTAGTGCTGGTCGGAGGTGACCAGCAGGCATTCGTGGCCGATGGCCTGCAGTGCGTCGACCTGCACCCTGGCGAGTGGCCGCAACCAGGGCGAGAGCCACAGCACCCGCAACCCCGTGCGGCCGGCGTCGGGACGCGGGGAGCCAGTGCTCACCGCGCGAGGGTTTCGGCGATCGCGACCTCGTAGGCGTCGGTCATCGCCTCGACGGTGTAGTTCCGCGCGGCCCGGCGCGCACCGGCGGCGGCCAGTTCGGCGAGCCGGTCCGGGCTGTGCGGCAGCGGCCGGAGGGCCTCGGTCCAGGCTTCGACGGTGACCGGTTCGACAAGCACCCCGGCGTTGCCGTCGTCGAGCAGGTCGGGCACGCAGCCGACCGCCGAGGCGACCACCGGCAGGCCGCGCGCCATCGCTTCCACGATCACCAGCGGAAACGCCTCGGCCCTACTGGGCACGCACAGCACGTCGATCTCCGGGAAGGCGGCGTCCGGGCCGGACGCCGCACCGCGCCAGCGCACCTGGCCGGCGAGTTCCCTCGGCGTCCTTGCCGCCAGCCGGGCCAGGTCCGGGCCGTCGCCGAAGATGTCCAGGGTCCACTCCCCCGCCGGCAGCGCGGCCAACGCCTCGACGAGCAGGTGCGGGTTCTTGTACTCGACGATGCGGCTGAGCATGCCGAACCGCACCGGCCCGCCGCCCCCGGTGAACAACCGCGCCGACCGGGCCGGCACTCCGTTGGGTGCGACGTGGTGGCGGACGTAGAAGGGCTGATGCCGGGTGAGGTCCGCCCAGTGCCGCGCGGACAGCGCGATCACGCCGTCGCAGCAGCCGACCACCTTCGACAGCAGCGAACCGTAGGTCGGGCCGTTGACAACGGCCGGCTCGTGGCTGGCCGCGAGCCAGCGCCGGGTGCCACGCCGCAGCGCACCGCCGAATCGCCAGGCACCGGCGAAACCTGCCTCGGTGTTGGTGATGCCGGTGATCAGCACCGCGTCCTCGGTCGGCAGTTCGACCGCCGGCTGCCACCACGGCGTGAGCACCAGCCGGACCAGCGGGTCGAGTTCGCTCACCAGCGGGCCGAAGGCCTGTAGGCAGGTGAGGGTGACCGGATAGCCGCGCGCGGCGAGTTCGTTGGCCAGCAGGACCCGCTGCCGTTCCGCGCCGCCGAGGCACAGTTCGTTGCTGGTCAACAGAATGCTCGGCCGGTCGGCGCGAGCCCCGCTCAACGCGACCGTCCGGTTGGCCTGCCGGAGTTGGCGTTTGGAGCGCTGCACCCGGTCCAACACCCGAAGGCCCGCGGTGAACACGGTGCCCGGTCCGGTATTGCCGTGCAGGCCGAGCATCATCGCCTGGCCGGCCCGCAGCAGGTCACCGGCCCTGCGACCGGCCAGCGGGTCGTCGGCGGTGGTGCCGCCGGCACTGTGCCGGACATCGGGTTCGTCGACGAGCAGCAGCCGCCAGCCGGCGTCCCTCGCCCTGCGCTGCCAGTCGGATTCCTCGCCGTAGAGGAAGAACCGCTGGTCGAAGGGACCGATTTCGGTCCAGGCCGCGCGGGAGATCAGCAGGCAGCAGCCGGAGAGGTAGCCGTCGACCTCCCTCGGCGGCACCGCGTACCGGTCGGAGATCGGCTTGCCGCGCAACCGTTGCGCGTAGCCGGCATTGCTGACCAGTGACCGCAGCACGGTCTGCCGGCGGCGCGCCACATCCCAGGGTGGCTCCTGCTCGGCGTCGGAGGCCGTCCTGGCGCCCGACACCGTCGGGGAGACCGCGGCGACCCCCGGTTCGGCCAGCGCGGCGCGGCAGTCGGTCAGCGGGCCGGTGAGTTCGGCGTCCGGGTTGAGCAGCAACAGGTCCGCGCCGGGCACCTGCGCGGCGAGCGCGTCGACCGCCGCCGCGTAGCCGAGGTTGCGGTCGGCGAAGGTCCAGCGCACCGTGGGGTACTCGCCGGCCAGCTCGCGGATCTCCGCGCTGTGCTCGGAGTGGTTGTCCCAGACCAGAACGGTGGCGTCGCCGAGGTGCTTTGCCACACTGGTCAGGCAACGCTCCAGCAGGTCGACGCGACGGTAGCTGACCACGAGCACGGCGAAGGAGTCGAGTTGGTGAGATTGCGCCATCATCGCGCCAGATCCTCGCACAGGATTTCGCCGTTCCGGCCGCGCGCGCCGGACGAATGTTTACCCGACCGGGCGAATTTTCCGCTCAACCGGTGGAGAAACCCGGCGCGCGCGGCATGATGGCGGCGTGTTCGAACTCCACCTTCGACCTGGCTGACCCACCAAGGCCGGCCGGTGTCCAGGTGTCGGCAGGCTAGCTCGCGACGTTCGCGGGGTGTTCGGCCGAGCGCGCGGTGCGCAGGTGCAGCGCGCCGAGGATCGTGCTCCGCATCGGCGCGGGCAACGCACCGCCGAGCCAGGCACCGCCGAGGTAGGCCAGGCCACCCGCTGACAACGGCACCACAAAGGGCAGTCGCCAGGTCAGCCACATTGCCGCCAGCGCCGCGACCAAACCGGGAATCAGGCGTAGCGCATAGCCGACCGGCAACTTCTCCGCGCCGGCTCGGCGCATTCGCGACTGGGTGAACACCACTCCGGACAATTCGGTGATGACCAGTGCGATTCCGGTACCGACCGCGCCGAACAGTGGAATGAACACCAGGTTGAGACCGATATTGAGAACCAGATTGATCGCCGACAACCGAGTGAGGAAACGCTGTTCGTGCGCGGCGATCAGCGCATTGGACACGATGGTGGTGATGAAGCTCAACGCACAGGCGACAAAGAACAGTTGCAGCGTTCCGGTCGCCGGTTCGGTGAACTGATTCGCGACCAGGGTCAGGATACGACCGGCCAGCGGAATACCCAGTACCCCGATCGGCACCGAGCACAGCAGCAGAAAACGGTAACCCGAGTCGACCGCGCCCCGAAACCGTTCCGGATCGGTGGCGTAACTGGCATTGATGGTGGACATCGCCGACCGGGAAAAGACCTGTGGGATCACCGCGAGATTGAACGCCAACTGCAGGGCGATGCCGTAGGCGGCGACCTGGGTGGAACTCGACAGCAGGGACAGCAGCACCCCGTCGACCCGCCAGTAGACGATCGCGATCAGCATGATCAGCGCGAACGGCACGCTCTCCTTGAGTAGTCGCACGGTCTCCGCCTTCGCCCTGACCAGGCGAAGTGTGATGATCCGGCGGGCGGCCACCGCCAGGGTGATCATCCTGATCAGCTGCGGCAGCACCTGCACAGCGCACATCGCCAGTAGGCCGGCATCGGCGAAGACCACCAGCAGCGAGGCGGCGAGAGTGACCACCCGCGAGCAGAATTCCGCCGCCGCGACGGCCGTGTAGCGCACGTGCACGTCGAAAACGGGATCAAGGCAACTGGACAGCGTGTCGAACAGCAGCCCGCTGGACACTATCAGCACCGCGACCTGCGCGGTCGACTGGCCGGGATAGGCGAAAAATCCGGCAATCACGGCAACCAGCAGTAACGGCAGCGCATAACAGAGGGAAAATGTCAGATTCATCCCGACGAGGCGAGCCAGGGACGCATTTTCCCGGCCGGCGACCCGGCGCACAATAACGGTGCCTACACCCAAATCGGTGAATGTGTCGAAGAGGCCGACGAACACCACCGCCGTGGTGAGCACCGCATATCCGTGCAAACCGAGGTAACGCGTGGCGATAATCAGGCTTACCAGGGACAACGGCAGCCCGGTCACCCTGGCGGCCACTTGAATGACCACGCCGCGCGCGATCGCGGTAGCCCTTTTCGTCACGACGCAAGTGTATGAGTTGGTTGGTGCCGAAGGTATTGGTGGTGGGTAGTAGTAGCGTGGCGCCGTGCGGGTATACGTCGAATTCCCCGAAGAACTGGATGTGCCGGAGTGGTCGGCGCGCTACCAGCGCGGCGAGGTACCCGACTACACGCCCTACGGCTTGCACCAGCTGGCCCGCGCCGGGGTGACCGTCCACTATCGAGCGCCGCTGCGCAGCCCGGCGTTGGGCTGGGTGGCACGCAAGGTGCGCAACCGGCTGGACGGCACCGAGGTGGTCGCCGAGGCGATCGGCATGACCAGCGGGCAACGCCGAGAGGCGGATGTGCTGCTGTGCATGGACGAACGCACCGGAGTGCCGGCGGCGCTGACGCCGAACGCTCCCCCGGTCGTCTCCGGCCTCGCCTGGTTGGCCAACCCCTGCGCGTTGAGCAGGACGCACGCCCGGTTCGCGCGGCGGGCGCTGCACCGGATGGCCGCGGTCTTCACCCAGACCCCCGGCCTCGCCGCCTGTCTCGCACGGGACTGGGAGCTGCCGCCCGAACGGGTGCACGAGATCACCCTCGGCATCGACGCGGACTTCTACCCAGCACAGCCGTGGCCGGTGGCCGGCCGCACGGTGGCCAGCGCGGGCGATGACCGGTTGCGCGATCACGCCACCCTGATCGAGGCCATCGGCCGGTTGCGCGCCGCCGGTACGGCCGCCCACCTCGAACTGGCCACCACCCGCCCGGTCGACCTGCCGGCCGAACTCGGCGTGTTGCACGCACGGCGGATGGGCGCGGCCATGCGCGGGGTGTACCAGCGCTCCAGTGTGGTCGCGGTCGCGTTGGCGCCCAACAAGGTCGGCTCCGGGTTGACCGTGGTACTTGAGGCGATGGCCAGCGGCCGGCCGATCGTGGTCACCGCGAATCCCGGTATGGCCCACTACGTCGAGGACGGGGTCACCGGTCTGCTGGTGGCACCGGGCGACCCGGACGCACTCGCGGCGGCGATCGGCGAACTGCTCGCCGATCCGCGCCGGGCCATGGCGATGGGGCGGGCCGGCCGGGCCGCGGTGGAGCAGCGGTTCACCAGCCGGCAGATGGCCACCGAACTCGGCGACCTGCTGCACCGCACCCTCGCGAGCTGACCACGACCTCCTAATGCCGGATTCCCGCGAACCGACCTTCCGCCCGCAGGACTACTCGCCGGATTCCCGTGGCCGGACCAGTTCGGTGAGCTGTTCGCGGACAACCCGTTGCAGGAAAAGCGGATTCCCGGCGACATAGCGGCCGAACAGCCGCCGTGGCTCGCGGGCCAGCCGGTAGACCCATTCGATACCGGCCGAGCGCATCCACAGCGGAGCCCTCGGTACCCGATTCGCCGCGAAGTCGAGGAAGGCACCGACCGCCATGCCAAGACAGGCCCCGGTGTCGGCGAGGTGCTCGGCGAGCCACAGTTCCTGCTGCGGGTTGCCCATCCCGACCAACAGCAGTTTCGCTTTGCTCTGCCGGATCGTGGCCAGCAGTCCTGCCAGGTGCTCTGGCGCGTAGTAGCCGTCGGCGCAGCCGGCGACCTTCAGGCCGGGAATGGCCTCGCTGAGCCGATCCGCCGCGTCCTGTGCGACACCCGGCCGGCCGCCGAGCAGGAAGACGGAGGCTCCGCAGTCGGCCGCGGTCAGCAGCACCTTCGGCGTGAAGTCGGTGCCGTTGAGGTTGGCCGGGAAGGTCAGCCCGCGCAACCGGGCCGCGAGTGCCAACCCGGAGCCGTCGTTGAGCACCAGATCGGCTTCCCGCAGCACCCGCAGGAACTCCTCGTTGCGGACGGCCACATTGAGTGCGTGCGCGTTGGCATACGCCAGCAGGGCCGGGTCCGGTCCGTCGAGCAGACGGCGCACCTCGGCGAGCGCCGCATCGATGTCGAGCACGGCGACGCCTACGCCGAGCAGGGTCGTGGTAGGGATCCCTGAGCGCATATCCGCTCCATCCATCGGTTGTCTCGCGCTGAACTCGTTGCTCCGGCAGCGCGCCGGATCACGCGGTGCGGGCGGCTAACGGGTCTCGGCGCAGCCGGTGCAGTACGCCGGTGAGGCCGACGAGTACCGCTGCCAGCGCGCTGATCTGCAGAAAGCCGCTGGTGTCGAGAATCAGGTTCACCACCGCGTAGCCCGCGATGCTCGCGCCGAGCGCGGCGCCGAGATCGCGGTCGCGCCAGCCGATGACGTCGAACCTGGCACGGGTGCGCAACGCGGAGTAGCTGCCGGCGCCGAGCAGGAAAAGGAAACCGGCGAGGCCGACGAGGCCGGTTTCCACCAGGACCCCGAGATACTGGTTGTCCAGTACCGGAAACCGGCTGGTGTCGTAGCTGCCGAGACCGGTGCCCAGTAGTGGATGGCGACCGATCAGTCCGAACGCGACCTGCCGGGCCAGCGTCCTGTGCAGCGAGGAGTCGTCGCCGGTGCCCTCGGTGAACAGGCCGACGAACATGCTGACCACGTTGTCCTTGACCAGCATTACCACCAGCAGCACGCCGATCGCGGCGCCGAGCGTCGCCGCCGTCCTGCGCAGCGGCCAGTACAGCGCGAGCACAACGAACTCCACGGCGAGGCCGACGAAGAAGCTCCTGGACACCGAGAGCACGGCCGCCGCGCCGATCAGTGCGAGCGGCAGCAGCCAGGGCCACCACCGCTGCCCGCGCGCTCGCGCGGCGAGCAGGCAGTAGCCGGCCGGCGGGACCAGCACGGTCATCACCGCGGCCAGTTCGAGCGGATGCGCCGCGGTGCCCTGCGCCCTGGTGATGCCGTCACGCGGAATCGGCTGCACCAGTTCGGGAATGGCACGCAGCCCCGGTGGGGTGATCGCGGCGAGGTCGACATGGCCGACGACCTCCAGCACCGCCAGCAGCGCGCCGACCGAACCGGCGATGACCAGCCAGCGAACGATCCGGTCCAGCTCTGCCCAGGAATGCACGGTGTCCAGTACGAACAGCGCCAGCCCGGCCAGGATCGCCGGGACCAGCAACGGCGGCGTCTGCGCTGGGTCGGCGAAACCGGGATGTTCCAGCAGCACGAGGAAACCGATGAACTGGGCGAGCAACTGGCCGCCGATGGCGAACCGAACCGGCAGGCAACCACTGCCGATCCCGGTCAGTCGCAGGGCCTTGCCGAGCAGCCACCAGATTCCGGCCAGCAGGGCGAGCAGGTAGGCCGGGCTCAGGCCGAGCCCGGTACTGGGCACCACATTGTCCTGTCGCAGGCACAACAGGAGCACGATCAGCACGATCAGGTAAGGCACCGCATGGTTGCGCGCCGGCAATGCGACAGCGAACCGGTCCAGGGTCCTCGGCTCCAGCTGTGCCGGGTCGAGGCGGACCGAACTAGTCACCGCCGACCGCACTTCGTGCCGACGCTCCCGCCGACACCGCGACATCGGCATCGGTGTCGACGTCCATATCGGTGTCGGTGTCGGTATCGACCGGTTCCGTTTCCTCGACCGGCGCCGGCTCGACCTTGAGCTGCTCGACCTTGGCCTCGGGTGCACGTGCTGGTTCGGCCGATCGGGGCCTTCGTAGGGCCGTGCGAAGCCGGCCGCCGAACGAGCGCAGTGCGGCGCCGAGGTCGGCGGGCAGGAAACGGTCGAGCAGGCCGATCACCAACAAGGCGAGGACGAAGACGATGGCGGCGGCGAGACCGCCGGCTTTGAGCAGTCCACTGGTGCTCGCGGTGGCCGCGACCGGCGCGACGATGACGGTGAGGCGCATCATCAGCGAGCGCGGGACGTTGGAGCCGGCCTGGATGGCGCTCAGCCGCGAACCGAGGACGCCGATGGCGGCCTGCGCGGCGCTGGTGGCCTCGGGCGCGCTGTCGCCGGTCGAGGTGATCTGGATGAACGGGGTGTCGTTGGTCGGGTCGTCGGTGGTGTTGACCACCGTTGCCGAACCGCCGTTGGAGGCATCGGAGATCGTGTCCAGCGCCTGCTGCGAGCCTGCCGCGTAGACCAGGGTGGAGGCCACCTCGACCACGCCGCTGTCCAACGAGGTCAATGGGTTGACCGCGGTGGTGCCGTCGCCGGGATCGGTCGACGGGGGCAGGATCAGCACGCCGGCCTGCGCCGTGTAGCTCGCCGGAGTCACCGCGAACACCACACCGCCGATGATCACCGCTAACAGCAGGCCGATCCCCACCAGCGGCCAGCGCAAGGCCAACCGCCGGACGAGTTCACGTCCGTCCACTGCCGATGACTCCCTTCGAATGGACGAATCCGACATTCGAGCCGCGACCAAGCTCCTGGCCGGATATCACTGTCCATTCGACACAATGAATATCGACCGGCCGGCACGAGCCGAGCGGATGCTATCGAACCGATAAGGTAATCCGATCACCGGCAAACTACGCGCTGACCTGCCGAAAACCACACCCGGATCACTCGAAAGTGGAAGATCCCGAAGATTGTTCACTCGAAAGTGTTCACGCCACAGGGACGCCACCGGGACGAGGCCGAAAAGTTATCGTCGTCACCCGAAAGGGTAATTCCGAGAATAGCGAGGTCGATTACGGTGTCGGATCGGGAAAGCGGCAGTTGACAGCGGCTAGCATCCGCCCGTGACCACCAGTAGGCGCCGGCCGATACGGCCGATCGGGCGCGTGGCCACCGCGTCGGCATTAGCGGTGTGCTGCGTGTTGAGTGCCTGCGGCGTCACCGGAAACGGTCCGGGAACGGGCGCGACCTCATCGGCGACACCGACGCCGACCCAGGTCGGGCCGTCGACCGATCTCACCGTACTGCGCGGCGTCAATGTCTATGACCTCCCCTGGTACGCCGACTACCCCAAAACCTGGGACGGCGAACCGCAGTCCAGTTACGATTTCCTCGCCGAACACGGCCTGAAGCTGGTGCGGATGCCCTTTATGTGGCCGAGCCTGCAACCAACCCTCGGCGGTCCTTTCAACCAGACCTTTGTCAGCGAACTGACCGAACAGGTCCAACGCGCCGGAAATGCCGGCCTCTCGGTCATTCTCGACCTGCACAACGACTGCCAGTTTCCCAATCTCGACCCGAACCACACCGATCCCGATACGGTCGAATGCGGTTCCGGCATCAGCATGCAGGACCTGGACGATGTCTGGCTCGGCCTGTCGAAACTGTTCAACGGCAACAAGGCCGTGATCGGCTACGACATCATGAACGAGCCCAACGGGGTCTCGACGGCGACCTGGGAGGCGTACTCCCAGTCGGTGGTCACCACCCTGCGGGACGCCGGTGACGACACCCTGCTGTGGATCGAGGGCGCGGCCTGGTCGCAGACCTCGACCTGGGTGGCGACCGAGCCGAAGCCCTGGATCAACGATCCGGCGAACAACTTCATGTACTCGGCGCACCAGTACTTCGTGCCCGATCCGACCTATCCGCAGGGCTACGACTACACCGCATACACCCAGTTCGACCAGAACGCCCTGAGCTGGCTGGAAAGCTTCGTCGACTGGCTGCTGCAGTACGGGGTGCGCGGTTCCATCGGCGAGGTGGGCTGGCCGAGCGCCAAGGAGACCCCGGCGACCTGGCAGCAGTGGAACGCGCTGGCCGAACAGTGGTACGAGATCGCCGACCGGGCGAAGCTCTGGGTCACCTATTTCAGCGCGACCTCGGTCTACGACGAACCAGAGGACGCCTACGACGCACCGACCAACAGCGACGGCTGCGGTCCCGACCCGAACGCGGACCCGGCCTGCAAACCACCAGGGATCAGCGTCGCGGAAAGCCAGTCGCTGGTGATCGAGGCACATCCGTCATTTTGAGCTACCACGCTAGTTGACCAACGAAGGCGGCGATGTCCGTGACGCAGCCGATGGACCGGCCCGATGGCGGGCACGGTTTCCGGCAGTCCAACCAGTTGCAGGCCAGGCTGCACGAACTGGTCCCCGGTGGGGCGCACACCTACGCCCGCTGCGATGACCAGTACCCGGTCGGCATGGCACCGGTGCTGCGCGGTGGCAAGGGCGCGCGGGTCTGGGACGTGGACGGCAACTGCTTCGTCGAGTACGGCATGGGGCTGCGGTCGGTGACCCTCGGGCACGCCTATCCGCCGGTCCTCGACGCGGTGCGCGCGGCATTGGCCGACGGCAACAGCTTCACCCGGCCGACCGAGCTGGAACTGGCCGCCGCCGAGGACTTCCTCGCCCTCGTGCCGGGCGCGGACATGGTGAAGTTCACCAAGAACGGTTCGGACGCGACAACGGCGGCGGTGCGACTGGCCCGCGCGGCGACCGGCCGGGAGCTGGTGATCACCTGCGACCAGCCGTTCTACTCGGTGGACGACTGGTTCATCGCCGGTGTCGGAATGAACGCCGGCGTGCCGGAGCAGACCAAGGCACAGACGCTGCGCTTTCCCTACAACGACCTGGCCGCGCTCGGCCAGCTGTTCAACGACCATCCCGGCCGGATCAGCTGCGTCGTCCTGGAGCCGGCGACCGCGCTGGCCGAACCCCTGCCCGGTTTCCTGCAAGGGATTCGGACGCTGTGCGACACCCACGGCGCGGTGCTGATCTTCGACGAGATGATCACCGGTTTCCGCTGGGCCGTCGGTGGTGCGCAGTCGGTCTACCGGGTGCGACCGGACCTGTCCTGCTGGGGCAAGGCGATGGGCAACGGCTTTCCCGTCTCCGCGCTGGCCGGTCGGCGGGAGCTGATGGAGCTGGGCGGGTTGCGCACCGAGCACAAGCGAGCCTTCCTGCTGTCCACGACACACGGGCCGGAACGCGCTTCCCTTGCCGCGTTCCGCGCCGTTGCCGAGGCCTACACGCGGACCGATCCGATCACGACGATGGAACGCGGTGGGCGCAGGCTCGCCGAGGGCGTCAACGAGGCGGCGCGGGAACTCGGCGTCGACGAGCAGGTCGCCGTGATCGGTCGGCCGTCCTGCCTGATCTTCACCACAAAGGATGACAAGGGCGAGCCCTCCCAGGCATTTCGCACCTTGCTGTTGGCCGAACTGATCCAACGCGGGGTACTCGGCCAGTCGTTCGTCATCTCCGCGGCACATACCGACGATGACATCGACCACACCGTTGCCGCGATGCGCGAGGCACTGCTGGTGTATCGCAAGGCCCTGGAAGCCGGCAGCGTCACCGGGCTGCTCGACGGCCCGCCGGTCGCTCCCGCACTACGTGCCTATGCCGCGCCGCGTCAGTTGTGTTAAACCTCGGCCGGCTGGGACCGGGTGCCGCGCCGCCGGCAGCGCGCTGCGGCTACCCTGCTGTAACGGGTTCGGCGATGTTGCCGATGTGCACGACAACGGGGCTGGATCGACGCTGTGGTCGATTCGCCGGTCGATTCGCCTCCGGGGTTGTGCCGGTACACGCACCGCGCTCGCGTACCCACCCGCCACCGCAGGTCGTCACCGCCGAAGACCGTGAAATCCTTCGACCCCGGTCGGGTTCTACCGGGATGAGACGTGCAGGGAGTCGCCAGTGGGCGCCGCGCCGGGTGAGCTGACGTGTCGATTGTGTGGGGCAGCGCGACTGCACAGTGTGCTGGATCTCGGTGCGAGTCCGCCCTGTGAGCGCTTTCTGACCAGCGCCCAGCTCGATGAGCCGGAGCCGACCTACCCGCTGCACCTGCGGTTGTGCCCCGACTGCCTGCTCGCCCAGATCCCACCGCTGATCGACCCTGAGGAAACGTTTACCGAGTACGCGTACTTCTCCTCGTACTCGACGTCCTGGGTCGCGCATGCCGAGCGGTTCGTACGGGCCGCGATCGACAAACTCACCCTCGACCGGAACGGTTTCGTCGTCGAGGTGGCCAGCAATGACGGCTACCTGTTGCAGCACGTCCTCGCCGAGGGCATCCGCTGTCTCGGGGTCGAACCGTCGGTCAATGTCGGCGCGGCGGCTCGGGAACGGGGGGTGCCGACGGCAACCGCTTTCCTGAATCCGGCATCCGCTGCCAGGATCCGCGCCGAACACGGGCCCGCCGATCTGGTGGTGGCCAACAACGTCTACGCGCACATCCCGGATGTCGTTGGTTTCACCAAGGGGTTGCGCACCTTGCTCGCGGATGACGGCTGGGTGTCCATCGAGGTGCAGTACCTCGCCACGCTGATGGCCGGCAACCAGTACGACACCGTGTACCACGAGCATTTCCAGTACTACACCGTCGCCTCGGCGCAGCGTGCCCTTGCCAGCGGCGGCCTGCGCCTCGTCGATGTCGAAACGCTGTCGACGCACGGCGGTTCGATCCGGTTGTGGGCGCGGCCGGCAGCCGTCGCCGGTCCAGCCGGCGCGCGGGTCGCGGAACTGCTCGCGCAGGAGAAAGCGGCCGGCCTGCACGAGATCGGCGGTTACCAGGACTTCACCGACCGGGTCGGTACGGTTCGCCGCGACCTGCTGCGTTTCCTGCTCGACACGACGGAGGCCGGCAAGCTGGTAGTCGGCTACGGCGCGCCCGGCAAGGCGAACACCCTGCTCAACCACTGTGGTGTCCGACCGGATCTGCTCCCCTACACCGTCGACCGCAATCCCTACAAGCACGGCCGGTTCACTCCGGGAACCCGGATTCCGATCCATCCGCCGGAGCGGATCGCCCGGGACAAGCCGGACTTCGTCCTCGTGCTGCCGTGGAACCTGCGTGCCGAACTGAGCGAACAGCTGAGCTACATCGGCGAATGGGGCGGCCGGCTGGTCTTTCCCATTCCTCGCCTTGAGATCGTCGAACCGAGAATCGACAGCGAAGTGAGGTCGCGGTGAAGGTCGTGCTGTTCTGTGGCGGTTACGGCATGCGGATGCGCAACGGTTCAGCCGACGACCTGCCCAAGCCGATGCAGATGGTCGGGCCGAGACCGTTGCTGTGGCACGTGATGCGCTACTACGCCCACTTCGGACACACCGAGTTCGTGCTCTGTCTCGGTTACGGCGCGCACCACATCAAGAACTTCTTCCTCAACTACGCCGAGACCGACTCCAACGACTTCGTGTTGCGCGGCAAGCAGGTGACGCTGCTGTCCACCGACATCGCGGACTGGTCGATCACCTTCGTGCAGACCGGGATCTCCTCCCCCATCGGCGAACGACTCAGACGGGTGCGGGAACATCTCGACGGCGACGAGATGTTCCTGGCCAACTATGCCGACGTGCTCACCGACGCCCCGCTCGACCACATGATCGACAATTTCCGGGCCGCGGATGCCGGCGGTTCGATGATGGTGGTCCCACCGCAGGGTTCCTTCCATTGTGTGGAACTGAACGCGGCCGGCCTCGTCGACACGATCGTGCCGGTGAACAACCTCCCGATCTGGGAGAACGGCGGCTACTTCGTGCTGCGTCAGGAGGTGTTCGACCACCTCACCCCCGGTAGCGACCTTGTCGCGGACGCCTGCGGAGCGCTGGCCAAGGCCGGCCGGATGGCCGCCTACCAGTATCGCGGCTACTGGCAGCCCGCGGACACGGTCAAGGAGCGGGCCGCGCTGGACGCCGGCTACGCGGCGGGCGACCGGCCCTGGATGCTGTGGGAGCACGACAGGTACGGGCAACCCGGATCGGCGCATTGATGCGGCCGCTGCGACCGACCGAGATCGACCGGATCGCGGTGCTCGGCGCGCACTGTGACGATATCGCCATCGGCGCCGGTGGCAGCCTGCTCACCCTGTGCGAGGCCAATCCCGGTGTCGGTGTCGATGCCCTTGTCCTCACCGGCGGCGGCAGCCTGCGCGCGGCGGAGGAGCAGGCCGCGCTCAGTGCCTTCTGCCCGCTGGCCAAGCTCGAACTGACCGTGCTCGACCTGCCGGACGGCCGACTGCCGACACACTGGGAGGCGGCCAAGCAGGCCGTCGAGGACCTGCGGCGACGCAGCGATCCGCAACTACTGTTCGCGCCGCACCCTCGGGACGCGCACCAGGATCACCGGACCGTCGCGGAGATCGTGCCGACCGCGTTCCGCGATCATCTGGTTTTCGGTTATGAGATCATCAAATGGGACGGCGACGCCCACCAGCCGAGCGTCTACCAACCGCTGAGCGACGAGTTCGCGATGCGCAAGGCCGAACTGCTCGTCGAGCACTATCCTTCCCAGCACGGCAAGGACTGGTTCGACCGGGAGACCTTCCTGGGCCTGGCGCGGCTACGGGGGGTGCAATGCCATGCTCGGTACGCGGAGGCGTTCCACCTGGCGAAGATGATCGTTGATTTCGGAGGCTGAGCGAGCATGCGTGTACTGCTGACCGGGTCCACGGGTTATCTGGGCACGGTGATGGCGCCGGTACTGGCCGCGGCAGGACATGAGGTGATCGGGTTGGACTCCGGCCTGTTCGCCGACTGCGTCCTCGGCCCGCCGCCGCAGGACCCGGCGGGTTTCACCGTCGACCTGCGCGAGGTGGGGCCGGAGCACCTTACCGGTGTCGACGCGGTCGTGCACCTTGCCGCGTTGTCCAACGACCCGCTCGGTTCACTGGCTCCCGAACTGACCTACGACATCAACTATCACGCCTCGGTCCGGTTGGCCCGGCTGGCCAAGGAGGCCGGCGTCGGCCGGTTCCTCTACGCGTCGACCTGTTCGGTGTACGGCGCGGCAGGCGACGGGCTGGTCACCGAGGAGGCGCCGCTGCGGCCGGTGACGCCCTACGCGGAGTCCAAGGTGCGCGTCGAGGACGACCTGCGCGAACTGGCGGACGATTCGTTCAGCCCGGTCTTCCTGCGCAATGCCACCGCGTTCGGCTTCTCGCCCCGGCTGCGCGCGGACATCGTGCTGAACAACCTTGTCGGTCATGCCGTACTCACCGGCCGGGTACTCGTGCTGTCCGACGGGACGCCGTGGCGACCGCTGGTGCACGCCCGCGACATCGCCGAGGCGTTCAGTGCCGCGCTGGACGCGCCGAGGGCCGCGGTGCACGCCCGCCCGCTGAACGTCGGCACCGAGGACAACAACGTGACCGTCGCGCAGATCGCCGAGGAGGTCGTCGAGGCGGTGCCGGGAGCCCGGTTGGTGATCACCGGCGAGCACGGCGCGGATCCCCGGTCCTACCGGGTCGACTTCACCGCGATCAAGGCCGCGCTGCCGGCCTTCCAGACCCGCTGGTCGGTCAAGGCGGGCGCGGTGGAGTTGGCTGAGGCGTACTTCGCCAACGGCCTTACCGAGAAGGACTTCGAGCGGAAGTTCACCCGGCTGGCGCGACTGTCGGAGCGCAGGACCGCCGGCACCGTCGACGAGCGCCTTCGCCCGGTTGCGCGGTGATCGGATCAGCCGCGCAGTTCGGCGAAGCGACCGGCGGCGGCGTCGCGCTCGCTGATCAGGCTGACCGGCAGCGGCCAGACGATGGCCAGGTCCGGATCGTCGTAGCGGACCGCGAGGTCCTCGGTCGGATCATGCGGTGCGTCGATCCGGTAGCAGACGTCGGCGACCTCGGTCAGTGCCTGGAACCCGTGCAGGAAACCGGGCGGCACGTACAGGTGCGCGAAGTCCACGTCGTCGAGGCGGAAGGCCGCGTGCCGGCCGAAGGTCGGCGAGCCCGGCCGGATGTCGACGAGGACGTCGTGCACGGCGCCGTGCGCGCAGCGCACCAGCTTCGCCTCGCCACGGCCGGACCGGCCGTGCATCCCGCGCAGTACGCCACGCAGCGAACGCGACTGCGAGTCCTGCACGAACGACTCCGGGGCGAGGCCGTGCGCCGCGGCGATCGCGGTGTCGAAGGTCCTGGTGAACAGGCCCCGGTCGTCACGGTGCGGGGTGGGCAGGAACAGCAGCACTTCGGCAAGCTCGGTTTCGGCAACACGCACCCGCCCATCATGCCGTTACCGGCGATCGCGTCGACCGCGACCGGCCTCGTTCCGGTGGCAGCGGCATGCTGACCTGCCGGGCCTGCCGAGGTACCGCCGGCGAGATCGTGCTGGATCTCGGTGCGATGCCGGCCAGTGACACCTTCCCGCCGCTGGCCGACCCCGGTCCCGACCCGGTGCATCCGCTGCGGATGTGGCAGTGCGCGGCCTGTGGCCTCGCCCAGCTCGCTGAGGACCCGACCACCCCGGAGGAACCGCGCGGGGTCGAACCGGCCGCGCTGGTCGCGCAGGCCCGCGACGCGGTCGGGAAGGTGACCGAGGCCGGCTTGCTGCGCGCCGGGATGACGGTCGCCGAGTACGGCAGCCCGCACGGTGGCAGCTGGCTGCCGATGCTGGCGGATCTCGGCCTTCGATCGGTCGGCCCCGGCACGCGGGCCGAGGTGGTGCTCGACTGCTTCGGCATGATGCACGCCGCCGACCAGCAGGCTGCCGTCGCCGAACGGGCTGGCCGACTCACCGACGGCGGAATTCTGTTGCTACAATATCATTCTCTGGCCGCCATTGTCCGCAGTGGACAGTGGAACGCCTTGCGGCACGGCCATTTCGCCTATTATTCGGCCGCCGCGCTGCGGAGGATGTTCGCGCCGGTCGGGCTCACCCCCACCGCCGCCTGGGAGTTCGACCTCTACGGCGGCACCGTGTTGCTCGCCTTCTCCCGTGGGCGCGGTATCGACCACCCCGAGTCCATCGGGCCGGCCGGGCAGTTGCAGCAGCAGGTCGACTTCAGCGCCACGGCGCTGCGGAAGTGGCTGCTCGGCGAGGCGGAACGCGGCAGGCGGGTGATCGGCTACGGCGCGGCCTCCCGCGCGGTCGCGTTGCTGGTCAGGGCCGGTGTCGACGCCGATCTGCTCGCCTCGGTCGCGGATGCCTCGCCGGCAAAGTGGGGGCGGCGGATGCCGGGAACGCGCATTCCGGTGATCCGGCCCGCCGAACTGGCCGCCGACCCGCCGGACGCGGTGCTGCTGTTCGTCCCCGACCTGCTCGCCGAGGTACGCCGGCAGCTGCCCGAGCTGACCGCGGCCGGTACGAGCTGGGTCAGCGCGGAACCGAGCCCTCGGCTCGTTGCCGGACCGGGCGGCTGAGGCGATGCGGGCCGTTGTCTACACCGAGTACCGGAGCAGGCCGGAACTGCGGGAGGTGCCGGCGCCGCGCTGTCCCGACGGTGGCGTCGTACTGGCCGTCGGCGCGACCGGGGTGTGCCGGTCGGACTGGCATGCCTGGCAGGGCCACGACCCGGTGCCGCTGCCCAACATCCCCGGCCACGAGTTCGCCGGCACCGTCGCCGAGGTCGGCGCGGGAGTGCGCAGGTGGCGGGTCGGCGACCGGGTCACCGTGCCGTTCGTCTGCGGTTGCGGCGAATGCGAGTACTGCGCGGCAGGCCAGGCGCAGGTCTGTCCACACCAGACGCAACCGGGTTTCACCGGGCCCGGTTCGTTCGCCGAACTGGTGGCCGTGCACGCCGCGGACACCAACCTGGTCGCCTTGCCGGACTCGGTGGACTTCGTGACGGCGGCCTCGTTTGGCTGTCGGTTCGCCACCGCGTTCCGCGCCCTCACCGTGCATGGCAGGCTCGGCGCGGGTGACTGGCTGGCCGTGCACGGTTGCGGCGGCGTCGGCCTGTCGGCGGTCCTGATCGGGGTCGCGGTCGGCGCAAGGGTGATCGCGGTCGACATAGCGGACGCGGCGCTGCGTAGGGCCGCCGAACTGGGCGCCGAGGTGGTCCTCGACGCGGGCCGGGACCCGGATCCGGCGGCGACCATCCGTACGCTCACCGACGGTGGCGCGCAGGTGTCGATCGACGCTCTCGGCACGCCGGCCACGGCGGTGGCCTCGGTGGCCGGCCTTCGTCGGCGTGGCCGCCATGTGCAGGTCGGCCTGTTGCTGGGCGCCGCGTCGACCCCGCCGCTGCCGATGGACCTTGTCATCGCCCGCGAGCTGGAGATCCACGGCTCGCACGGGATGGCCGCCGCCGAGTATCCGCAGCTGCTGGCACTGGTCGAGACCGGCACCCTGCGGCCGGCGGAGCTGATTGGCACGGTCATCGGACTCGCGGACGCCGGTGCCGCCCTCGCCGCGATGGACGAACCGGCCGCTACGGCGGGCATCACGGTGATCCGACCAGAGCGCTGACCCGGTTAGGCAGACCGCGCCACCTACCGAAGCGGATGAGCCGAACTCTCGGATAATTCTCGGCGGACCACCGTCGGCGAGAGTAGTTTCAGCCCACATGACCGATGTGGACGAGCAGGGCCGTCCGGAGCCTCCGCTCGCGGGGGACGAAGCCGCCACCCTGCTGGGATTTCTGGACTACCAACGCGCGACGCTGGCCTGGAAGGCTGGTGGCGTCGACGCGGCGGGCCTGCGGGCCACGGTCGGGGTCAGCCCGATGACGCTCGGCGGACTGCTCAAACACCTCGCTTTCGTCGAGGAGCACTGGTTGCACCGTCGGCTGCACGGCCGGGACCTGGGGGCGCCGTGGAGCGGCGTTGACTGGGACGCCGACCCCGACTGGGATTGGCACTCGGCCGCCGAGGACACCCCGCGGCAGCTGTTCGCACTCTGGCAGGAGACGGTGGCCAACGCACGGTCGTGGGTGGCGGAAGCGCTGGCCGACGGCGGGCTCGACCGGTTGAGCAGGCGTGCCCTGCCGGATGGCCGGTCGGTCAGCCTGCGCTGGATTCTGTGTCACCTGATCGAGGAGTACGCGCGGCACAACGGCCATGCCGATCTGCTCCGCGAACCGCTCGACGGCCTCACCGGGGAGTAGTCGCCGGAGGGATCTCGCCGGTGCGGAGGGCACAATGGCGGCATGGCGATGAGTGAGGGAACCGGCGAGAGCGAGTTACCCGTCGACATCGAGGTCGACGTGTCCAAGCCGAGCCCGGCCCGGATCTACGACTACTGGCTCGGCGGCAGCCACAACTTCGCGGTGGATCGCGAGGTGGGCAGCAGGGCAGCCGCCGCAATGCCGACCCTGCGCCCGGCGATCTGGGCGAACCGGGCGTTCCTGCGGCGGGCGGTCGACTATCTGGCCGACGAGTGCGGCGTCGACCAGTTCCTCGATCTCGGCTCCGGTGTGCCGACGGTCGGCAATGTGCACGAGGTCGCGCAGGCGGCCAATCCGGCCGCTCGGGTGGTCTACGTCGACATCGATCCGATCGCCGTCGCGCACGGCCGGAAACTGTTGGCCGACAACGAACTGGCCACGGTCATCCGCGCCGACCTGTGCCGGCCGGCGGAGGTGCTGGGCCGGCCCGAGCTGACCGAACTGCTCGACCTGTCGAAGCCGGTCGCGGTGCTGCTGATGGCGGTGCTGCACTTCCTGCCGGACACCCAGCGGCCCGAGGAGATCGTGCGGGCCTACCGGGAGCGGATGGCGCCGGGCAGCTATCTCGCGCTCTCGCATGCCGCCGACGACCGGGATCTGCCGGCCGAACAGGCCAGGATGATCGCCGACTACCAGGCCTCGACGAGTGTGCCGTTCGTGCATCGGGACGCCATCGTGCTGTCCGGCTGGCTGGCCGGTCTCGACCTGGTGCCGCCCGGTCTCGTCCCGACCAACGAATGGCGGCCGGACGAGACGGTTGAGCAGATCCTGCTGACCTACGGCGCGGTGGCGCGCAAACCCGAGCGCTGAGTTCCGCCGGCCGTTTCAGATGGCCTGGATGGCGCGCGCCGGCACGTTCGCCTCGGCCAGTAGCTTGTGCCGCACGGCGAACGAGGCCGCCTCCAGCCGGGAGTGCACGCCGAGCTTGGTGAGCAACGCCTGCACGTGGGTGCGCACGGTGGTGCGGGAGACCCCGAGCCGCCGGGCCATCGTCGTGGTGTCGAAGCCGTCGATCAGCAGTTCGAGGCACTGCCATTCGCGGCCGGTCAGATGCGCGGCCAACCGGTGTGCGTCGGCGTGCTCGGCGGATCGGCGTTCCGGCGGTGGGCTCGGCAGGTCGACGACGACCTTGTCGCGCAGCACATCGCCGATCGCCGAGGTGAGCGAGGCCAGCGGCCGGGTCTTGTGCAGGTAGCCGGAGGCGCCGGCACCGAGCGCGCCGGCCATGCCGTCCGGGTCCCGGTCGGCGGAGAGCATGAGGATCTTGGTCCGCGGGCTGGAGGTGATCAGCCTGCCGAGGATGCCGATGCTGTCGCCGTCGCCGAAATGCCGGTCGATCAGGCAGACGTGCGGTCGACGCTGGCCGACCGCGGTCACGGTCTGCGCGAGACTGTTGGTCACCGCGGCGATGATGAAACCCTGCCGGGTCAACACGGTTGACAGCGCGTCGACGAAGATCGCGTGATCGTCGGCGAGTACCAGGTCGGTCACTGTTCGCGCCTCCACGTCGCCGGCGTCGCCGATGCCGGACGCTCCGCAAGGGCCCGCTTCGGCGGCGGGGGAAAGATCGCGCGGACGACGGTGCCGCCCTCCGGCGCGTCGCGCAGTTCGAAGTGACCACCGATCGAGCGCAGCAGGGAGGCGATCACGGTCAGCCCGAGCGAGGCGCCGCTGCTCGGCGCGCCACCGAAACCGGGGCCGTCGTCCCGGACCTCGACCACGATCGAGTCGGTTTCGGTGATGGTGACCTCGACGGCGCCGCACGGACCGGCCGCCCGCGCCGCGTTGTCGACCATATTGGCCAGGATGCGCCAGACCAGCCCCGGCCGGACGGCCAGGCGCACCGAGGGGCCGGGTACCAGCACCACGTTCGCCCCGTGTTCGACCTCGGCCAGCTGCGCGACCTCGCCGGCCAGCGCGCGCAGGTCGATGGTGTTGACCGTGCCGTCCTGGGTGGCGCCGGCCCAGCGGTCGGCCCACTCGGAGAGGAAATCGGCGAGCCTGGTCAGCTCGTTGTCCATCCGTTCCAATTGGATTCTCGAACCGATCGACAGGTTGTCGTCCCCGCACACGACCTCCACTAAGGAGGACAGGGTCGCCATGCCGTGTTCCAGATCGTGCAGCAGACCCTTCAGGGCCAGTTCGTCACGCTCGTCGGAACTTCGCCGCCCCGAACTCTTCCGTCGATCAAGCAACCAGTCCATGTCGCGCACCCCGTTAAACCCTGCCCGTTGCACGCTGCGGAAAACGACCGATGTTTTCCCGCAGGGGAAGCGTGATTTCCGAACCATGCGTTTGCCTACGTATCGCGGGAAAAGCACGGCTGTTACTCGCCGATACAGCCAGATCTTGCGGGTAGTCGGATCGTCGCTACCAGCGACAACAAGCATCTACAGGAATGTAGCGATCGACGGGATCCCATGATAATCGCCGTTTTTACGATCCGGATAGGACGGATGAAGCCACATTGGTTCGAACCATTTTTGATCGCAAACTTCTTGATCGGAATTTTGAATTACCGCCGAAATTGGTTCGATAAATGAACAATCAAGAAGGCGGATAACCACTAGCGGTGTGACCGCTGGATGACCGAGGAGATCATCCGTACCGGCTGATCCGCGACGCGGGCTTCGGCCCGCAGACCAGCCGCGCGGGCCACCCGGACGGCCTCCAGCCTGCTGTGCACGCCCAGCTTGGCCAGGATGCTCCTGGTGTGCGTGCGCACGGTGTCCACCGAGATGGACAGGTGTTCGGCGATCTGCTGGCCGTGCCGGCCGTCGACCATACTGACCAGCACGTCCATCTCGCGCGGGCTGAGCATGTCCAGCGGCCCGGTGCGATCGGTGGCCTGCTGGATGTCGGTGCGCAGGCCGCGCAGCACGGCACCGAGCAGGTCCGGCGGGTACCAGGAGTGGCCGAGGCAGACCCCGTGCAAAACGGTGGCCAGGTCCTGCGCGCCGCACTCCTTGGGCACCCAGGCGGCCACTCCGGCCCGCGCGGCTCGCAGTGCGCGGTCGGCGTCGTGTTCGGCGCTGAGCGCCACCACGTTGGTCGCGGGCCAGGCCCGCACGACCGCGCGGAGCACCTCTTCGATGTCGTTGCCGAGCGCGGCGACCTCGATGGTGACCACGTCCGGGCGCAGCGCCCGGATCATCTCGCACAGCTGCGGATCGTCGGTCGCGCAGCGGCCCGCCACGCAGAGGTCGGTGCTGGTGGCCAGTCGAGCGGCCAGTGCCTCGGTCAGCATCTGGTGGTCGTCGACGAGCAGGACACGGCGCAGGGTCACCGGGTCACTATGCCCGTCAACCGGCTTTTGCTCCTCGTACGAATGCATGACTCTGCTCGCTGTTCTGGGTTCCGTCGGCGGACAGCGCCCGTCGGGTCGGGCTCTGCCATCGTCCGTTGGACTTCGTCAGCCACGCCGACGGCAGGGTGTAGAGCGCGATGCCCGCGTCGAAGATCCGCAGGAACAGGAAGAACAGGCCACCGAGCAGCAACCTCGGCTTGCGCTCGACGGTGGCCACCAGCAGGGTGAGCGCGTAGTCGGGCAGGACGATGCCGAAGAGCAGGTCGCGCAGGTCGACGTGGGCGGCGATCACGCCGTGCAGGCCGGCGAACACCGGCAGGGACAGCGCCCCACCGTAGAAGTCCGGCAGTATCAGCACCACCGCCAGGATGGGCAACAGCAGGAAGACCAGGCTGCTGGTGAGCAGTTCGATCAGCAGCGCGGCGAGCATTCCGGAGAACAGGTCGAACCTCGGTGGATGCCGCCGGACGGTCTGCCACAGCCCCAGCGCCCAGCGTTTGGTCTGCCGCGCGTAGTCGCGGAGGGTGTCCGGGTCCTGGGTGACCGCGACCGCCGACAGCGAGAACCCGACCTTGCCCAGCCGCTTCTTGTACAGCTCGAAGGTCATGTTGAAGTCCTCGATGACCAGACCAGGCGGGTTCATGTCGATCTCGGGCAGGACGTCGCTGCGGTACATGCTGGCGAAACCGGGCACGATGTAGGTCGCGTTCACCCGCGACCAGGTCTGGCCGAACTTCAGCACCCGCTGCGCCATCGAGTAGATCCGGGTGCGGTGCCCGACCAGCAGGGTGCCGATCGCGGAGAGCTTGCGGGCCCAGGCGGTGCCGACGGCGCCGGCGACCGCGGACACGGTCAGGTCGTCGAACAGCGGCAGTGCCGAGGCGAAGTAGCCGGGCTGGACCCTGGTGTCGGCGTCCAGCAGCATCACGACGGCGAACCGCTCGACAAGACCGAACTCCTTGATCGCGTAGGCCAGCGCGCCGGCCTTGCCGAGGTTGGTCTCGGTCGCCGTGACGTGCACCCCGGTCGCGGCGGCCAAGGCCTCGGTGTCGTCGGTCGAGCCGTCGGAGACGACGTGCACGTTGCCCTTCGGCACCAGTTCGGTGATCGCGGCGAGGCTGTCGGCGATCACCACCGACTCGTTGTGCGCGGCGATCAGCACGGCAACGTCCTCGACGGACAGCCGGCCGGACCGAGGTCGGCGGGCGCCGCCGCGCAGCGCGACCACGACGTCGACCTCTTCGCCCGGCGGGGCGCCTGCCGCGTGCCTACCGGTCGGTTTGACCGACGAGGACAGGACGGCGCGCAGGCGCCGGAGATGCCGTTCGGCCAACCGGCACAGGCCGATCACGCCCCAGAGGGTCGAGTTCGCGCCGAACACCAGGATGATCATTGCCCACCAGGGAATCACGGGGTTCCCCCTCCCGTCGTGGCTGACGCCGGCTTGCTGATCGGAAAGCTCTGGTGCAGCGCGGACCACACATTGGTGTCCTCGTAGCCGTAGAGCCACAGGTAGACGCCGCCGATGGCCTCGTTGCGCGCGACGTCGAGCTTGGCGGTCGCGCTGGCCGCGTTCTCGAACCACACCACGTGGTACTGGCCCTTGGCGTCGGTGTAGGAGAACCACGGCGTCTGGCTGGCCGCGTCGAACTGGATCTGCGCGTGGTACTGGTTGGCCAACCGGAAGGCCTGAAGCCAGGCGACCGGCGTGCCGTGCCCGTCGACCCAGTCGTAGCCGTACATCGGGATACCGAGGATGATCTTGCTGGGCGCGATCTGGCCGACCGCGTAGCGCAGTACGTCCTGGATCCAGTTCACCGGCGCGATCGGGCCGGGTGCCGAGATCGCCCAGTGGTAGTCGTAGCCCATCAGCCGGACCTCGTCGGCGACCTTGCCGATCGCCGCGTAGTCCTGTGCGACGTTGCGCTGGTCGTAGCCTGCGTCGCTGGCCTTCGCGAACAACGTGACCGACAGCGTTTTGCCGTGCGCGTGCAGGGTGTCGGCGAGCTGGGTGATGAAGTCGGTGAAGGCCTGCCGGTCGCCGCTGTGCAGGTTCTCGTAGTCGATGTCGATGCCGGCGTAGTTCTGCCGCTGGACCAGCGCCAGGATCGCGGCGATGTTGTGCGCTGCGCGGGCCGGATCGTGCAGGATGCCGGCCAGTGGCTGATAGGTGAAGCCGCCGTTGACCACGTTGGCCACGGTCGGCACCAGCTTCAGCCCTGCCTTGCGCAGTTGGGCGAGGCTCGCCTGGGTCGCGGCCGCCGCGCCGGGTGCGTACTGGTCGGTGATGTCGCCTGCCGCGTCGATGGCGTAGATCGACGGGGAGACCTCGCTGACGTCCTGCCGCTGCCCGAGAACGGCGGTGCCGGCATGCGCGACGTTCCAGTACGGCGTCGACACCACGACGACCGGCGGTGGCGCCGCTACCGGCGAACCCTGGAGGCTGACCAGCAGTACCAGGACGAGTATGACGCCGAAGGACAGCACGCCGAGCCACATCGCGCCGGGCGGCGGCCTGCGCGGCCAGCTGCGCCTGACCGACGGCTCGGGTGATACCGGTGCGAGAACGAGATCGCCGTGCTGGCGCCGAGGCGGGCCGCCCGGCGCGGAGCCGGGATCGTGCCCAGAGTCTTGCTCGTCCTCGACGAGGGTGAGATCGATAGGTCGCGGCTCAGCCATCAGGGCACCGGATCGAATGGGTGTCGGCTCATCTCTGGCGTCCTCCGTCCGAAAGGTGTGCGCGGGAAACGCTATTGGCGCGGTCGGTCACGCAGAACCCTTGGGTGGGTGAGGACGGCTACCTCATTCGTATGACCGACACCGCGATCTCCCTGGTAGAGCAAGGTTTCCAGGAGAGCCGGGTTTCCCTGGCGAAGCCAGGACAGCGCACTGCGCCGGGCCCGCACCCCTCGGCCTGGTGCGGGCCCGGCACAGCCACGGTCAGCCTTCGACCGTGCGGCAACCTGCGCTGCGACGTCCGGCTAGTCGGGCATCGCAGGTGGTGCGATCACCTTTCCTGGTGCGGACCGCGGAACGGTCGGCTCGGCGTGCTTGCCCCACGGCTTCGCCGGTGTGACCGACGGGCCGCTCGGCAGCTTCGCTATCGCGTTGGGACTCGCGAGCAGCGACCGGCTCGCCGACGAGGTCGACGAGGTCGACGAGGCGGCGATGCCCGGACCGGAGATCGCGTAGTCGTCGGTGGTGAGCGAACCGTTGGCGATCACCGCGAGCCCGAAGCTGATCCCGACCTGGCCGGCCGGTACCGCGGGCGTTGCGAAGGTCGCCTGGGTCCAGGTTGACGCGGGTGCCAGCCACGGACCGGAGGTCCAGTACGACCAGTACCCCCCGGCTGTTCGGGTATAGAGGGCGAACTGGGTTATCGCGGTCGATTCGTACCAGATACTCAGGTTGTAGCTGTCACCAGGAATCACCGCTGGTGTACACGCACCGAGGTCGAACGTGGGTAACAGAATCGCGTCCCCGTCCGAATACCCGGTAACGCTCACCTGCTGCGCATACGATCCGGTGTGCGCGTTGGTGGTGCGCGCCCAGGTGGGCGTGTTGGTGCCGTACCCGGCCGGCATGAAGCAGTCCGGGAACCCGTCACCGGTGGTGGAGGCTTCCAGCGACGGATTGGGCAGCGTGGTGTTCGTCGACGGTGGCTCCGTGACGATCGGCTTGACCGTTCCGCCGTCGACCTGGTGCACGGTCTTCACCGAGACACCCTTGGATTCCTGACCCTGGATGAAGGACAGGAACGAATCGAACAAGGGCAGCGTGATCTCCGGATCACAGGCCGCGCCGCAGGTGCCGAAGTGGTGGAACGTGAAGATGAGCCAGCCGCCCTTCTTCTCGGCGGTGGTCACCACCTGTTCCATCTGCGCGAGTGACCAGGTCGAGTCGATCTCGTCGACCGCGGCGAGATCGTAGGCGTCCTTCGGCGGCACCGATTCGGCCGTCGCGCAGCCGGTGCAGCCGTGCGAGGACGCGATGTCGCCGAGCCCTCGTCCCGAGTTGAACCCGCACGCCTTCACATCGGCTTCCACCGCGGGGTTCAGGTCGGCGTACGGGTACGCGAAGTCGGTGACCTGATATCCCCAACTGGCCAGCGTCGCCCTGCCGTTGCAGATCTGCCGCATCGCCTCGTCCTGCGGAACGCTGGTCAGGTCGGGGTGGGAGACGGTGTGCCCGCCGATCTCGTTGCCCTCACTGGCGATCGTCGCGATGTTGGCCTGGGTCAGATAGTTGGGCGCGCCAACCACACCGGTGATGATGTAGAAGGTGCCGTTCATGTGGTACTTCTGCAGATACGGCAGTGCGGTCATCTGATCGGCGTTGCCGTCGTCGAAGGTCAGGCTGACCTGGACGGGTTTGGTCGTGGTCGCGGCGGGCGCCGCACCGGCCGTTGCCGTGGTGACCAGGGGAAGTACCAGGCCGAGCACCACGACGGCGACGGTACCCATGATCTTCAACCTGCCGTGCGGGCTGCCCCGCCGGAATCTCGCTCCCCAGCGGGAGTCGTTTCGTTTCGCGTGTCTGGGTTTTGTCATCAACGACCACCAAAAGTGTGTCGGGGTATATCCCCGGCCACGCTAGTCAGCCCTCCCGCGACCCGGCTCATCTCAACGGAGGAGGCCGGCTACCACACCTTGACGAACCCGGCAGTACGAATACGCCGAATCGGCGTTTCTCCTTCAACTGCGGGAGTCGGATATCGCCCAGATGCACGAGGACAAAGGGTGGCAATCGCGATTTGCTGTGCGACGTGGACGTCACCGCACAATTTCCTGCCAAGGAGACCGACTGGTCGTCGCAGCCGGCCGACCCCGATACCGGGCCGTCATCGACAAACCCCGTCAACCTGGCCATGGTCCCGGAACCGACCAGGACCAGCCCGGTCTCTCGCCACATCGACCACGCGGAGCCTCGACACGGTCACGGTGGGAATTGTCACGAATCAGCTACGTACGTAGAAAAGGGTGAGCTTCGTTGACAAGCACCATCACGCCAAGGCCGGAAAAAGCTGCGAGTATTTCCTCGATCGCCACGGGTATTTCCTCGGTGGCGATTGTCGGAATGGGTTACGTCGGTCTGCCGACCGCATTGGGGCTGCATTCACAGGGTGTGCGGACGCTCGGGATCGACCTGAGCACTCAGCGACTCGACCTCATCGCGGCCGGCGAGCCGGATCTCATTGCGGCCGACCGTGCCAGACTTGAGGTCGCTCGGCGCGACCCAGGGTTCGAACTCACCAGCGAGCCGCGCCGCCTCGCCGAGGCCGAGGCGGTGATCGTCTGCGTACCGACCCCGCTGGACAGCTATCTCACCCCGGACCTCGGCCCGCTGCGTTCGGCCTGTGCCGCGGTCGTGGCGCATGCGCGGGCCGGCCAGACACTGATCCTGACCTCGACCTCGTTCGTCGGCACCACTCGAACGCTGCTGATGGAACCGTTGAAGGCCAAGGGTTTCTCGGTCGGCACGGACATCTTCGTCGCGTTCAGCCCGGAGCGGATCGACCCCGGCAACACCGCGCACACCCAGGCAAGGACCCCTCGGGTCCTCGGCGGCGCGACCCCGGCCTGCGCAACGCGGGCCCGGTCGGTGCTGCACGCGCTCACACCACTGCTGCACGAGGTCAGCTCCGCCGAGGCGGCCGAGCTGACCAAGCTGTACGAGAACTCCTTCCGCGCGGTGAACATCGCGCTGGCCAACGAGTTCGCCGAGATCTGCGGCACGCTCGCACTCGACCCGATCGAGATCACCCATGCCGCGGCGACCAAGCCCTACGGTTTCATGAGCTTCTTCCCCGGCCCCGGCGTCGGCGGGCACTGCATCCCCTGCGACCCGCACTACCTGTTGTGGCAGCTGAAGAAGGCGCATTCCGACGCGCCGCTGATCCAGCAGGCGATGACGATGATCGCGCACCGGCCGCGCAGGGTGGTCGACCGCGCGCTGGAGACCCTGTCCAGTGCCGGCCGAGGAGTGGCCGGGGCGCGGGTGGTGGTGGTCGGCGTCAGCTACAAGCCGGGCGTGCAGGACCTGCGCGAGTCCTCGGCGCTGGAGATCATCGAGACGCTGCTCGCCTTCGGTGCCAAGGTCGACTACTACGACCCGCTCGTGCCCACCATCGCACTGGCCAACGGGCGAAGCATGGACAGCATCAGCGAACCGCACGGCACCGACTGGGACCTCGCGCTGGTGCACACGGTGCAGCCCGGCCACGACTACGACTGGGTCGGGCACTGCCCGATCGTCCTCGACGCCACCTACACCTTCTCGCACGCACCACACCGCGACGTGGTCTGAGCGCCGCGTGCCAACCGAAGGAGAACCCATCATGCGGTGTCTGGTGACCGGCGGCGCCGGCTTCATCGGTTCCCACCTGACCGAACATCTCATCGGCCTCGGCCACGAGGTGACCGTGCTCGACGATCTCAGCACCGGCAGCGTGCACAACCTGGCCGCGGTGGCCAGCAGCCCGAAACTGCGGTTCGTCTGCGGTTCCATCCGGGACGAGGCCGCGGTCGCCAAGTGCGTGGCCGATGTCGACGCGGTCTACCACCTCGCGGCGGCGGTCGGGGTGTTCACCATTCTGGACAGCACCCTGGAGAGCCTGCGCACGAACCTCACCGGAACCGAGATCGTGCTGGAGGCCGCGTTGCGCCGGCACGCCAGGATTCTGGTGGCCTCGACCAGTGAGGTGTACGGGAAGAACACCACGGTCGGGCTGCGCGAGGATGACGACCGCATCCTCGGCTCACCGCTGAAGAACCGCTGGTCCTATGCGGAGGCCAAGGCCGTCGACGAGACGCTGACCTACCTCTACGGCGCGCAACGC
Organism: Pseudonocardiaceae bacterium; assembly: GCA_036268955.1. Taxonomy (GTDB): domain Bacteria; phylum Actinomycetota; class Actinomycetes; order Mycobacteriales; family Pseudonocardiaceae; genus CAJCJE01. The sequence continues at coordinate 49,514 of DATATE010000263.1, forward strand.
GGCCTCGACGCGGTCCTGGTCCGGTTGTTCAACACCGTCGGCCCGCGCCAGGCGGGCCGCTACGGGATGGTGGTCCCCCGGTTCGTCGACCAGGCGCTGGCCGGTGAGCCGCTGACCGTGTTCGGCACCGGCGAGCAGACCCGCTGCTTCTGCCATGTGCTGGACATCGTGCCGGCGCTGGTCGCGCTGTTGGCCGACGACAGTGCGCACGGCACGGTCTACAACCTCGGCAACCCCGAGCAGGTCAGCATCGCCGAGTTGGCGGCGAAGGTCATCGAGGCGACCGGTTCCAGCAGCGACATCGTCCGCGTCCCCTACGCGCAGGCCTACGGCGCGGGCTACGAGGACATGCAGCGCAGGGTGCCGGACTGTACGCGGGCGCGGGAGCAGATCGGTTTCCGGCCGGCGCGAAACCTCGCCGAGACGCTGGAATCCGTGATCGCCAGCCGAAGGTCGCTGCGCTCGGCGCGTCGTCCTGCCGCGGTCGCCGGCCAGTGAGGCGGCAGTAGGTTTTTCCGTTGCTGTCGAAGGAGAAGCAGGGCCATGTGTGGAATCGTCGGGTACGTCGGAAGCACCCAGGACGCGGTCGCGGTACTGCTGGAAGGGTTGCGGCGGTTGGAATACCGCGGCTACGACTCGGCCGGTGTCGCGGTGCAGCGGGCCGGCGAACTCGTGGTGTGCAAGGCGGCGGGCCGGGTCGAGGAGATCTCGGGCGCGGGTGCGAGCCTGCGCGGCGCCTCGACCGGGATCGCGCACACCCGGTGGGCCACGCACGGCCCCGCGACCACGGCCAACGCGCATCCGCACACCGCGGCCGACGGGCGGATCGCGTTGGTGCACAACGGCATCATCGAGAACGCCGAGCTGCTGCGCACCCAGCTGACCCGCAGGGGGGCGCGGTTCGCCTCGCAGACCGACAGCGAGGTGCTCGCGCACCTGATCGCCGAGGCGGCGGGGCGGCGCGGCACCGGACTGGCCGATGCGGTCCGGGAGGCGTTGCGCGGGGTGGAGGGCACCTACGGCCTGCTGGTGGTGCACGCCGACGAGCCGGGCCTGATCGTCGCGGCGCGCAGCGGCAGCCCGCTGGTCATCGGTCTCGGCGACGGCGAGATGTTCATCGCCTCGGACGTCTCGGCGATCGTGCACCACACCCAGCAGGTCGTCTACCTTGAGGACGGCGAGGTGGCCACGGTGCGCGCGGACGGCTACCAGGCCGGGCCGATCGACTCGCGCCGAGCCGGCGCGGCGGGAGTCGAGGCCGAGCCGACCGCACTGGACTACGACCTGGCCGGGTTCGCGGACTTCATGGACAAGGAGATCAACGAGCAGCCGGAGGCGGTGTCGCGGGCGCTGCGCGGCAGGCTGGACGAACGGCTGGGCACCGCGCGGCTGGACGGCCTGCGACTGGACCCGAGGACGCTGTGCGGTATCCGCAGGGTGAAGTTCCTCGGCTGCGGCTCCGCCTACTACGCAGGCCAACTCGGTGCCGGACTGGTGGAGAGCCTGGCCCGCATCCCTGCCGATGCCGAACCGGCGGCCGAGTTCCGCTACCGGCACGCGGTGGTCGACCCGGACTGCCTCTACATCGCGGTCAGCCAGTCCGGGGAGACCTTCGACACCCTCGCCGCCGTGCGGGAACTGCGCCGCAAGGGCGCCCTGGTGATCGGCGCGGTGAACGTGGTCGGCTCGGCGCTGGCGCGCGAGTGCGGCAGCGGCATCTTCCTGCATGCCGGCCCGGAGATCTCGGTGGCCTCGACAAAGGCCTTCACCAACATGGCGGTGAGTTTCGCGCTGCTGGGCCTGCTCATCGGCCGCACCCACGACATGTCCACCAGCCAGGGCCAGCGGCTGATCAAGGCGCTGCAGGAACTGCCGCAGCAGATTCGGCGCATCCTCGACGCGCGGGAGCAGATCGCCGCGATCGCCGACCGCTACGCCGATGCCGAGCACATGTTCTTCATCGGCAGGGTGCGGGCCTGGCCGGTGGCTCGGGAGGGCGCGCAGAAACTCAAGGAGATCTCCTACGTGCACGCCGAGGCGTATCAGGCATCCGAGCTCAAGCACGGCCCGCTCGCGCTGATCAACCCGGCGATGCCCAGTATCGTGCTGGTACCCGATGACGAACTGGTGGCCAAGAACCTCGCCACCATCGAGCAGATCAAGGCTCGCGGCGGGCCCGTTGTCGCGGTCACCAACACCGACCTCGACATCGAGCAGGCCGACGACGTCATTCGGGTACCAGCCGGCTGCGTCGAACTCGACCCGATCCTGCTGACCATTCCGTTGCAGGTCTTCGCCTACCATCTGGCCCGCAAGCTCGGCCGCGACATCGACAAGCCGCGCAACCTGGCCAAGAGCGTCACCGTCGAATGAGGACGACGCGAGACGGGGGCGCCGCGGCCGTGCGGCCACAGCGCCCCCGTCGGCGCGCGACGGCGGTCAGGCCGCGCCGCGGATGTCCAGTTCACGCAGCACAGTGGCGGCACGCAGTACCTCGATCGAGCCCCGGCCGAGGTGGCACAACAGGTCCACAGCAGACAGGTTCGGCACGAAGGCGCCGGCACCCTGCTGATGGACCGGGTGCGTGAACTCCTGCAGGTACACCGGGATACCGATCTGGCGGAACGGCGCCCAGTCGATGTGGTGGGTGGTCTGGGTGCTGGACAGGTGCGCGTCACCGGCCACCGCGCGGACCAGGTCCAACAGGCGCTGTTCGCGACTGCCGGCATGCGGCAGCGCCGAGGCGCGCACGATCCGCACCCGCGCGCCGAGGTAACCGCACACCGCCTCGATCAGGCCGATGTTGTGCTCGGCGAGCAGTTCGTGCTCGGCCGCGTAGACCCGCGCCAGCAGCGGAAAGACCTCGGCGAAATACGGTGTGCGGCCGTAGTGGGTTTCCAGGAACCGCAGGTGCGCTTCGCGCCAGGGCAGTTCGTTGACGATGCGCATATCGCGCAGCATCTCGCGCTGCCCGGTATGCCGGACCGGCACCGAGAGGAAAGCCGGGGCGCCCTGCGCGGTCAACAGCAATTGGCGCGCATGGTACTCGCGTTTGTTGAACTGGACGCTGTCATAGGCGACGTACACGTCGCTGGCGACGATCTTCGCCAACAGTTTGGACCAGGGCAGGAAATTCGGCTGATGGATCGATACGAGTGTCATTACAATGCCATCCGCAGTGCGACGAAACCTTCGGCACTGTGCACCGAGATCTCCCGGCCACGCAATTGGGCCTGTAGGTCGGTGGATTCCGGACTGCCATGGAACAGCGGCCCGCGCAGTTGGGAGGCGTGCGTACGCAGCGCCTCCAGTTTGATCGCCTGAAAATCGCTGACATCGACGAAGACATTCGGGTGGAACCGCTCCGCCTCCGGCGCCCAGAACAGGCTGGTGTTGTCGTAGCACCAGACGAACGGCACCAGGTGGCGGACCTGCGGATCCCCCGGCCGGGTCGCGGTGAGGCAGGCCCGGTAGACGGCCTCGTGGTCCTGGTTGTAGCTGGTCCAGGGCATGAGCAGCAGGGTCGGCTGGATCTGCTCGATCGACAGCCGCGCATCGCGCTCCAGTAGTCGGACGAGGTCCTTCCTGGCCACCGTGTCCAGCGCCATGTGCTCGGCGCCGCTGGTGTAGAGCGCTTCCCAGTCGTCGACTTTCAGCAGTTCCGCGGTCGCGGCGAATTCGCGCAGTCGGGTTTGCGCGGTTACCAGGTGCATACTCGGATCATCCTGATTTCCGTAGTGATCAAGATTACCGACCGAGACGAGGAGCGCATACACCTCGCTACCGAGCGACTTCATTCTGGCAATGGTGCCCGCGCAGCCGTAGCTTTCGTCGTCGGCATGCGGCGCGATGACGAGCACGCGCTGTCGGGAAAGAAAATCATCGCCCAGTTGATGATCCATTACGCGCACCCCTCATTTCACCTGAAATGGCAATTACGCAGTCATCAATTAGGTCGTGGGAGTTCACGCGACGGTTACCCGCACCGAATCAAGTGATGCACAACCGTGATGCGGCCGAATGGGGCCGCTAATCGTCCTCGGCGAGCTGTCGGCGCACCGTCCGGAACGCCTCACGGTCCACGGTGGCCGGTTCCTCGGCCAACCAGGCGCCGATCCGCCGGACGAACTGTTCCGCGCTCATCGGCGGCGTCGGCGCGCCGACCGACGGACCGGTGCGCAGCTCCCCCGCCCGGCTCGGGTAGACCACCAGCACACCGCGAATCGTCAAGGCGGGCAACAGTTTCCGGTAGGCGGGCAGTCCTTCGGTGAGCCGGACGTTGCCGCCGCGGAAGGTGTGCCCGTTGCGCGAGACCGTGCCGAACTCGTCGGCGTCGTAGTGGCCGGGCAGCCACAGTTTCGATTCGACGAGTACCAGCCGGTGCCCGCGCAGCACCGCGTGGTCGACATCGGCGAAGACCGAACCGGGCCACCGCAGACCGTGGAAGACCCGGGTGCCGGGCAGCCGGAGGAGGTAGTCGTCGAGCAACTGCGCGGTGAGCCGCTCGGCGAGCTGGTCCGGTTCGGTGCCCGGTCTGCCGAAGGTGCTGCGGCCGTCGGATTCGGCGAGAAAGGCCCGGTCGGTGCGGCCGGCGAGCAGATGCCCGTGCGCGAGCCGGGCGACCGCGGCGGCGGCCGAGGTCACCAGCGCCCAGAGCCCGACCTGTAGCGGCACGGAGTCGATCGGCAGCCAGATCACCAACAGCAGCAACGCCAGCCAGGCCCCGATCGCGGCGAGCAGGCGTTCCCTTGTCGGGCCGCTGGTCGGCAGGTAGCGCACCCGCTGCGAAGCCTGCCACCAGGGCAGCGTCGTCGGGTCGATGACCAGCGGCGGCGGGACGAAGTCGGCGTCCTCGCCGAAGTCCCGCAGCCGACCGGTCTGGCCGGTGCGCCGGCCCGGCGGCGACCAGCGTCCGCCGTAGCCGGAACGCTGCCGGGCCGGGCGAGGGGGTGCGGCCCGGTAGAGGGAGCGGTCGTAGGCGGCGCGGCGGGCCGGATCGGTCAGCGCCTCGTACGCCTCGTTGAGGGCGTGGAAGTCGCTTGAGGTGCCACCGATGTCCGGGTGCATGGTCTTGGCCAGCGCGCGGTAGGCGGACTTGATGTCGCTCCTTGACGCGCCTCGGTCAACCCCGAGCAGTGCGTAGTAGTCGACCGTGTCCAATCCCTCGCCCAATCCACCGTGCCCACCAGGACACCACATTGGAGTCGGGACACCATATTGGAGTACGTCACGAGGACATCACGGGAGGCCGCGAAGTGACCGCCACCACGCCGTGCTAAGGCCGCGTGCCGGGCTCGACGCGGAGCTGCCGGTGCAGGAAGTCCA